>NZ_AP025017.1:2536770-3170963 GCF_019974135.1 Actinomyces capricornis
TCCCCTCGGAGCGGCGACTGCGCAGGGAGGCGGCGGTGATCCGCTTGGAGGAGCCCGAGGAGGTCAGGACGAAGGCGCCCACCGCCAGGACCACGATCATGGCCAGCAGGGGGTCGAGCACCACCATGACCACCAGCATGACCACCAGGGTCAGCACATTGGCGGCCAGTGGCAGGCCGGCGGTGACCGCTACCTCCTGCATGCGGTTGACATCGGAGATGAGGCGCTGGACGGTATCGGCGCTGCGGTTGCGGGCGTGGAACTGCTGGGACAGGCCCTGGACATGCTCGAAGGCGCGGGCCCTCAGGGAGGCGGCGGTGCGCGAGCCCACCAGGGCGAAGGCCACGGTGGCCAGGTAGTTGCACAGTGCCCGAGCCGCAACGATCCCGACCAGGACGGCCCCCAGGCCCAGCAGCATCCTCAGGCCGGCCGGTGCGGTCCCAGTGCTGGTGCCCAGGGAGGCCACCACGGAGTCCACCACGATCTTCATGGGCCAGGGCTCCAGGACCCGGAAGGCGACCTCCGCCAGGAGGGCCACGGTTCCGCCGACCATGAGGCGCCATTGGGGCGCGGCGTCGGGGCGCAGCAGCCGCAGCGTCTGGCGCGTGGCCGAGGGCCCAGGGCGCTCAGCACCCCGACCCGTCCCGCCCTCGGCACCGCGACCAGCGTGGCTATCGCCGCTGCGCTCCTCAGCGCCCTTGCGCTCAGCCGTGCTCATCGCACCTCCACCGTCGCCAGGATGGTGGAGACCACCGAGCTCCAGGAGTGGCGCTCCTCAGCACGGCGCCTGCCACGGCGCCCCAGGTCGGCGCGCCGCTGCGGCTCGGCGGCCAGGGCGTCGAGCTCGCGGGCCAGGCTCACGGGGTCAGAGGGCGGTACCAGCACGCCCACACCCTCCAGCAGCAGGGGCACCTGCCCGACGGCGGAGGCCACCACTGGCAGTCCGGCGGCCAGGTACTCCAGGACCTTCAGGGGGGAGAAGTACTGCTGCTCCTCGCCTCCCAGGTCCGGGTAGGGCGCCACCCCGATCGCCGAGCCCGCCAGGTGGGCGGGCATGTCCTGCGGCGGGATCGCACCGCGGAAGTCCACCGCCACCCCCAGCTCGGCGGCGCGGGCCCGCAGGGCGTCCATCTGCGGGCCGTCGCCCAGGATGCGCAGGCTCCAGCCGCCCTGGGAGGCACTGGCCGCCTCCAGCAGGTCGGCGACTCCGTGCCAGGGCTTGAGGGTGCCCACGAAGGTGACCACAACGCCGTCGGGGCCGTCGGCGGCCTCGGGCTGGGGCTGGATGCGCCGCACGCTCACCCCGTTGGGGACGGTGTGCACGTGCTGGGGGGCCGGGGCCACGGCGCCATCGCCCGCAGGGCCCTCCTCGCCGTCGACGACGACCGAGCGCACCCACTGCGCCACCGGATCGGAGACGCACACGACACTCGTGGCGCTGGAGACCTGTGCGCGCAGTACCCGCCGGGCCAGGGACTCATCAGCCAGGCTGCGGTGCTCGCGCTGCTCCTCGATGAGGGGGGAGTTGACCTCCAGGACCCCGGGGATGCCCAGCTCCTCGACGATCCCGGACAGCGCGGCGCTGAACAGGGAGTAGCGCTCGTAGACCAGGTCCGCCCCCTGGCCGACCACCAGCTCCACGGCGTGCTGGGCCGCCCGGACCTGGGCCCGCTCGCGCAGGGCCGGGTCCTGGGCGCGCACCGGGATGTGCTCCACGACCAGATCGTCCAGGTCGCCGGGGCGGTGGTCGCCCAAGCGCGCCGCATACAGGACCACCTCGTGGCCCAGGGCCCGCATCTCGCGGATGACCTCCTGGACGTGGACCGAGGCCCCCTTGGTGCCGAAGACCGGGATGCCCGGATCCATGCAGATGTAGGCGATGCGCATTCTCACTCACCCTCCTGGCCGTGGCGCTGCCAGGCCGACAGGGCCGCAGCCTGCTCACGGGAGTCGAACTGCTCCTCGATGAGGCGGCGCGCCCCGGCCGCCAGGGCCGCGGTGTCCACCTCGCCCGAGGCCACCCGCTCCAGGGCCGCCGCCAGATCGATCGGCCTGCCCGGAGGCAGGAGGATCCCGGTGGCACCGTCGCGGACCACCTCGGGCAGGCCCGAGACGGACGTGGCCACCACGGGCGTGCCGCAGGCCATGGACTCCAGGACCACCGTGGGCAGCCCGTCCAGGTTGCCGTCGGCCGCCTCGATGCAGGGCGCGGCGAAGATATCGGAGCGGGCCAGCAGCTCGCGCACCTCGGCCTGGGTCAGGGGCCCCAGGAAGCTCACCTGCTCGCCCAGGCCCAGATCCCGGACCTGAGCAGCCAGGGCCTGGCGCTCCTCGCCGTCCCCGGCGATCTCCAGGCGCACCGGCACGCCGTCATCCACTAAGAGGCGCACCGCCGTGATGAGATCGGCGAAGCCCTTCTTGGGCACCAGGCGGCCCAGGGCGCACACCCGCAGGGGGGCGGTGGGGGCCGCGTGCGGGACGAAGGGGAAGCGGTCGAGCTCCAGGGCGTTGTAGCGCAGGGAGATCCTGGCCCCCGAGCCCTCCAGCAGGGAGCCCAGGAACTCCTCGTTGAAGCGGCTGATGGCGATGACCCGGTCCGCATCGGCGCAGATGCGCTTGAGCCAGGCCTGGTCCACCGATTCGTGGAAGATGTCCTTGGCGTGCGTGGTCACCGTGTAGGGGATGCCGGTCAGCGCCGAGGCGATCCAGGCCATGCGCCCGGCCAGGGAGGCGAAGTGGGCGTGGAAGTGGGTGACGCCGTCGGCGCGCGCCTGGCGGGCCAGCTCCACGCCCTGGGCCACCTCGTCCCCGGGCAGCGTGGCCAGCACCGGCAGGATCTGTGCGAAGCGCTCGCGGTCGGACTCCTGGCTCAGGCCTTGGGCCAGTTGGGCCCACATGTCGATGGCCCTCAGGGGGCGCGGCACCCAGGTGACGCGGGCCCGCACCCGGGCGATCTCGGGGTGGAAGCGGGAATCGGTGGTGGGGCGCAGCGCGTAGATGGACAGGTCGTCCCCCTGGGCCTCGCGGGCCAGGATCTCGGTGACGATGAAGGTCTCGGAGAAGCGGGGGTAGACCTTGAGGATATAGCCGATGCGCGTCATGCCGGGGCCCCTGCGGTCGTGGCCGGGCTGGTGATGAGCTCGTGCGCCAGTCCGGGCACAGTGCTCAGCCCGGCCAGGTCGATGTGGTCGCGGCTGACAGGGCGCTCCACGGCCGCCGCCGTCCACTGGGTCAGGGCCGCAGAGTCCGCATCCTCGGAGCGCAGCAGGTCCACCGCCCCGGACTGCTCCAGGGCGCTGGCCCGGATGAGCTGCTCCAGGCGCGGCACCTCGCGGGGCACCAGGAGAGCGGGGGTGGAGGTGGCCAGGATCTCGCACACGGTGTTGTAGCCACCCATGGAGATCACTGCCGAGGCGTCGTTGATGTGCCGGCTCAGCCCCGGCCAGGTCCGCCGCACCAGGGTGCGCGGGCCGCCACTGCGGGCCACCTTGGCGAACTCGGAGTCGCTGAGCTGGGGGCCGGAGACCACCACATGCTGGTGGCCTGCGGGGGGCTCCATGGCAGCGGCCTCCATGAGCAGGCCGAAGCCGTCGGAGCCGCCCCCGGCGGTGGTCAGGACGAAGGGCTCGTCGAGCGCAGTGGCCTGGGCCTGGGAGTCCTCCAGGCGGGAGCGGCCGTGGGCCAGGTAGCCGGTGAAGCGGATCCGGTCGCTGAGCACCCCGGGGGCCTCTCCGGTGTCCACCAGGTTGTGGACCTTCGGGTCGCCGTAGACCCACACCTGGTCGATGAGCTCGCGCAGCAGCTCACCGGAGCCCAGCGAGGCCCACTCACGGGCGAGCGTGTCAGGGGAGTCCAGGATCTCGCGCAGGCCCAGCACCACGCGCGATCCCGGGTGGGTGCGCTTGAAGCGCCTCAGGGGCTCGCGCAGCTCCTGGCGCACCCCGTAGGGGTGGCGGTCGATGATGACCAGGTCGGGGGCGAAGGACAGCAGCGAGGCCTCCAGCAGGCTGGAGCGCAGCACCGCCAGCTCATCGCGGCTCGCCCGCAGCCGGCGGGGCAGGTACATGCCCCCGGTCTTCTTGACCCCGGGAAGCACCAGCCAGTCGAAGCCCTGGGGGAGCTCGAAGCTCCCATCGGGCGTCAGGCCGGTGGCCACCAGGCCGGTGACCTCGGTGGAGGCGATGTCGGGCAGCTGCTGCGCCAAGTGGTGGGCCAGCGCCAGGTTGCGGCGCAGATGGCCCAGGCCCTGGGCATCATGGCTGTAGAGCATCACCCGGATGGGGGCGGCGTTCATAGGAGGCACCTCTTCATCATCAGCCTGCGAGCGGAGTGCAGGAGGCCCTACTCCGGGCCACACTGCAAGCCTGGTGAACCATCGCAAGGTGAGGATGAGGACAGGATGAGAGAGTTCTTAAACTCGTGAATGCCCTGGTCAGACCGCCCCCAGAACCGGTTTCGAGCCTGCCGCCGGCGGCGTCGTCACGCCCCGCGACACTCCCGGGCCCGGCCTGCCCGCGCTATCCGGCCTGCTGGGGCTCGACGTCGACCCACCGACAGCCCATGGCCCCGATCTCCAGGTCCCAGGTGCGGCCCTGGCCGCGCGCCGTGGTGCGTACCGCCTGGCGCGCATTATTGGTCACCAGGAAGCGTCCCGCCTCCGGGTACCAGGCGATCTCGGTCTGCGGGCTGGAGGTCCACCAGCCCTCCTCGATGAGGTCCTCACGCCCCGCCGCCCAGTACAGGGCGCGCTGGAGGGTGCGGGAGTTGACATCGCTGTAGGGCAGCCCCGAGAAGTAGACCGCCCGCCCCTGCCCGAAGCCGTTGGCCGCCACCCTGACCGAGCCCTCGGTGCAGGCCAGCACCTGCGTGCCCGGCCCCAGGGCGTAGACATCCCCACCGGCCCCCTCGCCGTGGTCGAGTGCCGCCAGGCCCTGCTCATCGCGCGGCAGGTCCTCGGTGATCGGGTGGTGGGGGACCAGTGTGGGGTAGCGGTCCGTGGACAGGGTCAGCTGGCGCTCCCTCTCGACGCCGAGCACATCACCGAGCTGGAGGAAGGCCCCGCCCTTGTCCCAGGCGCTGGGCTCGCCCACCCCGACCAGGCCCCCGCCCCGGGCCACCCAGGCGCGCAGCACCTCGGCCAGGCGCGGGTCGTCCCAGGCCGGCCCCCCGGAGAAGGCGGTGGCGGCCGCACCGGCGTTGATGAGCACGCCGACGTCCTCGGGCACACCGCCGTCGAGCACCTCGTCGAAGGACAGGAAGCGCACGGTGAAGGGCAGTCCGGCCAGCGACTCCAGCACCCCGGCATAGGTGTAGCAGGCCTTGTACCACTGGGCGTGGGCGACCATGTGGGTCTGCCAGCTGCGCAGCGCCCCCCAGGAGTTGAGGATCCCCACCGTGAAGGGGGCGCACCACGGCTCGCGGCCCGCACTGAGGTCGTGGATGTCGCGGAACTCCTGGCAGATCTCGGCCGCGCGGGCCACGAAGTCGGGGAACTCCAGGGCCAGGGACACATACCCCCCGTACCCCATCCGGTCCAGCGGGCGGCGCACGATCGCACGCCGCGAGGACAGCCAGAAGTCATTGGCCTGCCCCACCGGGTCGCCGCCGTCGTGGTTGAACACGTCGGGGAAGAAGTAGGGCAGGAAGCGCACCTCCGTGCACTCCACCCCCGGGATATCGCTGATGAGGCGGGTAGTGGCCGCCGACCCCGCCGAGCCCACCACGGCATCCAGCCCGATGGAGGCGAAGTGCGGCCCATAGGGCTCGGTGCCCATCCAGTTGTCCCCCAGGAACATCATCGCCTTGCGGCCCTGGGCATGCACCAGGTCCACCAGCTCCTTGGCGCGCTGGGCCACGAAGCGCGAGGTGAAGTCGATCCAGTCCCTGAAGGCCCGGCTGGGCGGGCGGAAGGGGGAGTTGTAGTACCCGGCGTCCACGAAGTCCTCAGCGCGCAGCGCATAGCCGTACTCGGCCTCGAATGCGTCGATGGCCTGCGGGGAGACCGAGGCGGAGTAGCCGAACCAGTCGACGAAGCGCTCCCTGCCCTCGGCGTTGAACACCAGGGTGAAGTGGTAGAAGAAGGTGGTGAAGCGCACCACGTCCACCTCGGGGTGCTCCTCCAGCCAGGCCGCCAGTGCCGCCCGGGTGTGCTCCCACACCCCGTTCTTGCGCACGTCGTAGGGCCGCTCCTTGACCCGCCCCGGATCGTCCTGCCACCCATTGGTGATGTAGTTGTACATCTGCGTGGAGTCCCACAGCTGCTCGGCCAGGAAGGAGACCGTGTAGACGTGCCAGGCCCTGGGGGCGGCGATGGTCACCGTCCCGCGCTCGCGGTCCACGCTCCAGCCCTCCACCGGTACCACCTCGCCCGTGGTGCGGTCGATGACCTCCCAGAATCGCTCCACTCGCTCGTAGCAGGGCTGGAACTGATCGGCGAAGTAGCCGGCGAGCACATCGATGACCAGGGGCTCGCCGCTGGCGGCGGTCACCCGATCGCTCATGAGGTACTGGTTGATGAGAGTCTCGGGGTGGGCCAGGGCGAAGTCCTGGTCGCCGCGGGCGGGGAAGTAGGTGGAGTAGACCGTGTCCACCAGCTCCGAGGCGATGGCGGGCAGGTCGGTGCCATCGGAGTTGCGCACGGCGTCGGCGCCCAGGAGGGCGACGAGCTCGCGGATCTGGGAGTCGATCCCCTCCTGGATGGGCAGGGTGACGCGGCCGGTGCTGCGGGGCATGGGGGCTCCTTGGGAGGGTTGGGAGGGCTGGCGGTGGTGGATGGCGGGTGGACCGTGGGGCGACCGGAGGCGGTGCCGGCCGGGACGGCAGTCGGCGATGGTCCGGCCGGGCGGGCCCTGACCGTGCCGGTGATCGTGCCGGATGGCTGCGGGCATGCGGGCTGATCTAGACCAGGCGCACCTCGATCCCGGCGGTGCGCAGTGCCTGGACCTGGTCGGCCGGGGCGCCGTCGTCGGTGATGAGCAGGTCGATATCGGCAGCGCGGCAGATGAGCGCGAAGGCGGTGGCGCCCAGCTTGGTGTGGTCGCAGACGACGACGACGCGCCGGGCGGTGCGTGCCAGGGCCGCGTTGACGGCGGCCTCGCCCTCGTGCTGGGCGTAGGTGCCGCGCTCGTCGATGCCCTCGACGCCCAGGAAGAGCGTTCCCACCGTGATGGAGGGCAGGATGAGCTCTGTCAGGGGGCCGGTGAGCTCGTATGAGCGGGCCCGGGCCACGCCGCCGGTGACCACGACGCGCACGCACTGGCGCACGGTCAGCTCGCTGGCGATGTTGACGGCGTTGGTGATGACGGTGACGGGGTTGTCCGGGTCGGTCAGGCCCGGCAGGAGGGCGATCTCGCGGGCGATCTCGGTGGTGGTGGTGCCGCCGTTGAGGCCCACGCAGTCCCCGGGGCCGACCATGGCCGCTGCGGCACGCGCGATGCGGGCCTTCTCCTGGGCCATCCGGGAGGTGCGGTAGCGCAGGGGGAGCTCGGCGGAGGTGGGGTTGGCGTTGGCGCCGCCCCGGGTGCGGGTGATGAGCTGCTGGTTGGCCAGGAGGTCGAGGTCGCGCCTGGCGGTGGCGGCCGAGATGCCCAGCCGCTCGATGATGTCGTCAATGCGGACGCTGCCCTCATCGACGATGATGCCCAGGATGGTGGACAGTCGCTCGTGGCGGGACATCGGGCCCTCCTGCGGGGTGGTGCGGTGTGCGGTTCGGTGGCGGTGCAGTGACGATAGTGACGATGCGGTGAGTATGCGGTGGATGCGCGATGGATGAGCAATGGCGGCCCCGGCGCGATGGGCGCGGTAGGCACCATGCGCCGCGCTGCGCAGTGCTCGCGGCAGCAGCATAGGCCAGGTCGGACCCGAGCGCTCGGATTGTTGTGATGCAAAATGATAGATCTACTGGTAGTCTCGTCGCAATCAATCATCGTGGGCGGTGGGCGAGCCACCGCTCGGATCCTCCAGGAGGCGGCGTGGCCAGTAGGACGACGGTAGAGATCGAATCCCAGCCCCAGGTGTGGCGCAGCGCCATCGAGCGCGCCACGCGGGAAGGCCGGCCCGCCCCGGGACTGCCCACCAGCGGCCAGCGCGTGGCCGTCATCGGCTGCGGCACCTCGTGGTTCATGGCGCAGGCCTACTGCCTGCTGCGCGAGGAGCTCGGCCAGGGCTCCTCCGATGCCTTCACCTCCTCGCTGTTCCCCGTCGGGCGCAGCGGCGACTACGAGCGCATCATCCTCCTGTCCCGCTCGGGCACCACCACCGAGATCGTGGAGACCGCCCGCGACCTGGCCTCCCGAGGGGCGGCGCTGACCCTCATCACCGCAGTGGGCGGAGGCCCCATCGCCGCCCACGTCGACGACGAGATCGTCCTGGACTTCGCCGATGAGGAGTCCGTGGTCCAGACCCGCTTCGCCACCAGCGCGCTCATGCTCCTGCGCGCCAGCCTGGGCCAGGACCTGCAGGGCGCGCTGGAGGACCTGGCTGCCGTCCTGGGCCAGGAGATCCCCCAGGCCTGGATCGATGCCGAGCAGGTCTCCTTCCTGGGCGACGGCTGGTGCTTCGGCCTGGCCAATGAGGCGGGGCTCAAGTGGCGCGAGGCCTCCCAGTCCTGGACCGAGTCCTACCCGGCCATGGAGTACCGCCACGGCCCCATCGCCATCGCCCAGCCCGGGCGCCTGGTGTGGGTCTTCGGCGAGGCGCCCGCGGGAATGGCCGAGCAGGTGGCCGCCACCGGCGCCGACTTCCTCGTCTTCCCCCAGGATCCGGTGGCCGCACTCGTGCTGGCCCAGAGGGTCGCGGTGGCCCGCGCTGAGGCCCGCGGCCTGGACCCCGACCGCCCCCGCCACCTGACCCGCGCCGTCATCCTGCCCCAGGATGAGGGCTGAGCCGTGCCCGACGGCGAGGCGGCGCCCCAGCCGATTCCGGTGCCGTGCTGCGCCCTGGGCGTCGACGTGGGCGGCACGGCGATCAAGGCGGTGGTCTGCGACGCCCGCGGCTCGCTGCTGAGCAGCCTAGAGCTCCCCACGCCCCGCACTCTGGTGGGCCTCAGGCAGGAGGTCGGGAGGGTGGTGGCCGAGCTGCGCGGCCGTATCTCCGCCGGGCAGGTGCATCATGGTGCGAGGGATGGCGGGGCCAGCGGCCCGCCGGTGGTCCTGGAGGACCTGGCGCCCTCGGTGGGGGTGGCCGTGCCCGGGATCGTGCGGGAGTCCGAGGGCATCGCGGTCAATTCGGTCAACCTCGGCTGGCGCGACGTGCCCATGCGCGACCATATGGAGGACGAGCTGGGCCTGCCGGTGGTCCTGTCCCATGACGTGCGGGCGGGGGCCTGGGCGGAGAGCCGCTGGGGCGCCGGTGGCCCCGACTGCCTCTACCTCGCCATCGGCACCGGCATCGCCTCGGTGCTCATGCTCGGTGGCTCCCCGGTCGACGGCGATGGGTGGGCCGGGGAGGTCGGGCTCATGCTCGTGCCCGATCCGGACCGCCCCGGGGCCGACGCTCACCTGGAGTCCATCGCCTCGGCCTCGGCCATGGCCCTGCGCTACGCCGCCACCCTGCCCGGGGGCGCCGATGAGCCCGCGGGCCTCCGGGCCCGCTCCGAGGGCTCCCTGGGGGTGCTGCGGGCCATGGAGGCAGGCGATGAGCGGGCCGCGCGGATCTGGGGCACCGCCCTGGATGCGCTGGCCGACCTCATCGCCACCGGCGCCTGCCTGCTGGGCCCTCTCGACGTCGTCATCGGCGGCGGGCTGATGCGGGCCGGCCAGGAGCACTTCTTCGCCCCGCTGCGCGAGCGCGTCGCCCAGCGCCTGGAGCTCGTTCCCGCGCCGCGGGTGCTGCCGGCGGCCCTGGGCTCCTGGTCCCAGGCCCTGGGGAGCGCGGGGCGGGCCATGGCGGCCGCTCCTCGTGCTCAGGCGGCCCCTGGTCGGATGCCGGATGCGCCCCGCGCGGGTGATGGCTGAGTCGGTCCCGGTTCGCGCACCGCTCAAAGAACGTGGCGCCAATGCTTCGCTCCGGGCGTTGCGGAGGCCCACAAACGCTGCGGTGCATGGCAGGATATTCAACAACTGCACGAATCCGCACTACGGAGGAGACCGGACGTGACCGCCAGTCATGATGCGAGGCGCACGGCGTGAGTACACCTGCGCGCCCGCTGCGCATCGGCATCATGGGCGGAACCTTCGACCCCATCCACCACGGGCACCTCGTGGCGGCCAGTGAGGTCCAGAACGTCTTCGACCTCGATGAGGTCGTCTTCGTGCCGACCTGGGCGCAGCCCTTCAAAAAGGGCCGGAGGGTCTCTCCTGCCGAGCACCGCTATCTCATGACGGTCATCGCCACCGCCCCCAATCCGCGCTTCACCGTCTCGCGCGTGGATATCGACCGGGGCGGCACCACCTACACCATCGACACCCTCCACGACATCACGGCGGAGTACCCCGGAGCCGAGCTGTACTTCATCACCGGTGCTGATGCGCTGGAGCAGATCCTGACCTGGAAGAGCAGCGAGGAGATCTTCGGCCTGGCGCACATGGTGGGGGTGACGCGCCCCGGGCATGTCCTGAGCGACTCGGGCCTTCCCCGTGATCGCGTCTCGCTGCTGGAGGTTCCGGCCATGGCGATCTCGTCGTCGGACTGCCGTCGGCGGGTGGGGGAGGGGATCCCGGTGTGGTACCTGGTTCCCGACGGCGTTGTGCAGTACATCCGCAAGTACGGGCTCTATCGTATGCCTCTGCGCCCCGCATCGACGACGTCGATGACGGCGCGGGTGGCCCACGAGCAGTCCCTGAGGAAGGAGAACGACGGTGAGCACTGACCAGACCGGCGTGAACGACCTGACGCAAGACGATGCTGCGGAGGGCTCGCAGGGCCGGGCGCCACGCAGCAGCCGTCGCGCTATCCGACAGGCCGAGCGGGCAGCTGAGCGCGAGGCCATCCTGACCGGGCAGCAGCCCCTGCTCACGCGCCGTGAGATGCGGCGCCTGCGGGAGGAGGCCAAGGCCCTCAAGGCCGCTGTGGAGGCGGGGGAGATCACCCCGGAGCAGGCTCGCGCCCTCCAGGACCCCACCGCCAAGCAGCCCGACGTTCCTGCCTCCAGGCAGGCGCGGTCCCGCGGCGCCGGGCAGGACTCCTCCCAGCAGCCCACCACGCCCAGCTCGGTGCCCGCGGTCGGCTCGGCCGCCCAGGACTCCGCCGCCTTCGACGACACCGTCCAGGCGCCCCGCGTGGGGGAGTCCGGGGAGCCTTCCGGGGAGGCGTGGGGCACCGCCGGCAGTGCCGCATCCCCGCTCCAGGGCCAGTCCCCGGCGGAGGCGCCGCAGACGGCGCTGCCCTTGGGGGCGCCTGAGCCCCACGACTCCCACGAGCCTGCTGCCTACGGCGCGGTCGCGCAGACCGGTGCGGGCGCCGAGCCCGCCCTCGGGGCCGAGTCCGGGGCCGAGGCCGGTCCGGGTGCCGACGCCGACATGCAGGCCCCCCAGTCCGAGGCCGGTCAGGCGGGCCCGAGCTGGCGCTCCCTGACCGCTGACGAGGCGGTGGCGATCTCCGAGCTCCCCACGGGCCTCATGGACGCCGTCGACCTGCCGATCATCTCGGCGGAGGCCGAGCGTGCGGCCGCCGAGCACGTGAGCACCGATGGCGAGCCCGCCCCGGTCCCGACCCGCTCCTCCCTGCGCGAGCGACTGGAGACGGGGCAGGTGCCCAGCGTTGCAGCACTGGGCTCTGCTGACGGTGTGCCCGCCGACGCCGCCCAGGGCGGTATCGGCAGCGGTGCCGAGACTGCGGGCGAGGCGGTCCCGACCGGTTGGGGCGTGCAGGCCGAGGAGGCCGACGGCGCCCCCGGCACGGTGCCGAGCGCTGCGTCCCAGGAGGCCCTTGGGGCCCAGGAGGCCCCCTCCTGGTCGGTCGACCAGAGGGCTGATGAGGCGGCGGTGCGCGCCGCCGATGCGATCCCTGTCCAGGACGCTGCTAGTGCCCAGCCGCAGGCAGCCGAAGCACAGGCAGCCGCTGCGGGCGAGGGCGCGCAGGCGCCGATGGCGGCCACTGGGGGCTCGGTGCGCCGTCCCATCGTGCGGATCCCCGCCGCGGCCCAGGGGGTGCGCACGGTCAACGTCTCCACCGGTGAGCTCAGTGCGATCCAGCCCGTGAGCCCTGCCGAGAGCGTCGCCTCCGGGCAGGAGGCGGCCCAGGCCGGGCAGTCCGCCGAGTCGGTGGACGGCCTGGGCGAGGTGACGGCAGACGCCCAGGAGACCACGGTGCAGGAGGCCATTGCCGTGGGTGAGGGCGTTGACGGCGAGGACTCGGCCGCACCGCAGTGGAAGTCCCTGCGCGAGCGGATGACCTCGGAGAACTCCCTGGTGGGCGGGCAGCAGCCCGTCAGCCCGTACTCGACCACGGGCATGGAGCAGACCACCTCGGTGGAGTACGCCCCCGTCTCCGATGCCGGCTTCCCCGAGGCGGGTGCGGCCGGCCAGGTCGGCTCGGCCTGGGACCAGCAGATGCCGGCCGCGGTGCCCTCCGCGCAGCAGGCCCAGGTGAGCCTGTCCGAGGAGGAGCCGGAGCGCTCCTCCGGAGCGGGCAAGGTGCTGCTCATCCTCCTGGTGGTCCTGGTGGTCGCCCTGGTGGTGCTGGCCATCGTCTGGTACCTCGTCAGTGGCGGCTCCTCCAGCGCGGCGGCCCAGGTTCAGGGCGCGGCGGTGCAGGGCGTGGAGGCCTGGATCAGCCAGGTCGTCTGAGGCCTCCAGTGACCCGTATCGTCTGACCTGTATTGTCATGGAGCCGGGTGCGCCGCCCGGCTCCATGGCCGTATGGTGGCGCGTGCCCAGGTCGCCTGCCGATCATCATCGAACCCTGAAGGAGCACCGTGCCCGCTACTGACCGTGCCATCGAGTTGTGCGTCGTCGCAGCCCGCGCCGCCGCGCAGAAGAAGGCTGAGGAGATCATCGCCATCGATGTCTCCGATCGCCTCGTCCTCACCGACGCCTTCCTCATCGTCTCGGCCGCCAACGACCGCCAGGTGCGTGCCGTCGTCGACGCGATCGATGAGGCGATGATCAAGGCGGGCGCCAAGCGCCAGATGCGCGAGGGCCTGACGGAGGCGCACTGGGTGCTGGTGGACTACCAGGACGTCGTCGTGCACATCCAGCAGGAGCAGGACCGCGAGTTCTACGACCTGGAGCGGCTGTGGAAGGACTGCCCGCGCATCGCCCTGCCCGCGATGGACGGGGAGGATGAGGCGCTGGGGCAGGACTCGCCGGTGGCGGCCGGGATCTGATGGGCCGATCGTGACGGATCTTGTTCTGTGGCGGCACGGCCAGACCGACTACAACCATCACAAGCGCGTCCAGGGGCGGATCGACATCCCGCTCAACGAGGAGGGGCTGGCTCAGGCGGCTGCGGTGGCCCCCGCCCTGGAGGCGCTGGGGCCGCAGCGGATCGTCTCCTCCCCGTTGCAGCGCGCGCGGGGCACGGCGCGCATCCTGGCCGAGCGCTGCGGGATGGAAGTGGGGATCGACGACGACCTGGCGGAGCGCTCCTTCGGGCAGTGGGAGGGCCTGACGCGCCGGGAGATCAAGGCCGGCTGGCCGGAGCAGTACCGGCGCTGGCGCACCGGGGCGGAGCCCGAGGGAGTGGGAGTGGAGGCCCGCGCTGATGTGGCCGACCGTGTTGGTGGGGCACTGGCACGCCTGGCGCAGGATGCGCCGGAGGGCGAGGTCATCGTGGTGGCCTGCCACGGCTCGGCGCTGACGGTGGGGGCGTGCCGGCTGCTGGGGCTGGAGCCCTCCGCCTGGTTCGGGCTCAGGGGGCTGGATAACAGCCACTACGGGGTGCTGCGCCGCTCTCGGCGGGAGCCGGGATGGGCGCTGGTGGCCTGGAACCTGGGGTGAGTGCGACGGTGGGCCGGGCGGCGAGCGTGGTGAGGTAGTGCACGTGCCGGGGATTTGCCCCGGTGGCCTGGGACTACATACAGTTGTCCGCGTCGCCCGCAGGGGCGGCGCCCGCAGGACGGGGCTATGGCGCAGTTGGTAGCGCGCTTCCATGGCATGGAAGAGGTCGGGGGTTCGAATCCCCCTAGCTCCACCAGTCGTCGAGATCGCGGTACTGGAGTGGTTCGGTACGCGGGCGGTGGCTGATCCGGGGCCCTATGGCGCCCTGCGAGCACCATCAAGGGGCTATGGCGCAGTTGGTAGCGCGCTTCCATGGCATGGAAGAGGTCGGGGGTTCGAATCCCCCTAGCTCCACCACGTCAACTCTGAGCGAGGGCCCCGCCTGACGGCGGGGCCTTTGTGGTGCTGGTGGCGCTGTGCGCCTGGCGGTGGGGGATGGGGTGTGGGGCCTGGTTCCCCGCCTGGTGGTGGTTCGCGGGTCCGGCTCGTCTCCGAGGGCTTCACGGAGATCGGGGGAGGGTGGCCGAGGTCGCTCGGGGCAGCGGGAGCGGCCTATCCTCTTCCAATGCGCTAGAGGCGCCGCGATCCCCGCGCCCGCCCGCCGAGCACAGGAGGGAGCATCCATGAGCCCGATGAGGACAGTGCCCCTGGGCGCCACCGGGATGCGGGCATCCAATGTCATCTCCGGCATGATGCGCATCGCCGACCGCAGCGACGAGCAGATCCGCGCCCTGTACGACGCCGCGCGGGAGGTTGGCATCGATGTCTTCGACCACGCCGACCTCTACGGCTTCAACCACCGCGGGGGCGGCTACCACCACTGCGAGCAGCGCTTCGCCCGTGCACTGAAGCTCGCCCCCGCCGAGCGCGAGCAGATCATCCTTCAGACCAAGACCGGCATCATCTCCGATCCGTGGGGGTACGACCACTCCTACGAGCACATCGTCGCCTCCGCAGAGGAGTCGCTGAGGGCCCTGGGCACGGACTACCTCGACATCCTGCTGCTCCACCGCCCCGACGCCCTGGTCGAGCCCGAGGAGGTTGCCCGCGCATTCGACCACCTGGAGTCCACCGGCAAGGTCCGCTCCTTCGGGGTCTCCAACCACACCCCGCGCCAGATCGACCTGCTGGCCACCGCTGTGAGTCAGCCCATCGTCGTCAACCAGGTGCAGCTGTCGATCACCCATTCAACGATCATCACCCAGGGACTGGCCGCCAACATCGTCCCCTCCCAGGACTCGCTGACCCGCGACGGCGGCGGCCTGGTCGAGCACGCCCGTATCCACTCCACCACCCTCCAGGCCTGGTCGCCCTTCCACACGGGTCTGGGCCCCGGGACGCTCATGGACTCCCCGGACCACCCCGAGCTCGTTGAGGAGCTGCGCCGCCTCGCCGAGAAGTACGGTGCTGCGCCGGCAGCGATCGCCGTGGCATGGATCGCCCGACACCCCGCCGGCATCCAGACGGTCGTGGGCACCACAACCCCACAGCGCCTGCGTGAGGCGGCTGCCGGCTCGGATATCCCGCTGACCCGGGGCGAGTGGTACGGGCTCGTGCGCGCGGCCGGCCACCACGTGCCCTGAGGCCCGGCGCCCGTGTTCTGCGGGCAACCGCGCATCCTGGGCCCGCGCCTCATCGACTCCGCTGACCGAGGCTGATGGTGGAGGCATCATGCGGCGATGCGCCCTGCGACGATCGCGCCACGAGTGCGCGTCTCGGCGCGCGTGATAGCGAAGCCTCCACGGGCATGGCTGACTCAGGAATCGATCACGGTCCGCCCAGCCCGGATGAGGGTTGGATGTGCAGCGTGAAGGCTATGGATGCATCATCAATCATCGGATCCGTCGTCGTCCTCCTTGCCGTGATGAACCCCTTCCTCGACGTCCCCCGGTTCTTGGAGCTCACCAGCGGGCAGTCGGTTGCCCAGCGCCGCCGGACCGCACTGAGCGTCACCCTGCGATGCGCGCTCATCGCAGTAGTGCTCCTCGTCTCCAGCCCCGTGGTGGTGGGCGGTGGCGGTATCCATGGCATGCTCAGCCTCAGCGAGGCCGGCCTCCTAGCCGGGGGAGGCCTCGTCATCGCCATCATCGCCCTGGCCATGCTCAGAGGACAGCAGTCCTCCATCACCGATGGCACGCAGCGCGAGAAGGAGGGCTACAGCGCCCTGAAGAGGATCTCCGGCTACCCCCTGACCTTCCCCCTCATCATGGGTCCCGGCACGATCGTGAGCATTCTGTGCCTCATGCTGTCGGCAGAGCGGTCCAGTGGTTCAGCAGGCCTGTCCGCTGTCGCCATCGCCGTGATCATCGCCCTCCTCGTGCTGGGCGTGAGCCTCATGCTGGCCGCGGGCCGGGGCGCGCGGCCCTCGGAGGGACTGACCGCCGTCATGACACGCCTGTCGGGCCTCGTCCTGATGGTCTTCGGCGTCGGCATGGTCGCCTCCATCCTGTGATCGCAGGCGCCTACCGAGCCCGCCGGTCCGGCCCTCGACCCGGCGGGCTCACGAAGCGGCTTGTCAGGCGCGGATGAGGGCTCTTGCTCCTCACACGATGTCAGGTCCCATGATGGGGCCATGACCGAGACACGGCTGCTGCGCATCGGCGAGTTCTCCACCCTGACCAGGCTGTCGGTCCGCATGCTGCGGTACTACGACGCCCACGGCGTGCTGAGCCCCGCGCGCATCGACGCCGCCACCGGGCACCGGTTCTACGACGCCCACCAAGTCGTCGAGGCCAGGCTGGTGCGCCAGCTGCGCGACGTCGGCTTCTCCGTCCCGGCCATTGCCGCCCTGCTCCCGCTGCGCGAGGACCCCCAGGCCCTGGGGCGCGCGCTGGCCGTGCAGCGCGATCAGCTCACCGCCGACGCCGAGGCCGCCCGCCGCCGCGTCGCCGAGATCGACCAGCTCATCGCACACGTCAGGAGGACCCTCATGACCGACATCACCGTCACCACCCACCCCGCCCAGCACGTCGTCTCCCTGCGCAGGAGGATCAACACCTACCCCGATGAGTCCCGCGTCTGGGAGCAGCTGATGGCCTGCGTCCAGGAGCAGGGCGTGCCCTACACCGGGGGCCCCTGCGGCGCCATCTTCCACGACGAGGAGTACCGCGAGGCCGACATCGATATCGAGGTCTGGCAGCCCGCGCCCCGGGGCGCCCGCGTCGCCGCCCCGCTGACCGCCCGGGAGCTTCCCGCCCAGCGGGTGGCCGTGGCCGCCTTCCACGGCGACTACTCCCAGTTCGAGGCGCAGAACGCCGCCCTGGCCCAGTACATCGCCGAATCCGGCCTCCAGGTGGACGGACCCATGTACAACCGCTACCTGGTCAGCCCTGCCGACACCCAGAGCCCCGAGGACTACGTCACCGAGATCTGCGTGCCCGTGGCCTGAGCGCCCGCCGTCCCGGCACGGCCCCGCGCGGGGCCGTGCCGGGACCCGGCCATGCGGCGATGGCAGACGATGGCAGCCGCCAGTCCATCCGGGACAATGGCCGGTCAGCATTTGGTCAGCCACTGAGACGCGATCCACGCCCGCACGACGATACGGCACTGGATCAGCCCCGCTGCTGAGGGTAGCCTCACCTCTGGCAGGTGCGGTACCAGCACTGCACCTTCTCGCAGGAAAGGCACTCGTGTGACGTCAGCCCAGGCAGGGAGCGGCAGCGCCCCCGACATCGCCCACCGCGCCCGCCGCACCGCCCGCAGGCTCCTGTCGGGCGCTGGCAGCGCCGCGGTGACGGCCTACCGCATTGACCCCTCCGCCCCGGCGGCCTACGTGGCGCATGCGCTGCTCAACGATGGGCGCATCCTCATCGCCGCCTGCCCCGCCCCGGGGGCGCCCCTGGCCATCGCCCCCGACGGCCTGGCCACCGAGGTCCGCCTGGACATCACCCTGGACGCCGCCGAGCCGGGCGTTCGCATCACCGCGGCCACCGCCCACCTGCTCGGCTCCCTGACCTGGGTCGAGGAGGAGACCATCGACGGGCTCCTGGCCTCGGTGCGCACCCCGGCCTGCCACTGCGCCATCACGGGGGACGACCCCCTGGAGCGCGTCAGCCAAGTGGCCGGCTGGCCCGGTGGCCGCCTGGGCGTCATCGCCACCGAGCGCGTCATGCTCCACTGCGTCACCGGGGTCTCCAGCCACACCATCACCGAGATCCTCGCCATCGATGGACGCGATGCCGACGCCGCGGCGCCGCACCCCGCCCTCGGCACCTGGAGCTCCCACGAGGTGCTCGCCGCCCACGAGTCCGTCGCCGCCGTCGGGGAGCTGGGGCTTCAGGCCATCTGCGACGCCGTCGTCAGTGGCGAGGCGCTCGGCTGGGTCTGCTCCACGCGGCCCTCGGTCGGCGTGTGCTCCAGCCTGTGGGGCAGGACCCTGTGCGTCGACGTCGATGCCCATGGCGCCACCCTCATGCGCATCAGTCCCGAGGAGATCACCACCCTGGTGGTCGCCTTCCCCGACGGCCCCACGGCCGCCCACGAGGTGGGCCAGAGCCTAGAGGCCTTGGCTGCCGCGCTCCTGCCCGGCCGCCTCTCGCGCCCCTAAGGGCAGGGCGGGGCGCCCAGTGCGCTTGCGCTGCGTCATCCGGAGCCGTCCCCCCCGCACAGGCCGATCAGCACAGCACGGACTGTGGGCCCCGGCATGGTGCCGGGGCCCACAGTCCGCGCGTCTAGGCGTCGTCCTGCCCACAGCCGCTCGAGCTGGTGGGCAGGTGCTCAGCGCGCCTCGTAGGACAGGCAGGTGGCGGTGTCACCGCCGACGCTGACCGCCTCAGCGGTGCACATGAGGTCGGTGTTGTGCACGCACTCCAGGCGCTGGCAGGCGCCCACGTGGCCCTCGGCCACGGGGAGGCCGCCGCGCGCATCCAGGTTGATGAAGGTGCCGCAGGTGGGTGCACCGGTGTCGCCGCCGACCGTGATGGCAAAAGCGGTGCAGCCCCCGTGGTTGAAGGCGCAGGAGGTGGTTTCGCAGGACGTGATCTGGGTGACGGTAGCCATGATGGCCTCCTTCTCGAGCGGTCGGATGATCGGTACGTCATTAACGTAAATCCGTCTCGATCGAGCGGCAACGAAGGCCAGCCTAGCCTGATGGTCTGTCGACTCAAGAACGTTGGAATGGCAGCGTTTTTGTCGATGTGCAAGGTGGGGTTGATGCTCCCCTGCCGGTGCTGGGATCACTCCTATTATGTGCCGGAGTATTTCGTTATTCCAGGCAGGTGAGGCAGACCTGCACGAATAGGGCGCAGGCCCTAGCTGTGGGCTGCGGCCACCGCCAGGCGCAGGGCGCCGGTGAAGCGGGTCTCGCGCTCCTGGGCGCTCATGTCCTCGGAGTGGTCCAGCAGGTGGTCCGAGATCGTCAGTACCGCCAGCGCCTGCGCACCGAACTCAGCCGCCACGCCGTACAGGGCCGCGGCCTCCATCTCCACCGCCAGGACGCCGTGAGCGGCCAGGCGCTCGGTCTGGCCCTCGGGGGTGAAGTAGAAGTGGTCGCGGGAGATGATCGGGCCGGCGTGAACAGTCCCGTCCTGTGCCGCCTCGGCACTGCGGGAGGCCTCCCAGGCCGCCTGGGCCAGGTGGAAGTCGGCCACCGCGGAGAAGTTCACCCCCGGGATGCGCAACTGGTTCATGGCCGAGTCCGTGTGGGCGCCGGTGGCGATGACGACGTCGCCCACCTTCACCCGAGGGGCGATGCCGCCTGCCGTGCCCACGCGAATAATGCGCTCGACCCCGAACTGACTGAACAGCTCGGTGGCGTAGATGGTGAAGGAGGGCTGGCCCATGCCCGAGCCCATGACGCTCAGCGGCTTGCCATCCACGGTGCCGGTGAAGCCCAGCATGCCGCGCACATCGGTGACCAGGCGGGCGTCGTCCATGAGCATCTCGGCGATGCGCTGGGCGCGCCTGGGGTCGCCGGGCATGAGGACGGCGGGGGCGAAATCTCCGGGCTCGGCGGCGATATGGGGTGTGGCCATGACGGGTCCTTTCAGGGTTGGCAGATGCGCAGCGGGGATACCCCGGGAAAGGGGGCAGAGCCCGGCGCTCGATGCCGTTAAGTGTGGCACACGCGCCGTTGCGCCCGGTTGGCTCCTGCTGTCCGTGCGCCTCGCCTCACGACCCCGTCTGCGCCGCATACCGGTCCGCATGCTGGACGCCGGGAGACAGATGGAGGTCAGGCGCCTACCGTGCAGTGTTCTATGCACGCGTCGCAGGCGCCCGCATGTGCTGCACCAACCCGCCGCGATGACGCTCGTCCCGGGCCTGTGCGCAGTGCACTGTTCCGTCACGTACCCGAAAGGGTCCACCGAGAAGGTCGATATGGCTTCATCTCCCGCAGCCCCACGGGGCTCACACCCATCCCAGGCGCCAGCGCGCGAGCAGTGGAGCGGCCAGGTCGGATTCCTCCTGGCCGCCGTCGGCTCGGCCATCGGCCTGGGCAATATCTGGCGCTTCCCCGGCGTGGCCTACAGCAACGGCGGCGGGGCCTTCGTGGTGCCCTACATCATCGCACTCATCGGTGTGGGCATCCCCGTGCTCTTCCTGGACTACGCGATGGGCCACCGCTTCCGCGGATCAGCCCCGGCGGCCTTCCGCCGTGTGCACGCCAAGCTCGAGTGGCTGGGCTGGTTCCAGGTCTTCATCTGCTTCATCATCATGACCTACTACGCGGTCGTGGTGGCCTGGGCCCTGCGATACACGATCTTCTCGATCAACACCGCCTGGGGCCAGGACGCCGCAGGCTTCTTCCAGAGCTATATCGGCCTGGGCGAGCTGTCCTCCAGTGGCACGCCCGCCTACTCCTTCACCCCGGTGGCCGGGGTCGTCATCCCGCTCTTCATCGTGTGGGCCTTCGGGATCTTCACCGTCGCCCGGGGCGTGTCCAACGGGGTGGAGAAGGCCAACCGCGTCTTCCTGCCCCTGCTGGTGGTCATGTTCCTGGCCCTCGTGGGCCGCGCGCTGCTGCTCCCGGGCGCCACGGACGGCCTCAACGCCCTGTTCACCCCCAACTGGGAGGCCTTGAGCGACCACCGTGTCTGGATGGCGGCCTTCGGGCAGATCTTCTTCTCCCTGTCCGTGGGCTTCGGCATCATGCTGACCTACGCCTCCTACCTCAAGCGCCGCTCGAACCTCGTGGGCACCGGGACGGTGGCGGCCTTCGCCAACTCCGCCTTCGAGATCCTGGCGGGAATCGGGGTCTTCGCCACCCTGGGCTTCATGGCCCACGCCCAGAACGTGGAGGTCTCCCAGCTGGAGGACATCGCGGGGGTGGGGCTGTCCTTCACCACCTTCCCCACCGTCATCTCCCAGATGCCCGGGGGCCCGATCTTCGGGGTGCTCTTCTTCGCCTCCTTCACCATGGCGGGCCTGACCTCCTTCATCTCCATCATCCAGGTGGTCATCGCCGCGGTCTCCGAGAAGCTCGGACTGCCCACCAGCAGCGCGGTCCTCCTGGCCGGACTGCCCTCGGCGCTGCTGTCCTTCGTCCTGTTCGGCACCTCCTCGGGCCTGTACACCCTGGATGTGGTCGACGCCTTCATCAACAACATCGGCGTCGTCTTCTCCGCCATCGTCATGTGCCTGGCGCTGGGGATCGTCCTGCGCCGCCTGCCGGTCATCGAGCGCCACCTCAACCTGGTCTCGGAGTCCCGGTTGATCGGCCCCTGGTGGCGGGCGGTCATCATGGTCGCGGTCCCGCTGCTGCTGGGCGTCATGCTCGTCCAGACCGTCTCGTCCTATATCACTGAGGGCTACACCCCCGACTACTCCCGGTCCTTCGAGCTGCTCTTCGGGTGGGGCGCGCTGCTCATGGTCGCCATCGCCGCGACGGTGATGAGTGTGATGCGGTGGGCCACGCCGGTCGACGACTTCACCCCGCTGGACCTCGATGCCCTCGAGGAGGTGAAGTGACATGACCGGAGCGGCGATCGCTCTCATGCTCACCGCCGTCGTCATCATCTGGGGCGGCCTGGCGGTCTCGGTGACCGCACTGATCTCCCGGGGGCGCCGGGAGGAGCGCGACGCCCGTGAGCAGGCCTCACGGCTCGCCCACAGCCACCTGCGCGGCACGAGTGCCACGGGCACTGAGGAGTGAGCCGCTGCGGTGGCGCCGCTGTCGCAGCACATCTTCATCACGGATGCCCCTGATCCGCCGGGATGTCCCCGCCGCCTCCCAGGTCGGTGGGAAACAATGCGGCCATGACTGATTCCGCCGCAGCCGATCTGCCCTCCCTCGTCGCCTTCGACCTGGACGACACCCTCGCCCCCTCGAAGACGGCGATGCCGGCCCCCATGGCCCGGGCCCTGTGCGGACTGCTGGAGGTGGTCCCGGTCTGCATCATCTCCGGGGGGCAGATCGGGCAGTTCCGCAACCAGGTGCTCGCCCGCCTGGAGGCCACCCCGGCCCAGCTGGCCGGCCTCCACCTCATGCCCACCTGCGGTACCCGCTACTACGCCTACGAAATGTCCGACCACGGCCAGCAGGTCCCGTCGGGCCGGGCGGATCAGCCGGGCGGGTCTGGCCAGAGCGGCCAGGACCCCTGGCGACTGGTCTACGCCAACGACCTGACCCCCGAGCAGGTGCGTGAGGGATTCGAGGTCGTTGAGGCCGAGGCCCGGAGGCTCGGCCTGTGGGAGGAGCAGACCTGGGGCCCTGCCCTGGAGGACCGGGGCAGCCAGATCACCTTCTCCGCCCTGGGACAGGAGGCGCCCCTGGAGGCCAAGGCCGCCTGGGATCCCAGCGGGGAGAAGAAGAACAGGCTGCGCAGTGCCGTCGCCGCCCGACTGCCCGAGCTGGAGGTGCGTTCAGGGGGCACAACCAGCGTCGATATCACCCTCAAGGGCGTGGACAAGGCCTACGGCATGCGCCGGCTCGCCCAGATCACCGGCATCGCCCTGGAGGACATGCTCTTCATCGGCGACCGCCTCGATCCCGAGGGCAACGACTACCCCGTCAAGGCCCTGGGCGTGCCCTGCTGGGCGGTCACGGGCTGGCAGGACACCGTTGAGCGCGTCACCGGGCTGACCGCCCGGCTGCGCGCCACCGGCCCCGGCGCCCCGAGCGTGCCGGCATCCGCACCGGCCACCATCTCCTGAGGAGGACTGTGCCCGACTCGACGGCCCCAGCGGCCCTCGCTCCCGCCCCACCGCCCCTGTGGCGCAGGGCCACGCACGCGGTCCGTCGCGCATCGGCGGGGGCGGGGCGCACTGTCTGGCTGTGGTGGCGCCGGCGCACCGTGACCTTCCGCAGGACGGTACGGGCCCTGGCGCTGGTGGCAGTGACCTCGATCGTCTCCCTGCTGGTGGGGCTGAGCACCGCCAGCGCCCAAGCGCCCCTGGGGCCCCACGAGGCCACCTGGTCCACCACCCTGGACTCCACCATCACCCTGGACATGGGCCCACTGGGGATCGCCTCCATGGACTCCCCGGCCGGGGTCCTCGGTCTGGAGGTCGTCCCCGGGGAGATCCCCTCCAAGCCGCAGCCCGAGGCCGCCGACGCCCAGAGCGTGGGCCAGGCCCTGTCCTCCGACGTCGCCTCCTACATCGGCGTCGTCAGCCACCCCGAGCTGACCATCCACCGGGGCCTGCACGCCCTGCTCCACGACGCACTGCGCCGCGCGGGCCTCATCGAGTCCCTCATCCTGTGCCTGGTGGCCGCCGGGCGCCTGGCGACCACCGGCAGGCTGCGCGACACGCTGGCGGCCGGCCTCAGGCGCAGGCCGCCGGCGATCATCGCCGGCGCCGCGGCGCTGTGCACGGCCATGGCCCTGCTCGTGCCCGCCGTCAGGTCCGAGGCCCCCCGCGGCACCACCCTGGAGGCCCTGGAGGGCACGCCCCTGGCGCAGGCGCGCTTCTCGGGGCGCATTGCCGACGTCGTGGCCGCCTACGGCCCCCGCGTCACCTCCTTCCTCAAGGACAACCAGGCCTTCTACTCCGCCGCCGAGACCAACCTGCGCGCCGCCTGGAGCGCCGCACAGGACACCGGCGGACTCGTGGACGTCACCGCCGCGCAGGGCAGCGTCGACCGCGAGGACCTCGACCAGCGGGTGAGCGCCGTCTCGGTGCGTCGCCTGGGTCGGCCGGCCCCCGGGCCCGGCCAGCCCACCGATGAGGCCACCGATGAGGCGGCGGAGCAGGCCACGGAGCAGGCCACGGAGCCGGCCCTGGGACAGGCCGATGATGCGGGCCCTGCGGCGTCGGCGGGTCCCTCGGCCGCCGCATCGACGCCCTCGGCCGGGCCGACGAGCAGGCCACCGCAGGCCACCGGTGCCCGGGCGGTGGAGCGGCGGGGCACCACCACCGCGGTGATGTCCACCGACCTGCACTGCAACCTCGACGTCATCACCTTCACCGGGATCCTGGACCGGCTGGCCGGCGCCGACATCCACATGGACGACGGCGACCTGACCATGACCGGCTCGGAGCCCGAGCAGCTGTGCGTCGACGCCCTGAGCCAGGCGGTGCCGGCCTCGGCCGCCAAGGTCGCCACTGTGGGCAACCACGACTCCGACTCCACCGCGCAGCGGCTGCGCTCCCAGGGCTGGACGGTGACCGACGGCACCATCCAGAGTGTCGGCGGCCTGCGCGTCCTGGGGGACGAGGACCCCGACCGCACCATTGCCGCCACCGGGACCTCCAGCCGCCGTGGGCGCAACGCCGCGCAGGTGGGTGCCGGCCTGGCCGCCACCAGCTGCACCGCGCCCACCGACGTCGTCCTCATCCACCAGCCCGCCACCTTCGGGCCCCTGACCTCCCAGGGCTGCGCGCCCCTGCTCCTGGCCGGGCACGTCCACGCCGAGCGGGGCATGAGCACCCTCCAGTCGCCGCACGGGCCGGTCTCCACCCTCATCTCGGGCGCCGGCAAGGGCGGTACCTCCCTGGGCTCGGTCACCGAGGACGCCTACCTCCACGTGCTGTCCTTCGACCGCGACGGCTCCCTGGTGGCCTGGCGCGCCGTGGTCCTGCACCCCGACGCCTCGGTCACCGTCGGTGCCTGGCAGCCGGTCCCCCCGCCCCAGACCCCGGACGAGGCCGAGCGGGCGAATCAGGAGGCCGGCACCGCCCCCACCGATGAGGCGGTGGAGCCCGATGAGACCACGGCCCCCTGAGAAGCAGCGGGGCCGGGGGAGTGGGAGCCGTCCCCGTCTCACGGAGCCGACGGCGGGGCACCATTGCCCGCCCATGGGGCACAATGGCACCGCGCCCATCCGGGGACAAGGAGACACTGGAAGATGACACAGGTGCCCACCGAGGCCGATATCGACGCCATGAGCCAGGAGGAGCTCGACGCCTACCTCAGTCGCGCCGTCGAGCGCGACAGTGCGCTGCTGGCCCAGGTGCGCCGCGAGGACCAGGGCCCGGGCTGGCTGCGGCGCAGCGGCGCCCCCCGCTCCTACGCCTGGACCCTCATCATCTGCGCTGCGGCGGGCATCTATGCCTCCTGGCACCTCCTGACCGCCCAGATCCAGCTGTTGAAGAACCCCCTGGCCGACCTCACCTGCGACGTCAACCCCCTGGTCGCCTGCGGGGACAGCCTCAACGCCTGGCAGGGCAATCTGCTGGGCGTTCCCAATTCCCTCATCGGAGCCATGGCCTTCGCCGTCCTGGCCTGCCTCGGCGCCCTACTGGCCAGCGGCCTGCGCCTGCCGCGCTGGGCCTGGTGGGGGCTGAGCGCCGGGAGCCTGGGGGGTGTGGCCTTCATCGCCTGGTTCCTGTGGGTCTCCGTGGTCGCCTTCGGCAAGCTGTGCCCCTACTGCATGGTCATCTGGGCGGCCACCATCCCCGTGGCCGCCACCACCTGGTGCTGGGCCGCCCTGGGCGGGCACCTGGGCCTGGGGGCCGAGCGTGCCGCCGACCTGGTGCGGATGCGCTGGTGGATCACCGGCGCCATGTACCTGGCCGTCATCCTCGTCATCGTGGTCGCCTTCTGGGACCAGTGGCTGGCCCTCCTGCGGTAAGACAGCGCAGAACCGTGACCAGCGCATCATCCGGCCCGGCCTCGAGGACCTCCTCCAGGCCCGCCCAGCGCCGCGCCCAGCGGCCCGGCCCCGCCGTCGACTCCACCGTCACCCAGGACTACCTCAAGGTGGTGTGGGCCGCCTGCGAGTGGGGCGGGACCGGCGCCTCGATCACCGGGCTGGCTCGGCGCATGGAGGTCGCGCCCTCCACCGCCTCGGAGAATGTGACCCGCCTGGTGGAGGAGGGGCTGGTCGCCCACGAGCCCTACAAGGCCGTCACCCTCACGCCGGAGGGCAGGCGGCGGGCGATGGCCATCGTGCGCCGGCACAGGCTGCTGGAGACCTACCTGGTGACCCGACTGGGCTTCGAGTGGGATGAGGTCCATGAGGAGGCCGAGGAGCTGGAGCACGCCGTGTCCGACCGGCTGCTGGCGCGCCTGGATGCCGTTCTGGGCCACCCCACCCGCGACCCCCACGGCGACCCCATCCCCACCGAGGATGGCGACCTGGACATCCCCGAGCTCGTGCGCATCGAGACCCTGGAGACGGGTGCTGAGGGGATAGTGGGGCGGATCAAGGACGACTCCCACACCCTGCGCCGACTCACCCGTGCGGGCATCAGCCTGGACACCCGGGTGCGCGTCCTGAGGCGGGTGGAGGACCCCTGCGGCGGCTGGGCGAGCATTGTGCGGGCGGTGAGCGGCCGGCCCGAGCACGCCGCAGGCCCGGACGGTGATGCGGGAGCCTTAGGGGCGACCGAGGCCACCGTTCCCGACGGCTCCCTGTGGGTCCTGTCCTGAGCCGCACGTCTTCAGCGCCCTGAGGGCCGGCCGCCGCTGTGGGAACCGCATGATCCCGGGGCCGGGCTCCTCGGAGCGCCCGGTGGCCCCGCTGAGGATGTGCAGCGCGCACCGGGCACCGCGCACAATGGGGCCATGAGCACGCTCTTCACCAAGATCATCAACGGCGAGATCCCCGGCCGCTTCGTGTGGGCCGATGAGGTGGTCGTCGCCTTCGCCACTATCGAGCCCCACACCGCCGGCCATGTCCTGGTGGTGCCCCGGATCGAGGTCGACTCCTACGTCGATGCCCCCGACGAGGTGGTGGCGCATATGGCGGTGGTCGCCAAGCGCATCGGCGCCACCCAGGTGCGGGTCTTCGGCGCCTCCCGGGCCGGGCTGGTGGTCGCCGGCTACGGCGTGGACCACCTCCACCTCCACGTCCTGCCGATCCGCTCCGAGGCTGACCTGTCCTTCTCCTCGGCCCGCGCAGACGTCACCGGCGAGGAGCTCGACGAGGCCATGGAGCGGCTGCGGGCCGGCCTGCGCCAGGACGGCTGGGGGCAGTACGTTCCCGCCTCCATAGGCTCGGCGCACACCTCCTGAGCGCCGGCGCCCGGCGGTGCCTCTCAGTGCTCGTTCCAGAGCTCGGGTCAGTGCTCGTGGTGGGGGCGCATGACATGGCCGCGGGTCGAGGGCCGTCCGCGCCGTGGCTGGCGCACCCGGTGCTGGAGCAGCCCGGCACCCAGGATGGCTGAGATGAGCGTGCCCAGGATGACCGCCGCCCGGGCGTGATCGGTGGTCGGGCCCTCGCCGAAGGCCAGGCCGGCGATGAGCAGGGAGACGGTGAAGCCGATCCCCGCGATCGCCGAGAGGGCCAGCACGTCGGCGCTGTCCACGCCGTGGCCCAGGTGCAGGCGGGTCAGGCGGGTCAGGACCACCACCGAGCCCCAGATCCCCAGGATCTTGCCCACGGGGAGTCCCAGGTAGACGCCCATGGACACCGGGTCGGTCAGCACCTCGCCCAGGCCCCCGCCGTCGATGATGTTGACCCCGGCGGCGAACAGGGCGAAGACCGGCAGGGCCAGGCCGGCGCTCCAGGGGTGGACCAGGTGGGCCAGGCGCGCCGTCATCCCCTGGGGCTCGCGGCGCGTGGGCTTGGCGGGGACCGTCATCCCCAGCAGCACCCCGGCGATCGTGGCGTGCACGCCCGAGGAGTGCATGAGCCACCAGGCCACCACGCCCAGGGGGATGAGCAGGTACCAGTGGGTGATGCCCCTGCGCACCAGCAGGCCGAAGACCACCACCACCGCCAGGGCCCCGAGCAGCGCCAGGGGGCTGAAGCCGTGGGAGTAGAACACGGCGATGACGATGATGGCCAGAAGGTCGTCCACCACCGCCAGGGTCAGCAGGAAGGTGCGGGCCGCCGGGGGCATGCCGCGCCCGAAGATCGAGAGCACCGCCATGGCGAAGGCGATGTCCGTGGCGGTGGGCACTGCCCAGCCGGTCAGCTCCCCGCTGCCCGAGGCCAGTTGGATCCCGACGTAGACCACGGCGGGCCCCACCATGCCGAAGACGGCCGCCAGCATCGGCAGCGCCGCCTCCCGCAGATCGCGCAGGGAGCCGACGACGAACTCCTGCTTGAGCTCCAGGCCCACCACGAAGAAGAAGATGGCCAGCAACCCATCGGCCGCCCAGGCCGAGACCGTCAGGTCCAGGTGCAGGGCGTGGGGGCCGATCACCGTGGAGGAGACCGCCGCGTAGGACTCCCGCCACGGGGAGTTCGCCCACAGGAGCGCCACCGCCGCGGCCGCCACCATGAGCAGCCCGGAGAAGACCTCGGACTCCAGGCGGTGGGCGATGCGGCCGGGCAGGTCGCGCAGGCGCAGGGGCGGTCGGTGGGGGCGGGGCTGACGGCCCGGGGAATGACCTGGCGAATGGCTCGGGGAGTGGTGCGCAGGGCTGTGGGCGTGGTCGGGCCTGCGGGCGCCGTTCGCGGATCGGGTCATGCCTACCTCTCCTCAGGGCCGAGCCCAACACGGGCTCACCGGGCTGGTCGTCGCAGTCAGCCTCCCGCCGGGCAGCCGCCTGGGTCACCGGAATAAGAACAGCCCTCAGACTAACTGATGCCCGCGAGCCCATCCCGCGCAGCAGCCCGGCGGAGCCGGTGCGGACCGGCTCCGCACCGCCGTCGTCGGGACAGGGCCGGTGCCGACGTGACCGGGCTCGCCCGCCCACGCGCCGGACAGCCCTGGGGGCCCGCCGTGCCGGGCGATAGGCTGTGCACCTGCACGACCGGCTCCCGTCCTCGATCAGGCTGGGGCGGCGTCGCCCCGCATCCACGCCACGAGCACGGAAGAGAGCATCTCCGCCATGACGGACACCACTTCCCAGGGGTCATCCCAGGGCACCGCCGAGGCAACCCCCTACCGCTACACCGCGGCACTGGCCGACTCCATCGAGACGGCCTGGCAGGACCGCTGGGAGGCCGAGGGGACCTTCCGCGCCGACAACCCCGTGGGCGACCTGGCCGGACCGGGCGCGCAGCAGGAGAAGTTCTTCCTGCTGGACATGTTCCCCTACCCCTCGGGCAAGGGCCTGCACGTGGGCCACCCGCTGGGCTACATCGCCACCGACGTCGTGGCCCGCTTCACCCGCATGACCGGCAGGAATGTGCTGTACACGATGGGCTACGACGCCTTCGGCCTGCCCGCCGAGCAGTACGCGGTCACCACCGGCCAGCACCCGCGCATCTCCACCGAGGCCAATATCGCCAATATGCGCCGGCAGCTGCGCCGCCTGGGCCTGAGCCACGACCCCCGCCGCTCCCTGGCCACCATCGACGTGGACTACGTGCGCTGGACCCAGTGGATCTTCCTGCAGATCTTCAACTCCTGGTTCGACCCCACCGCCCCGCGCCGGGACGGGCGGGGCCTGGGGGCGGCCCGGCCCGTGAGCGAGTTGCGCGAGAAGCTGGCCAGCGGCGAGGTGGCCGTGCCCGACGGGCGCCAGTGGGAGAGCCTGAGCGCAAGTGAGCAGGCCGGGGTCATCGACTCCTTCCGCCTGGCCTACGTCTCCTCGGCGCCGGTGAACTGGTGCCCGGGCCTGGGAACCGTGCTGGCCAATGAGGAGGTCACCGCCGAGGGCCGCTCCGAGCGCGGCAACTACCCGGTCTTCAAGCGCCACCTGCGCCAGTGGATGATGCGCATCACCGCCTACGGCGACCGCCTGGCCGAGGACCTGGACACGGTGGACTGGCCTGAGAAGGTCAAGCTCATGCAGCGCAACTGGATCGGCCGGTCCGAGGGCGCACAGGTGGCCTTCGCCGTGCCGGGGGCGGGCGAGGACGCCGCCCTGGAGGTCTACACCACCCGGCCGGACACGCTCTTCGGCGCCACCTTCATGGCGGTGGCCCCCGAGCACCCCATCCTGGGGGGCATCGACTCCTCGGCCTCGGTGCGCTCGGAGGACGAGATCGCCGCCGATGCTGGCGCCCTGAGGGTGCCGGCCGCCTGGCCGCAGGGCACCCGGGAGTCCTGGACCGGCGGGTACGCCACCCCGGCGCAGGCGGTGGCCGCCTACCGCGCCCGGGCCGCGGCCACCACCGAGGCCGACCGGACCGATGAGGGGCGGGTCAAGACCGGTGTGTTCACCGGCCTGTTCGGCATCAACCCGGTCAACGGCGAGCAGATCCCCATCTTCGTGGCCGACTACGTGCTCATGGGGTACGGAACCGGGGCCGTCATGGCCGTTCCCGCCCACGATGAGCGCGATCACGCCTTCGCCACCGCCTACGGCGTCGACATGGTCCAGACCATCGGGCCGCTTGAGGATCCCGACGGCGTCGACCTGTCGCAGGGGGCCTACACGGGCGACGGCGTTGTGGTCAACTCCGCCCGGGGCGACCTGGACATCAACGGCATGGGCAAGGAGGAGGCCAAGGCCGCCATGATCGACTGGCTGGAGGCCAGGGGTGCGGGCCGCCGGGCGGTGACCTACCGCCTGCGCGACTGGCTCTTCTCCCGCCAGCGCTACTGGGGCGAGCCCTTCCCGATCGTGTGGGACGAGGAGGGCGGCGTCCACGCCCTGCCCGAGTCGATGCTGCCCGTGGAGCTGCCCGAGGTCACCGACTACTCGCCGCGCTCCTACGATCCTGAGGACGCCGAGTCCTCCCCGGAGCCGCCGCTGGGCAAGGCCACCGACTGGGTGGAGGTCGAGCTGGACCTGGGCGATGGCCTGCGCACCTACCGGCGCGAGACCAACACGATGCCCCAGTGGGCCGGCTCGTGCTGGTACGAGATGCGCTACGCCGACCCCACCAATGAGGACGCGCTCATCGATCCGGCCAATGAGGCCTACTGGATGGGGCCCCGGCCCGAGGCCGGCAACACCTCGGGCGGCACGGACCTGTACGTCGGGGGAGTGGAGCATGCGGTCCTGCACCTGCTGTACTCCCGCTTCTGGCACAAGGTGCTCTTCGACCTGGGCGTGGTCAGCTCCTCGGAGCCCTACCACCGCCTGTTCAACCAGGGCTACGTGCAGGCCTACGCCTACACCGATGCCCGCGGCCAGTACGTGCCCGCCGAGGAGGTCGTGGAGGAGACGGGGGAGGGCGGCGAGCCGGTCTTCACCTGGCAGGGCCAGCCGGTGCGCCGCGAGTACGGCAAGATGGGCAAGTCCCTGAAGAACATCGTCACCCCCGACGAGATGTACGAGGCCTACGGGGCCGACACCTTCCGCGTCTACGAGATGTCCATGGGCCCCCTGGACGTGGACCGCCCCTGGGAGACCCGGGCCGTGGTGGGGGCGCAGCGCTTCCTCCAGCGCCTGTGGCGCAATGCCGTCAGCGAGGAGACCGGTGAGGTCACCGTCGTCGACGAGGCGGCCGACGACGCCACCAGGCGCCTGGTGGCCCGCACGATCGTGGGGGTGCGCGAGGACTATGAGGGGATGCGCCTGAACACGGCCATCGCCAAGCTCATCGTGCTCAACAACCACCTCACCGGTCTGGAGGCGGTGCCCCGTGAGGCGATGGAGGCCCTGGTGCTCATGACGGCGCCGGTGGCCCCCCATATCGCCGAGGAGCTGTGGAGCAGGCTGGGCCATGCGGGCTCCCTGGCCCGCGAGCCCTTCCCCGAGGTGGCCGACGAGTCGCTGCTGCGCGCCGAGGAGGTCACCTGCGTGGTCCAGGTCAAGGGCAAGGTGCGCGACCGCCTTCAGGTGGACCCGGATATCAGCGCCGAGGAGCTGGAGCGACTGGCCCTGGCCGCCCCGGGCGTGGTGCGGACCCTGGAGGGCCGGGGCGTGCGCAAGGTGATCGTGCGGGCCCCGAAGCTGGTGAGCATCGTTCCGGAGTAGGGAGATGAAACAGACTCCAAGATTGGTTAGTTTGCTAAAAAAGAGGCGAACCTAAGAAGAAGTTGCGATGTTCATGAAGGTCAAGAATTGGATTAAAGATGGATCGCTCCAGGCGGGTTTAATTCCAGTATATTCAGCAGTGCTTGCCTTCCTTCTTTCTCTAGCTTTAGACTGGATATTCGGTCGATCTGATCCCTGGTTGGCAGTCGCTTGCGTAGTATCAGTCTTCGTTGTGTATATTCTTACTTCGCTTACAGTCCACGCGCGCTATGTGGCTCCGGTGGAGCGCGCTTCAAGGCGCATAGATGAACGAGTTGATTTATTTTTAAGAAAGGCGGATTTTGGGGGATTCGAATGGATTGTGGATAATGCTTATCTTAAGGCGGTCGAAGCTGGCGAATCGGTGGAGGAAGTGTGGATTGTTTCCGTGGATCTCGCTGGAGATCTTGAGCGTGGAGATTTCGTAGACGTTGTTCGAAGAAATATTCAACGCGGGGTTAAATATGTGTACTTTATTCCTGATAATAGAGTCAGGTTTTCGAAGGTCGCAGCCCTTAAGGATGTCTATAAAAGTAACCCTCTTATAAAGGTGCAGTCTCTTAATGGGGATTTCTTTTTTCTTGTCAAGGATCTTGATTTTATCATCTATAACCCCACAGGTAGTTCTCGGTCTGGGTTTATGGGACTTCCGGTGGATGATGGGCGTGGTCGATGGACGGCAAGGATATCTGACAGCCTTATGGATGTTCTGGTGGGTAAACTTAATGAGTTTCTTGAAAATGGTGGGTCGAGCGTGAAGTGGTGATATGGGGTTGGCGATAAAGAAAAGGGGGGTGCCCCTATGCGGTGTGTCAAGCGGCGGTTGCTAGTGGCTGTGCTGGTTGGGGGTTGTAGAGGGTGCCGTCTCTGAGCATTGCGTAGAGGGTGAGGATGCGGCGGTGGGCCAGGGCGAGGATGGCTTGGCCCAAGGCGTTTGCCCTGGGCGATCTTGCGGTCGTAGTAGGCGCGACTGATGGGGTCGGATCTCAGGGAGGCGAAGGCGGAGCCGAACATGGCTCGCTTGAGTCTCTTGTTGCCGCCGTGGGAGACGTGCTCGCCGCGGATCGAGGAGCCCGACCTCTTGGTCACGGGTGTCAGACCGGCGTAGGAGGCCAGGTGCGCACCGGTGTCGAAGGTGCGCCCGAGGGTCTCAGCGATGAACACTGCGGCGGTCCTGACCCCGATCCCGGGCACGGGTGGTCAGGACCTCGTAAAGAGGGTGGGCCTCCACCAGGGCCTCGACCTGGGTGGCGATGTCACGGCGCTGGGCGTGCAGGGCGATGAGCTGGCGCGCCAGGTGGGGCAGGACGACGCCAGCGGCGTCGGTCCCCGCGACGGTGAGGGTCTGCTTGGTCAGGGCGCCCATGATCTCCTGCGTCCATGAGGCATGGCGACGAGCCCCGTGAGTCTTGAGCTTGGTGTCAATCCTTGTCTTACCCGCCCGCTTGAGCTTGGCTGGAGTGGGCCAGGAGGCGATCACCTCCAGAACGGCGTCGTGCTCGAGCCGGGGGCCCAGGACGGCCTGGAGTACGGGGTGGATCTGGGTGCACACGGGCCCCGGATACGGTTGGCGGTCTGGTTGACCTGGCGGGCCAGGTCCAGGTCAAAGCCGGTGAGCATGCTCAGCGCTGCTGCATCCTGGTCACTGGCATTGATGGCTCTCAGGGTGTGGGGCATGGTCCGGGCGGCCTGGGCGATCACCTGAGCATCACGGGCGTCGGTCTTGGCCTGTCCTGGGGTCAGGTCGGCGATGCGCCTCATGGACAGGCCCGGCAGGTAGCCCACAGTGATGCCCATGTCCTGAGCCACTGCCACGGCCAGGGCCCCGATGGTGGCGGGCTGGTCGACCACCACCAGGAGGCTTCCGTGGTCCTCCAGCTTCTTGTAGAGGGCTCGTAGACCGGCCTCGTCGTTGGGCAGAGCCTTGTCGAAGACCTTCGAGCCTGTCAAGTTTTCTGTGTAAGCGGGTGGGTTAGAGGTAGGGGTTGATGCGGTCGGGGTAGGCGGTGGTGAGTTGGGCCAGGGCCTGCTTCCAGTTGGTGGTGGTCTGGCCTTCGATGAGGTGGCCCTTGGCACGCCTGTCGGGGGCGCGTTTGCCGGTCTCCTTGGCTCGTTCGTAGGCGCGGTTGTCCTCGATGTCGCAGATGGTCAGCCACAGCAGCTTGGTGGCGGCTTCGTCGGAAGGGAAGTGGCCTCGGTTCTTGGTGACCTTGCGCCGCTGGTAGTTCAGCGACTCGATACTATTAGTGGTGTAGATCACTCGTCGCAGGGCCGGGGGGAAAGCCAGGAAAGGGGTGAACCGTTCCCAAGCCCGCTCCCAGGTCGCCGCGGTCTGGGGGTACTTACCGCCCAGGTCGCTGGAGGCGAAGTCCTCCAGGGCCTGCCAGGCGGCCTCCTGATTGGGGGCGGTGTAGACCGGCTTGAGGGCCGCGGCGACCTTCCTGCGATCGGCGTAGGACACAAAGCGCATGGAGGCCCTGATCAGGTGGTACCCGCGCAGGTCTGGACCACTGAGTCGGGCCAGGTCGCTTCGATGGCCTCGGGCAAGCCTGTTAGCCCATCACAGCATACGATCAGCACGTCAGACACGCCCCGGTTGGCCAGATCGGCGCATACGTGGGCCCAGAAGGAAGCTCCCTCGTCGGCCCGGGGCCCAGATGCTTAAGGCACATGCTTGATGCCCTCCATATCCACGCCGATGGCGATATGAGCGGCACGATTGGCCACCCGATTGCCCTGGCGGATCTTGATCCTGATGGCATCCAGGTAGACCACCGGGTAGAAGGCCTCCAGCGGGCGCTGCTGCCAGTCCATGACCGCCCCAGCGCACCGCGTCAGTGATCCTGGGGTGATCGTCGCACTGGACAGGTCCACCCCCAGCGTCTTACGCAGGTGATGGGAGATGTCGCGCACTTCTCAATCCCCCCGGGCGTACCAGGCCTGGTGATTCACACGCATCCAACCCGTCCATCGGGCGCTGGCCCTTGCGCACCAGGCGCGGGGTAAAGCTCCCCGCCCGGTCCCGGGGGACCTCGATCTCGAAGGACCCCACCTCCGAATCGATGGTCTTAGTGGTGGTGCCATTGCGGGCGTTACCCCTGGCCTCGGTGGTGGGCTCGCCCTTGGCATAGCCCAGGTGGTCACCTGGCTCGGCGCGCAGCCCGGCCTCCAAGGACTCCTTGAGCAGTGCGGGCAGCAGCCCGTCCTGACCAGTCAGAGGCGTCGAGCCCTCACGGATCTGGGCCAACAGCCCATCAAGAGCACCACAGTCCCGAAGCTCAGCAGCCACCTGAGCACCAGAAGCAGGAACAGTCTTGTCATCCATCACAGTCATCAGTGTGCCAGTCCTTCCAAGAGGGCTTACACAGAACAGTTAACACGCCCAGACCTTCCGCCCGTGGTCAAGTCTTTTTGTGTGGTGTAAGTGTTCTATCGGGTGATGGTGGTCGCTGTGGGTTGGTCGGTGGTCAGGGTGGTGGCGAGTTGGTTCATTGAGGTCTGGGAGAGGTAGCGGCGTTCGGCGTAGCGCCATTCCTCGTGCTGCTCGAGCAGGATGGCGCCGATGAGGCGGGTGGCGCTGTCTCGATCGGGGAAGACCTGGACGACGTCGGCGCGGCGCTTGATCTCGCGGTTGAGGCGCTCGATGGGGTTGTTGGACCAGATCTTCTGCCAGTGCTCGCGGGGCATGGCGGCGAAGGCGGTCAGGTCGCTCTGGGCGTCGGTGAGCATCTGGGCGACCTGGGGGAAGGACTCGCTCAGGGAGTCAACGACCTTGCTGTACTGCGCTGCCACGGCCTGGGGGGTGGTTTGGGCGTAGACGGTGGAGATCAGGGCGTTGACCGGCTTGGAGTGGGCTGAGCCCACGGTGTGGGTGACGTTGCGGGCGAAGTGCACGCGGCACCGCTGCCAGGCCGCGCCCGGCAGGATCGCCTTGACCGCGGCCCTCAGGCCGGCGTGGGCGTCACTGGTGACCAGTGCGACCCCCAGCGGGTCGGTTGGGCTGGAGATCCTCAATCCCCGCTGGCGCAGGGAGCGCAGGAAACCGGTCCAGAAGTCGGTGGTCTCGGCGTCCCCGAGGGCCATGCCCAGGATCTCGCGGTTACCGGACCCGGACACGCCGGTAGCCACCACCATGGCCTGGGAGACGACCCGGCGCCCGATGCGCACGTCCAGGTAGGTGGCGTCCAGGAACAGGTAGGGGAACCAGTCGTGGTCCAGCGGGCGTGAGATGAACTCCCCGACGGCCTCGTCGAGCTCCTTGCAGATCCGCGAGACCGTCGAGCGGGAGATCCCCGACTCGCAGCCCAGGGCCCGCACCAGGTCGTCGACCTTGCGGGTGGAGACCCCCTCGACCCAGGCGGTGGCGATCACCGCGTACAGGGCCTTGTCGACCCGCCTGCGAGGGTTGAGCAGCGAGGGGTAGAAGGACCCGGTGCGCAGCTTGGGGATGGCCAGCTCAATGCTTCCGGCAGTGGTGTCCAAGGTCTTGGCGCGCTTGCCGTTACGCCTGTTGGTGCGCTGCTCGGTGCGCTCATAGGGCGCCGCGCCGATCACGGCGGCGGCCTCGGCGTCCACCAGGTCCTGCAGGCCGGCCTGCAGCATCCGGCGGAACACCTCGTCATGGGCCAGGCCGGGGTCGTCCAGGACTTCCCGGATCAGCACGGACACGGCAGACTGGTTCTTGGGCATCGTGGGGACACTCCTTGTGAATCTTGGTCGACGAACACGGACCCCACGATGCCCACCCCAGCACCCCCGGCTGGCCAAGCCCCGCAGGAATTACCACCACACTACGAGACGCACCCCCGCCCGTCCCGGGTCAGTGCTGTCGCCCAGTGCTCGTTGCCGACGCCCGGTGCCGACGAAGACCTCAATATCCTCGATGTCCATGCGCCCTACAACGCCTCTCGTGCTCGTGACACGGCCAGCGCGTGAGCAGACGGTTCCGCACCCACGCCTGCGAAAGACCTCGCCGCACAACGGCGGGTCGTTCCCCTGATCAGCGGTCACCCTCTGCCCGCCACCACCGGTGACAACACCCCCCGGATCATTGGGTAGACAGGGGCAAGACATCATGCCGGAGGCGGCTGGCCCGGCCCCGGACCACCCAGGACCACCAACAAGGTAACGGGCGTGGGTAGGGGCATGCGGGGCCTGGGGGCACAGTGGTGTGTATGAACAACATCTACTTGCTCCGGTCAGGCCCCGCACGGGTGTCCTATCGTGCCACGCTTGATGTGCCTGTTTTTTCCACTGCCCGTACCATCAGCGCCTGGCTGGCTGCCCACCGCAATGCCCATGACATCCGGCCTGGCCAGCGGACGGCGACTAGCTGGGTCCAAGTGGTGCTGGCGGGGCGCTAGCTCATCGAGGCCACCGACATGCCGGTCTACCTCGCCGATCCCCACGGCCCGGCAATCAGGCTCCAACGAGAACACAGGTGGACTGATCCGCCAGGACCTGCCCAAAGGCCCCCCCCATCCCCAGTACCAGCTCTACCCCACCACCATCGCTGAAGAACTCAATGAACGCCCCCGAGCCACCCCGGACTAGCCCCCCGCCAAGCCCTCGAACGCCTCCTCGCTGCTCCCACCCCTTGACACTAGGCACAAGAAGTGATGAGAATAAACAATGAGAGTGGTTTAGGGTGAAGCTATATTTCACTCCCTAATTCCTTGAGACACGAGGCAGGGGAGTGCTCCTTCCCACATTCGTTCCACTTTTTCCGGGAAACTATCGCACCAAATCGTTATAAATGCTCTTTCAACGGTGTCGGTTGGTAGGAAGTCTAAATCTTCTGCTATCTGTGCGAATAGCAGGTGAGGGTCTCGGCATGTGGACCGACGCGTCTCTATTGATTTCTTTACCTGAGTTTGCGAGTCTGTGTCTAGTGTCAATCGTTGCGTAAGTTTCCCGAGAATCTGAGTTAGTTTAGCGTAAACATCCTCGAATATCTCGACTTCCGGATGGGAATCGCCGGGACAAAACACAGTCGAGGTAAACTTCAAATCACCTGCTTTTATTTCTTTTGTAGAGAATTTCGAGTTGTTTTTCATGTCGCCATCTAGTAGTGCAATTGCAGGAAAGGATGAAGTTGGATTACTGTTGTGGTAGGCGACATGCTGATATGCAGAGTCAGCTCCACTCATGTGATGAATTTCTATGGAGGATCTTTTCACACCTTGCGATTTCAGTTTTCGTAAAGTTATATCCGCTAGAACAGCACCAAAACTGTCTTCTGTGAAAACTGCTGCCTGACACTCTACTTCTCCTGTCAGAGTGCGGAGAGCTTCGATGTCAAGTTTCCCTTGCTTTACCTTCCCGTCGTAACATGACCAAACTGCATCGTCTGGAAGTGCCTCTAGTGCTGCATTGGAATGCGTCGTGAAAACGACTTGGGTTGACTTTCTCTTAGCGACATCTATTAGATATTCAACTAATCTCCTCACCGCTAACGGATGGAGGCCATTTTCGATCTCCTCGATCAACATCAAACACCCATCCTGTGCTTCCTCGATTTCTGATACGATTCTAATTATACTTGCTTCCCCGGCTCCGAAATGAAATTCAGAGTACCCTACACTCGAGGTTGACTCGTCGCGCATGGCAAAGATTTTCGTCTTAGTTTTATCTGCGCTGATACTTAGGTAGTTGTCCGCATTCTTTCCCAAGATTTTCTGAACCGCATCGACAATTGCTTGCGAAAAAGTGTGCTCTTCAGATCCCTTGAAGTTGTTTCCAATGAATGGGTTTAGGTTCTTTCGTTCTGTTGCAGGAAGTGTCCTATCGATGCCAATTACTAGTACTGAACGGGTTAATGCGTCTCGATTCCATTTTGCCTGACGGAAACTTGCGGTTCGAGTTATCGACGTTCCAGACTTCATGTTTTCGCTAAGCGCGGTATACTCTATTTTCCAATTTTGCATGGAGTCATCGTAGCGCCCGCTTTTTGCAAAAAAACGTCTAGGTGACACGGACTTATAAAGCAAGCCAGCCGCTCCAAGAACTGTGGTTTTTCCTGACCCGTTGGGGCCAATCAGAGCGGTAACTGGAAAATCAAAGGTAATCTCAGTATCACTGAACCCTCGAATTTTAACAAGACGCATTGACTTTAGGTATTCTGCATATTTATTTCTGCGAACTCTTTCTGAGAGGTCGTTGATCTGAGATGGGCGAATTTCTGATTTCATCGTGTTCCTTTTCCTTTGCGTTGCTTCTAGCGTGTCGCCTTGTTTCGATTCTGGACGTTACCGCCGTCGCAGGGTGCCGAAGATGGAGCGGGTGATCTCCCGGGTGATCTGGCGGCCCACCGAGCCGATGGTCCTCTCGATCTCCCGGTTGCGGCGCTGGGCGGCGCGCTCGGCCTCCCGCTGACGGCGCTCGGCCTCCTTAGCGGCCTCGCGCTCCAGCCGCTCAGCCTCCTTCTGGCGCTGAGCCGCCTCCTTCTCCGCAGCCTTCTGGGCGGCGGCCTCGGCCTTGGCCGCCTCCTTGGCGGCCTCCTCCGCGGCGCGCGCCTCCTCGGCGGCCTGGGCATCGGCCGCCACGCGGCTGGCCAGCAGCTCGTAGGCGGACTCGTTGTCCACCGTCGTCGCGTACTTCGAGGCCAGGGCCGAGGAGGACAGCACCTGGGCCACGGTGGCCTCCTGGGCCGGGCCCATGACGGCGGCGGGGGCGTTGACGACCACGGGGGCCACGGGCGCGGGTCGGCCCTTCTCATCCAGGACACTGACCACCGCCTGGCCCGTGCCCAGGCTGGTGAGCACCTGGCTGAGGTTCAGGGGGCTGGTGGGGAAGGTGGAGACTGCCTTCTTCAGGTTCGCCGCATCGGCCGGGGTGTGGGCGCGCAGGGCGTGCTGGATCCGCGAGCCCAGCTGGGCCAGGACCTCGTCGGGCACATCCGTGGGGGACTGGGTGATGAAGACGATGCCCACCCCCTTGGAGCGGATGAGGCGCACGGTGCGCACCACTGCCTCCAGGAAGGCCTTGGTGGCGCCGGAGAAGAGGAGGTGGGCCTCGTCGAAGAAGAACACCATCGTGGGCTTGTCCGGATCGCCCACCTCGGGCAGGGTCTCGAAGAGCTCGGCCAGCAGCCACATGAGGAAGGTGGAGAACAGCGTGCCCTGGGACTGGATGTCGGCCAGCTCCAGGGCGGAGATGAGGCCGCGCCCGTCGGGGGCGGTGCGCATGAGGTCGCGCACGTCCAGGGCGGGCTCGCCGAAGAAGGCGTCCCCGCCGGCCGCCTCCAGGGCGGCGATCTGGCGCAGGATGACCCCGGCCGTGGCCGCCGAGACCCCTCCGATGGTCTTGAGCTCGGCCTTGCCGGCATCCGTGTTCGTCAGGTAGTCCACGACGGCGCGCAGGTCCTTGAGGTCCAGTAGCGCCAGGCCCTGGGCGTCGGCCCAGTGGAAGACGAGTTGGAGGGCGGAGGCCTGCGTGTCGTTGAGGTCCAGGACCCGCGAGAGCAGGATCGGCCCGAACTCGGTGACCGTGGTGCGGATCGGGGTGCCCTTGACCGCCCCGTCCTGGGCGCCGCCGCCCAGGGTGAACAGCTCCAGGGGGAAGGACTGGGGAGCCCACTGCTGGCCGGTGGCGGCCGTGCGGGCGGTGAGCCTGTCACTGGTGGTGCCCGGTTCGGCCAGGCCCGTGAGGTCTCCCTTGATGTCGGACAGGAAGACCGGGACACCCGCAGCGCTCAGCCCCTCCGCCAGCAGCTGGAGGGTGCGGGTCTTACCGGTTCCTGTGGCGCCCGCCACCAGGGCGTGGCGGTTGAGCAGCCCCAGGGGGATGCCGACCGACAGGCCGGCCACGGGTGCGGGCTCGCCCTCGGCCTGGGTGTCGAGGTAGGTGCCCACCGGCAGGGTCGGGGCGGAGAAGGAGTAGCCGTCGCGGACCTGGGCGGCGTAGCTCGATGGCGCTGGCTCGTGCGAGGGCGCGGCACCTTCCGATGGCGCTGTGGACTCTGCTGGAGCGGCCGCAGGGGGCTCCGACGGCGTCGCGGCTGGCCGGGCGGCGGCCTCGGCGCCTGGGGCCTCGACCGCAGGGTGCTCAGCGGGCTGCTGCGCCTCCTCGGCGGGCTCCTGCTCAGCGGGCGGCGGGCTGCCCGCTACGGCTTGCGCTGCGGCCTCGCCCGCCTCAGAGGCGCGCTCGGCCGCACCGGCGCCGTCGTCGGCATCGGCGGTTTGGTCGTCGGATGGGGCATCGGGCGTGGCCCCGGAGGCGATCGCGGCGTCGAGGGCGGCTTGGGCGGCGGCTGCCTTGGCTGCGGCGGCCTCAGCGGCGGCCTGCGCGGCCTCGGCCTTGAGGCGTGCGATATCAGCGGAGTCGGTCATGATGCCATCGTAAACGCTCACTGTGACATCGGGGCCGACTCCCGGGCGGCCGTGCACCCCGACTGCCTGAGCGACGGCGTGGGGGCGGGGTTGTCCACAGGTGTGGTGGTTGGGGTGGCGTGGGGCCGGTGGTGTGGTTACAGTCGTGTGATCAGTACTGGTCAGTGTGGACCGTGCTGGTGGTTCCCGGTTTCTCTGCTTGGTGATGATGGTGGTCGATGATGAGCACGTATGGCATGCGCGGGGGTTGGCGCTCTGGGACGGTGGGACCTGGCCGGTGCGGTGATGCCCGCGGGCCGGTGGGTCGGCGGCGCTTGAGGTCGTTATGTGGGCCCGTGGGGCGGGGGCCGGGGGCTCGGGGGCCGCGGTGGCGGGCCCCGGGGCGTGGTGCCCGTGGGCTGGTGGGTCGAGGGCGTTTGGTGCCGGTGGTCGGGCGCGGGGGTTGGCGCTCTGGGTGGGTGCGGTTGGTGGTGGTGTGCTTGGTGCTGGTGGTGCCGGTGCTGGGTGGGTGTGGTGGTGGGGCTGCTGCGCCGGTGGCGAGTGCTGGGGGTGGTGAGGGCTCGGCGGGTGCGTCGGGTGCTGCGTCTGGGGGGTCGGGGGCTTTGGACTCTGGTGTGGCGGCCGATCCGAGTGGTGGGCCGGTGGTGGAGCTGCCGGCGGAGCAGGCGGCCAGTCGTCAGGCGGCTCTGGCGACCCCGTTGCCTGACAGGCCGGTGGGTATGGATGAGGACTCCCCGGCTGGGGCGATCGCGACGGCGGAGTACTTCGTTCAGCTCTATCCGTATGTGTATGCCACGGGGGACTTGACGGAGTGGCGGGCGATGACCCGTAAGGACTGCGCCTTTTGCACATCAGTGATCGACAATGTCACCGAGCTGCACAGCAAGGGCGGGTGGACTGAGTTCTGGACGCCGGCGGTCAGTCAGACCCAGTATGTCGAGCCTGGCGCGGGCAGCGACTACTCCCGTGTGGATATCGCGATCAAGCAGGAAGAGACCCGCACCTATGACGGCACTGGAGGTGAGCCCAAGATGGGTGAGGCCCGGGATCGCGTTGTCGTCATCCTAGCTATGAAGTATGAGAACGGGCGGTGGATTATTCGTGGCGGTGATGTTCAATGAGATCGCGGTCATGGTGCGCGATGTTTGTGCTGCCTCTGCTTTGTGTCAGTTCGATAGCGGTCGCGGATGGAGGTGAAGATGGGGTTAATTTCACGGCTGAAGGTCTGGATAACTCGATCGATATGACTCAGACGCGGGAGACGGAGATTGCGCAGGCGCCGCAGGAGGATGTGGGTGCTTCGGGTGGGGGTGATTCCAGTGCTGAGGGCGGCGTGGATGTGAGTGCGGATGCCTCGCCGGGTGCGTGCAGGCGGAATGAGGCTGCTGATTCTGTGATGGGTAAGGAGTGTCAGGGTGATGTCCTGTCGCTGGTGGGGGGATCTCGGCCTGGGTCTGGTGGGGGTGGTTCGGTGGTGGTGACCTCGTCGGATGCGCAGCGGGTGGTGGCGCAGGGGTCGGGGATCGTGCGTCAGCCGCCGGGGTCTCGGGCGCTGGTGTCCAAGGTGGTGATTGTGTATACCTCGGGTGCTGATCAGGTGGTTGACACGGTGGTGGGTGGCTCGGCGGTGCGGGTGGTGGCCACGCCGGTGTCCTATACGTGGTCCTGGGGTGATGGGACGTCGTTGACCACGACGGATGCGGGGGCGCCGTGGCCTGATCACACGGTGTTCCACAAGTACTCCGCCACGGCGCAGGGGGTCAGGATCACGTTGACCACGACGTGGCGGGCGACGTACTCGGTCGATGGGGGCCCGGCGCGGGCGGTGGCCGGGGTGCTGACGACCACGGAGAGTGATGAGCCCTTCGATCTGGTGAGGTTGCAGACCTATCTGACCGACCAGGGCGAGGAGGCCCAAGGCCACTGAACCCGACACCTGGGCTGAGCGCCGAGACGCGCCCGGGGTGTGACGCAGCCCTCCCGGGCAGGGGAGGGTCCCGACCTGTCCTCCCCGGGGTAGCCTCGGTCCATCGAACCCTTCTGACAGGGCGCGCCGCCCCGGCGGGCCCTGCACAGGACCCCTGCCCATCCCCAGCAACGAGGTTCGCCCCATCCATGAACTGGCCGACCACCACGCCCAGCGCCCAGGCCCGCCCTGGCGACCGCCTCCACCCGGTGGGGGAGCCCCGATCCGTGCTCTGCGGGCATGCCGTGCCCCGGTTCGGGCGCCACGTCGTCTTCCACGAGGCGGGTGGGCGCTGAGATGCGGATCGCCTTCTTCATCGACGACTACCTGCCCTCGGTTCATGGGGTCGCGACCTCCACGGCGGGCTTCCGCGAGGCGCTGGAGCGCATGGGCCACGAGGTCTTCATCGTGGCACCCAAGGTGGAGGGCCACGTGGAGCAGGATGACCACATCATCCGCCTGTCCTCCTCGAAGTACTACGTCTTCGACAGCCGGGAGATGGCCAATATCTATCCGGGCCTGGCCAGGCGATTCGACCGCTACGGCTTCGACATCGTCCACAGCCAGACCCAGTTCAGCCTGGGGGTGCTGGCACAGACCGTGGCCAAGCGCCAGGGGATCCCGCATGTGACCACTATTCACACCCTCTACACCGAGCTCATCGACGACTACCCGGTGGCCGTGATAGCCGGGCTCCTCGCCCTGTCCTTCGCCTTTCCCGTGGCGCTGAAGTCTGCCCCGGTGCTGCCCAGAGTCCACCGCGACTCCATCAAGCACCTGCGCCGGGCCACCATCAAGGCGGCGCTGTCGCGCCATGGCTGGCGACTGACCGCGGCCTTCGCCAACAAGTGCGATGCCTGCCTGTCCCCCTCCCAGCACCTGGCGCAGATCCTCATCGACGACGGAGGACTGAGCTCACCGTGCATGATCCTGCCCAATGGCATCGACACCTCCCGCTACCGCCACGCCCACGGCGAGGACTCGCCCATCGATAAGGCCCCGGGACAGCGATTCATCATCTGCGTGGCCCGCCTCAGCCCGGAGAAGCGCCAGATAGCGCTCATCGAGGCGCTCCCGCATCTCACTGACAGCAGCGTCAGCCTCGTACTGGTGGGAGGAGGCCCCAGCGAGGAGGACCTGCGTCGGCGGGCCGATGAGCTCGGGGTGGGCCGGCGGGTGATCTTCGCCGGGATGCGCTCACCGGTGGAGGTGGCCGCGATGCTCAAGCAGGCCGACATCTTCGCCCTGGCCTCCTACCACTTCGACAACCAGCCCATGGTGTTCCTGGAGGCCTCCGCGGCGGGGCTGCCCATCGTGTACTGCGATGAGCGCATGACCGAGTGCCTCACCGAGCGCAACGCGGTCCTCGCCGGCGGCATTGCAGGGGAGGACCTCGCCCGGGCCTTCAACGAGGTCCTGGGTGACGACGCGCGCCTGGAGAGCCTGCGCCGCGGCGCCCTGGAGGTATCACGGGACTTCGACGTCGCCACCGCCGCCGGACGGCTGTCCGAGCTCTATACCGGGCTCATCGAGGCTCGATCAGTGGGGGCCTAAGAGGACTGTGCCGGACCGGCGCCCCGTTACCGCCTCACCGGCAGGGCTTTGCTGTGCAGCCAGCGCAGTGATGCCGTAAGCGCATCGGAATTGGAGCGTAGTGCGGCTGTGCAGATCTTCTGCTCTCCCGAAGAGCTCGAGAGAACTTTGATCGTCGAATAATCCTCCTTCAAGCTCCTGCCGGTGAACTCCGAGTACTTCGCTTCGCAATCGACATCGTCGGGCCCCTCATAGATGATCTCTGAGAAGTGCTCGTCGTTGCAGGGTGCTGGATTTCCTCGACTGTCGAGGCACCTTCTGAATTGACCGCCAGCGGGGTACTCGCTGCCACGGCCAGGAGCCCATATCCCCTCAATCGACGTGTGAGGGAGGTCGTTCTTGCTGGTGATGGCGCAGAGCGTGCCGTCGCTATTGGCGGCGGCGACCTCCAGATCCGCATTGAGCAGATCCACCCCCGGCTGGCCGCCCAGGTAGGTGATGAGTCCACTGGTGTCGCAGGAGAGTCCTTCTCCGGGCTGGAACACCTCCTTATCATGAGGGGAGCTGCACGGGACAGGAGAATCGTCCTTGAAGCAGCCTGTGGGTGGGGTGGAGGAGAGGTCTGACGGGTCTGCAGGAGGAGCGCCTGTAGAGATAGCGGTGGTCGCGGCGGTGCCGTCGTCGTGAGTTACGGGATGCCCGGGGGCGGTGATCGCAGCCTTGTTCATCGTGACTATGAAGCTGATTGCGGCGATCGCGACGCCGATCGTCGTGATGATGGCATTGTATTTGGCCCAGATGGCAGAGAGTCTCGTCCAGTGGAGAGTCTTGTTTGCCACTGGATCAGTCTGGGATGGATTCTCCTGCGTCTCGGATTCCATGCTCGTATCCGCCAGATGGGTTGGTGGGGTGCTTTTGATCTACTGGAGTTGAATATCGAAGAGGACGGCGGTGATCTTCTTTTCCGAGTAGCTGATGTTCCCCTTGTCGTCCACCTTTGAGAGCCTGATCTTTGCGGCGTTGACATTGGTGACATCAACGTCGAAGGGCTTGATCTCATTGAAGGGCACGTCGGTGGTGCTGACAGTTGCGTTATTCGCGATGATCTCCACCCTCAGGTACGTGTCCGATGCCTCGGAGGTATCGGCCTGGCCGGCGTTGAAGGTCAGGCGGCTGTACCGGTTGCCGAGTCGTAGCTCCAGCTCATCGTTTCCGCGGCCGACGGCACTCACCCCGATTCCCTCATGCTTTTCACCTGCCACATCGAAAGGGGCCTGCTTGCTGTTGTCCGGCGGATTGAAGAAGTCGTCGCGTGTCAGGTTCTTGCCGGTGGGCAGGGTAGGGGCTGCGCCCTTGGTGCTGCCGGGATCGCCCGTGGAGCCGGCGTCGGAGGGCGGGGGAGGCGTGGTGCCTCCGCCCTGGGGGTCAGGGGTCGTGCTCGGAGTGGGGGCTGGGGGAGTGCTGGTGTCGGGGGTCGTGCTGGGTGATTCAGGGGCCTGGTCGGGTGCTGCTGACGTGACTGTTGTGGAGGTCGTTTCGGCGGCGACCTGGTCAGCGCTATCCGTGCCGCATCCGGAGATTGCCAGGGCGGTGACGAATGCGAGCATCAGTGGTCGCGAAGAGTGGGGAGCGAGTCGTTTCATGGTTTTCATGAGTGCATGCTAGGCGTGTGCTGACGCCCACCGCATCGTGGGCGGTGATGCTCTGCCGGGGCTGTGCCCGTAGGTTTGCGTTGCGGTAAGGCCGTGCTTGCGGTGAGGCACAATGAATGGTCGAGAACTTCTCGTTTTCGTAGCAGTCGCATAAGATTGAAGCATCCTGAAAGGAAGTAGAATAATCAATGAAAGAAGGCGGAAAATCGGTCCCTGAGAATGCGTGCTTCCATGGTCGGATCCGTCACCCCGGCGCAGGCGTCGTCCCAGGCCATCATCGCCGCGGCGGGGCGCACCGATCGACCGATAGGCTGTCGGCATGCCGATCGCCGTCGTCACCGACTCCGCCGCCTGCCTCACGCGCAGCCTCGCCCAGGACCACGGCATCGACGTCGTCGCCCTCCACACCCACACCGATGAGACCGGCGCATCCACCACCTCCCGGCCCAGCATCGAGGAGCTCGCCCAGGCCTACCGCAGCGCCGCCAGGCGCAGCCGGCAGGTCCTGGCCCTCCACCTGTCCGCATCCCTGTCCGGCACCCTGGACAATGCGCGCCTGGCAGCCCAGCAGGTCAACGCCGACGAGGAGGCCCACGTCGCGGTCATCGACTCCGGGACCTGCTCGGGAGCGCTCGCCCTGGCCGCCCTGGCCGCCAGCGGCGCACGGGACCTGCGGCACGGCGCCGCCCTGGCCCACGAGTCCGCGGCCCGCTCCCACCAGTACTTCATCATCGACAGCCTCGGCCACCTGGCCCGCTCCGGCCGCATCGACAGGACCACCGCCCGACTCGGCGGAGTCCTGGGCATCCGCCCCGTCCTCGAGGTCGCCCCCGCAGGCATCCGGGCCGTCGAGACCGTGCGAGGAGCCGCACGGGCCCGCAGGAGCCTCATCGACCACGCCGTCCACGCCGCCGGAGGCACCGCCCTGTCAGGGCCGCGCCCCCCGGCCGGGCCCGTGCGCCTGGCCATCCAGGGCGAGGACCCCACCGCCCTCGACGAGCTCGCCCAGGAGCTGCGCGCAGCCCTCGATGCGGCCGGGGCCATCACCGTCCAGACCCTGACCCTGCCCATCGACCGGGCCCTGCGCGTCCACCTGGGACCAGGTGCCCTGGGCATCGCAGTGGCCCCCGCCCTGGAATAGAGCCGCGAGCCGGTCTCCACAGCCATCGCTCCTGCAGGCCCCATCCACAGGCATGGCAGGTGCGCGAGACGCCCCGCGCGCCCCGCAGTAGCGTCGAGGCATGGCAGGCAGGCGGGCACACTCGGGCAAGCGGCCCCTCGAGGAGCTCGTGCGGCTCGCCTGCTCCACCGACCCGATCGAGCCCGAGACCCATCCCCGGCGCCTGGCCATCGCCCCACGCGCCGCCATCGCCACCGGTGTGGCACTCATCGCCCTGGCCCTCCTGCTCGCCCTGCGCGCCGTCGCCCTGGCGCCCTCGGCCCCAGCCCCCGCACCCGTCCCGACCCCGGCCCCCACCGACGCCGCAGCAGCCTCCCCCGCCCAAGCCGTCCCACCGGGCGCAGCCGGAGCGCCGCAGCCGGCCGGCCCCGCGGCCCCCAGCGGTGCCGGCGCCCAAGGAGGCGGCACAGCCCCGGTGGACCCGCTGAGCACCGCAGCCCCCGCGCAGGACCGGGTCGTCGTCCACGTCGCCGGCGCTGTCCAGAGCCCCGGGGTCGTCCTGCTGCGCCATGGGGCGCGCGTCGTCGACGCCATCGAGGCCGCCGGCGGGGCCACCGCCGAGGCGGACACCGACCAGCTCAACCTGGCCCGTGTCCTGGCCGACGGCGAGCAGGTGCGGGTGCCCCGCCTCGGGGAGACCCTCCCGCCCCAGGACCCCGGCCAGGATCCCGCCCATGCGGGCGGGCCGGCAGCCCCCGGTGCCCCGGGCCCGCAGGCACCAGGAGATGCGGCCGGGTCCGGCCCCCAGGCGGCGCCCGGCAGCCGCATCAACATCAACACCGCCACCGCCTCCCAGCTCGAGGACCTACCCGGGATAGGCCCGGCCCTGGCCCAGCGCATCGTCGAGCACCGCCAGACCCACGGGCCCTTCGCCTCCGTGGAGGACCTCACCGATGTTCCCGGCATCGGTCAGGCCAAGCTCGAGGCGCTCAAGGAGGCGGCCACTGTATGACCCGCGACGACACCCCCGACACCCCCGGTCCGCAGCCTCCGGCCCGCCCCGCCGCGGCAGCGCCCTGGGACGACCCCGCCCTCCTCTCGGCCCTCGCCCCCTCCCGGCGCGAGCCCCCGCACGCCCGCAGCGGCAAGGCCCCCGAGGCCCTCGACCTGCGGCTCCTGCCCCCCGCCCTCGGTGCCTGGGCGGCGGCCTTCTGGGCGGTCGGCCGGCCAGCCGCAGCGTGGAGCACAGTGGCCGCCGTCGCCCTGGCCTGCCTGGGGGCCGCCACCCTCCTGGCTGTTGCCGTCCTGCGCCGTCGCCCACCGCGCCACCGCGCCGACCACCGGCCGGGAGCGCCCCAGGACCGGCCCGAGACCATCGGCTCACCCACCGCCAGCCTCCTGGTCTGCCTGGTGGCCGTCTGCGGCGTGCTGGCAGTGGGCGCCGCCCAGATGTGGTCCCGCAGCCTCGACCCCCTCACCGCCGCCACCACGCGCCCAGGCTCCGTGACGCTCATCGGCACCATCGCCGAGCAGCCCCGGGTATCGGCCACGCCCAGGGCCACCACCGTCATCACCATCCTGGATGTCGAGAGCCTCGAGGGCCGGCCCTGCCGGCAGCGCGCCATCGTCCTGGCCGGGCAGGAGTGGGCCCGCCTGGAGATGGGCGACCGGGTGCGGGTGCGCGCGAGCCCGGAGACCACCGACCCCGGCAGGCGGGAGGTCGCCCTCATCGGCCGCTCCGCCAGCGTGCGGCTCCTCGAGCCCGCCTCGGGCACCCTGGGCGCCGTCACCGCGCTCAGGCGGGGCCTTGCCCAGGCCGCCGGCGCCCCCACCGGTGGGGCCGGCCCCGGCCAGGCCCCACCGGGGCCCTGGCCCGCCGGCAGCCGCGAGCTCGTGCCCGGGGTGGCCCTGGGGGACGACCATGCCCTGCCCGCCTCCGTGCGCCAGGACATGCGCACTGTCTCCATGACCCACCTCACAGCCGTCTCGGGGCAGCATGTGGCCATCGTCCTGGGGCTGTGCCTGGCGGCCCTGGGCGTGGTGCCGCGCCGGTGGCGGGCCCTGATCGGGGCCCTCCTCCTGGCCGGCCTGGTCATCCTCGTGCGCCCCTCGGGATCGGTGCTGCGCTCGGCCGCCATGGGCTCGGTCATGCTCCTCGGGGTGGCCGCGGGACGGCGGGCGACGGCGCTGCCCTCCCTGTACACCGCCATCGTCCTGCTGCTGCTCATCGACCCCTGGCAGGCCCGCGACTACGGCTTCGCCCTGTCCGTGTCGGCCACGGCGGGCATCCTGCTGGGGCAGCGACCGGCGGCCGCAGCCCTGTCCCGCCACCTGCCGCGGTGGGCCGCCACCGCCGTGGCACTGCCCCTGGTGGCCCAGGCGGCCTGCGCCCCCATCCTCATCCTCCTCCAGCCCAGCGTGGGGGCCTGGTCGGTGCCCGCCAACGTCCTGGCCGCGCCCGTGGTCCCCCTGGTCACGGTCTGCGGCGTCCTGGCGGCCCTCATCGCACCCCTGTGGCCCGCGGCCGCCTGGCTCATCGCCCGGCCGGCGACGGCGGGCTGCGCCTGGCTGGTGGCGGTCGCCGGGGCCTTCGCCCACCTGCCAGGAGCCCAGATGGCCTGGCCCGCGGGGATCACCGGCGCGCTGGGGGCAGCCGGGGCCGAGGCCGTCGCCCTCGCCCTGGCCCACCCCGGGGCGCGCCGCAGGTGCGCAGGCCTGCTGCGCCGCCCTCCCGGCGCGGGGCGCCTGCCGGGCATCCTGCGCGCCGCGGCGGGGCGCAGGCCGCCGCCCCGTGGCAGGCTTGGCCCATGGCATCCCCCCGATCCTCGCGCTCCCGCGGGGCGCGCAGCGCCCGAGGCTCCAGCGCCCCGGCAGGAATCCCCTGGGACCAGGCCGAGCTCGCCCCGGTGGTCCTCATCCGCGCCGGGGAGGAGATCCTGGCCGACCGGGCTGTGGCGCTCCTCGTGGCCCAGGCCAAGGCCAAGGACCCCACGACGCAGGTCACGCGGGTCGAGGCCGCCACCTATGAGGCCCACCAGCTCGACACCCTCGTCTCGCCCTCCCTGTTCGGAGAGCCGCGGCTCATCCTCATCCCCGCCCTGGAGCAGATGACCGACGCGCTCCTGAGCGACCTGCTGGCCTACGTGGGCGCCGCCGACCCCGAGGTCGCCGTGATCCTGCGCCACAACGGGGGCCAGCGCGGCAAGAGGCTCCTCGATGCGATCAAGGCCTCCCCCTACCCGGTCATCGCCTGCGAGGCCATCAAGAGCGCCAAGGACAAGTCCGCCCTGGTCACCGCCGACGTGCGCCGCGCCGGACGGCGCATCGAGCCCGAGGCCGTCGGGGCGCTCGTCGACGCCCTGGGCAGCGACGTGCGCGAGCTGAGCGCCGCCGTCGACCAGCTCCTGGCCGACACCCAGGGCACCGTGAGCGTGGAGCACGTGCGCACCTACTACGCCGGGCGCATCGAGGCCACCGGCTTCACCGTCGCCGACGCCGCCGCGGCCGGTAACGCCCCCGCCGCCGTGACCGCCCTGCGCCACGCCGTGGCCACGGGCACCGACCCGGTGGCCATCGTGGCGGCCCTGGCCATGAAGATCCGCCAGTTGGCGCGCGTGGCCGCCGCCGGGGGCAGGCGCATGAGCCCCGCCGAGCTGGGCATGGCGCCTTGGCAGGTCGACCGGGCCAGGCGCGAGCTCTCGGGCTGGTCCGACGATGCCCTGGCCGCCTCCATCCTGGCCGTGGCCCGGGCCGACGCCGAGACCAAGGGCGCCAGCCGGGACCCCGTCTACGCCGTCGAGCGCGCAGTGCTGACCATCTGCCGGGCCCGGAGCGCAGGATCGGCGCCCCGGGCCGGCGGGCGATCCGCCCGCTGAGGCGCTACCGCTTCTTGTACAGGGACTTGGTGGCGTAGACCGGCTCGTTGGTGACCTGCACGCCCAGGGAGCGGAAGATGCCCTCGTCCACGGGGCCCAGGATCGTGGAGGTGTGCACGTCGCAGCCGCGCAGGCTCTCGAGCTGGTCCAGGGCGCGCCGGGCATTGTCATCCCCATTGGCCGAGACGGCCAGGGCGATGAGCACCTCGTCGGTGTGCAGCCGCGGGTTGCGCGAGCCCAGGTGCTGGGTCTTGAGGGTCTGGATGGGCTCGATGGACTCCGGCGCCAGCAGCTCCACGCCGTCCTCGATGCCCGCCAGAGTCTTGAGGGCATTGAGCAGCATCGCCGAGCAGCAGCCCAGCAGGGCGCTGGTCTTGCCGGTGACGATCCGCCCGTCGGGCAGCTCGATGGCGGCCCCCGGCGCGTGAGTGGCGCGGGCCACGGCCAGGGCCGGGTCCACCACGGGGCGGTCGTGGGTGCTCACCCCCACCTTGGCCATGAGCAGGGCGATGCGGTTGGACTGGACGGGCTCTGCGGCGTCGCGCTTCTCGGCCACCAGCGCCTTGTAGTAGCGGCGGATGATCTCCTGGCGGGAGGCCTCCCGGCAGGCCTCGTCGTCGCTGATGCAGTGCCCGGCCATGTTGACGCCCATATCCGTGGGGGAGGCGTAGGGGCTGGAGCCCAGGATCTCCTCGAACAGGCGGGTGAGCACCGGGAAGATCTCCACGTCCCGGTTGTAGTTGACGGTCTGGACGCCGTGGGCGGCCAGGTGGAAGGGGTCGATCATGTTGACGTCGTCGAGGTCGGCGGTGGCGGCCTCGTAGGCGATGTTGACCGGGTGGTCCAGGGGAAGGTTCCAGATGGGGAAGGTCTCGAACTTGGCGTAGCCCGAGGCCAGGCCCCGCTGGTGGTCGTGGTAGAGCTGGGACAGGCAGGTGGCCATCTTGCCCGAGCCCGGCCCGGGGGCGGTGACGACCACCAGGTCGCGGCTGGTCTCGATGTACTCGTTGCGCCCGTAGCCCTCATCGGAGACGATGCGCGCGACGTCGTTGGGGTAGCCGGGGATGGGGAAGTGGCGGTAGACCTTCAGCCCCAGGGTCTCGAGCTTGCGCTTGAAGTCCTGGGCCTGGCGGTTGTCGTGGGTCCACTGGGTGATGACGACGCTGGCCACGTACAGCCCGTAGCCGCGGAAGGCGTCGATGTGGCGCAGCAGGTCGTCCTCGTAGGGGATGCCCAGGTCGGCGCGCACCTTGTTGCGGGCGAAGTCCTTGGCGTTGACGGCCACGACCACCTCGACCTCGCTGGCCAGCTCGGCGAGCATGACGATCTTGTTATCGGGGGTGAATCCCGGCAGGACGCGGGAGGCGTGCATGTCGTCGACGAGCTTGCCGCCGAACTCCAGGTAGAGCTTGCCGCCGAACTGGGCGCGCCGCTCGGCGATATGGGTGGACTGCATGTGCAGGTACTTGTCACGATCGAATCCGATGCGCATCGGCTCTCCTGGTGGGGGTGCGGGGGTGGATGGGTGTGTCATGGGCGGGTGGGCGCGCTGCGGCGCGGGTGGCGGTCGGGTCGACGGCGCAGGGACGCAAAAAAGGGGAGGGCGCCTCCCGCTGGGGAGGCGCCCTCGACCGTGCTCACTGCTGTGCGTGCCTTACAGGGAGGCGACGCGCTTGGCGAGCTTGGACTTGCGGTTGGCGGCCTGGTTCTTGTGGATGACGCCCTTGGAGACCGCCTTGTCCAGCTTGCGGGAGGCCGCCTTGAGGTGCTCGAGAGCAGCGTCCTTGTCGCCGGTCTCAACGGCCTCGCGCACGCGGCGCACGTAGGTCTTGAGCTCGGACTTGACGGACTTGTTGCGCAGACGGGCCTTCTCGTTGGTCTTGATGCGCTTGATCTGGGACTTGATGTTCGCCACGGTGAAGCTTTCTCGTGTCTGGTTCGGTCGATGGCCGGAAGAGAGGGTTCGCGCCACGGGCTGACATGAGGTGGTGGGGCACCTGGCTGGCCCGGTCGCCGGACCCCGCAGCCGGCCAGGCCAGAGGTCCAGTGCGCGACTCTACCAGGCCGGATTCTCAAGGGCTTCGCGCTCGCGGGCACCGGTTGCGTGAACTTGCTCGCCTGTGCCGAGCGCGACCCGGCTCTCCGCGCGCTCGACGAGCCTGGGGTCGTGGGTGACCACGAGGATCGCCGCCGAGGCCCGGGTCCACTTATTCAGGGCCTCGATGACCACCGCGGCGAGTTCCTCATCGGCTCCGGCGGTGGGCTCATCGAGGATGACCAGGCGGGGATGCTCGATGAGCAGTGTTCGCGCCAGTGCCACCCGCATCCGCTCCCCTCCGCTGAGCAGGCCGGTGCGGGTCCGGGACAGGCGGGTGAGCCCTGTGGCGGCCAGGGCGTCGGTGATCCGTGCCCCGCGCTGGCGCCGGGGGAGCCCGAGAGCCCAAGCGGCGTGGCGCAGGGTGGCGGTGGGTGTCCAGGAGTCCTCCAGAAGGAGGTCTTGGGGCTGGAGGGCGATCGTGGTGCGGTGCGCCCGGCGGATGTCGCGCGGGCTCATCTGGCTGGAAGGCCGGCCATCGATGGTGACCATCCCGTTGAAATCGAGGTCGTACAGGCCCAGACACCACGCGGTGGTGGTCTTGCCGGAGCCATTGGGGCCGATCAGTGCCGTGACGGTGCCCTCCTTCAGGGACAGGTCGAGCCCGTCGACGAGCAGGCGACCGCCCCTGGAGATGGTCAGGCCTGTGGCGGTGAGCGTGTCAGTCATGGCGGGCCTGCCTCCTGCGGCGGGGGTGGGTGGGTCGGGTGGTGGTGTGGCACGCTCCCACGACGGCGGCCGCGGCGAGGGCCAGGGCGCATGCCCCCTGAGTGAGGGCCAGCTCGGCAGTGGGCTGGGCCAGCAGCGGCCAGGCGAGGATGAGGACAGGGATGGTGATGAGGACCAAGGTCAGGAGACGTCCGGCCAGCGGCCGCTGGCCCAGGAGACGCTCGATCTCGCGTCTGCGCCGTCTGGCCTGCGCCCAGGCGCGTGCTGCGAGCCCGGCGCTGGCCGCAGCACCGGCGGCGGCGGTCAGCAGGATGAGGCCGTGAAGGGCCGCTGTGCGCGTGGTTTGCTCTCTGAGGGCCGTGTTACCGGTGCCGACGGTGTCGAAGCGCGCCACGAGGTCCTCCACATGGTGCTCGCGCAGGCTCTCGCGCAGGGAGACGATGCTGTGGTCGGTGAGGACTGCCGCCCCCTGGGTGATGGCGGACAGGTAGTCGTCCGGGGCGAAGTAGCCGTCGGGGACGACGGCGATGAGGCAGTCGTTGGTGCGGGTTCCCTCGGAGCTGAGGAAGTAGCTGACGGCGGGCAGGTTGTCCGGCAGTAGCGCGCTGACGTCCTCCAGGTCGTGGGTGGTAACGGTGATCGTGCCCGCGCTCGCCCCGTGCAGGGTGTTGAAGTGCGCCTGCTCGATGAGTCCCTGGGTCAGGGCCTCGTCCTGGCCGGCCAGTGATCGAGGCCGGTAGAGGGTGGCCTGCTGATCGGTGGTCTCGGGCAGGCCGTAGTTGGCGGCAGCCGTGCTGTTGAGGTAGAGCGTGGGCCTTTCGCCGCTGTCCCCGGTGGAGCCGTTGGGGACCGCCCAGGTCAGGATGAGGCGCCCCTCCTGCTGGGTCTGGGTGATGAAGGAGGCGATCTGGGGTGTCTTGGTCGTGAAGGTGGGCTCGTTGACGGACCAGATGCTCAGGGAGGTGGCCGGCGGGAGGGACTGCTGGGCCTGGGCCTGGTTGCGCAGCGCCTGCGCCTGGAGGACGTCGATGACGAGGTTGATGCTCGCTGTTGAGAAGGACCAGGTCATGGCCAGCACGAGTGCGTAGGTCAGCAGGGCGATCCCGTGGCGTGGGCGCGCCTCAGTCCCGGGGCGCCGCCGGCTCCCGGCGGCGAGCACGGCCCATCCTGCGAGTGTGCCTGTCAGGGTTGCGGCCAGGGTCAGGGCGGTGCAGCAGCCGATGAGCTCGGCGCTCATGCGGTGGATGTTCAGCATGGTGGATCCGTAGGCGTCGTAGGCCACCATCAGGGCGAGCAGCGCCAGGGGGAGCAGGAGCCAGCAGCATGTTGCCCGGAGGCTGTTGTAGAGGAGGTGGAGAGCAAGGCGGGTGTGGGAGCGGCCCAGCAGGCGGGCGTTCCTGTAGGAGGGAGAGTGGGAGGCGGTGGTGAGGGCCAGGACGAGGGCAAGGATCATCTGGGCCACCAGCAGGCTCATGCCGATCTCGGAGCTGATGGCGGTGGACGGGGCAAGGCCCGGGGACAGGATCCCTGAGCCGCTGATCCGATCGCCCCACTGGCCGGTGACGCGGTTGAGGAATTGCGTGGTGCTCTGGTGGGAGCCGATGGCGTACCACCCTCCCAGGGCGTCGTCCTGGACGGTGCTGGCGCTGTAGGCGATGGACTCCGGTAGGAGCAGGGGGGTCAGCGGCGGGCGGATGTAGTCGTCGGCCTTGTAGCCGAGGATCTCGACGGCGGTTGTCGAGAAGGATGCGTTGACGTCGTCGTCGTAGTCCGTGATGTGGCGTACTTGGGCGACCTCGACGCCGGCCTGCTCGCCGATCCGATGGAGATCGTCGGGGTCGACGCCGGTCTCACTGATAATGACGTAGCCGCTTGTCTCGGCCGGGAACAAGGATACGAGCGTCTGGGGGACAAGCAGGACGGTTGCCAGGCACAGTGCGAGGTTGAGGGCCCAGGTGGCTTTGAGGAGATTCTTCATATGGAGTGGGTGCAGTAGGCGATCCCCACTTTCGACAATTTGCATGAGATCGTACTTCTCCAGGCCTGGAAAAGGCCGATCTCATGCAAATTGTCGAAAGTTAGGGGTGGGTCAGGAGTGGTGGGCGCGCAGGGCCGCGACGACGGCCTCGAAGGTGCCGCGCGGCATGGTGGCCCCCTCGCGGCGCACCGCGTCCGGCTCCACGCTCAGCAGCCGGTCCAGGCGCACCTCGCTGGGGCGCCCCCGGGCATCCCAGGGCCCCGAGCCGACGTCGTGCCAGTGGCGGCCCCAACGCGCCTCCTGGGCGGCGTCGCGGTCATGATCCTTCGACGTCATCTGGGCCACCACCAGCCGGCCCTGGGCACGGGCGAGCACCAGCACCGGGCGGTCCTTGCCCTGGGTGGCGTCCTCCTCATAGGGCACCCAGGTCCACACCACCTCGCCGGGGTCAGCATCCCCGTCGGGGTCGGGGGAGTAGGTGAAGTCGGGCAGGCCCAGGGAGCCGACGTCGTAGACCGCCACCCCGCGGTGCGGCGCGGCGCCGCCCCTGCCCCGAGCGGCGTCGTCGGCCCCGCGGCTGCGATTGGGCCGATCGGTGCCACGGGACGAGGCGCTACCGGAGCGGCCCTTCGAGCCGGAGTCCGCCTTGCCCGAGCCCGAGGAGGTCCCGGTACTGGGGCGGTCGGCGGGGCCGCCGGTGGTCGTCGTGGGCCTGGTCGCGGTTGTCAGCGCCTCGGAGGCGGCGTCGGCGGCGGCGCGCCCGAGCACGCGCAGGATCCGGTTGAGCAGGCTGGCCATGGGCCAACCCTAGCCGCAGGCGCGCCGACGGCGCCGCACGGGTCCGGCCGCGCAGGCCCGCCCGGCGCCGGGCAGCCCCGGCGGGCGGCCGGAAGGCGGTGGGCGCCGCTACCGCCCGCTGCCCAGGCCCAGTCTCTCCTCCATCTCCTCCAGGGGCACGCCCTTGGTCTCGGGCATCGTGGTCAGCACCCAGACGAGCTGGCCCACCATGCACACCAGGAACAGCGTGAAGGCCCATCCCCCGCCCAGGCCCCCGGCGATGGCCGGGAAGCTCCAGGAGATGACCGCGGCGAAGAACCAGTGGGTGAAGGAGCCCAGGGCCTGGCCGCGGGCACGGATGCGGCTGGGGAAGATCTCGGAGATGAACACCCAGATCACCGAGCCCTGGCCGAAGGCGTGCGCCGCGATGAACACCAGCAGGCTCAGCAGCACCAGGGTGGAGGCGCCGCCGGAGAAGCTCTCGCCCGACATGAAGAACACCACCGCGATCGAGCCCAGCGAGATGAGGTAGCCGATGGAGCCCACGATCATGAGCCTGCGGCGGCCGAACTTGTCGATGACGGTCAGCGCGGTCATCGTGGCGATGAGGTTCATGGCCCCGACCGCGATGGAGGACAGGAAGGCGGTATCCGAGCCGGCCCCCGCCATGCGGAAGATGTCCGGGGCGTAGTACATGATGGCGTTGATCCCCGAGAGCTGGTTGAAGGCCGCGATCGCGAAGGCCAGCAGGATGACCCGCCTGTTGCGGCGCACGAAGAACGGCGCCTTGCCCATGGAGGCATCCTGCTGCAGCGCCTGCTCGATCTCCCCGATCTCGAAGTCGGCCTCCTGGCGGGAGGAGGTCAGGCGCTCGACGATGGAGCGGGCCTGCTCGGTGCGGCCCCTGCTGTAGAGCCAGCGGGGGCTCTCGGGGATGGTCAGGGCCAGCAGGAGGAAGGCCATGGCCGGGACCGCCTCGATACCGAACATCCAGCGCCAGGCCACCTCGTAGTCGAAGATCTTGGCCAGCATGTAGTTGGACAGGTAGGCCAGCAGGATGCCGAGCACCACGTTGAACTGCACCAGCCCCACGAGCCGGCCGCGCACCCGGGCGGGGGAGATCTCGGCGGTGTAGATCGGTGCCACCACTGAGGCCCCGCCCACACCGATGCCCCCGATGAGGCGGAAGAACATGAACAGGTACCAGTTGGACACCAGGGCCGAGCCCAGGGCCGAGACCGTGTAGAGCAGGCCGATGGTCAGCAGGATGCTCTTGCGGCCCCAGATGTCTGCGGGCCGCCCCGCTGACATGGCGCCGATGATGGTGCCGATGAGGGCGGTGGCCACGGTGAAGCCGAGGCCGAACTCGCTCAGGTCGAACACCGAGCGCAGGTTGTTGGTCGTTCCGGAGATGACGGCGGTATCGAATCCGAAGAGGAGTCCTCCCAGCGCGGCCACGATGGCGCTGCGGATGACGAGTAGGCTGATCTTGCTGTGGGCGGCTGACGGCATCGTCGGCTTCTTTCGTCACAGAGGGTGGGCTGCTCGACCGCAACCCGGTGTGACAAGACACACTATCAGGGGTGGGGTGGCTGGGTGCGCGTATCGACCCTCCGGTGGGCCGTGGCCGACGACGCCGGCTGCGGGCGGCCGCCGGGAGCGGCTGGGTTCAACGCTCGCGCCGCTCCCGGCGATCCTGTCGCGGTCGCTGTGCCGGCGGCCGGGGCCGCAGGCACAGCGCGGGGGCCTACTGGCCCGTCTGGCGGGTCACGGCGGTGCAGGTGGCGTGGCTGGCGGCCTGGATGCCGCCTGCCTGGGCGAGCTCCACGGTGGCTCTCAGCCCCGTGGACGGGTCGGCGGCATCGCAGCGGCTCAGCGCCTCCCATCCTCCTGCTCGGTCCACGGCGCCGGTGTCGACCCGGTAGACGGCGAAGACCCTCAGCCTCGCCGTGGAGTCCCCGGAGACGGGGATGCCCCCGCCCAGCGTGATCGCGCCGTCGGCCCCGGGCATGAAGGCGTCCAGGGGGCGCAGCCAGTAGGCGCCGTCAGCGGTGGCGTAGCTCAGGGTCAGGCCCTGGGGGGCCTGGGGCCTCAGGGTGACCGGGGAGGTGGTGGTCCCCACGTCGGTGAGGTTCTTGTAGTCCACGGTGTAGGTCACGCGCACGTAGGGGCTCTCGCCCAGGCCGTTGATGTTGGCGGGCTCGACCGTGACCGAGGTGTCGGCCTGGACGGAGGCCTCGACGTCGGCGCGCACGTCCTGCAGTTCGGAGGGGAAGATCTCCTTGGCCTTTGTGCTCGCACTGCTGGAGATCGTGTTGCGCCCTGACACGCCGGTGGCCTCCAGGTAGCAGGTGGCGCTCTTGCCTGCGGGGATCGAGGCCTTGCCGGCGTAGAGGCTCATCCCATCGGAGGCGGTGGTGTCGGTGACCACCTCGCCGCCCAGGGCGCTGAAGTCGCAGGTCAGGGACGTCAGGGAGGCGGGCCCCGCGGTCACGGCGCTGGAGACCGAGAAGTCGGACAGGGCGGTGGTGGAGTCGTTCCGGACGGTGATGGCGTAGCGCCCCGCCCCCCAGGGCTCGTCCTGGACAGCCACGCGCTCGGTGGTGACGGTGGCGTGCGCGTCGGCCTGGTCCGGCTTGCCCGCGCTCGCGCTCAGGGTCTGGGGGGTGGCGGACTGGGAGGTGGTGATGGACATCGCGGCGGAGTAGGTGCGCGCCCCCGTCCCGGGGGCGGTGGCGATGGCCCCGATGTCCTCCAGCACCAGGTAGGCGTCCTGGCTCCAGGTCGCGAAGTCGACGGCGTAGGTCAGGCTCAGGTGCTCGGGGGTGCACTCGACCCGGTTGACCGAGCCGGCGTAGTCCCCGTAGTGGCTGTAGTAGAGGTGGTTGTAGAAGCCCAGGCCGGTGGAGGCCAGCCTCTCAATGGGCCCGCCGCTGTAGTGGCTGGTGTAGAAGGAGCTCGATCCTGCCACCAGGTCCTCGGCGCGGCAGTCCCACGTCCACTGCCCGGGCGCGGAGTCGGCCTCGATGGTGATCTCCGTGCTCTGGTGGCCCACCGCCGTGGAGGGGATGACGAGGTCCCAGGACAGGCAGTCCGGGGCGCTGGTATGCCCGTGGCACCCGGCGCCGCCGGGGTCGTAGGAGCCGGTGAGCGCCATCGCGCCTGTGGCCGGGGGAGTGGGAGTGGCCTGGGCCGGGGCGGCGAGCAGGGCGGTGGCGATCAGTGGCACCGCCAGGGCCAGCGCCAGCAGGCGTGCAATTCCATGGCGGAGCGCCGGTGCTCCGGGTGGTGGCGTGCGCATGAATAGCCTTTCTCCGAGGGGGAGCCAGAAGAATAATGGTGGCCATTCGATTATGTCGGTTCTTCTATCGGCTGTAAAGGACCTGTGCGCCCGGTTCGATATTCCGTAGGATTGCCGCTTAAACGGTGGTTGACCTGCGTCGATGCTCACTTCTCTTGGTGATTCTCGGTGGCCTCATTGTGCATTGTTGGGTGTGCGTGGGGCGACGGCTGCGCACCATCGAAATGTTCCGTGTTTATTTCTGGTACGTTTTCATTGGTTCGCCATGGGGATTGCTGGGCGCCCTATGGATGAGATCTGTGCCCGTCCCGGTCCCGGACTCTGTAGCAGTCCGGGACCGGGCCTGGGGCCGGCCCCCTGCCCGCCGGCGGCTCAGCGAGTGCCGGTGGCCGCCTTCATCGCCGCCACGAAGCCGGTGAGATCGGCGCGTAGCGCCTCCAGGGCGGCCGCATGGGCCGCAGACCCCTGCGGCGCGGCCGCCAGGGCGGGGAGGTGGGCCTCGATGATCTGCACGGTTGCTGAGCCCGAGATCGCCCCATCGGCTCCCGCCGCGATGGCCTCGGCGACCTGCTCGGGCCGGGAGATCCCGAAGCCGAGCATCACCGGGGCCGCACCGGCTCCCCGTAGCCGCTCCACCGCCTGGGACAGGCCCACCGTGGAGGAGGCGTGCTCGGTGCCGGTGACCCCCACCCGCGAGACGGCGTAGATGTAGCCGCGCGAGGCCCCCGCCACCGCGTCGAGCGTGTGCTCGGCGGCCGAGGGCGGGGCGATGTAGACCGCATCAACCCCGGCTTCGGCCGCAGCCGCGGAGAAGGGCGCGGATTCGCGCACCGGCACATCGGGCAGCAGCACCGAGTCGATGCCCACCGCCGCGCACCGGGCGTAGAAGGCCTCCAGCCCCAGGGCGAAGGGCACATTGCCGTAGATGAGCATGCCGATGGGCAGCTCCGGGTGGCGGGAGCGCACCCGGCCCACCACCTCCAGACAGGCATCGAAATCCACCCCCGCCTCCAGGGCGCGGATATGGGCCCGCTGGATGGTGGGGCCGTCGGCCACCGGGTCGGAGAAGGGCACGCCCAGCTCCAGGGCGTCGGCGCCGCCCTCGATGAGAGCCTCGATGATGGCTTCACTGGCCGACGCCGTGGGGTCGCCCACCATGACGAAGGGCACGAAGGCCCCCTGGCGGCGCTCGGCGAGGTCGGCGAACATCTGGGGGTAGCGGCTCATCTCAGGACTCCTTCACCGGGCTCGTGCTCGCGCCGGGATCAGCGGCGCCGGGGCCCTGGCTCGGGCCGCCGACGGCGGTGGCGCCGGCGGCCAGCGAGGTGTACTCGCTGCGCTTGCCCATCTGCTCGACCATGCGGGCGGCGCGGGCCACAGCGCCATCGGTGGAGAAGGATCCGCCCAGGCGCATGCGCACCTGGTCCAGGTCCTTGTCCCCCCGACCCGAGAGGCATACCAGGAGGACCGGCGGCTCGCCCCCGGCCGGCGCCCGGCGCGCCACGGCCAGCGCATGGGCCAGGGCGTGGGCGGACTCCACCGCCGGGATGATGCCCTCATGGCGCGAGAGCAGGCGGAAGGCCTCGATGGCCTCATCGTCCTCCACCCCCACGTAGCGGGCGCGCCCGGTGTCGGCCAGCCAGGCGTGCTCGGGGCCCACCCCCGGGTAGTCCAGGCCCGCCGAGACGGAGAAGGACTCCTCGACCTGGCCCTGCGCGGTGCGCATGAGATAGCTGCGCGCCCCGTGCAGGATGCCCACCAGGCCCTTGTTGATGGGGGCGCCGTGGCGGGCGGTGCCCAGCCCCTCCCCGGCCGGCTCGACCCCGGTGAGGGCCACGCCCTCGTCGTCGATGAACTCGGCGAACATGCCGATGGCGTTGGAGCCCCCGCCCACGCAGGCGATGACCTCATCGGGCAGCCGCCCGGTGAGGGCCAGCACCTGGGCGCGGGCCTCGCGGGAGATGACCCGGTGGTACTCGCGCACGATGGTGGGGAAGGGGTGGGGGCCGGCGGCCGTGCCCAGGAGGTAGTGGGTGGTGGCGAAGGACGCCGTCCAGTCCCGCAGCGCCTCATTGACGGCGTCCTTGAGGGTGCCGGCGCCCGAGGCCACCGGGATGACTGTGGCGCCCATGAGCTCCATGCGCTCGACATTGGCGGCCTGGCGCACGACGTCGGTGGCCCCCATGTAGATGGTGCACTCCAGCCCCAGCAGGGCGCAGACCATGGCGGTGGCCGTCCCGTGCTGGCCGGCGCCGGTCTCGGCGATGATGCGCCTCTTGCCCATCCGCTGGGCCAGGAGCGCCTGCCCCAGCACCTGGTTGCCCTTGTGCGCTCCGCCGTGGACGAGGTCCTCGCGCTTGAGCAGGATGCGCGCGCGGCCCTCCACCGGCAGGTTGCGCAGCTCGGTGACCGGGGTGGGCCGCCCCAGGTAGCGGGTCATGAGCTCATCGAGCTCGGCGGCGAAGGACGGGTCGGCCTGGGCCTCGATGAAGGCGTCCTCGAGCTGGTCGAGGGCGGGGATGAGCAGCTCGGGGACGAACTGGCCGCCGTAGGGCCCGAAGAAGGCGGGCAGGCGCGGGTGGGTCGCCCGGCCCGCCTGGGCCGCTCCGCCCGGCCGGGCTGTGCTGCTCGGCTGCGCCTCATCGCCGTGCCGCTGTGCGCCGCCGTCCGGGTTCTGGGGCGCCGACGACGCCGCAGCCGCCGGTGCCGCCGACGGCGTCGCGGCGTCCCGGCCCGCCTCCCGCCCGGCGTGACCGCCGGCCCCGGCCCGCTCCCCGGGCGCGCTGACAGCCGCGGCCGTCCCGGTGGCGGCGGCCGTGGGCACGGCTGTGGCCAGGGCGTCCGCCGCCGCGCCCGGGTCCGGGGCTCCTGAGAGCGAGGAGCCCACCAGGAGGGCGTCGACCATCCCGGCCAGGCGGCGCACGTCGTCGGGTGATTCGATCCCCGACTCGCCCACGAGCACCGCCCCGGCCGGCGCCAGGGGGGCCAGCTTCTCGGTGCGGGCGATGTCGGTGTCCAGGGTGCGCAGGTCGCGGTTGTTGATGCCGATGACCTGTGCTCCCAGGGCCGCGGCCCGCTCCATCTCCTGGGCGGTGGAGACCTCGGTGAGCACCCCCATGCCCAGGCCGGCGGCCAGGTCCGCCAGCTCGCGGTAGACCTCGTCGGGCACCACCGAGAGCATGAGCAGGATGGCGTCGGCCCCCAGGTGGCGGGCGGCCAGCACCTGGATCTCATCGACGATGAAGTCCTTGCACAGCACCGGCGCCTCCACCACGGCGCGCACGGCCGCCAGGTCCTCGAAGGAGCCGTTGAAGCGGTCGGGCTCGGTGAGCACCGAGACGGCCGCCGCGTGGGGGGCGTAGTGGGCGGCCAGGGCCGCGGGGTCGTAGTCGGCTCGGATGGTGCCGCGCGAGGGCGAGGCCGCCTTGCACTCCATGATGAGGGCGGGCTGGGCACTGGCCCGCGGCCCGCTGCGCCGTCGCAGGGCGGCGGCGAAGGAGCGCTGGGAGCGGGGGAGGTCCCCGGCGGTTAGATGGCCGAAGCGCTCGCGCAGCTCGGGGATGCGCTGGCGGCGGGCCTGGACGATGGTGTCCAGGACGGTCCCGGTGTCCATGAGGCGGGCCTCGATGGGCTCACGGTGGGCGCGCGCAGTGGCGGCGCCGGGCCGGAGGGGCTGCGGGCCGGGCCCGTCGGGCAGGGCGTCATCCCTGCGGGCATCGTTGCGCGGGGCATCGTTCATGGGGCGCTCCGTGGTCTCGTGCGTGCTCATCCCTGCTACCGCCTCAGGCCCGGCCCGGGGCGGCCGGTTCGCCCGCAGGTTCGCCCGCCGGCCCGTCGGCCAGCTCGTCGGCCTTGGTCATGGACTCCAGGTGGGTGGCCACCGCCCCGGAGGCGATCTGCTCGCGGGCCATGGCGGCCCCGTCGGCCAGGCTGTCGGCGGGGCCGGCGAGGTAGAGCAGGGCCCCGGCGTTGACAGCGAGGGCCTCGCGGTGGGCGGGGCGGCCCTGGCCGGCGAGGGCCTCGCGCAGCAGGTCGGCGTTGAGCGCCGGATCGCCGCCCTTGAGATCGTCCAGCTCGTAGGTCCGGGCCCCCAGCTCGTCGGGGGTGACCTCGTAGGCCTTGACCCCGCGGGGGGTGGCCTCGCGCACCAGGGTGGGGCCGTGCACGGCGATCTCGTCGAGCCCCGAGCCGTGGACCACCAGGGCGCGCTTGCGGCCCAGCTGGACCATGGACTGTGCGATGACGTCGAGCATGGCCGGGTCCCATACGCCCATGAGCTGGTAGGTCAGGTGGGCGGGATTGAGGAGGGGGCCCAGCACGTTGAAGATCGTGGGGGTGGCCAGGGCCCGGCGCACCGGGGCGACGTGGCGCATGGCCGGGTGGTAGGCCTGGGCGAACAGGAAGGTGAAGTGGTCGCGGGCCAGCAGCTCCACGGCGACCTCCGGGGCCACGTCCAGGGGCAGGCCCAGCTCGGCGATGACGTCGGCGGCCCCCGTGCGCGAGGACACCGCCCGGTTGCCGTGCTTGGCCACCGAGATGCCCATGGAGGCGGCCACCAGCCCCGCGCCGGTGGAGATGTTGATGGTGCCTGCCCCGTCCCCGCCGGTGCCCACGACGTCGACCAGGGGGAAGGTGACGGCGGGGAAGGCGCGTGCGGCGGCGCGGAAGGCCGTGGCCGCACCGGTCAGCTCCTGGGACTCCTCGCCTCGGGCGTGCAGGCCCGCCAGGAGGGCGGCGCTCTGGGCCTCGGACAGGTCGCCGGCCCCCAGGGCGGCGAAGACCACGGAGGCCTGCTCGTGGCTCAGCCGTCCTCCCTGGATGACGGTGCGCACCAGGGCGTGGGCGTCCTCGGCGGTAGGAAGGCCCTCCCCGGCGCTGTGGGTGCCGGTTGGGCTGTTCTCGGCCTGCGGTGTCATCGGCTGGTCTCCTTCGTCGGCGGTGCGGTCGGTGCTGTCGGCGCGCTCATCGGCTGGGCCGACGGCGTAGTGGTCGGCGTGGCCGTTGGCCGGCTGGCTGCCAGGTCGGTGATGATGGCCCGCAGCAGGGCCGGGCCCTGGGGGGTGAGGACCGACTCGGGGTGGAACTGCAGGCCGAGGGCCGGGGCGCTGCGGTGGCGGGCCGCCATGGCGATGCCGGCACCGTCCTGCCCGCCGGCGCTGCTCGTGCGCGCCAGGCAGATGAGGTCCTCGGGCAGCGCCCGGGTGCCCAGCGAGTGGTAGCGGGCCACATCCAGGGGGGCGCCGTCCAGGACCGACAGCGCGGCGTCGGCGCGCCCCTGGGCGGTGACCTCCACCCGGTCGCTGCGCCCGTGGACCGGCCCCACCGGGGCGATGGTGCCCCCGCAGGCCTCCACCATGGCCTGGAAGCCCAGGCAGATGCCCAGGGCGGGGATGCCCCGCCCGATGCTGGCCTCCACCAGCTCCATGAGGCAGCCCGAGTCCCGCGGGTGGCCCGGCCCGGGGGACAGGCACAGCACTGGGCGGCGCCCGGCCTCCCGCTCAGCGGCGGTGGGCTCCAGGGCCTCCAGGACCCGCTGGGCACTGACGTGGTTGCGGTAGACCTCGATGTCGGCGCCCAGGGAGGCGAACTGGTCGACGAGGTTGTAGACGAAGGAGTCGCGGTTGTCCAGCAGGACGACGCGGGCGGGGGCCTCGGCCGGGGGAGGGGCCCCGCGGCTCGCGCCGGTGCTGCGGCCGATGGCTGTGGCTGGTGTCATGGCGCTCACCTCTGAGTCCTCTCCGCAGTCCCGTGGGCCTGCGCTCGGCCGTCGCCGTGGCCGGGGCCGTGGCCGTCGGCCGGCCCGGCACCGCCGGGGTCGACGACGGCGCTGATCTCCAGGGTCCGGCCCTGGGCCGCGGCCACGGCCTCCAGGACGGCGCGCGCCTTGTGGAGCGTCTCGGCGGCCTCCTTGGCGGGCACGGAGTCGGCCACCACCCCGGCCCCGGCCTGGACCAGCGCCTGCCCGCCGGCCACGAAGGCCGAGCGGATGACGATGCAGGTGTCCAGCTCGCCGTCGCCGCGGATGTAGCCCACGGAGCCGCCGTAGGAGCCGCGGCGCACGCCCTCGGCGGTGCGGATGAGCTCGGCGGCCCGCAGCTTGGGGGCTCCGGTGAGCGTGCCCATGGTCATCGAGGCCCGGAAGGCGTCCAGGGCGTCGAGGTCCTCGGCCAGCTCCCCGCTGACCTCGGAGACCAGGTGCATGACCCGGGAGTAGCGGTCCACGCGCATGAGGTCGCGCACCTGGCGCGTGCCGGGGCGGCACACCCGGGCGACGTCGTTGCGGGCCAGGTCCACCAGCATGACGTGCTCGGCCACCTCCTTGGCGTCGGTGCGCAGCTCGAGCTCCAGGCGGGTGTCGCGCTCGTGGTCGATGCTGCCGTCGGGGGCCAGCCCGCGCGGGTTGGTGCCGGCGATGGGGCGGATGGCCACCTGCCCGGTGCGCGCCGAGTACAGCAGTGCCGACTCCGGGGAGGCGCCGAAGAGCTCGAAGTCCGGGGCGGCCAGGTAGAACATGTAGGGGCTGGGATTGGAACGGCGCAGGACCCGGTAGGCGGCCAGCGCGTCGGGGCAGGCGATGGTGAAGCCGCGCGAGGGCACGACCTGGTAGACGTCCCCGGCGGCGATGCGCTCCTTCATGTCCACCACCATCTGCTCGAAGCCGGCGTCGGAGACCGTCGGGGTGGCCTGCAGCGGCCCCGCCGATGGGATCTGCTCCGCGGGGGCGGACGTGGGGTGGTCGGCGGGGGTGGCCGTGGTGGTCTCGGCCGGTGCCGCATCGATGGCGGTGGCCAGCTCCTCCATGCGCGCCTCCAGGCCGGCGGCGTCCACCGAGGCCCCCACGAGGGTGGCCGTGGCCGTGGGGTGGTCGACCACCAGGATGATGCGCGCGTCGTAGAAGAGGTAGTCGGGGCAGGTGTTGGCGCCCTGGGCGACCTCGGGCAGGGCCTCGAAGGTGGCCAGGTAGTCGAAGGCGAAGGCCCCGGCCTCCAGGGGCAGGTGGGGGTGGTCGACCTCGGCGGCGGCCAGGAGGCGCAGGGGCTCGATGGTCGACAGGGCGGTGAGGCGGGCCCGCTCCTCGGTGGTGGGGTCGTCGTCGGCGCTGGTGGGCAGGCTCAGGGTGAGGTGCCCGGCTCGGCGGTCGACGACGTGCTCGCCCAGCTGGGACTCCAGGCGCTCGATGGCGGCCAGGCCGTCGGGGCTGGGGCCGGCGGCCGTGGCGGGTGCGCTGTGCTCGGGCAGGGCCTCGACGACGACCTGGGGGCCCCAGCAGGTCAGGCGCGCGGAGGCCTCCAGGACGGCGATGGTGGTGCGCGAGGCCTTGGTGGTGATGTCGGCGCTCTCCAGCAGGACGCAGTCCAGGGGGCGCGGGCGCTGGTTGTGCGGGCCCTGGTCGGTGCGCAGCACGCCCTCTTGGGCGAGGTGCTCGAGGAGGGCGCCGCCGTCGGCGTGATAGGCCACGGTCCTGGTGACCGGCGTCGGTGGCGTGGGGGTCATGGGGCCTCTTTCCTGAAGTGTCTCCTGGGGTGTCCTTGACGGCGGGAGTCAGGCGGGCCGTTCACGCATGGTGCCGGGGTGGCCCGCGGTGAGCGAGCCGGTGCGTCCTAGCGCGGCGATGTGGCGGCTCGCCCTGAGGGGAGCCACCACCAGATGGTGTGCCGAGCAGTCATGGGGGCCACTGTAGACCGCGGTGGGCCGACCGGCACAATCGTCCGCATCGCGGGATCTTCCTGCGGCCCGCCCACATGCCCGCCTGTGCGGGGAGGGCGTCCGGGGGTGCGCGGGCGGGGAGGGGCTGGAGGATCGTGGTCCGCGGCTGCCGGCGGCCACTGCGCACCGGTGGAGACGTCATGACAGCTGTTCTGGATATCATGCGGTCGCAGCGACCTCTGAATAGCACGTTGGAGTGCGGTCATGAGAATGGTCGCGGGACTAAGGAAGCCGGATAGCGACATGACGAACCTCGATCCTCACCCCACCGCCTCTGTGCTCGGGCCCGGGCAGCCGTGCACCGATATCGAGGTGCTGGAGCCCCGGCCGGTGCCGCTGGGCGGGCTGCGCGCCATGACCGTTTACCGGACCCTGCCGCAGCGGCAGCGGTCGCTGGTGGGTGCGTGGTGCTTTCTTGACCACTACGGCCCCGACGACGTCTCGGCGACTGGCGGCATGCAGGTCCCCCGCCACCCGCACACGGGGCTCGCCACCGTCTCGTGGCTCTTCACCGGGAGGATCGATCATCTCGACTCCGGCGGCAATGCCGCCTCGGTGAGCCCCGGGGAGCTGAATCTCATGATCGCCGGCCGTGGCATCACCCACCAGGAGTTCAGCACGCCCGAGACCACTTCGCTGCACGGGGTGCAGCTGTGGTATGCGCTGCCCGAGGAGACCCGGCATAGCGAGAACCACTTCGCCCACTACGCTCCCGAGCCCGTGATCGGCGAGGGGGTCACCGCCCGGGTGTTCATCGGCGAGCTGCTCGGCTCGGCCTCCCCGGTGCGCACGCGCACGCCGGACCTGCTCGGCGCGGAGCTGCTCATCGATCCGGGTGCGACTATCGGGCTCGAGGTGCGTCCGGATTTCGAGCATGCGGTACTGGCCGAGGATGCCGATGTGGCGGTGAATGGAGTGAGGGCCCCGCACCGCTGCCTGGCCTACGCACCCGTCGGGTCGGATGCGCTTGAGATCACTGCGGGCCGGGCTGGGGCACGGGTGATCCTGCTCGGCGGCGTGCCTTTGGGCGAGCAGATCGTCATGTGGTGGAACTTCATCGGCCGCACCCATGACGAGATCGTCGAGTACCGCCGCCGCTACCAGGCCGAGATGGGATTCGAGGCCATGCATCCCGATGACGCCGGAAAGCCCGCGATCTTCGGCCGGTTCCCGCCGGGGCAGCCGGGGCCCCTTCCCGCTCCGCCGATGCCCACCTCCCGGCTCAGGCCGCGCAGGCAGCCCACCGGGAAGGACCCCCGTCATCACTGAGGCCCGGCGGTTGCCCCACCGGCCGAAGCGGGCCATCCCCGGCCGACGTGCCGGGCACTCGCCGTCCCTGGTAGCACCAACCGATTGATCCGCCGAGGGCTGTGGATGAGTCGGTCTGGGGGCATCGAAGAGCGTGGGGGTGGGACTTTGGTCGCGGATATCGGATGTCTGATGTTGGCGGGGGAGGGTGACTTTTCCGCATGGTGTCGTTGGATTCCGGGTGACGGGGGCGCTGGAGGGGCGTCGCTGGCGCTGTGGCGCTGACCTGCATGGATGTGGTACAAAGGGGTCTGTGCCGGGGCGGTCTGGAGGGTGCTGACGGGTCGCCTGCACTGCGCCTCGTATCACTGCTGGTCACAGGGGGTGGTTCGAGGGGTGGGTCAGAAGGCACCCCGCGCCATAAGGTGCATTGAGACCAAGCTGGGGCTGTGCCCAGCCTTTAAAGGGAACCGTCAGAAGGCACCCCGCGCCATAAGGTGCATTGAGACGGCTCGACAAGACACGCCGCAAGCGGCTGCGTCCAGTCAGAAGGCACCCCGCGCCATAAGGTGCATTGAGACACGCCGAGCTGCCGGGCCCGAGCCAGGAACCACGGTCAGAAGGCACCCCGCGCCATAAGGTGCATTGAGACTTATCGACCCTTCCGCTATAGAGCCACTGACTCAAGTCAGAAGGCACCTCGCGCCATAAGGTGCATTGAGATGCGTTGATGCGCTTCTGGTTCTCGGCCACCACCTGGTCAGAAGGCGCCCTGTGTGGGTCGGTTCTCTGCCGGGTCGGTCGTTTTCTGCTGGGTGACTTGCATTCTGCCCGTTGAGATCCGCCTGTCTGGGTCAGCGGGATGTGGGTGACCCAGCGAGATGCGGGAGACCCCGCGGCATAGCGCGTGCGCCCCTTGATCGCCGGGGCGACCGAGAGGGCCTCGACAGGTCTCCTGCACTGCGCCCATGGGGGCGGGCTCCTCCGGGATACCGTCATGAGGGCTATGCGCAGGCGTAGCGATCCGCTGTTCTTAGTCGGGTCGGGGAGCGGGAGCATCCTACGTCTAGAGACATTCACCTCGGTCGGTGAGCAGCTCCCTGCATGGTCTCTGGGGCGGGATGTTATTCCGTCCAGTGACAGGTGGCCCGCCAAAGACTGGATTCCCTGTGAGCGAGCCTTTCGTGTAGTAGGGTAATGGGGCGCTCTATGGTGTGCTCAGTCGCCATGCTGAATCTGCCGGGAGTGCGATGCGCATCGGTGCGAGTTGAAAGGGAGAGGATTGCTGGGCGCCTATCATTTCGGTGTTTACGCACGTATACGATGCAATGGCCTGCTGCTCTGCGTGAGAAAAACTCGTGGACCGTATCAAGGGCTCCTGGATCTTCCGGGAGGGAGCCCCGAGCCCTTCGAGTCATGGCATGAGGCGCTGCGTCGAGAGCTCCATGAAGAGCTCGGGGTCAGCAGTCTCGCCATAGGAGATTTCTCGAGATTCGCGATCCACGTGGATCGCTCGGCGGACGGGTCGCTCATCGACTTCCATCATCACGGCGCCATCGCCCATGTGCGCCTCCGCGAGGATCCTCCCTCCGATGCGAGGAGCTCCTCCGATACCGCAGGATGGAGATGGTTCAACCCTCAGCAGGACGACCCCTCCGAGCTGAGCCGTCTCGCCGCTGAGGTGGGCATGGCGGAATGAGGCCTTCTCGTCACAAGGAGGGCGCGGGCGGGGCTGCGAGGGCGGGCGCGCACGCGGCTGCGCCTCGGAGCCGCTCTCGGCTACGAGCGCATGTGCTCAGGAGGGGCCCAAGGAGCGTCAGAGCCGGAGGGGGAGTGCTCACCGCATACTCACGCGCCCGCCCGCGTCAGGCGGCTCTGCTTGAGACGGCGGTGCTGGAGGACCACCGAGGTGGCGAAGGCCGCGATGATCGCCACCGAGACGATCCGGCCGGTCGTGGTGGAGAACCAGGCGCCCAGCACCGCCATGCCCACGGTCGTGTAGATCGTGGCCCAGGCCACCGCCCCCACGGCGGTGGCCGGGATGTAATGCCGCAGCGGCATGCGCGCCACCCCGGCCGAGAGCTGGATGAAGCTCTGGAGCCCCACGGTCAGGAAGGACATGGGGATGGCCAGCACGCCCCAGCGAGCTGTCCAGGCCTGGGCCGTGGCGTACAGGGGGTGATCGAGCATCGCCGCCCACCTGCTGCGGGCCGTGCCCGCCGTCACGCCCCGCCCGATCCAGTACATGGTGTGGGAGCGCATCATGGCCCCGCACCAGAAGAACAGGAAGACCCAGGCGTAGGGCAGCTCGTTGATCCGGTCCATCACGCGGGTCAGGCTAGCCTAAGCAGGGGAGCGGGTCGCAGTGATGCCGGCGATACCTCTGTACCTCTGTGCGGCCCGGCAGGCCGCGACCACCCCGCAACCCCGCCCCGGGGCAGCACCCGCAACTACCCCCGCAGCGTCGCCTGGAGCGCCTGGAGCCAGGCGCTGTAGGCCGGGCCGGCCCAGCCCCTGCCCGCCGGTGCGGCCGGGTCGCGCTGGAAGGCGGCCGGGTTGGCCCCCGGCCCCTGGAGCAGGAGTGCCTTGTAGTGGTCGGGGAAGCGCATCTTGAAGGTGAACTCCACATTGCTCAGGCCCTTGGTGATCCTGCGGGAATCGCCCAGGCTCCCGCCGGCCAGTGCCCCCTCGGCCTCCAGCTGCATGAGGTGGCGGGCCAGGAGGGGCACGGAGAACCGGGCCAGGTCGATCGTCAGGCCCTGGCCGCGGCTGTCGCGCACGACCGCCGTGCGCCGGTTCGCCGCGTGGTACGTGGTGATCTCCTCATGGGCCACCCGCTTCTCCCGGCCGCGCCAGGTGGTCATGATCGTCATCGTCGGGGCATCCACCAGCGAGCAGTTCCGGTAGGAGCGCAGGGTGTGCACGCCCGCGCCGGTGATGACGGCCCCCATCACCCCCAGGACCGCCACGGCCATGGGATCGGGGACCACCGCCGCGATCAGCACCAGGATCGCGCCGCAGGCGATCGTGATGACGCCGAGCACCCTCATGGAGCCCGACGGGCGCTGGCGGGGCACATCAATGGTCTCCGCCGCGCCACTGGGGCCACCCGGGCCGACGGGCGCGGTGATGCGCACCGGCCCGTCGCGGCGGGCGCCCCTGGAGGCTCCGACGATGAGGGCCACCACGAGGATGGTGAGGGCCACGAGGGCCGCCTTGATGAGCATGAGGCTGGTATCCATGGGACCTCCTGGGAGGGGAAGGAGAGAAGAGCAGGGGACGGGTGGCACGCTACCTGCGGCGCACCGTCCCTGGCGGCCATTCGGCCCCGGATGGCAGCACTGCCGGATGGGGAGTCCGACCCGTCTCACATCGGCGCCTGATGGCGCGGGCGCGGGCACGTGGGAGACTTGGGCCCGACCCATGCCCGCCTGAGGAAGAGCACACGTGTCACCGATCCCCACGCCAGAGCAGATGAGCAGCGTCCAGCCCGCGGCCACCGCGCCCGAGCTGCTGCGCAACTTCTCCATCATCGCGCACATCGACCACGGCAAGTCCACCCTGGCCGACCGCATGCTCCAGGCCACCGGCGTCGTCCAGCCCCGCGACATGCGCGCCCAGTACCTCGACCGCATGGACATCGAGCGCGAGCGCGGCATCACCATCAAATCCCAGGCCGTGCGCATGCCCTGGACCGTGGAGGGCCCCGACGGCTCCCTGCGCACCTACGCCCTCAACATGATCGACACCCCCGGCCACGTCGACTTCTCCTACGAGGTCAACCGCTCCCTGGCCGCCTGCGAGGGAGCCGTCCTCCTGGTCGACGCAGCCCAGGGTATCCAGGCCCAGACCCTGGCCAACCTGTACATGGCCATCGAGGGGGACCTGACCATCATCCCCGTGCTCAACAAGATCGACCTGCCCGCCGCCGAGCCCGAGCGGCACGCCGAGGAGATCGCCTCCCTCATCGGCTGCGACATCGAGGACGTCCTCAAGGTCTCGGGCAAGACCGGGGCGGGCGTGCCCGAGCTGCTGGACCGCATCGTCCAGGCCGTCCCCGCCCCCGTGGGCGACCCCGCCGCCCCGGCCCGCGCCATGATCTTCGACTCGGTCTACGACACCTACCGGGGCGTGGTCACCTACGTGCGCGTCGTCGACGGCGCCCTCAAGCCGCGCGAGCGCATCGAGATGCTCTCCACCGGCGCCGTCCACGACCTGCTGGAGATCGGCGTCATCAGCCCCGAGCCCAGGCCCTCGGCGGGACTGGGGGCCGGGGAGGTGGGCTACCTCATCACCGGGGTCAAGGACGTGCGCCAGTCCAAGGTGGGCGACACCGTCACCTCCGCGGCGGCCCCGGCCACCGAGCCGCTGGCCGGCTACCAGGACCCCAAGCCCATGGTCTTCTCCGGCCTGTTCCCCGTGGACGGCTCGGACTTCCCGGCTCTGCGCGACGCCCTGGACAAGCTCAAGCTCAACGACGCCGCCCTGACCTACGAGCCCGAGACCTCCGTGGCCCTGGGCTTCGGCTTCCGCTGCGGCTACCTGGGTCTGCTGCACCTGGAGATCATCCGCGAGCGCCTGGAGCGCGAGTTCAACCTGGACATCATCTCCACCGCCCCCTCGGTGGTCTACGAGGTGACCATGGAGGACCGCACCACCCACACGGTGACCAACCCCAGTGAGTTCCCCGAGGGGAAGGTCTCCACCGTCTCCGAGCCGGTGGTGCGGGCCACGATCCTGACCCCCAGCGAGTTCGTGGGCACCGTCATGGAGCTGTGCCAGTCGCGCCGCGGCACGATGGCCGGCATGGACTACCTGTCCGAGACGCGGGTGGAGATGCACTACACCCTGCCGCTGGCCGAGATCGTCTTCGACTTCTTCGACGCCCTGAAGTCGCGCACGCGCGGCTACGCCTCCCTGGACTACGAGATGGACGGCTCCCAGGAGGCCAACCTGGTCAAGGTCGACATCCTGCTCAATGGCGAGAGGGTCGACGCCTTCAGCGCCATCGTCCACCGGGATGCGGCCTACTCCTACGGGGTGATGATGACCAAGCGCCTGAAGGACCTCATCCCGCGCCAGCAGTTCGAGGTGCCGGTGCAGGCCGCGATCGGCACGCGGGTGATCGCCCGGGAGACCATCCGGGCCCTGCGCAAGGACATGCTGGCCAAGTGCTACGGCGGTGACATCACCCGTAAGCGCAAGCTGCTGGAGAAGCAGAAGGAGGGCAAGAAGCGCATGAAGGCCATCGGCCGTGTGGATGTGCCCCAGGAGGCCTTCATCGCCGCCCTGGGCGCTGACACCCCCACGGGCAGGGACAAGTGAGCCGGGACGAGTGAGCGGGTGCAGGTGAGAGGGCCGCGGATCGCAGGCCGTGCCGGCGGCTCGCGCCGGGGCGCGGTCAGGAGTAGCAGATGAGGCAGGCGAGTACCAGGATCGGTGCGGCACCGGCGGGCGGTGGCGCGCCGGTCGCCTCGCCCAGCGTGCGCGCGGCCATGGACGACGACGGCGCGGGCCTGGTGCTCACCCGGGAGCTGGCCCGGGTGCTGGGCGAGCCCCATGCGGGCGCTGACGGTCGCCACCGCGGGGAGCCCTCGCCCTTCGGCCGGGGCGAGGCCGTGGGCCGGGTCTCGGCGGTGTGCGCCGTGGAGCGGCTGCGCCCGGACTGCGGGTCGCCGGGGGTCTCGGCCATCCACAAGGCCGCGATCGCGGGCGCGGTGGCCGTCAACTCCCTGGGCATCGTCGTCGACCAGCAGGCCGACCGCGCCCACCACGGCGGCCTGGACAAGGCCCTGTACGTGATGAGCGGCGCGGAGGCGCGCCACTGGTCCCGCGAGCTGGGAGGGATCGGCCCGGGGGCGCTGGGGGAGAACATGCTCATCGAGGACGACGGCGCCGCAGGGATCGACGACGTCGAGATCGGCGCGGTGCTGTCCATCGGCCCGCCCGGCCGCTCCGATCACCCCGGCCGGGGCGCTGAGGATCGTGGGAGCCCCGGATCCGACGGCATCCTGGTGCGGGTCACCGGGGTGCGCAACCCCTGCTCCACCTTCGCCCGCGGCATGGGTCGGGCCGACTGGGTGGAGCTCTTCTCCGCCCGCGACCGCGTGGGCGTCTACCTGTCGGTCCTGGCCGAGGGCCGGGTGCGGGCCGGGGACGAGGTGCGGGTGGTCTCCACTGCTGGCCACGGCGTGAGCTGCCGGCGCTGGTTCGCCCACCACGACCCCCGCGATGCCCGGGCCGTGCTCGCCGCCGAGGCGCGCGGCGACTGCGTGATCGCGGACTTCACCAGGAAGTACCTGCTGGCCGCCGTCGATGAGCCGGTCGGATGAGGAGGAGACCCATGGCCCAGCAGCACCCGCCCCGCTCCCACGCCATTCCCTCGCGCGTGCGCTCCTACTCGCGCGCCGGGGGCAGAATGCGGCCGGCCCAGGCCCAGGCGCTGTCCGAGCTGGGGCCGCGCTACGTGGTGGAGGTCCCGCGGGATGACGCCGTGCGCACCGTCGCCCCCGGGTTCCGCCTGGAGCCGGAGGCGCTCTTCGGCCATGCCGGCCAGGCCCGGCCCCTGATCGTGGAGGTGGGCCCGGGCAGCGGGGAGGCCCTGCTGGCCCACGCCGCCTCCCATCCGGGCGCCGACCACCTGGCCATCGAGGTCTGGGAGACGGCCATCGCCAGGATGGTGGCGGCCATCGCTCGCCAGGGGCTGCGCAATGTGCGGGTGGTGCCCGCCGACGCCGCCCAGGTGCTGGCCCGCGCCCTGCCGGTGAGCAGTGCCAGCGAGGTGTGGGTGTTCTTCCCCGACCCCTGGCGCAAGGCCCGCCACCGCAAGCGCCGCCTGGTCACCGAGGGCTTCGCCGACTCGGTGGCGCGCGTGCTGCGCCCCGGCGGGGTGTGGCGCATGGCCACGGACTGGGCGGACTACGCCTGGCAGATGCGCGACGTCGTCGAGGAGGTCTCGGCCCTGCCCGCCGGGCTGCGCCCCGATGCCACCCTGCCCTACTTCCGCCATGACGATGCCGGTGCCCGGCCGGGGCTGGGCGCGCAGGGCGCGGTGGCGGGCGACCCGGGCAATGGCATGGACCCCGGCTCGCCCGCAGGTGTCATCGGGGGGTGGTCCGAGCGCTTCGCCGGCCGGGTGATGACCCGTTTCGAGCAGCGCGGCCTGGAGGCGGGCCGGACCGTGCGCGACCTCAGGGCGGTGCGCACCGAGGTGGCCTGGGAGCCCGAGCTGGGCGCCTCCATGCTCCAGCGCCTGGAGGCCCAGCGGGCGGCCTGGGACGCCGTGGAGCGCGAGCCCTGGCGCCTGCGCGAGGCCGACGCTCTGGGGGGCCTACGCCCTGATGGGCCGGGCAGGGGGCTGCGGGAGTGAGCCCCGCCCAGCCCCTGGGCCCGCCCCTGCCGGGCATGGGGGAGCTGCCGGGGAGGGCCGCCGCGCCCGCCCCGGGCGGCGAGCCCCGGCCCCTGTCGATCTACCTGCATGTGCCCTACTGCCGGGTGCGCTGCGGGTACTGCGACTTCAACACCTACACGAACCTGTCGATGGGGCCGGGCGCCTCCGCTGAGGACTTCGTGGGCACCCTGGCGGGTGAGTTGAGGGCCGCCCGGGCGGCCATGGACGCCGTCGGCCTGCCGCCGCGGCCCGTCCAGACCGTCTTCGTGGGCGGGGGCACCCCCACGATGCTGCCCGCCGCCGACCTGGTGGCCATGCTGGGGCTGGTGCGCGAGTGCTTCGGGCTCGACCCGGGGGCGGAGGTGACCACGGAGGCCAACCCCGACTCGGTGGACGAGGCCTCCCTGGCGGCCCTGGCCGAGGGCGGCTTCACCCGGGTCTCCTTCGGCATGCAGTCGGCCGTGCCCCACGTCCTGGCCGTGCTGGACCGCACCCACGCCCCCCAACGGGTGCCGCAGGTGGTCGCCTGGGCCCGGCGCGCGGGGCTGAGCACCTCCCTGGACCTCATCTACGGGGCGCCGGGGGAGTCGATGGAGGACTGGCGCCGCTCCCTGGAGGCCGCGGTGGGCATCGGCCCGGACCACGTCAGCGCCTACGCCCTGGTCATCGAGGAGGGCACGCGCATGTGGTCGCAGGTGCGCCGCGGCGAGCTGGAGATGCCCCAGGACGACGACGAGGCCGCCAAGTACGAGCTGGCCGATCAACTGCTCGCAAGCGCCGGCTACCAGTGGTACGAGATCTCCAACTGGGCGCGCCCGGGGCACGAGTGCCGGCACAACCAGGCCTACTGGCTCGACTGGGACTGGTGGGGTGCGGGGCCCGGCGCCCACTCCCACCTGGGGGATGTGCGCCTGTGGAACACCAAGCACCCGGTGGCCTGGGCGGGGCAGATCGCCTCGGGGCACCTGCCGGTGGCCGGGCACGAGATCATCGACGCCGAATCGCGCGAGCTGGAGCGGATCATGCTGGGCATCCGCCTGCGCCAGGGCATCGATCTGGCGGGGCTCGGCGCGGCGCCCGGTGGTGGGCCGGCCCGCGGCATCGTCCGGGCCGGCCCACCCGAGCGGCGTGCGATGGCGGTCGGTGGCGCTGCGCACCTGCCGCCCGTCGTCGCCGGCCTCGTGGCCGATGGGCTCCTGGAGCCGCGGGCCGCCGAGCAGGGCCGGGCCGTACTCACCCTGCGCGGCCGCCTCATGGCCGACGCCGTCACCCGGGCCCTGAGCGGGTAGCGGCCGCGCGCAGTAGGCAGGGGGCTGGCCGGCGGTCGCCCCCGGTGGTACCCCGCGCGGCCACGGCACCAGGAGCAGGCGGAGGGCATCGCCGCGATCCGGCAGGCCCGGGCCTCGCCGGGCCATCCCCCATGGCGACCCGATCGCCCCAGCACGGGATGCGCATAGATCCGGCATTCACCTGCGATTGAGGCCTTACCTGTGGAAGAGTGATGGGCTATGAGTACCTATCCACCCAACCCGCAGTACCCCGACCACGGCCAGCAGCCAGGTGACGGCCAATCCGGCTACGGCGCCCAGCAGCAGCCCGGCTACCCGCCCTACCCCGCGGGAGGAGCCGGCCAACAGGGATATGCCGCCCAGCCCGGATACGGCGCGCCCGGCTATGGCCCGCAGCCCGGCTACGGGGCGCCGGTGGCGCCGCCCAGTGTCGGTGAGGGCCTGTCCTGGGCGTGGTCGGTCGTCACCTCCAATGCCGCGGTCATCCTCGGGGGTTTCGGCCTGTGGACCCTGGTCATCGGCCTGCTTACTGCGCAAATGACCGTCACCATCGACAACGAGGAGGTCACCTACGGCCTGGGCATCCCCTTCGGCCAGCCCGTCGGCTACGTGCTGAGCCTGCTGTCCACCATCGTCTTCGCCCACGTCGGCCTCAAGGCCGCCTCCGGGCAGCGCGTAGCCTTCTCCGACTTCTTCACCTTCCCGAACCTGGGAGGAACCCTGGTTGCAGCCCTCCTGACCTGGCTGGCCGTCGGGGTGGGCACCCTGCTGTGCCTCATCCCCGGGATCATCGCGCTTTTCCTGCTCTACTTCTCCGTGTACGCCGCAGCGGACAGGGGCGTGGACGGCATCGAGGCCATGAAGATCTCCTGGCGGACCCTGAGCGCCAACGTCGGGACGTACCTGCCCTTCGCCCTCACCGGATCCGGCCTCTACCTCCTTGGTGCGGTGACCGCTATCGGCTGGGTCGTCACGGTCCCACTGGTCGCGCTGATGACCGCCTACGCCTACGTGCGCTCCCAGGGCCGCCAGGTGGCGGCCTGATACCGCCGGCCCGGGGCGCCCGGCGCCGTCCTGGCAGCATCGGGCGCCCCGGAGCGCGGCAGGCATCCCGCCCATGGAGCCCGATCGGGCCGATCGGGCCTGAGGATCGCGGGGCGGGCGTAGTGTGGACGCAGGAGCACTGATCGATCAAGGAGACAGCCGTGCACCTGCAATGGTGGTCCGTCCTCCCCTTCGCAGCGATGCTGGCCTGCATCGCCGTCCTGCCCCTCATCCCCGCCACGGCGCACCACTGGGAGCGCCGCCCCACCCAGCTGGGGGTGGCCCTGGCCCTGGGACTGCCCGTGGCGGCCTGGATGGGCCTGGCCGGGGGCTGGCAGGTGGTCCTGGCCTCGGTGGTGGAGTACCTGCAGTTCATCAGTCTGCTGCTGTCCCTGTTCGTGGTCTCGGGGGGCATCTTCCTCAAGGGCGACATCAAGGCCACCCCCCGCAACAACACGGTCTTCCTGGCCGTGGGGGGCCTGGTGGCCTCCTTCATCGGCACCACCGGGGCCGCCATGCTCCTCATCCGCCCGCTGCTGGCCACCAACCGGGAGCGCTGCTACCGCGTCCACACGGTGCTGTACACGATCTTCATCGTGGCCAACTGCGGCGGCCTGCTCACGCCCCTGGGCGACCCGCCCCTTTTCCTGGGCTTCCTGCGAGGGGTGCCCTTCACCTGGACCCTCACGCTGCTGCCGCAATGGCTCTTCGTCAACTGCCTGCTGCTGCTGGGCTACTACGCCCTGGACTCCTACTACTACTCGCGCGAGCCGGTGGCCGCCGTCGAGGCCGACGACACCCAGATCGAGCCGCTGGGGCTGCGCGGAGCCCTCAACTTCGCGCTCTTCGCCGTCATCATCGCCGCGGTGGCCCTGGCCCCCTCCGTGGACGCCCACGCCATCGAGGCCGGGCACACCACGGCGGGGGACTGGCTGCCGCTGCGCGAGATCATCATGCTCGCCGCCGCGGCGGCCTCCTACCTGCTGACCGACCGCGGGATCCGCTTCGGGGACAACCAGTTCACCTGGGGGCCCATCACCGAGGTCGCCGCCCTGTTCATCGGGATCTTCCTGACCATGATCCCGGCCCTGCACTACCTGGACGAGGTGGCCGGGAGCCTGCCGCTGAACCGGATCACCTTCTTCGTCTTCACCGGGGGGCTGTCCTCGGTGCTGGACAACGCCCCCACCTACGTCACCTTCTTCGAGATGGCCGGGCAGGTGCCCCACCCCGGCGGGCCGAGCGTGGCGGGCGTGCCCGAGGCCTACCTGGTGCCCATCTCCCTGGGCGCGGTGCTGTGCGGGGCCATCACCTACATCGGCAACGGCCCCAACTTCATGGTCAAGTCCGTGGCGGAGGCCGACGGCGTGCAGATGCCCACCTTCGGCTTCTACATCCTGCGCTCCTTCCAGCACCTGGTCCCGGTCATCACCGCCATGGTGCTGCTCTTCCTCGCCCAGGGCGCGCTGTGGAGGGCCCTGGGGGCAGCGCTGGTGGCGGCCCTGCTGCTGCGCGACGCCCTGCTGCTCATGCGCGCACGCCGCCTGGAGCTGGCCGCCCCCGCGGTGTGAGCGGCCGCGTGGGCCGCTACCGGGGAGGCTTCTGGGGCCGCTACCGGGTGCCCGGGGCGGTGACGAAGTCGATGAGCTCCTCCATGCGCCCCAGCAGGCTGGGCTCCAGGTCCTTGTAGGAGCGCACGGTGGCCAGGATCCGCTGCCAGCCCCGGGCGATATCGGCCTGGTCGGCATGCGGCCAGCCCAGGGCCTCAAGGGTGCCGTGCTTGATGTCGATGCCGCGCGGGACCTCGGGCCAGCGCTCCAGGCCCAGGCGCTCGGGCTTGACCGCCTGCCACACATCCACATACGGGTGGCCCAGCACCAGCACATTGTCCCCGCCGGGCATGGAGCGCACCTGCTCGGCGATGCGCCACTCCTTGGAGCCGGCCACCAGGTGGTCCACCAGCACGCCGGCCCGCCGCTGGGGGCTGGGGGCGAAGTCCTCCAGGACGGCCGCCAGGTTGTCCACGCCCTCGAGCATGAGGACCACCACGCCCTCATGGCGCAGGTCGTCGCCCCAGACCCTCTCGACCAGCTCGGCATCATGCCTGCCCTCCACCCAGATGCGCGAGGCGCGCGCGACCCGGGCCCGCTCGCCCTCCACCGCATAGGAGCCCGAGGCCGTCAGCCGTCGCCCGGCGGCGCTGCGCGGCCCGGCCGGCGGGCGAGGGCGCGCCACCGGCGGGTCCAGGATCACCGGCCGGCCCTCGAACCAGAAGCCCGGCCCCAAGGGGAAGGCCCGCCTGGTGCCGTGGCGGTCCTCCAGGACCACCAGGTGCTGGCCGCCGGACTTCTCCACCGCCACGGCCGCCCCCACGAAACCGGTGCGGCGGTCCTCGACCACCATGCCCCGCGCCACGGGCATGGTCACCGAGGCGGGGCGCACGGCGTGGGGGCCACTGCGGTGGGGGTCGGCGGACAGCACATCCCCGCCGTAGCGGTCCGAGGCGGAGGGGCGGCGGGCCGCCTGCCCGGCGTCGCCGCCCCGGGCCCCTCGGCGCCCCTGCCGGCCCTGCTGGCCCTGCGGGGACTGGCCGGCGGACTGCTCGGCCCGGGCGCGCAGGGCGGCGCGGCGAGCGGCGGTGCTTCCGGGGACGGGCGGGCGGTAGGGCGTGTTCACCCTCGGCACGGTAGGGGAACCTCACGGCTCACCACCCTCTGACCCGCCGATCCACGGCGTAGGATGGCACTCACAGCCCGGGAGTGCTAAGCGCTCATCGCCTCCCGGGCGCGGGCGCGAGGGAGGAAGGAGGCGCCCATGGCCGATGACAGGCGCCTCAAGGTGCTCTCAGCGATCGTCACCGACTACGTGCGCAACCGCGAGCCGGTGGGCTCCAAGGCCCTGGCCGAGCGCTACCGGCTGGGCGTGTCCCCCGCGACCATCCGCAACGACATGGCGGCCCTGGAGGACGAGGGCTACATCCTCCAGCCCCACACCTCCGCCGGGCGCGTGCCCACCGAGAAGGGCTACCGCCTCTTCGTCGACCAGGTGGCGCGCATCAAGCCCCTCTCGGCACCCGAGCGCAACGCCATCACCGCCCTGCTGGAGGACGCCGTCGACCTGGAGCAGGTGGTGGCCCGCACCGTGCGGGCCCTGGCCCAGCTCACCGGCCAGCTCGCCATCGTGGAGTACCCCAGCCTCAAGCTCGCCGCCCTCCAGCACCTGGAGCTGGTGGCGCTCAGCCCCACCCGGCTCCTGCTGGTCATCATCACCGACACCGGCCGCGTCGAGCAGCGCACCATCGCCCCCGGTCACCCGGCCGCCGTGCCGCTGCAGCCCGAGGGCCCCGAGGTCATCGGCCTTCCCTACCTCATCGACCCCGCGCTCCTGGATCGCCTGCGCACCCGGCTCAACACCGCCCTGGTGGGGCGGCGTGCCGCCGAGGCCGCCCCCATCCTGGCCTCCCTGGCCGAGCAGGCACCCCCAGACGAGCGGCCCCTGCTCGAGGCCGTCGCCGAGGCCCTGGTCGAGGCCCTGAGCCCCGACGCCGAGGAGCGCCTCGTCGTCGCCGGCACCGCCAATCTGGCCCGCTCCACCCCCGACTTCGCCTCCATCGGCCCCCTGCTGGACGCCATCGAGGAGCAGGTGGTGCTCCTGCGCCTGCTCAGCTCCGAGCAGGACCCCCGCCGGGAGTCCGATGAGGGCGTGCGCGTGAGCATCGGCTCGGAGAACCGCGACGACGCCCTGGCCGAGGCCTCCGTCGTCACCACCGTCTACGGCCCGCGCAGCGGGGACGTGGTCGCCCACCTGGGCGTCATCGGCCCCACCCGCATGGACTACCCCGCCACCATGGCCGTTGTGCGCGCCGTGGCCCTCTACCTCTCCCGATTCCTGTCCCCACCCGAGAGCCAGGACCCGGCCCCCTAGACCGCGGCTCCGTGATCACCAGACCACCCAGAAGCAGACGAAGGAACACCTGACGTGAGCAACTACTACGAGGTGCTGGGCGTGAGCCGCGACGCCAGCGCCGAGGAGATCAAGAGGGCCTACCGCAAGAAGGCCCGCCAGCTGCACCCCGACGTCGCCGGTCCCGGGCACGAGGAGGAGTTCAAGGAGGTCTCCACCGCCTACGAGGTCCTCTCCGACGCCGACAAGCGCCAGATGTACGACCTGGGCGGGGAGGACGCCCTGCGCGGGGGAGGCTTCGGCGGCGGCTTCGCAGGGGCCGACTTCGGGGACCTGGGCGGTATCTTCCAGTCCTTCTTCGGCGGCGCCGCCGGCACCCGCGGCCCCGCCTCGCGCGCCCGCCGGGGCCAGGACTCCCTGGTCGCCGTCGAGGTCGAGCTCTCCGACGTCGCCTTCGGGGCCACCCGCACCATCCCCGTGGACACCTACGCCACCTGCACCACCTGCGGGGGCTCCTGCTGCGCCCCGGGCACCGAGCCCGTCACCTGCTCGCAGTGCAACGGCACGGGCACCATCCAGCGCATGACCCGCACCCTGCTGGGCCAGGTGATGACCGCCTCGCCCTGCCCGGGCTGCCAGGGATACGGCACCGTCATCGTCACCCCCTGCAAGGACTGCTCGGGGGAGGGGCGCAGGCATGTGCGCCAGGACCTGGAGGTCTCCATCCCCGCCGGGGTGTCCACCGGCACCCGCATCCGCATGTCGGGCCGCGGCGAGGCCGGCCCCGCCGGCGGCCCCCACGGCGACCTCTACCTGGAGATCCACGAGAAGCCCCACGAGTTCCTCGAGCGCGACGGCGACGACCTGTACACCGAGCTGCGCGTGCCCATGACCGCCGCCGCCCTGGGCGCCTCCTTCACCCTCCAGACCCTCGACGGCGACCGGCAGGTCACCGTCAGGGCCGGCAGCCAGCCCGGCGACGAGGTCGTCCTCGACGGCCTGGGGGTGGGGCGCCTGCGCCGCAAGGGCCGCGGCGACCTGCACGTGTCCATCGTCGTGGAGACACCCACCCGCCTGGACGACAAGCAGCGCCAGCTCCTGGCCGAGCTGGCCCGCCTGCGCGGCGAGGACGACGTCGCCCCCGCCAAGGATGAGGGCGTCATGGGCAAGCTCAAGGAGCGCTTCTCCGGGCGCTGAGCTGCGGGGCCGCCTGACGGGCCACGCGCACTGCCGAGGGCCCCGCACCCGGGGCGGCCGCGGTACTCAGGCGGGTGGGCCCTGCTCGGGCCGGCCGTGGGAGTCGGGCGTGGCGCGGGCCCCGAAGATCGCCTGCCCCACCCGCACGCAGTCCGAGCCCTCCTCGATCGCCAGCTCCAGATCGCCGCTCATGCCCATCGACAGCAGGCCCGGGCCCACCGTGCCCTCCGCCAGGGCCGCCTCGCGCAGCTCGCGCATGAGCCGGAAGCAGGCGCGTACGCGCTCGCAATCATCGGTGCGCGCCGCCAGGGTCATCAGGCCCTGGACCCGCAGGGCGGGGTAGTCGGCCAGGGCCTCGAGGAAGGCGGGCAGCTCCTGCGGCTCCAGGCCGGACTTGGAGGCCTCGCCCGAGGAGTTGACCTGCACGTAGACCTCCAGTGTGCGCCCGGCCGCCTCCAGGCGGCGCTGGAGGGCCTGGGCCAGGCGCAGGGAGTCCAGGGCCTGGAACTCATCGGCGAAGGAGGCGGCATCGCGCGCCTTGTTGGTCTGCAGGTGCCCGATGAGCGCCCAGTGGATCCCCAGGTCCGCCAGGCCCCGGCTCTTGCGCAGCCCCTCCTGGACCTTGTTCTCACCCATCTGGGTGATGCCCGCGGCGAAGGCCGTCCGCAGGCGCTCCTCGGGCACGGTCTTGGACACCGGCAGCAGGCGGATGGCCTGGGGATCGCGGCCCGCCCGCCGGGCGGCCTCGGCGATGCGGTGGCGCACCGCCCTCAGACTGCGGGAGAGGTCCTCGGGCGTGACGGCGGTGGGGACGGGGGCGCCGGTAGGCGCGGAGTCCGGGGGCTGGGTCATGGGCTATGACGCTACACCCGCGGCGCACCTACGGCGCGAGGCCGGCGCGGTGCGGGACTGGTGCGGGGTGAGACCGGAGTCACGACGATGCCGCCGTGCCCCACCGACACCATGGCCCCAGCGCCGCACCCTGCGGGGCGCGCTCGCCCCGTAGGCTGGAGGCGTGAGCGCCCCCGTCTTCATCCTCACCCCCCAGACCACCACCCCGGCTGTCGGCCAGGCCATTGCCTCGGGCGCCGAGCTCGTGCTCACCGGCCCCGAGGCCCGCCACGCCCTGACCGTGCGGCGCCTGCGCGCCGGCGAGCGGGTGGATCTGGTCGACGGCGCCGGGCTGCGCCTGCGCTGCCTGGTCACCAGCCCCGGGGCGAGCGCCAAGGATCGGCTGGGGGTGCGCGTCGTCGAGCGCGTGGAGGAGCCGGCCCCGCCGGTGGCCCTCACCCTCATCCAGGCCCTGGCCAAGGGCGGGCGCGATGAGCAGGCGGTGGAGACCGCCACCGAGGTGGGCGTGGAGGCGATCCTGCCCTGGCAGGCCTCGCGCTGCGTGTCCCTGTGGCAGGGCCCCAAGCGGGACAAGGGCCGCCAGCGCTGGCAGAACACCGCTCGGGAGGCCGCCAAGCAGGCCCGTCGCGCCGTCATCCCCACGGTGGAGGCGCCCCACTCCACCGCTGAGCTGGCCGCCCGGGTGCGCCGGTGCGTCGCCGACGGCGGCGTCGTCGCCGTCCTGCACGAGGAGGCGACAGTGCCCCTGGCCTCCCTGCCCGCACCGGCGCCCCGCGATGAGCCCGGGGCACCGCGGCCGGTGCTGGCCGTCGTCGTCGGCCCCGAGGGCGGGATCACCGATGAGGAGATCGCGGCCCTGGAGCAGGCCGGGGCGGTGACGGTCCGGCTGGGGCCCCACATCATGCGCACCGCCTCGGCGGGCCCGGTGGCCCTGGCCGTCCTGGCCCAGCGCCAGGGCCTGTGGGGCTGAGAGACCCCGGCGGTGCTCGGCTCCTCCCCGCGCCTGCTCGGTGCCGCCTCTACTCGGCCGCTCCTACTCGCTGAGGCGCTTGATGACGGTATGCGCGCTCGAGCCCGGCACCGGGGCGTAGACCACCACGTGGCTGCCGTCGTCGTCCATGTACAGGATCCGGTAGGGCAGCTCGATGAGGCCCAGGAGCGGATGGTTGATGGTCTCGGTGCCCTCATTGGCCAGGCGCTGGGGCGTGGTCTCCGACCACATGCGCCCGAAGTCCCGGCTGGCGGTCATGAGCGCGCCCACGGTGCTGATGACCTCGGGGTCGTCGGGGTGCTGCTCGGCCATGAGGCTCAACTCGCTGATCGCCGTGGAGACCACGAGCGGCCAGTCCGGCCAGAACCCGCGGGCCGTCTCGCCTCCCACCAGGGCGAACTCCAGGAGGTTGACGTGCTGGCCGTGCCCGCCGCTCCACTGCAGGACCGGGGCGTACAGCTGCGAGCCACTGCGGTTGGCCGCCAGGATGCCCAGGGTGCGGCTGCGCAGCAGCGCGGGCATGTCGAAGGTCTCCAGGAACTGTGCCAGGGCGGGCTTGGGCGACTGGGCCCGCTGCTGGCCGGGTGCCGCCACCTGCTGACCAGTGATGGCCTGCTGCTGACCGGTGATGGCCGGATGCTGGCCGGTCGCCGCCTGCTGCTGGGCCGTCGGGGCGGGACCGACCGGCCCGACGGGTGAGGCCGCCGCCGGCGGGGATGCCTGGGCCGCGGGGAGGGCGGGGGCCGACTGGAGGGCGGGGGCCGACTGGAGGGCCTGAGGCGAGGGGAGCTGCTGGGCCTGCGCCGATGCGGGCAGGGCCTGGATCTGCTGGATCCCCTGGGGACCGGTCTGCTCGGGGGCCGTCGGGTAGCCGATGGGTGCAGTCGCGGAGGCCAGGGGCGCCGCCCCCGGGGCAGCAGCGCCCTGGGGGGACTGGGGCACTTGCGGCTGAGGGCCGGTCATGCCGGGCTCGCGGGCGTGGGCGAAGGCAGCGCGCAGCTCATCAGGCGCCATGCCCTGGGCCGGGACCCGCTCCATCTGAGCGGACTGGGCCGACTGTGCCGAGTAGGCGGACTGCGCTGAGTAGGCCGACTGCGCCGACGGCGTCGAGCGGGCTGAGGGGGCCGAGGAGCCGGGCGGCCCTGAGGGCCCGGATTGCTCCGGCGACCCAGCCGGACCGGGCCGGGCGAATCGGGCCGCAGGAGCGGTGGCGGGCGCCGCCGACGGCGTTGGACCGGGCTGGGGCTGGGCCGCCTGGAACTGGGCCGACGCGGCCGACGCGGCGCCTGCGGGTGCGGGCAGCGCGGGCGAGGGCCGTGCCGGGCCCGCCTGCGTCTCAGGCGCCTGCATGCCGGGCATCCGCGCAGGGCGGCCGGGATTCGAGACGGCGGCGGTTGCCGAGGGACGCAGACCGGGCCAGCGGTCCGAGTGCTCCCAGACCTCCGGGGCCGCGGGCTGGTCCTGAGAGGCGACCCGCGGCTGGGATCCGGTGTGCTGCGCTGAGAGCGGCGCGGCGTGGACCGGCTGAGGCTGGACCTGCTGAGACTGGGCGGGCTGTGCCTGGTCGTTCTGGGCGGCGCTGGCGGGCCCGGGCTGGGAGATGGTAGGGATCGCATCCCAGGTGCTGTGCTCCGCGGAGGACCCGGCCACCGGCTGGGGGAGCAGTGAGGCCGGATCGGGGGATGCCGGCAGGGCCTCCGGGGAGGGCGTGCGGGGCGGGAGCGCCGCAGGCGAGGCCTGCGGCTCCGATGAGGCCAGGGAGGACCACTGGCCGGTCTGGGCGGAGGGTGCGGACAGCGGCGCGGCCGATGCGGCCGACAGGGGAGCGGCCGAGGGCGCGGACAGCGGTGCCGCCGAGGGCGCCGATAGCGGCGCCGACAAGGAGTCCGACGCCGGCGCGAGGGGCAGCGACTCCGCGGAGCGGGCCGACAGCGGGGCGGTCAGGGGTGCGGACAGCGGATCGGAGGCCTCCGAGGCGGTCCCGGGCTGGGGGGAGGTCAGGGGCGCCGTCAGCGGCTCGGACCACGAGCCGGTCTGGGCCGATGCGGGGGAGGAGCCGGGCGGGGAGCCGATGCGGGAGGGGGCCGAGGCCGGTGCGGGCTGCTCGGGTACGGAGCCGGTCTGCGTGGACGGCGTCGGCCGGCTCCCAGGCAGGTGACTGCCGTGATTCCCGGCTGCCTGAACTCCTGTTGCCGGGGTCCAGACGGCCTGTGGCCCGGTGGGCTGGGTCCGGGAGGACAGGGAGAAGGAGAAGGGGGCCTCGGCCTGCGCGGGCGCATCCGTGGAGGTGCCCGCCGGGGCCTCCGCCGAGACCGCCGGGACGACGGGGGACTGGCTGGTGGCGGGCACCGTGCCGTAGCCGATATCCCGGGTGGCCTGAGCCGGCTGCTCCGGGATCGCGGTCACCGGCGCCGATGCGGCCACCGCCCCCTGCTCGGGTGCCGAGCCGGGGGAGGCATCCAGGCCCGGGGAGGCGGAGTCGGTTGCGGCCGAGGCCCGGTGCCGTCCGGTGGCCTGGGCCGATGCGGCAGGAGCGTCTGGCCTGACCTCATAGACATCGCGCAGCCGCGTCGCCAGCTCCTGGCGGTATTCGCCCTCAAGATGGAGGGCGCGGGCGATCCGGTCCTCCAGCTCGGCCGGGATCGGTGTCTCCAGGAGCCCACGCTCAAGATCGGCGTAGTAGTCCGTGTCGACCCCGAGCACGGCGGCGAGCTCGTCGCGTCGGATACTGGGCACGCGCCGCGGAGAGCTGCTATGGGCCAGGCCTGCCGCGGCCGGGGAGGTCCCTTTGCGGCAGTCCACAAGAAAACTGTACAAACTGGCCCGTGCTTTGACCTTGTCGTACATGACGACCACCATAAGTGCTCCCAGGCCCCGGGGGATAGGTTTCGGCCCCTGGCGTGCACGTCCGCTCAGTGAGCATGGCCCCGCCGGCCCGCCACGGCACCCGGCACGCCGCTGTGATCGACCTGTGATATCCGTGGGATCACACAAGAAAACTGCTGAGCCGGCTCGGGTGCCCTCGTCCTGGTAGGGGCGTGAGGCGGGTGTGCTGCGAGTTCCCGCCATCACGAGGTAGGACCTTGGTCCCGTGGTGTGGCGGGCGACGCATGCCTCAGCCGGACGGTGCGCGCGGACGGAGGCGGGTGGCTGTGGGTGAAGGGCTGTGGGGTGAAGGGCTGTGAGCGGCCCGCGGAGCGCCTCATGACCGAGCGGGGCGGGCGGTGGCAGAGTCGGGGTCTCCGGTGGCGTGGATGCCCGACGGTGTGCGGGCGGCCGGAGCGATGCGGTGGCGGTGGGCGGCCGGCGTCGGATCGTGCAAGCAGACGAGGAAATGAGGTGCGGAAGGTGTCAGGAGCGGTCAGGCGGTGCGGGGTCGGGATGCAGCGCCGGTGGTGGCGGGGCGGAGCTGGAGGGGGCCTCCGTGCGGTGTGCGGTGCTGGTGATGCGGCCGGCGCGGTGCGGGCCCTGGTGTGGGGGCGCCGGTGAGCCCCCGCGGCCGGCGCCCGGCCGGCGCCCCCGACGCGCGCCAGGCCATCCTGGACTCGGCCCGCACCGCCTTCGCGCGGGATGGCTACCGGGCCTCCCTGCGGGCGGTGGCGCGCGAGGCCGGTGTGGACCCCGCCCTGGTCCACCACTACTTCAAGGACCGCTCCGCCCTGTTCCTGGAGGCGGTGGTGGTCAATGAGGCGGGCGCGCGCCTGGATATCCACGAGCGCCTGGCCGACGTCGTCGCCCTGCCCGATGACGAGCTCGGCGAGGGGATCGTGCGCGCCTTCGTCTCCCTGTGGGACGGAGTGGGCGGCGAGCGCTTCGCCGCGGTGCTGCGCGCGGCGGTCGAGGCGGACGAGACCCTGGGGGCCTTCCGGGAGTTCCTGGCCGAGGGGGTGCTCTCGGTGCTCGCGCAGCGCCTGAGCGGTGACCGCCCCCGGCTGCGGGCCCAGCTCATCTCCAGCCAGCTGCTCGGGCTGGGCCTGACGCGCTGGGTGGCGCGCATGGATGAGCTCGGCCCGCTGGGCCTGGAGGAGGTGGTCGCCGTCGTGGGGCCCACCATCCAGCGCTACGCGGTGGGCGACCTTCCCGCGCTCTCACCGCCCCGGACCTGACCGGCCCGGGCTGGTCCCTCGATATGCCCTGGACGTGGAGCGTGACACCCTCTATATTCATCACATGATGAAAAACGAGATGGGAGGAGCGCCTGCCGGCTCCGCCTGCCCCGGGGCCGGCGGCTGCCGGGGCATCGTGGCGCAGGCCGCCGTCGAGGCCGAGGGGCTCACGGTCAGCCGTGGGGGGAGCGAGATCCTGCACGGCCTGGATCTGGCGATCCGGCCGGGAACGATCACAGGGCTGCTGGGTCCCTCGGGCTGCGGCAAGACCACGCTCATGCGCACGCTGGTGGGCGTCCAGCGCTACTCGGGGCGGGCGCGGGTCCTGGGGCACGCCCCCGGGGCCCGTGCCGCGCGCGGGCGCATCGGCTATGTCACCCAGGACCTCGCGGTCTACAAGGACCTCACCGCGCGCCAGAACATCAGCTACTTCGCGGCCCTGGCGGGGGATCGCGCCCGCGGCGTCGAGGAGGTCCTGGCGGAGGTGGGGCTGGAGGCGATCGCCGACCGGCCCGTGACCAGCTACTCCGGCGGGCAGGCCGGGCGCGTGAGCCTGGCCTGCGCCCTGGTGGCCAATCCCGACCTGCTGGTCATGGATGAGCCGACCGTCGGCCTGGATCCGGTGACCCGCGAGGACCTGTGGGCCGCCTTCCGCGCCATGGCCCGGGCCGGGGCGGCCCTCCTGGTCTCCAGCCACGTCATGGATGAGGCCTTCCGCTGCGACCAGGTGCTCCTCATGCGCCAGGGGCGCATCCTGGCAGCCACCACGGCCCAGGACCTCCTGGCCAGCACCGGCCAGGAGACGATCGACGCCGCCTTCCTCGCCGTCATCCGGCAGTCCGGTGCTGGACAGGAGAACAAGGATCAGGAGGAGGGCCGATGAGGCTGAGCCTGCGCACCTACCTGGCCACGACCGGCCGCATCCTGGCCCAGCTGCGGGCCGACCGCCGCACCGTGGGCCTCATCGCGGTGGTGCCCGCCCTGCTGCTGACCCTGCTGTACTTCGTCTACCACGACTACCCGGGGGCCGACCTGCTGTTCAACCGGATCGCGGTCTCGATGATGGCGATTCTGCCCATGGTGGTGATGTTCCTGGTCACCAGCGTGGCCATGCTGCGCGAGCGCACGGGCGGCACCCTGGAGCGGCTGTGGACCACCCCCGCGCACCGCACCGACCTGCTCTTCGGCTACGCCACCGCCTTCGCCCTGACCGCGGTGGGCCAGTCCCTCATCCTGTGCGCCGTGGCGGCCTGGGGGCTGGAGGTGCGCATCGAGGCCGCCTGGGGCTGGGTGGTGCTCAGCTCCCTGATCAACGCCCTGGTGGGCGTGTCCCTGGGGCTGGTGGTCTCGGCCTTCGCCCGCACCGAGTTCCAGGCCGTGCAGTTCATGCCGGTGGTCATCGCGCCCCAGCTGTTCCTGTGCGGGCTGCTGGTGCCCCGCGACCAGCTGCCGCGGGCCCTGGAGGTGATCAGCGACGTGCTGCCCATGAGCTGGTCGGTGGACGCCGTGGGCCAGCTGACCGCCCACGCCGAGGTCACCGGCGACTACCTGCGGAACCTGGCCTGCCTGGTGTGCCTCGCCCTGGTGGTGCTGGCTGTGGCGGCCATGACGATCCCGCGCCGGACCCGCTGAGACCGACCTGCTTCTCCGGTCCCGCCCCGCCGTCCCGGCCGCGTCGTGGGCTTAGGGTGTCCTTATGTGGATGCTCTTCGCCTGCGGCGCAGCCTTCTTCGCCGGGGTGACGGCCGTGCTGGCCAAAGCCGGGATCCGGCACACGGACTCCACGGTGGCCACGGCGCTGCGCACTCCGGTGGTGCTGGCGGGGGCCTGGGCGATGGTGCTGCTGGTGGGCTCGCAGGACTCGCTGGGACGGGCCGATGCGCGCAGCCTGGTGCTGCTGGTGCTCTCGGGCCTGGCCACGGGCGCCTCCTGGCTGTGCTACTTCCGGGCGCTCCAGCTGGGGGAGGTCTCCAAGGTGGTGCCGATCGACAAGATGAGCACCGTGATGACCGTGCTGCTCGCCGTGGTGCTGCTGGGGGAGGGGCTGAGCCCGGCCGGCGGCGCGGGCGTGGCGCTCATGACGGCCGGCACCCTGCTCATGCTGGAGCGCGACGATCTGCGGGCCCTGCCCCACGCGCTGCGCGGCGGCGGGGGCTGGCTGGTCTACGCCCTGGGGTCGGCGGTCTTCGCGGCCCTGACGGCGGTGCTGGGCAAGGCCGGCATCGTGGGGGTGGAGCCGAGCCTGGGCACCGCGGTGCGCACCGCGGTGGTGCTGGTGATGGCCTGGGCGCTGGTCCTGGCAACGGGCAAGTGGGGGGAGGTCAGGCGGGTGCCGCGCGGCGAGCTGGGCTGGGTGCTGGCCTCGGGGGCGGCCACGGCGGCCTCCTGGCTGTGCTTCTACCGCGCCCTGCAGGAGGGCCCGGCGAGCGTCGTGGTGCCGATCGACCGCTTGAGCGTGCTGGTGACAGTCGCCTTCTCCGCCCTCGTGCTGCACGAGCCCGTGGGCCGGCGCTACCTGGTGGGCCTGGCCCTGCTCGTGGCCGGGACCCTGGCGCTGGTGGCCGCCTGAGCCCCGCACCGCCCCCGTGGCACATCTTCAACGCCGGCCCCGACCGCATCATGCGGAAAAGTCGCAGTCCGCTGCTCCGCGGGCCTCTGAAGATGTGCAGCAGGAGCGCTGCCCGGCCCGCTAGGATCGGCTCGATGACCAACGCGCCCATCGACCCAGGAGCGCCGTCCCCGACGCCGCAGACCACCTCCAGCCCCGCGCGGGATGCCGCCCGCGTGCCCGACGCGCCCGCCGACCCGGCCACCGGCGGGGCCGACCGGGTCGTGCGCACCCTCTCCCTGCCCGCGGACCTGGCCCCCGTGGCCTTCCTGGGGGCCCGCGACGAGGTGCTGCGCGCCATCGAGAAGGGCTTCCCCGACCTCGACATCCACGTGCGCGGCACCTCCGTGACCGTCACCGGCCCCGCCGAGCGCGTCGAGACCGTCATCGTCCTCATCTCCGAGCTCATCGACGTCGCCCGCACCGGCGCGCCGCTGACCGCCGACGCCGTGGAGCGGGCCATCGGCCTGCTGGAGGCGGCCACCCGCCCCACCGAGGTCCTCACCGAGGGCATCCTCACCTCCCACGGGCGCACCGTGCGGCCCAAGTCCCTGGGGCAGAAGGCCTACACCGACGCCATCGACCAGGCCACCATCACCTTCGGCATCGGCCCGGCCGGCACCGGAAAGACCTACCTGGCCATGGCCAAGGCCATCGATGCCCTGGCCCGCAAGCGGGTCTCGCGCATCATCCTCACCCGCCCCGCCGTCGAGGCCGGCGAGAACCTGGGCTTCCTGCCCGGCTCCCTGACCGACAAGATCGACCCCTACCTGCGCCCCCTCTACGACGCCCTGCACGACATGCTCGAGCCCGAGGCCCTGCCCCGGCTCATGGCCGCCGGGACCATCGAGGTCGCCCCCCTGGCCTACATGCGCGGGCGCACCCTCAACGACGCCTTCGTCATCCTCGATGAGGCCCAGAACACCACCCCCGAGCAGATGAAGATGTTCCTCACCCGCCTGGGCTTCGGCTCCACCATGGTGGTCACCGGGGACACCACCCAGGTGGACCTGCCCGGCGGGCGCCCCAGCGGACTGGTCACCGTCCAGCGCATCCTCCAGGGCGTGGAGGGCATCGCCTTCTGCGAGCTGGGCAGCGCCGATGTCGTGCGCCACCGCCTGGTGGGCCGCATCATCGAGGCCTACGCCCAGGACGAGGCCCAGCGCGCGGCTCAGGAGGCCCAGCGCGCCGCCCGCGCCGGCAGGGCCCGCCCCGAGCGCTCGGGGCACCGCCCCCGGGCCCGCACCACCGCGGGCCCGCGCCCCTCCACCCACCGCAGCGACAGGAGCCGCGCATGACCACCGAGGTCAACAACGAGACATCCGTGCACATCGACGCCGCGGAGTTCACCGCCCTGGCCGACCACGTGCTGCGCGCCATGCACGTCAACCCCGCCGCCGAGCTCAACATCCTGTTCATCGACCCCGAGCCCATGGCCGAGCTCCACATGCGCTGGCTGGACCTGCCCGGCCCCACCGATGTCATGAGCTTCCCCATGGACGAGCTGCGCCCCGGTGCCCCCGGCGCCCAGACGCCCGCCGGCACCCTGGGCGATATCGTGCTGTGCCCGCAGGTGGCCGCCGAGCAGGCCCTCAAGGCGGGCCACTCCGCGGTGGAGGAGATGCTGCTGCTGACCACCCACGGCATCCTCCACCTCCTGGGCTTCGACCACGCCGAGCCCGAGGAGCGCAAGGAGATGTTCGACCTCCAGCGCAAGCTGCTCCTGACCTTCCTGGCGGAGCGGCGCGCGTGAGCGGCATCCCCGTCGCTCCCCTCATCTCCTGCGCCGTGGTCGTCCTGGGCCTGGGGGCCCTGCTGTCCGCGGGGGAGGCAGCCCTGGGGCGCTTCACCCGGGCCGCCGCCGAGGACCTGGTGGAGGAGGGGCGCCGCGGGGCCCGGCGCGTGCAGGACCTGGCCCGGCGCCGGGGCCCGGTGCTGGCCGCCGTCGGCGTGGCGCGCATCGCCGTGGACATGCTGGCCGCCGTCCTGACCACCCTGGCCGTCTCCGGGCTGGTGCACCGCTGGTGGCTGGTGCTGGCCGCGGCGGTGGTCCTCAACATCCTCCTGCTGGGCCTGGTGGTGGGCCTGTCCCCGCGCACCTACGGCCAGCGCCACCCCGCCGCCACCCTGCTGGCCCTGGGCCCCCTGCTGGTCTGGGTCGATGCGGCCGCCCGGCCCTGGCAGCGCCTGGCCTCCCGCCGCCTCCGCGGCGCTCCGCCCACCGACGCCGAGGCGGCCGAGGCGGTCACGCAGGACCTGCGCGAGATGATCGATGAGGTCGGCGAGCCCGAGACCATCGAGGACGAGGACCGCCAGATGCTGCGCAGCGTCGTCGAGCTGGGCCAGACCCTCGTGCGCGAGGTCATGGTCCCGCGCACCGACATGGTCACCATCGAGGCCCTCAAGCCGGCCTCGGCGGCGATGCGCCTGTTCGTGCGCTCGGGCTACTCGCGCGTGCCGGTCATCGGGGAGGACGCCGACGACGTGCGCGGCCTGCTCTACCTCAAGGACGTCCTGCGGCGCCTGGCGGCCCACCCCGAGCATGAGGAGCTGCCGGTCTCGGCCTTCGTGCGCGAGGCCGAGTACGTGCCCGAGACCAAGCCGGCCGACGACCTGCTGCGCGAGATGCAGACCGGCCGCTTCCACATGGCCCTGGCCGTCGACGAGTACGGGGGCACCGCCGGGCTGGTGACCATGGAGGACCTCCTGGAGGAGGTCGTGGGCGAGCTCACCGACGAGCACGACCCCGAGCTTCCCGAGCCCGAGCCGGTCGGCCCCGGGGTCTACCGCGTGCCCGCGCGCCTGGGCCTGGACGAGCTCGGCGCCCTGTTCGATCTGGAGATCGACGACGACGACGTCGAGACCGCCGGCGGCCTGCTGACCAGGGCCATCGGCCGTGTCCCCCTGCCCGGCGCCACCGGGGACATCCAGGGGCTTAGGCTGACGGCCGGGGAGGTCGCCGGGCGGCGCCGCCAGGTCGCCTCCCTGCTGGTCTCCCGCATCCCCGAGGCCGATCCCGACGACCGCCCCGCCTGCGAGCCCCACGACGCCCACGACCCCGCGCACGACAAGGACACCGATGACTAGGACGCACGACAGCCACGAGACCAGCCCGGAGCCCGTGGGCACCGACGGCCCTGAGCGGGATGCCGAGCGCCCCGGGCCCCCGGCGGGCTTCCGCTTCCCCTCCGACGCCGAGCTCATGGACGGCCCCAACGCCCTGGAGGACGACTGGGAGGACGGTGACGACGGCGGCGACGGTGATGACGACGGTGAGTGGCCCGAGGGCCCCGGGGGCCTGCCGGCCTCGGCCCGTGTGGAGGTGAGCATCCCGGACTACCCCGAGGACTTCCGGGCGGGCTTCGCCTGCCTGGTGGGGCGCCCCAACGCGGGCAAGTCCACCCTGACCAACGCCCTGGTGGGCACCAAGGTGGCCATCACCTCCGGGCGCCCCCAGACCACGCGCCACAATGTGCGCGGCGTGGTCCACCGCGAGGGCGCCCAGCTGGTGCTGGTCGACACCCCCGGCATGCACCGGCCCCGCACCCTGCTGGGCAAGCGCCTCAACGACCTGGTGCGCCAGACCCTGGCCGATGTCGACGTCGTGGCCCTGTGCATCCCGGCCGATGAGAGGATCGGGCCCGGCGACCGCTTCATCGCCCGGGACCTGGCCGATCTGCGCAGGCCCGTGGTGGCCGTGGTCACCAAGGCCGACAAGGTCTCGCGCCAGGACCTGGCCGCCCAGCTGCTGGCCGTCGACGCCCTGGGGGAGTGGGCCGACATCGTGCCGGTCTCGGCGGTGAGCGGCGAGCAGATCGGGACCCTGGAGGAGGTGCTCATCAAGCACCTGCCCCTGTCCCCGCCCCTGTACCCCACCGGGGAGATCACCGATGAGCCCCAGGAGGTGATGATCGCCGAGCTGGTCCGGGAGGCCGCCCTGGAGGGGGTGCGCGAGGAGCTGCCCCACTCCCTGGCCGTCGTGGTCGATGAGATCGCCGACCCCAGTGACACCACCCGCGAGGCCGGCCTGGTCAAGGGCGCGGGCCAGCGGCTCCAGGTGCGCATCTCCCTGGTGGTCGAGCGCGACTCCCAGAAGGCCATCATCATCGGCAGGGGCGGCTCGCGCCTCAAGGAGGTGGGTGTCAAGGCGCGCCGGGGCATCGAGGAGCTGGTGGGCCGCAAGGTCTACCTCGATCTGCATGTGCGCACCGCCAAGGACTGGCAGTCCGACCCCAAGGCCCTGGCCCGCCTCGGGTTCTGAGGCCATCGGGGCGGATCGTGTCGCGGCCCGGCTGTGCTTCGGCGCGGTCATGGCGCACACTGGGACTCATGAACTCGTGGGCCGCCGCGGCAGGCCCATCGGTCCTGGCCACCCTCCTGACGCACAAGAATGGGAGTGCACTATGACAACGACGTCACCTCACACCGGCCCTGAGCCCGCCCCCGGGCGCCCGGCGCCCGGAGCCTGCCCCGCCGAGCTGTGGGATCTTGGCGCCCGGGCGGTGGCCCGCGCCCGCATCTGGGCGGATGCCTCAGCCCATGAGCCGGTGCCCCGCACGGCCGAGCTCCTGTCGCGCATCCTGGCCGACCCCGATGGCCTGGAGTTCACCACGCGCTTCGTCGACGACGTCGTGCGGCCCGCCGACCTCGACGTGGCCGGGCGGGCCCTCCAGCGCCTGGCCGCTGGGCGCACCGGCTTCCTGCCCCCGGCGCTGTCGGCGGCCATGGGCCTGGGCGGGCTCGCCTCGCGCCTGGCCCCCTCGGCGGTGGCGGCCATCGCCCGGCGCACCTTCCGCGAGCTGGTCGGCGACCTGGTGGTCGACGCCACCGAGCGGGGGCTGGGCCCGGCCCTGGCCCGCCTGCGCAAGGGCGGCAACCGGCTCAACGTCAACCTGCTGGGCGAGGCGGTCCTGGGCGAGCAGGAGGCGGGGCGCCGCCTGGCCGATGTCGCCGACCTGGTGGCCCGCGAGGACGTCGACTACGTCTCGGTCAAGGTCTCGGCGGTCACCGGTCCCCACAACCCGTGGGGCTTCGATGAGGTGGTGGCCCACGGCGTGGAGGTCCTCACGCCCCTGTACCGCCTGGCCCGCGACCACGGCACCTTCCTCAACCTGGACATGGAGGACTACAAGGACCTCGACCTGACCCTGGCGGTCTTCACCGCCATCCTGGACCAGGAGGACCTGGCCGGCTATGAGGCCGGCATCGTCCTGCAGGCCTACCTGCCCGACTCCCTGGCCGCGATGCAGCGCCTCCAGCAGTGGGCGACCGCCCGCGTGGACGCCGGCGGCGCCCGCATCAAGGTGCGCGTGGTCAAGGGCGCCAACCTGGCCATGGAGGCCGTCGATGCCCAGATCCACGGCTGGCAGATGACCACCCTGCCCTCCAAGCAGGCCACCGACACCAACTACAAGCGCATCCTGGACTGGGCGATGACCCCCGAGCGCACCCGGAGCATCCGCCTGGGCGTGGCCGGCCAGAACCTGTTCGACATCGCCCTGGCCTACGAGATGCGCGCCGAGCGCGGCCTGGAGGACGGCGACGCCGTGGAGTTCGAGATGCTCTCGGGCATGGCCACCGGCATCCAGGAGGTCGTGCGCCGCGACGTGGGTCACCTGCTCCTCTACGTCCCGGTGGTCTCGCCCACCGAGTTCGATGTGGCCATCGCCTACCTGGTGCGGCGCCTGGAGGAGAACGCGGCGCCGGCCAACTTCATGTCCGGGGTCTTCGACATCGCCACCGATGAGGCGGTCTTCACCCGGGAGCGCGACCGCTTCCTGGCGGCCCTGGCCGACGTCGATCCCTCCGCGCCCCTGCCCACGGCCCGTCGCGATCAGGACCGCCTGGCCGAGCAGGAGGCGGGCCTGCCGCCCATGGACGCCGAGCCGCGCCCCTTCGCCGCCACCCCCGACTCCGACCCGTCCCTGGCCGCCAACCGGCGCTGGGCCCGCCAGATCGCCGCGGCGGTGCCCACCTCCCAGCGCGGCGTCCAGGCCGTGGCCTCCGGGGCGGCTCGCCTGGCGACCGCCGAGGCCGTCGACGCCGCCGTCGAGCTCCTGCGCGACTCGGCCCCCGCCTGGGCCGGGCTCGGCGCCACGGAGCGGGCCGCCATTCTCAACCGGGTCGGCGACGTGCTGGCCGTGCGCCGCGGCGAGCTCATCGAGGTGGCGGCCTCCGAGGCGGGCAAGACCATCGACCAGGCGGACCCCGAGGTCAGCGAGGCCATCGACTTCTGCCGCCACTACGCCGAGATGAGCCTGTGCCTGGAGGACCCCGACTACCTGGCCGGGGCGCGCTTCGTCCCCTCGCGCCTGACCGTGGTGGCCTCGCCCTGGAACTTCCCCCTGGCCATCCCCACCGGGGGCGTGGCCGCGGCCCTGGCCACGGGAAGTGCCGTCATCCTCAAGCCCGCGCCGCCGGCCAAGCGCTGCGCCGCCGAGCTCGTGGCGGCCTTCCACGAGGCGGGCGTGCCCCAGGACGTCCTCATGCTGGCGCCCATCGAGGACGGCGAGGTCTCCCAGCACCTGGTCACCCATGAGGGCGTGGACCGGGTCATCCTCACCGGCTCCTACGACACCGCCCGGCTCTTCCGCTCCTGGAGGCCGGACATGCACCTGCTGGGGGAGACCAGCGGGAAGAACGCCATCATCGTCACCCCCTCGGCCGACCCCGACCTGGCCGTGCGCGACACGGTGGCCTCCGCCTTCGCCCACGCCGGGCAGAAGTGCTCGGCCTCCTCGCTGCTCATCCTCGTGGGCTCGGCCGGGCGCTCGGAGCGCATCGCCCGCCAGCTCGTGGACGCCACCGCCTCGCTGCGCGTGGCCGCCCCGGAGAGCCTCGACGCCCAGGTGGGGCCCGTCGTCGTGCCCGATGAGCCCAAGGCCCTGCGGGGCCTGACCACCCTGGGCGCCGGCGAGCACTGGGTGCTGCGCCCCCAGCACCTGGGCGGTGGCCTGTGGCGCCCCGGCATCCGGGCGGGGGTCAGGCCCGGCAGCGAGTACCACCTGACCGAGTACTTCGCCCCCGTCCTGGGGGTCATGCGCGTCGACACCCTCCAGGAGGCCATTGACGCGGTCAATGCGGTGGACTACGGCCTGACCTCGGGGCTGCAGACCCTCGACGCCGAGGAGCTGGCCCTGTGGCTGGAGCAGGTCGAGGCCGGCAACCTCTACGTCAACCGCGGCATCACCGGGGCGATCGTGCGGCGCCAGCCCTTCGGCGGCTGGAAGCGCTCGGCCATCGGCTCGACCACCAAGGCCGGGGGCCCCAGCTACCTGCTGGGGCTGGGCGACCTCGTGGCGGGGGACCGGGACGGGGCGCGGGCCGAGGGCCAGGCCTCCCCGGCGGTCGAGGGCCTCTACGACGCCGCGCGCCACGAGCTGTCCCACGAGGACCTGGCCTTCCTGCGCGGCGCCCTGGCCGCTGATGCCCGGGCCTGGGATGAGGCCTACGGCCGGGCCGTGGATGTCACCGGCCTGCCCTGCGAGCGCAATGTGCTGCGCTACCGGCCCGGCCCGGCCGTGGTGCGCGCCGAGGCGGGCACCGCCCCGGTGGACCTGGTGCGCGTCATGGCCGCGGCGGTCCTGTCCGGTGCCCCGGTGCGCCTCTCGACGGATCAGCCGCTGAGCCCCGGCCTGGGCGGGGCGCTGGCGGGCGCCGGCGTCGAGGTGGTGGTCGAGGCACCGGTGGTCTGGCAGGCGCGCCTGGCCGACCTGGCCGCCTCCGGGGAGCTGGGCGTGCGGGTGCGCCTCCTGGGGCCGCGCGATCAGAGCGCCGAGGCGCGGTGGGACGAGGCCTCCCGGATCACCGGGGGCAGCCCGGATGTGGCCCTGTACACCGGGGAGGTGACGGCCTGCCCGCACAGCGAGCTGCTGCCCTTCCTGCACGAGCAGTCGGTGTCGGTCACCAGCCACCGCTTCGGCACCCCCTTCGACATCGCCGAGGGGCTGCTGTAGTCCCGGCCTCGGCCTTGTCGGGCGCTTGCCGCCGGCCCCCGCCGCCCCGGATCCCTCGGGTGCGGCGGGGGCCGTGCACGTGGTGACGGCCCGGTTCGCCCCACGCAGGACTGTCCTTGCCGCATGACGATATGTAGTAGTAGTGCTACACTAGATCGTGTATCCACTGTGAGGAGGTGTGCCATGTCAGAGGTGGTCCGATGCGAGGGCCTGGACTTCTCCTACGGTGCCCTGCCAGTGCTGCGATGCGTGAACCTGAGCATCGGCCGGGGTGAGGTGGTCTGCCTGCTGGGCCCCAATGGGGCGGGCAAGACCACCCTGGTCGAGCTCCTCCTGGGCTCGCTGCGCCCGTCCTCGGGCGCCGTGCGGGTCCTGGGCCGTGACCCCAGGCGGGCGGGTCCGGCTTTCTGGGCCCGGATCGGACTGGTCCAGCAGAACTGGTCAGACCACCCCAAATGGCGGGTGCGCGACCAGCTGGAGTGGATCCGCTCGGCCCAGCGGACCGTCGTCGACCAAGTGCTTCGGGCGGAGCAGGCCCTGGCCGCCGTCGGCCTGGAGGACAGGGCCTCCGCCCGCCTGGGCGACATCTCGGGCGGGCAGCGGCGCGCCGTCGACCTCGCGGCCGCGCTGCTGGCCCGCCCCGAGCTGCTCATCCTCGATGAGCCCACCACGGGGCTGGATCCTGCCGCCAAGGCCCGTATGCACGACCTCATCCTGGATCAGGTCGACCAGTCGGGCGCCACGGTGCTCATGACCACCCACGACCTGGCTGAGGCCGAGCGCATCGCCTCGCGCATCCTCATCCTGGCCGGGGGAGGGATCGTGGCCAACGGCACCGCCACGCAGCTGCGCGAATCCCTGCCGGGTCGGGCCGAGGTCACCTGGATCGAGGGCGGCGGCCGCCACGTCCACGTGACCGACCGCCCCGAGGAGTTCATCAGCACCCTGGATCTGGAGCACGTCAGCAGCCTGTCCGTCTCGCGCTCCACCCTGGAGGAGGCCTATCTGGCGCTCGTGGCCAGGGCCGGCTCCGCCGGTGGACTGCCGACCGGGAAGGAGAATCAGCCATGAGTCCCATCGCCGTGCCCCTGGGAATCCTGCGGGCGGGAGTCCGCCAGGCCCTGGCCGACCTGCGCCCCCAGTTCCTCAGCGCAGGGGTCGTCTCCGTGGTCCTGCCTGTGATGATCGTTGTGCTCGTGGCCCGGACGCAGGCGGACGTCCCCGATGCGGGCGGCCTGTCCTTCGGCAGCGTCCTGGCCGCCGGCGCTGTGGGCTCCTTCAGCGCCCTGGCCGTCATCCAGATCGCCAACGAGGCCTACCAGGACCGGGCCGGCGGGGCGCTGCTGCGGGTGAGGATCCTGCCTCACGGGCCCATGGTCTGGGCGGTGGGCAAGACCATCTCCTGCGTGGTCACCGTGCTGGTCACCCAGTGCTCCCTGCTCCTGGCCGCCTCGCTGCTCATCGATGGGGTGTCGCTCGATCCTGCCGACGCCTTGCTCAGCCTGCTGGCGCTTCTCCTGGCGTCGCTGGCGGTTGCGCCGATCGGCTTCCTGGTGGCCTCGGTGGCTCGCAGCGCCTATGGCCTCATGGCGACCACTGCCGGGGTCATGGCGCTGCTGGTCACCAGCGGGTTTGCGATCCCGATGACGCAGATGCCCCTGTGGCTCCAGCGGCTGCAGTACGGCATGCCCTTCTACTGGGCGGGTCACCTGAGCCGGTGGCTGCTGGTGGGCTTGCCCGCCTGGGAGCCCGGGGGGCGCTTCCAGCCTGTAGTAGCTATTGGGGTGCTGGCGGCGTGGGCGGTGGTGGGCTTCGCCGTTGTCCCCTTCATTATCCGCCGTTCGGTCGATCAGGAGACCATCGGCAGCCTGTCGCGCATGCAGGCCAAGATCCGCCGCCAGACGGGCATGTGATATGGCGCCGGGAACCCAGGAGGCCGACGCCATTCACAACCGCATCGCCGTCATGCGCGCCGACCGCAGGGTCAGCCGTCGCCAGCTCGCCGAGGCCCTGGGCGTGCACTATCAGACCGTGGGCTACCTGGAGCGCGGGGAGTACGCCCCCTCCCTCCACCTGGCGCTGCGGATCGCCCGCTATTTCGAGGTGCCGGTGGAGTCGGTCTTCTCCCTGGAGGAGTTCCCGCCGCTGGGCTGAGGTCCGGGCGGGAGTGCCGGCCGGGCTGGCGGGATGGGCGACGAGCAGGACCTTGGTCCTGCATATCGGATGTCTGATGTTGGCGGGGGAGGGGGACTTCTCCGCATGGTGTCGTTGGATTCCGGGTGGCGGGGGCGTTGGAGGGGCGTCGCTGGCGCTGTGGTGTTGACCTGCGTGGATGTGGTACAAAGGGGTTTGTGCCGGGGCGGTCTGGAGGGTGCCGACGGGTCGCCTGCGCTGCGCCTCGTATCGCTGCTGGTCACAGGGGGTGATTCGAGGGGTGGGTCAGAAGGCACCCCGCGCCATAAGGTGCATTGAGACGGTGATGATCTGCATGGGGTCTCCTAACCGATGTGTCAGAAGGCACCCCGCGCCATAAGGTGCATTGAGACTCACCTCCTTTCGGGTGGTGGGGACGGGTTAGAGCTGTCAGAAGGCACCCCGCGCCATAAGGTGCATTGAGACTCACCTCCTTTCGGGTGGTGGGGACGGGTTAGAGCTGTCAGAAGGCACCCCGCGCCATAAGGTGCATTGAGACTCATTGAAGCGATGCCGGTGTTTTCGCGGTTGTGTCAGAAGGCACCCCGCGCCATAAGGTGCATTGAGACCCTCTCCCTGCTGAGATATATCTCCAGGTCAGCGTCAGAAGGCACCCCGCGCCATAAGGTGCATTGAGACCTTGTTCCACATGGGCTGCACCCACTTGTAGAACAGTTAGAAGGCGCCCGCGCACAATTGCTTTCCGCTGGGCTTGTCGTTCTCTGCTGGGTGATCCGCATCCTGCCCGGTGAGATCGGGCTATGTGACCCAGCGGGATGCGAGTGACCCAGCGAGACGCGGGAGAGTCCGCTGTACCGCGGGTGCGCCCCTCATGGCGGAGACGATTCCTGTGTGGGTTCTGGTCTGAGGCTGGTCGGGGGAGATGTGCGGATTGCTGAGTCGTCTGCAGATCGCTGGGGTTGTCGGTGGATCGGAGGGGTCCCAGGGGTGCGAAGTACTGACAAGCCCTGCGATCTGCAGACAACCCCGCGAAGTGCTGCCAACCCGGCGAACGGGGGCCGGTCTCCACTAACAGCGGCAGCCACCGCTACGGCCTGGCCCGCAAGAGGATCCTCGTCCTCGGCCGGGCGTTGGAAGATGCTCTGGCCGGGCCACAACTGCGGCCCCGATGGCCAGGAAGACACTTGCCTTCCATCGGGCGGGTCCTGGGCGATGCCTCGGGACGTCTACCGCGATAGTCTCGACCTTGCCAGCCAAGGGCCATGGACACCACTCCTGTGCCCTGCGCGGTGGCCGGGCTCAGTTGTCCTCGCCCGTCAGGGTGATGGCCACAACCTCGGTGACCTGTTCCCCGAGAGTGTGGGCCCGTCCCAGCATGGGCACGGCTGGTTTCCCGCTGGGCTTGCCGTTCTCTGCTGGGTGATCCGCATCCTGCCCGCTGAGATCGGCCAATGTGACCCAGCGGGATACGGAGAACCCCGCGGGATGCGGAGAACCCCGCGGCGCAGGCCGGCCCCGTCCCTGCCATCACCCCCACCCTCGGCACCATCTGCCCACCCCTCCTGCCCACCCACCCCCAGTCCACACTGCGTCGCAGCCTGACAGGGATGCGGATTCGCGATAGGTTCATCCCGTGCGAGCGATCCTGCGGCCCTGCCAGGGCCTGCTGCTTAGTCGCCGCGGCGGGGCCTGACAGGCCGGCACCCCGACCGCGGCTGACGCCCATGCCCGGCCCGCGGCGACCCAGGTCGCCGGGCACCCACGACGCACGCCCCAGGAGACACCCCATGCGCACCGCCCGCCCTGCACCCCAGCAGCCCTCAGGCATGCCCTTCCAGAAGTACCGGCCGTTCCTGGACACGGTCGCCACCGACCTGCCCGACCGCACCTGGCCCACCAGGCGCATCACCCAGGCGCCCCGGTGGCTGTCCACCGACCTGCGCGACGGCAACCAGTCCCTCATCGAGCCCATGGGCCCCACCGCCAAGCGCTCCATCTTCGACCTGCTGGTGGCCATGGGCTTTAAGGAGATCGAGGTCGGCTTCCCGGCCGCCTCGCAGACCGACTTCGACTTCGTGCGCTCCCTGGTCGAGGACGGCGCCATCCCCGAGGACGTCACCATCTCGGTCCTCACCCAGTCGCGCGGCGACCTCATCGAGCGCACCCTGGACGCCTGCGTGGGCATCCCGCGGGCCACCGTCCACCTCTACAACGCCATCGCCCCCCTCTTCCGGGAGGTCGTCTTCCGCATGGACCGCGGCCAGGTCCGCGACCTGGCCGTCGAGGGCACCCGCCAGGTCATCGCCCGCGCCGAGAAGGTCCTCACCCAGGACACGGTCTTCGGCTTCGAGTACTCCCCGGAGATCTTCGTCGACGCCGAGCGCGAGTACGCCCTGGAGGTCTGCAGCGCCGTCATGGACGTCTGGCAGCCCGAGGACGGGCGCGAGATCATCCTCAACCTGCCGGCCACCGTCGAGCGCGCCACCCCCAACGTCTACGCCGACCAGATCGAGTGGATGAGCCGCAGCCTGCCCCACCGCGAGCACGTGTGCCTGTCCCTGCACAACCACAACGACCGGGGCTCGGGCGTGGCCGCCACCGAGTTGGGCCTGCTGGCCGGGGCCGACCGCGTGGAGGGCTGCCTGTTCGGCCACGGGGAGCGCACCGGCAACGTCGACCTGGTGACCCTGGCCCTCAACCTGTTCAGCCAGGGCGTGGACCCCATGCTGGACATCTCCCGCATCGATGAGATCCGGCGCACCGTCGAGCGCGCCACCGGCATGGATGTGCCCCCGCGCACCCCCTACGCCGGCGAGCTGGTCTACACCTCCTTCTCCGGCTCCCACCAGGACGCCATCAAGAAGGGCTTCGCCGCCCGCGCCGCCCAGGTCCAGGCCCGCCGGGCCGAGGGGCTCGGCGAGGAGCAGGCCGAGACCGCCGTGCCCTGGTCCATGCCCTACCTGCCCATCGACCCCCACGACGTGGGCCGCTCCTACGAAGCCGTGGTGCGGGTCAACTCCCAGTCCGGCAAGGGCGGGGTGGCCTATCTGCTGGGCACCACCCGCAAGCTCGACCTGCCCCGCCGCCTGCAGATCGAGTTCTCCCGCATCGTCCAGCGCCACACGGACACCTATGGCGGCGAGGTCGACGCCTCCGGCCTGTGGCGCATCTTCGCCGACGAGTACCTGCCGGCCGACGGCGTGGGCGGGGAGGGCCAGGAGCACCTCGAGGGCCTGGAGCCCTGGGGCCGCTATGCGCTCAAGGGCGCGACCCTGACCTCCAACGGCGAGGGGGAGTGCTCGGAGCTGACCGTCACCGTTGCCGATGGCGGTCAGGAGCGCGAGCTGGTTGCCCAGGGTAACGGTCCCCTGGACGCCTTCGTCACCGCCCTGGAGACCACCGGGCTGGAGCTGCGGATCCTGGACTACGCCGAGCACGCCCTGTCCCGGGGGCGCGACGCCCAGGCCGCCGCCTACGTCGAGTGCGAGGTGGACGGCCAGGTCCTGTGGGGCGTGGGCATCGACCACTCCATCACCACCGCCTCCTTCAAGGCCGTCATCTCCGCGGTCAACCGCGCCCTGCGCTGACCCTCTCGCAGTGCCCGCGGCAGCGCCGGCGGCGGCCGGTAGCTTTCCAGGCAGCAGTGGTCGGGTGCGGGTGGGGGTGCTCGCAGGCGTGGCGGGGCTGGCGGGAGCGGCGCGAGGAACGAGCGACGCGGATGGTAGCCAAGAGCACCCCCACCCGCACCCGCCTGCCTCCCACTCGCCCCCAGTGACGGACTCGGCCCTGGTCGCAGCGTCCTGGCGGGTGCCGGGCCGTGAGAGACTGCGGCCGTGACGAGCAGGCTGTACCGCGACGAGGCCGTGGTACTGCGCACCTACAAGCTCGGCGAGGCCGACCGCATCATCGTCATGCTCACCCGCCACCACGGCCAGGTGCGTGCCGTGGCCAAGGGCGTGCGCCGCACCTCCTCGCGCTTCGGCGCCCGCCTGGAGCCCTTCTCCATGATCGACGTCCAGCTCCACGCCGGGCGCAGCCTCGACGTCGTCACCCAGGTAGAGACCATCGACCCTTTCGGGCGGGCGATCTGCGCCGACTACGCCATGTTCACCTGCGCCTCGACCATGGCCGAGACCGCCGAGCGCCTCAGCGCCGACAACGGCGACCTGGGCACCGAGACCAGCCCACAGCAGTACCTCCTGCTCGCCGGGGCCCTGGCGGCCATGGCCCACCGGCGCCACGCCCCCGGCCTCATCCTGGACTCCTACCTGCTGCGCTCCCTGGCCCTGGGCGGGTGGGCCCCCTCGTGCTACGACTGCGCCCTGTGCGGGGCGCCCGGGCCTCATGGGGCCTTCCACATCCAGGCCGGGGGTGCGGTGTGCGAGACCTGCCGCAGCGCCGGTGCGGTGGTGGTCGACCCCGCGGCCATGGCACTGTTGGGGGCACTGCTCTCCGGGGACTGGCCGCTGGCCGACGCCTCGGGGAAGCGTGAGCGCTCCGAGGCATCCGGCCTGGTCTCGGCGTACACAACCTGGCATCTGGAGCGCCGACTGCGCTCCCTGGCACTCGTGGAAAGGGCATGAGCCGTGGCATCTGATGACCCCCGTCGCGCACCGGAGGCTCCTGGGCCCGACGACCCGCGGGCCGAGCCGCGCAACGAGCTGATCCCCGAGATCCCCGTCTCCGCGCCCACGCCGCTGCACCGCCCCGGACTGACGCCTCCGGCCATCGAGCCCGCCAGGCTCCCCGCCCACATCGGACTGGTCATGGATGGCAACGGGCGCTGGGCCAACGCCCGCAACCTTCCCCGCACCGAGGGCCACCGGGCGGGGGAGGCCAACCTCATCGACGTCATCGCCGGCGCCGTCGAACTGGGGGTCCAGGAGCTGAGCGCCTACGCCTTCTCCACCGAGAACTGGAGGCGCTCACCGGCCGAGGTGCGCTTCATCATGGGCTTCACCCGCACCGTCCTGCGCGAGCAGCGCGACCAGCTCCACTCCTGGAATGTGCGCGTGCGCTGGGTGGGCCGCACCCCGCGGCTGTGGCGCTCGGTGCTCTCCGAGCTGCGCGCCGCCGAGCGCCTGACCGCTGGCAACACCGGCATGACCTTCAACATGTGCATCAACTACGGGGGGCGCGCCGAGATCACCGACGCCGCCCGGGCCATCGCCGAGGATGTGGCCGCAGGCCGCCTCAAGCCCTCGGCGATCTCCGAGAGCCTCTTCCAGCAGTACCTCTACTCCCCGACGATGAGAGAGGTCGACCTGTTCGTGCGCACCGGGGGAGAGCGGCGCACCTCCAACTTCCTCCTGTGGTCCTCGGCCTACGCCGAGCTGTACTTCTCCGACCTGCCCTGGCCCGAGTTCGACCGCACCGAGTTGTGGAAGGCCTGCGAGGACTACGCCCTGCGCGAACGGCGCTTCGGCGGCGCCATCGACCGCGTCGCCCCCTGAGTGCCAAGGCCTACGCCACCGGCCCGCTGGGTGACTCGATTACTGCTGGGTCACTCGTATCCTGCTGGCCCGGATGGCACTGTTCGGGCCAGCGGAATGCGGGTCACTCAGCGAAACGTGGGTGATCCAGCGAAACCCACTGCCACTATGAACAGCCCTGGAGGTGCCCTGCCCATCGCGGGGCGCTCAAGGCCCACGACCTCATCAGGCCCCTCAGGCCTCCTTGGCGGTGATAAGCCCCTGGCCGGTCTCCACCACGCTCTTCAGCCCGCTGAGCACCAGCATCCAGCCCTCTCCTGCCACGCCGTCGGCAGTGATGGGGGAGTGCTCCAGGTGGTCGTGGGTGACCCTCAGCAGGCAGTACCCACCTTCCTGCTCGGTGATCTCCCAGGTCACGCGGCTGGCGGGCTCGTCGTGGGCCCGGGGGTCGTACAGGGAGCGCCAGGTGTGCACCAGACGGTGGGGCGGGTCCCATTCGGCGATAGTCCCGCGCCCCCACAGGCTCTGCCCGTCGGGCGACAGGTAGTTGAAGGCGCCGTCGGGACGGGCCTCGGTCTGGACGGCCGACCCGTAGAAGTACTGCCTGGTCAGCTCTGGTGTGGTGATGGCCTCCCACACCGCCTGGGGCGTGGCGCGGATGAAGAGCTGGTAGATCTGTGGGACTCCCGAGCTCGGGGGAGGGGTGGTGTTGGTGGCTGCGTTCATGGCTGGTCCTCTAATACTGATTTCAGATCGATGAGGTGCTGGCTGAATCCGGTGGTGTAGGGGTTCATCCACCGGTGGTGGATCTGCTGGATGGGGACTGGATTGAGGTAGTGCGCAGTGCATCGCCCCTCGCGCCGCATCACCACCAGACCGGCGTCTTGCAGGATGCGCAGATGCTTGGCCACGCCGAAGCGGCTCATCTCGAAGCCCTCGGTGAGCTCGGCCAGCGACTGGCCGTTGCGGGAGCGCAGCCGGTCGAGCAGCGCCCGGCGAGTGCGGTCGGCCAGTGCCTTGAAAACCCTGTCCTGATCGTCATCGTCCACCGCCTCATGATTGGTGACTGTATAGTCACATGTCAAGAGGCGGTCCGTGCGGTGCAGCTATGGGGCATGACAGGAGTCGGGTTCAGTGCGAGGAGGCGCTCCTGCGGGATCGGCCCCGGCGTCACCCCTGGGCGCCGCCGCCCCGCGAGGCGCATGGCCCGCCCATTCCCGAGCTCCGCCCTCAGTCTCAGTCCCCGACGGCGGAGCAGGAGCCGCACAGGCCGAAGAACTCCGCGGTGTGCTCCATGGCCGTGAAGCCGTGGGCCTGGGAGACCCGGTCGATCCAGGCCTCCAGCTCACCGCCGGCAACCTCCACCGTGTGACCGCAGCTGCGGCACACGATGTGGTGGTGGTGCTCGGAGCGCTCGCAGGCCCGGTAGAGCAGCTCCCCCTCGGCGCTGCGCAACTGGTCGACGTCGCCGGACTCGGCCAGGGACTGCAGGTTGCGGTAGACGGTGGCCAGGCCCACCTTGGTCCCCTCGGCCTCCAGGGCGGAGTGGATCTGCTGGGCGGAGCGGAAGCCCTCGGTGCGCGCCAGGATATCGGCCACCGCGGCGCGCTGGCGGGTGGCCCGGGGGCGGATCGTGGTCTTCTCGCTCATGGGCTGGCCTCCTGATGACGACGTGCCCGACGGGACAACCGTACCGCCCCGACCACGGCGGTCAGAACCGCTACGGCGGCGTAGGCGCACACCAGCAGCACCACGATCATGGCGCCGGGCGACAGGCGCACGAAGTAGGTGATCGTCAACCCGCTGACGCAGGCCACCACGCCCAGGGCCATGGCCAGGTGCATGGTGCGGGTGAAGGAGTGGGAGACCAGCTGGGCGATCGCCACCGGCACGATCATCACCGCCGAGACCATGAGTGCGCCCACCACCCGCATCGACACCGAGACCGTCAGGGCCGCCACCATGGCGATGACGATATTGAGGGCCCCGGTGGGCAGGCCGCAGGCCCGGGCGAACTCCTCGTCGTGGCACAGGGCGAACAGAGGTCCGCGCAGGCCCAGGCCCACCAGGAGCACCCCGGCGGCCAGCACGATGGCGAACCAGGTATCGGAGACCGAGACCGTGGCGATCGAGCCGAACAGGTAGGAGTTGAGGTTCGTCGTCGTTCCGCCGGCCAGGGGCATGAGGATGACGCCCCCGGCGATGCCCCCGTAGAACAGGATCGCCAGGGCCACGTCCCCGCGGGTGCGGCCGCGGGCCCGGATGACCTCGATGACCACCGCCCCCAGGACGCTGGCCAGGATCGCCCCGGGGATGGCCAGGGCGTCGCGCGGACTGGCGTGCGCCGCGGCGCCGGCCAGCCAGCCCAGGGCGACCCCGGTCAGCGCGATATGGCCGATGCCATCGCCCAGGAGCGCCAGGCCCCGCTGAACCAGGTAGGTGCCCACCACCGGGGCGGACAGGCCCACCAGGACGGCCACGATGAAGGCCCGCTGCATCAGGTGGGTGGAGAGCATGGCGGTCAGGTCGGCAAGCATCAGGGGTGCTCCTCTCGGGGCAGTCGGGCGCGCAGCACCGGCGCGTGGTGGACCGGTGGGGCCTGCTCGCCGTGGGGGTGCTCGTGCTCGCAGTCCTGGGTGGTGTCGTGGCCGATCTCGTCATGGCGGGCGTGGTCGTGGCGCTCGGGCCGCAGGTCGGCGGCCCGGCCGTCGCTGAGGACCCGGCCGTCCTGGAGTACCACGGCCCGCTGGACGACCTCGGCCAGCTCGCCCATCTCGTGCAGCACCGTGATGAGCGTCAGCCCACTGCTGCGCAGCCCGGTGAGGATCGCGGCCAGGGACTCGCGGCTGGCCCGGTCGATGCCCGCCAGGGGCTCATCGAGGATGAGCAGCTCAGGGCGGCGCACCAGGGCGCGCGCGATGAGCACGCGCTGGGCCTGCCCGCCGGAGAAGACCTGGACGTGGTCGCGGGCGCGGTCCGCCAGGCCGACGGCGTCCAGCGCCTCCATGGCCCGCCTGCCGGCCCGGGGGCCGCGGTCGCCCCAGGGGCGCCGTGGCCCCAGCAGTCCCGAGCGCACCACCTCCAGGGCGGTGGCCGGCACCCCCGAGGCGGCGGTGACCCGCTGGGGCACGTAGCCCACCCGGTCCCACTCCACGCCGCGGCGCTGGTGCACCTGCCTTCCCAGGAGGCGCACCGAGCCCGCCACCGTGGGCACCAGCCCCAGGATGGTCTTGACCAGGGTCGACTTGCCCGAGCCGTTGGCCCCCAGGAGGGCCACCGACTCTCCTCGGCCCACACGCAGACTCACCCCGTCCAGGATGAGGGAGGAGCCCAGGACGACACTGACGTCCTCGACCTCCACCAGCGCGGGTGACGGCGGCGACGCCGCCCAGGAGTTCCGGGGCGGCGTCGCACTGCTGACGGAATGGCTCATGTCGGGGCGGATCACGTGCAGGACAGCCCGGTGCGCAGAGCCTGCAGGTTCGCCTTCATCCCATCGACGTAGCTGCCCTTCTCAGGGGCCGACTCCATGGGGCTCAGAACAGCGGTGGTGGCGCCCGTCTCGCTGGCCAGGGCGTCGGCGGTCTTGGTGGAGACCAGCTCCTCGGTGTAGATCGTCGTGGTCCCGGTCTCCTCCACGACCTTCTTGATCGCCGCGATCTGGGCGGGGCTGGGCTCGGCCTCGGGGTCGATGCCCGAGACCGAGGCCTGGGTCAGTCCGTAGCGCTCGGCCAGGTAGCCGAAGGCGGAGTGGGAGGTGACGAAGGTCGTGCGCTCGCAGGTGGCCAGGCCCTCCTGGTAGCTGGTGTCCAGGGAGGTCAGCTCGGTGGTGAGGGCCTCGAGGTTCTTCTGGTAGTCGGCGGCGTGGTCGGGGTCGGCGGCCGAGAGGGCCTCCTCCACGGCGGTGGCCGCTGCGCTCATGCGCTGGGGGTCGAGCCAGAAGTGCGGGTCGAGGCCGTCGGAGTGCTCATGGTCGTGGTCGTGGGCCTCCTCGGTGCCGTGGTCGTGGGCCTCCTCGGTTCCGTGGTCGTGGCCCTCCTCGGTGCCGTGGTCGTGGGCCTCCTCGGTGCCGTGGTCGTGGTCATGCCCATGATCGTGGTCGTGCTCCACGCCGTCGTGGTGGACCAGGTCGGCCTGGGCCGACAGGTCCAGGACCGTGGGCCCGGAGACCTGGGCGACGGCGTCGTCGAGCGAGGGCTGGAATCCCGGGACATAGGCGATGATGTCGGCCTGGCCCAGGGCGGCGACGTCCTTGGGGGAGAGCTCGTAGTCATGGGGCTCGACATTCGTCGGCGTCACCGAGGTCACGGTGACGTGCTCCCCGCCGATGGTCTCGGCCAGGAAGCCGATGGGGTAGAAGGAGGTCGAGACGGCCAGCGAGCCGCCGTCGGCGCCTCCCGAGGAGTCCTCCCCGCTCAGGGCGGAGCAGGCCGTCAGGCCCGCTGCCAGGATGAGTGCCGCGCCTGCCGCGGCCGCGCGGCGCAGTGGGCGCGCCGCGGATGTGCTCGTCGAATCATTCATGCGAATCATTCTCAACGCATCGGGTGGTCGGGTCAAACCGCGCCACGCCCCTTCGTGAGACGCCTCGCACCCGCGGCCATCCAGCCCATGGCGGCCACCGGGGGCGGGCCGCCTACACTGGCCCCACTCGTTCCCGCCAACCAGGTGGGATCGCGACGACTCCCAAGGAGAGAACCGGTGGCACAGACCCCCTCACGCCTCGACGCCGTCATCAACCTGGCCAAGCGCCGCGGTTTCGTCTTCCCCTGCGGCGAGATCTACGGAGGCACCCGCTCCGCCTGGGACTACGGGCCCCTGGGCGTGGAGCTCAAGGAGAACATCAAGCGCCAGTGGTGGCAGTACATGGTCCGCTCGCGCGACGACGTCGTGGGCCTGGACTCCTCGGTCATCCTGCCTCGCGAGGTGTGGGTGGCCTCCGGGCATGTCAACGCCTTCACCGACCCGCTGGTCGAGTCCCTCCACACCCACAAGCGCTACCGGGCCGACGAGCTCATCGAGGCCTACGCCGAGCGCAAGGGCCTGGACCCCGACACCGTCCAGCTCTCCGACGTGCCCGACCCCGTCACCGGCCAGCCCGGCTCCTGGACCGAGCCGCGCGCCTTCTCCGGCCTGCTCAAGACCTACCTGGGCGCGGTGGACAACGAGGAGGGCCTGCACTACCTGCGCCCCGAAACCGCCCAGGGCATCTTCGTCAACTTCGCCAACGTCATGGGCGCGGCCCGCAAGAAGCCGCCCTTCGGCATCGGCCAGGTGGGCAAGTCCTTCCGCAACGAGATCACCCCCGGCAACTTCATCTTCCGCACCCGCGAGTTCGAGCAGATGGAGATGGAGTTCTTCTGCGAGCCCGGCACCGATGAGGAGTGGCACCAGTACTGGATCGACTACCGCAAGGCCTGGTACGTCGACCTGGGCATCGACCCGGACAACATCCGCCTCTACGAGCACCCCGCCGAGAAGCTCTCCCACTACTCCAAGCGCACCGTGGACCTGGAGTACCGCTTCGGCTTCGCCGGCAGCGAGTGGGGCGAGCTGGAGGGCATCGCCAACCGCACCGACTTCGACCTGTCCACCCACGCCGAGCACTCCGGCAAGGACCTGTCCTACTTCGACCAGACCCGCAACGAGCGCTGGACCCCCTATGTCATCGAGCCGGCGGCCGGGCTGACCCGCTCCCTCATGGCCTTCCTCGTGGAGGCCTACCACGAGGACGAGGCCCCCAACACCAAGGGTGGCGTGGACAAGCGCATCGTCCTCAAGCTCGACGCGCGCCTGTCCCCGGTCAAGGCCGCCGTCCTGCCGCTGAGCCGCAAGGAGGAGCTGACCGGGCCCGCCCGCGAGCTGGCCGCACGCCTGCGCCGCTCCTGGAACGTGGACTACGACGATGCCGGTGCGGTGGGCCGGCGCTACCGCCGCCAGGACGAGGTCGGCACCCCCTTCTGCCTGACCTACGACTTCGACTCCCCCCAGGACGGGGCGGTGACCGTGCGCGAGCGCGACACCATGGCCCAGGAGCGCATCCCGCTGGAGGGCGTCGAGCGCTACCTGGCCGAGCGCCTCGTGGGCTGCTGACCGGTCCCTGAGCCCACCGCGCATCCCCGGCCGCCCATCCTCGGCGGCCGGGGATGCGCCGTCATGGGGAGTGCCGGCATCGGGACGGCGCGGCCACCGGGGCGCCCGCGGGGTGCATGATGGTCCGCGTGAGCCACGAGACGACGTCGGAGACCGCCCCATCGGACAGCGCCCCCCAGCCGCCCCACGGCACGGGCGGCCATATCCACTCCCACTCCCACTCCGGCCCCCTCAACCTCGACGCCTACGAGGCCCAGGTGGTACGCACCGTCCTGGCCATCATCGTGGGGGTCCTGGTGATCGCCACCCTGGTGGGCCTGGCCATCCTGTGGCCGGGCAGGAGCACGCTGGTGGGCTCGCGCCCCTTCGCCGTCGAGGGCGTGGCCCTGGAGACCGCCACCGTCACCTCCCGCGATGTCGAGGACTGCCAGGACGCCACCGGCGCCCTGGAGGGGGTGTCCAACGGCGCCCTGCTCAAGGACGCGGTGTGCGCCACCATCAACTCCGGCGCCGGCGAGGGCCTGGTCATGCCCGTGCACATCCCGACCGAGTCGCTGCGCATCGCCAAGCCGGGCGACACCCTCCAAGTCATGTACTCCCCGGAGGCCGTGGCCTCGGGCACCCCCTACGTCTTCGTGGACTACCAGCGCCAGGTTCCCGTGGCGGCCCTGAGCGTCCTCTACCTGGTTCTCGTGGTGGCCGTGGCCGGGCGCAAGGGCGCCCTGAGCGTCCTGGGACTGCTGGTGGCCACCGCCGTGCTCGTGCTGTTCATGATCCCCGCGCTGCTGGCCGGCTCCTCCCCGCTGGCGGTCACCCTCGTGGGCTCCATGGCCATGATGCTGGCCGCCGTCTACGTGGCCCATGGGGTGAGCGTGCGCACCACGACGGCGCTGCTGGGCACGGTGGCGGGCGTGGTCATCACCGTGGTGCTCTCCCTGTGGGGCACGGGCACCGCCCGGCTGACCGGCGCCACCGACGAGTCCGCCCTGACCCTGGCCTCGGTGGTCGAGGGCATCGACCTGCAGACCCTGCTGACCTGCGGCATGGTCATCGCCGGGCTGGGGGTCCTCAACGATGTCACCATCACCCAGGCCTCCGCGGTCTGGGAGCTGCACGCCGCCAACCCCGCGATGTCGGGCGCCCGCCTGTTCACCGGGGGCATGCGCATCGGGCGGGACCACATCGCCTCGACCGTCTACACCCTGGCCTTCGCCTACGCCGGCACAGCCCTGCCCCTCATCCTGTCGGCCGCCCTCATCGACCGGCCCGTGATGGGGACACTGCTGTCGGGGGAGATCGCCGAGGAGATCGTGCGCACCCTGGTCTCCTCCATCGGCCTGGTCCTGGCCATCCCCGCCACCACCGCCATCGCCGCCGCCCTGTGCCGCATCACCGTTCCGGTGGAGGAGGACGAGGACATCGAGGGCCCTGAGCAGGCCGAGCGCATCGAGCAGGCCGAGGAGCCCGGGGGCCTGGCCGCTCGCGGTGCCTGACCCGCCGCCGCTGGCCTGCCTGACCCGCCGTCGCTCAGACGCCGCTGCGCGGGCCGTCTCGCTCAGCCCCCGGAGACGTCGTGCTCGGCGTCGGCCAGCATCTCGCGATCCGCGTGGGCCAGGTAGGGGGAGTCCAGCCAGCCCTCGGGCAGGTGGGGGGTCTTGGGGCTGCCGGCCCGGCCCCGCGGGCCCTCGGCGGCCGCGCCCGGGAAGGGCACCTGCTCGGGCAGCTGGGAGCGCATCCGGGCCAGGCCTGCCTCCAGGGTGGCCAGGTCCCGCACCTGCATGAGCATGGCGCGAGCCGCCCCGCCCACCGGGTAGCCCTTGAGATACCACCCCACATGCTTGCGCAGATCGCGCACACCCCGGTCCTCACCCATCTCCTCGGCCAGCATCCGCCCGTGCTCGCAGATGACGGCGATGACGGCGTCCAGATCGGGGCGGGTGCGCTCCTCACGCCCGTGCATGGCCGCCACGATGTCGGCGAAGAGCCAGGGCCGCCCCTGGCAGCCGCGCCCCACCACCACGCCGTCGCAGCCGGTGGAGCGCATCATCTCCACCGCGTCCTGGCCGCTCCACACATCCCCGTTGCCCAGCACCGGCAGGCTGGTGGCCTCCTTGAGCCGGGCGATCTGGTCCCAGCGAGCCGTCCCCGAGTAGTGCTGGCGGGCGGTACGGGCATGCAGGGCCACGGCGCTGATCCCCGCATCGGCCGCGGCCCGGGCGGCGTCCAGGAAGGTCTCGTGGGACTCATCGATCCCCAGGCGCATCTTGATGGTCACCGGCACCTCGCGCTCCCGCCGCGCCGCCCTGGCGGCCTGCCCCGAGGCGCGCACCGCCTCGCCCATGATGGCCGCCAGCAGGTCGCGCTTCCACGGCAGGGCCGCGCCCCCGCCCTTGCGGGTGACCTTGGGCACCGGGCAGCCGAAGTTGAGGTCGATGTGGTCGGCCAGGTCCTCCTCCACCAGGATCCTCACCGCGGCTCCCACCGTGGCCGGGTCGACCCCGTAGAGCTGGATGGAGCGCACCCGCTCGCCCGGATCGGTGCGCACCATGCTCAGGGTCCGCTCGTTGCGCTCCACCAGGGCCCGGGTGGTGACCATCTCGGTGACGTACAGCCCGGCGGGACCGGTCAGGCCGCCCTCGGGCGTGGGCTGGGGCCCGGGCCGGGAGGGGCGCAGCGCCTCGGGCAGGGCCTCCTCGGCGAAGCGGCGGCACAGCCTGCGGAAGGAGGCATTGGTGACCCCCGCCATGGGGGCGAGCTCGACCGGCGTGGCGACCTCGATGGGGCCGATGCGCAGCGGGGCTGCCTGCGGTGCGTGCGTGGGCGATGCGTCGACGGGGGTATTCTCAGCGGTGGTCACCGGGCCATGCTGGCACAGGGCCGGCGCGGACCGGCACAGGCGTGACGCAGGCCGCGCGCGACCGGCCGCGCGGGGTCAGCATGCGGCCAGCGTGGGGCCAGCGTGGGGCCAGTGTGGGGTCAGTATGGGGTCATGGCCCGCCGGGCCGGGTCCGTCGTGGCGCCCGGGCCCCGGAGGGCCGGACCCGCGCCCCGCGGCATCATTCCTCTAGGGTGAGGGCGTGAGTGAGCAGACCGCCCCCGAGCCGCGTGCCGTCGTCGTCACCGGCGCCTCGCGCGGCATCGGGGCCGCCGTCGCCGCGGCCCTGGCCGCCCGGGGGGAGCGCGTGGCCGGGATCTCCCGCAGCGGCACCGCCCCCGACGGCGTCCTCCCCCTGAGCGCCGACGTCAGCGACCGCACCGCCCTGGCGGCCGCGATGAGCGCCGCCGCCGGCGCCCACGGCCCCGCCCAGGTGCTCATCACCGCCGCGGGAGTGAGCTCCCCGGCCCTGGCCGCGGGCATCGGCCCCCAGGCCTGGGATGAGGCCCTGGGGGTCAACCTCAGCGGCACCTTCAACGCCGTCCAGGAGGCCCTGCCCGCCATGATGCGCCAGCGCCGCGGCGCCATCGTCCTGGTCTCCTCGGTCCTGGCCGCCCGCGGGGGAGTGGGCACCGCCGCCTACGGGGCCTCTAAGGGCGGGGTCGAGGGGCTGACGCGCAGCCTGGCCCGCGAGCTCGCGCCCCGGCGCATCACCGTCAACGCCGTCGCCCCCGGATTCGTCGAGACCGACATGACCGCCTCCCTGACCCCTGCCCAGCGCGAGGACCACCTGCGCCAGATCCCCCTGGGGCGCTTCGCCGACCCCCGGGAGGTGGTCGGCCCCATCCTCTTCCTGGCCTCCCCGGGGGCCTCCTACGTCACCGGCGCCGTCCTGGGCGTCGACGGCGGACTGGGGATGGGCCGGTGACCCCGGCGGAGTCGGCGGACTCGGTGGGCCCGGTGGGCCCGGCGGAGCAGGTGGGCCCGGCCCCCGGTCTCCTGGCGGGCCGCACCATCGTGGTCACCGGGGTGCTGCGGCCCACCTCGATCGCCACCTCCATCGCCGCCCTGGCCCACCGCGAGGGTGCGCGGGTCCTGCTCACCGGCGCCCCGGCCACCATCGGCGCCACCCGCTCCCTGGCCCGCCGCCTGGGACTGGAGGAGGCCCTGGCCCTGGATGCCTCCGACCCGGCGCAGCTGGCGGCGCTGGAGGCCGACCTCAGGGCGGCCGGCGTCGAGCGCCTCGACGGCCTGGTCCACGCCATCGCCCACGCCGACCGCGGGCTGCTGGGCACCGTGCTGCCCGACCAGGCGGGGCCGCCGGAACAGGCGGTGCTCAGGCAGCGCCGTCTCCAGGAGGCCTTCACCACCTCCGCAGCCTCCCTGGTCGAGCTCACCCAGGCGGTGCGCCCCCTGCTGGCCCCCGGTTCCAGCGTGGTGGCCCTGACCTTCGAGTCCACCCGCGCCCACCCCGGCTACGGCTGGATGGGCCCCCTCAAGGCGGCGCTGGAGGCCGGTGTGCGCTACCTGGCCGCCGAGCTGGGCGGGCAGGGGGTGCGCGTCAACGCCCTGAGCTGCGGTCCCCTGCGCACCCCGGCGGCCTCGGCCATCCCGGGCCTGGACGACATGGCCGCCCGCTGGGCCCGGGCCGCGCCCCTGGGGTGGTCGGCCGAGGACGCTCAGCCGGTGGCGCGCAGTGCCCTGGCCCTGCTCTCCGACTGGCTGCCCGCCACCACCGGGCAGGTCCTGCGCGCTGATGGCGGGGCCTTCCTGGCCGGTCCCTGAGCGTGACGGCGCCCCGCCGTCGTGCATCGCCCCAGTGCCGTAAGGTGGCACTGTGACAGCACAGACAACGGATATGAGGCGCCTGGTCCTCGTGCGCCACTCCAAGGCCTCCCACGATGCCCTGACCGACATCGAGCGCCCGCTGACCGCCAAGGGGGCCGCGCTGGCCGATCTGCTGGCCCGCGAGCTGCGCAGCCGCCTGATATCCACCGATCTGCTCCTGGTCTCCCCGGCCGCCCGCGCCCGTGACACCGCCCGGCCCATCCGCAGCCGACTGGAGCCGGCGCGCACCAGTGTCCATGAGGAGATCTACACCATGGGCGCCACCGGGATCCTGGATCTGCTGGCCCAGGAGGGCCGGGATGCGCGCTCCATCGTCGTGGTGGGGCATGAGCCCACCGTCTCCATCCTGGGGCACATGCTCCACGACACCGATGACGACATCGCCGCCCAGATCTCCTTCGGCGTGCCCACGGCCACCGCCGTCCTCATCGATGTGCCCACCACCTGGACCCGGCTCGAGCCCCGCAGCGCCCGCATCCGCGAGATCTTCACTGCCCGCCGTCGCTAGCCCTAACCTTCGACAATTTGCATGAGATCGTACTTCTCCAGGCCCGGAAAAGGCCGATCTCATGCAAATTGTCGAAAAGAAGGGGGTGATGGGAGGAGGTCGAGGACGGCGCGCAGATCGCGCACGTGCACCGCGGCGGGCGCCTGGTCCACCACCACCGGCTTGGCGCAGAAGGCCACCCCCAGGCCCGCCGCACCGATCATGCCCAGGTCATTGGCGCCATCGCCCACCGCCACCGTGCGCTCCATCGGCACCCCATCGGCAGCCGCCCAGGTGCGCAGCAGCCGCTCCTTCTCCGCGCGGTCCACCACCCGGCCCAGCACCCGCCCGCTGAGGCCCCCTCCATCGACCCCCAAGCGGTTGGCCGCCACATGGTCCAGGCCCAGCCGGGAGGCCAGCGGGCCGACCACCTCCATGAAGCCCCCCGAAACCACCCCCACACGGCAGCCACGGGCGTGGAGCTCCTCGATGAGCTCCACGGCCCCGGTGGTCAGGCTCACCTGCCGGCCCACCTCCTCCAGTGCGCTGACGGGAACGCCCCGAAGGGCCGCGACCCGCTCATGCAGGGAGGCGGTGAAGTCCAGCTCTCCGCGCATCGCCCGCTGCGTGATCCGCGCGACCTGCTCGCGAACCCCCGCGTGCTCGGCGATGAGCTCGATGACCTCCTGGTCGATGAGCGTGGAGTCCACATCCATCACCAGCAGGCCCGGGCCCTCCTGAAGCAGTGGGCCACTGGCGCGCGCGCCGCTGACGCGGTCGGGGGAGGAGGTCATAGCCGCATGCTAGCGACCATGCGCGCGGGGCGCCGTCGTCGGGGGGAATCGACGACGGCGCCCCGCCAGCTGGGCTGACCGGCCGGCCATCGGGCCGCCGGCCCCTGCCGGGCCTCAGCGCGTGACCGCCTGGCCCTTGGCCACCACGGTGATGCCCGACTCGGTGACGGTGAAGCCGCGCTCACGGTCGTGCTCGGGGTCGATGCCCACCATGGCGCCCTCCTCCACGCGCACGTACTTGTCCAGGATGGCGCGGTTGACCACGGTGTTGCGGCCCACCTCCACCCCGTCCATGAGCACCGACTCGCGCACCGAGGACCAGGAGTTGACCCGCACCCCGGGGGAGAGCACCGAGGAGATCACCTCACCGCCCGAGACGATGACGCCGGGGGAGACGATGGAGTCCACCGCGTGGCCCAGGCGCTCGTGGTGCCCGTAGACGAACTTCGCCGGGGGCATGGCCGTCTGGTAGCCGGCGAACAGCGGCCAGCGGTCGTTGTAGAGGTTGAACACCGGGGTCACCGAGATGAGGTCCTGGTGCGCCTCGTAGAAGGCGTCCACCGTTCCCACGTCGCGCCAGTAGTCGCAGTCTCGCTCCGAGGAGCCCGGGACGTTGTTGTCCTTGAAGTCGTAGACGCCGGCCCGGCCCTGGGCCACGAACCAGGGCACGATGGAGCCGCCCATGTCGTGCTTGGAGGTCTCGTCGGCCGCATCCACGGTGACGGCCTCCAGGAGGGCGTCGGCGTCCATGATGTAGTTGCCCATGGAGGCCAGGACCTCCTCGGGGGAGTCTGGCAGGCCCGGAGTCTCCTTGGGCTTCTCCACGAAGGCCTTGATCTTGCCGCGGTTCTCCGGCGCCGTCTCGATGACGCCGAACTGGTCGGCCAGGGAGCGCGGCTGGCGGATGCCGGCCACCGTGCAGGGCAGCCCCGAGGCGATGTGGTGCTCCAGCATCTGGGAGAAGTCCATGCGGTAGATGTTGTCCGCGCCGGTGATGACCACGTAGTCCGGCCGCTCGTCGTCGAGCAGGTTGAGGGACTGGAAGATGGCATCGGCCGAGCCCAGGAACCAGTGCTTGCCCACGCGCTGCTGGGCGGGCACCGGGGCGATGTAGTTGCCCAGCATGTCGGACATGCGCCAGGTCTTGGAGATGTGGCGGTCCAGGGAGTGGGACTTGTACTGGGTGAGAACCACGACCTTGAGGAAGCCGGAGTTGATCATGTTGGACAGGGAGAAGTCGATGAGCCGGTAGATGCCGCCGAAGGGAACGGCGGGCTTGGCACGGTCCACCGTCAGTGGCATGAGGCGCTTGCCTTCACCGCCTGCCAGGACGATTGCGAGAACACGAGGTTGAGCCATGTGGCCCACACTACTTCCCCGGGGCGGCTTAGGGGAGGTATTGGCGTGACGGAATCATCAAACCGTGCGCCTCCCGCCTCCCTCGGGCCCAGCGGGCGCCTCACCCCTGGCCTACGTCCCAGATACGGCCCGCTCCGGCTGCTGGAGGCCGTCGCTGGGGCCCAGAAGATCAGATCAGTGCGCCGAACGCTTCCGCAGCGGGCACGGTACGGCTACCGTCGGATGTGCAGCCCGGCACATCTCGGGCCGCCACCCAGACACCACCGCTGGTGCGAGATCAGCCCCCTAAGGAGAGGCACACCCATGAGGGTCGACCTGCTGACCAAGGAGTACCCGCCCTTTATCTACGGCGGCGCCGGAGTCCATGTCAACGAGCTGGCCAAGGTGCTGCGCCCCCTGGCCGACGTGCGCGTCCACGCCTTCGGAGGCCCCCGCGAGCCGGGCACGGAGGGGGCCGACGACGGCGTCACCGGCTACCCCGAGATCGCCGAGCTCGAGGAGGCCAACGCCGCCCTGCGCACCTTCGGGGTCGACCTGGAGATGGCCCAGGGCACCGCCGGGACCGACCTGGTCCACTCCCACACCTGGTACGCCAACCTCGCCGGCCACCTGGCGGGCCTGCTCCACGGTATCCCCCACGTCATCTCGGCCCACTCCCTGGAGCCGCTGCGCCCCTGGAAGGCCGAGCAGCTCGGGGGCGGCTACGCCCTGTCCTCCTGGGCGGAGAAGACCGCCTACGAGGGGGCCGCGGGCATCATCGCCGTGTCCAACGGCATGCGCGAGGACATCCTGCGCTCCTACCCCGCCGTGGACCCCGAGCGGGTCAAGGTGGTCCACAACGGCATCGACCTGGAGGCCTGGCAGCGCCCCGAGGGGGAGCAGGCCGACGCCGAGGCCGCCGCCACGCTGGCGCGCCTGGGCATCGACCCCGACCGGCCCACCGTCGTCTTCGTGGGCCGCATCACCCGCCAGAAGGGGCTGCCCCACCTCCTTCGCGCCTGCGAGATGCTGCCCGACGACGTCCAGCTCGTCCTGTGCGCCGGCGCCCCCGACACCCCCGAGATCAAGGCCGAGGTCGAGGCCCTGGTGGCCGGGCTGCGCGAGAAGCGCACCGGCGTGGTCTGGATCGAGGAGATGCTCCCGCGCCCCGAGCTCATCGCCGTGCTGGCCGCCTCCGACGTCTTCGTGTGCCCCTCGGTCTACGAGCCCCTGGGGATCGTCAACCTGGAGGCCATGGCGGTGGGCCTGCCGGTGGTCGGCTCGGCCACCGGGGGCATCCCCGACGTCATCGTCGAGGGCGAGACCGGCCTGCTCGTGCCCATCGAGCAGGTCCAGGACGGCACCGGCACCCCCATCGACCCGGCCCGCTTCGAGGCCGACCTGGCCGAGCGCCTGGCCGCCCTGGTCACCGACCCGGCGCGGGTGGCGGCCATGGGAGCGGCCGCGCGCAAGCGGGTCGAGGACCACTTCGCCTGGGAGGCCATCGCCAAGCGGACGATGGAGGTCTACGACTGGGTCCTGTCCCAGGGCTGAGCCTGCCGGCCCTGCCGGGGCGCGGCCGCCTCAGGCCAGGCTCCACCAGTCGGTGGCCGCCCCGGCACCCCGCAGGGCCACCCCCAGCAGCGGGCGCAGCACCTCGGCGCGGTGCTGCGCCTGCACTGCTGTGGCCGCGGCGCCGTCGTCGGACAGGGCCAGGCGGCAGATCCCGGCCAGGCGCAGGGAGCGCTCCAGCAGCTGGATGCGGCGCGGCTCCAGGGACGGGGGCACCAGGCGGGGGTCGAGCACCGCGGTGACCAGGTCGTTGAGGGTGTCGGCCAGATCGGGGCGCTCGCGGGCCAGGTCCAGCTCGATGAGGGAGTCGATGGCCTCCTCGGTGGCGGCATGGACCTCCCGGCGGGCCTGGCCGGCATCGAAGGAGGGCACCGGGCGGGCCAGGGGCTCGAGGTGCCAGATGACATTGGTGCCCGTCTCCTGGGGCACCAGCAGGTGCGCTCCGGCCGCGCCCTCCAGGACCACGGCCTGACCGGCCTGCGCCGCCCGCCCCTGGGCCAGGACGCCGTCGGCGGAGGGGGCCAGGACCGCCGCCACGCGCCGCAGGGGCCGCACCGAGTCCAGCCACTCCTGGAGCCCCGGGCCCTGGGGCTGGGAGGCCTGGCGGACCTCGTGGGCGCCGTCGGGGCCCTGGACCAGTGCCGGGCCCCGGGAGGAGGGCAGCGGCGCCCACAGGGCCAGGACGACACTGAGGGGGAGCTCAAGAGGATCCATGGGCGTACTTTACCGGTGGGTCGGCCGTGCCGCCCGGGAGCCATCGGCCCGGCGCCTGCCTCGCTGGGAGCGCACGCATGCGAGTCAGATCACGGCTCCGCGGTAGGGTAGGGCCATGACCAGCGTGCTCAGATTCGACGGCGTCTCCCTCAGGCGCGGCGAGACCCGCATTCTCGACCAGGTCTCCTGGGATGTGGATGAGGGGGAGCACTGGGTGATCCTGGGGCCCAATGGTGCGGGCAAGACGACGATCGCCAGGATGGCGGCCGCCCGGCTCTTCCCCTCCCAGGGCACTGTGGAGGTCCTGGCCGAGCGCCTGGGGCGCGTGGATGTCACCGAGCTGCACCCGCGGATCGGCCTGTGCTCCTCCGCCCTGGCCGCCCGCGTCGACCAGGGCGAGGACGTGCTGGGCATCGTCCTGTCCGCCTCCTACGGGCAGGTGGGGCGCTGGCGCGAGGAGTACGAGGACTTCGATATCGATCGCGCCCGGGGCCTGCTGGCCGCACTGGGGGCCGGGCATCTGGCCGAGCGCCGGTGGGCCGGCCTGTCCTCCGGGGAGCGCAAGCGCGTCGAGCTCGCCCGGGCCCTCATGCCCGATCCCGAGCTGCTCATCCTCGATGAGCCGGCCGCGGGCCTGGACCTGGCGGGGCGCGAGCAGTTCCTGGCCTCCCTGAGCGAGATCATCTCCTCGCCCGGGGCGCCCTCGATGCTGCTGGTCACCCATCACCTGGAGGAGATCCCCACCGGCTTCACCCATGCCCTGGCGCTGCGCCGCGGCCGGATCCAGGGGGCGGGCCCCCTGGAGCAGGTGATCACCGGCGAGGTCATGTCGGCCACCTTCGACCTGCCCCTGGAGGTCCGCCAGGACCGCGGGCGCTACTGGGCCCGGGGAGCGGTCGACGGCGCGCCGGGGGCCGCCGGGGCCGTTGAGACGGCGCCCGCACCCGCCCACTAGGGTCCGCTGGGCTCCACCGGGGCCCTGGACCCACCGACCGTTTTCCGCTTTCCGCCCACCCGTATCAGGAGGTAGCCCATGGGATGGCTGCTATGGCTCGCCGGGGCCCTTGTCCTCATCGTCATCGAGACCCTCACCGCCGAGCTGACCTTCCTCATGATCGCGGGCGGTGCGCTGGGCGCCGCCGGGGCCTCGGCCCTGGGCGCCCCGGCCTGGGCCCAGGTCGTCGTCTTCGCCTCGGTCTCCGCACTGCTGCTCTTCGCCGTGCGCCCCTGGGCCAGGCGCCGGCTGGCCTCGACGACGCCGGAGATGCGCACCAATGCCGAGGCCCTGGTGGGCCGGCAGGCCATCGCCCTGACGTCGGTGGACGACCAGGGCGGCAGGATCCGCCTGGACGGCGCGGAGTGGAGTGCGCGCCTGGCCTCGGCCGGGGGTGGCGAGCCGCTCGGCGCGGGGGCCCAGGTCAGCGTGGTCGATATCGATGGCGCCATCGCGGTCGTCGCCCCGTCCGCCGGCGCCGAGACCCGTGACGCGCGAATCCGGACCACTGACTGAGAACAAACTGAGAACAACGAGTAACCCAGCAGACCCCTATCTTCAGGAGGCCCTTCACCGTGGATGGCATCACCATCGTTCCCGTTTTCATCCTTCTGCTCCTCGCCGTGTTCGTCGTCGTCGCGATCTTCCGCGCCGTTCGGATCGTGCCTCAGAGCTACGCCATCATCGTCGAGCGCCTGGGCAAGTTCCAGGCCGAGTACGGGGCGGGCATGCACTTCCTGGTCCCCTTCATCGACCGGGTCCGCAACACGGTGGACCTGCGCGAGCAGGTCGTGTCCTTCCCGCCCCAGCCGGTGATCACCTCCGACAACCTCGTGGTGAGCATCGACTCGGTCATCTACTACCAGGTCACCGACCCCAAGCGGGCCACCTACGAGATCGCCAACTACCTCCAGGCGATCGAGCAGCTGACAGTGACGACCCTGCGTAATGTCATCGGCTCCATGGACCTGGAGCAGACCCTGACCAGCCGCGACCAGATCAACGGCCAGCTGCGCGGCGTGCTGGACCAGGCCACCGGCCGCTGGGGCATCCGCGTGAGCAATGTGGAGCTGAAGTCCATCGACCCGCCGGCCTCCATCCAGGGCGCCATGGAGCAGCAGATGCGCGCCGAGCGCGACCGGCGTGCCGCGATCCTGACCGCCGAGGGCGTCAAGCAGTCCCAGATCCTGACCGCCGAGGGTGACAAGCAGTCGGCGATCCTGCGGGCGGAGGGCCAGGCCCAGTCGGCGATCCTCAAGGCCCAGGGCGAGTCCCGGGCGATCCTCCAGGTCTTCGACGCCATCCACCGCGGCAACGCCGATCCCAAGCTGTTGGCCTACCAGTACCTGCAGACCCTGCCCAAGATCGCCAACGGCTCCTCGTCCAAGATGTGGATCGTGCCCACGGAGTTCACCGCCGCCCTGGATGGCATCTCCGGCGCCCTGGGCGGGCGCTCGGGCGGGCCCGGCCCCCAGGGCCCCTCGGGATCCTCGCCGGAGGAGCCCGTGGGGGTGGACCTGTCGGGCACCTCGGTGGACCTGGGCATCGCCTCGGATCTGGCCACCACCAACCTCCAGACCCCGGAGGAGGCCCTGGCCCAGGCCCGCGGGGAGGCGGAGTCCGCCTCTCAGGAGGCCAGTGAGGAGGTGCCCGGCGCTCCCCGCAGGGCGCAGGCCGCGCCCACGGCACCTGCTGGGCAGGCGGCACCCGCGGCGCCGCAGGCCCAGCCGGGTCATCCGGTTCAGCAGGGACAGGCGGCTCCGCCAGCGGTGCCCCCGGCACACAGGGACGGCGGGGCCGACCCCTACGGGGACTACCGCCGCCCCCAGCAGTAGGCCCGTGACGAGGCCCGTGCAGGGGCGCGCCGGCGGGCGCGCCCCTGCACGGCTGATCGGCAGGTTGACGGATGTGGTACCTTGACCGGGTTTTGTCACGCCTTCACTAGTAGAGGTGGTCTTGTCATGGGTCCCGCATCGCTCAAGGAGATGACTCAGCGCTCCTCCTCCGCTCTGCTCACCCTGGGTGTCCTGGGGGTGCTGTGGGGGCTGTTGCTCGCCCTGTGGCCCGGGGTCTCCACGCTGGTCTTCGCCATCATCTGGGGGGCCTACGCCCTCATGGACGGCATCACCTCGCTGGTCATGGCCGTCAAGGACCGCGGCGCCCGTGGCTGGCACCTGGTCTCCGGCGTCCTGGGGGTCATCGCGGGCATCGCCGTCCTGGCCAGCCCGGGCATCGGCGTGGCGGTCTCGGCCTGGATCCTGGGCGTCTTCCTGCTCGCCCGCGGCCTCACCGAGCTGGTGGCCGCTTTCGTCCCCGAGGCCGTCATGGACAAGGTCCTGCTCGCGCTGGGTGGCGTGCTGTGGATCCTCGCCGGCATCGTCGTCCTGGCCAACCCCGCCCAGGCGCTGCTCACCCTCACCTGGCTCCTGGGGATCCTGGCGGTGGCCTGGGGTATCACGCTCATCATCGCCGGCGTGCGCGCGCGCTCGGCGGCCAAGCAGATGCCCGAGTCCCCTCAGGCCGCCTGAGGCCCCTGAGCGGGAGGACTGGGAGCGATGTCCCGGCGCACGGTCGAGCATCTGGTTGTCGCGGCCCTGACCATCGGGGCCTTCTACGTCCTGCCGGTCTCCCCGGACAAGGATCTTCCTGCGCGCACCGGCATGTCGGTGGTGCTGCTCGCGGGCCTGGCCGGGGTGGTCATCCGCCAGTTGCGCTACTACTCCGAGAGGATCGGCCGACTGGTCAACGTCTTCATCGCCGCCGTGGCGATGCTGGCGCTGATCTGCTACGCCATCGCGGTCCACCAGCCCGAGCAGTTCACCGGCCTGGAGACGCGTACCGACGCCCTCTACTTCACCATCACGACCCTCTCGACGGTCGGATACGGGGACATCCACCCCGTGGGCCAGGCCGCGCGGGCCCTGGTGGCGATGATGATCATCTTCGACGTCGTCCTCCTGGGGGCCCTGGCCTCGGCCGTCTCAGACAGCCTGCGCCGGGTCCGGCAGGGCTCCTCCCGGGGGACGGGCCGGCCGCAGGAGGGCGGCGGTGAGCAGTGAGGCTCATCAGTGAGGCGCGGTGAGGACAGGGGCACCGGTGGGGCGCCCAGGAGTGCAGGAGTCAAAACGAATGATGGGGGCAGGACGATGATCGATGAGGCGAGCGCACCGGGGACTGTTGATGGTCCCGCCGGCGGGACCACTGGTGGGACCACCGGGCCGCACTTTCCGGCGCGCCTCTACGGCGTCGCCGTCGGCTATGGATTCGTGGCGGGTGCGGTCACAGGCGTGACCTTCTTCCTCATGAGGACCCTGCAGCACCTCATCTGGGATCACAGTCAGGCGCGGTGGTACACCGTGGCGGTGGTCATGCTCGGAGGTATCCTCATTGCCTCACTGCGCCATTACTCCCTGGAGGCGGACCTCGACGACCAGCTCGACCCCCGGGGCCCCACCTCCCGGCAGTGGCGCAAGATCGCGGTGCTGGGCCTGTCGGCCGTCATCGCGATCGGCTTCGGCGGGGCGATCGGCCCAGAGGCGGGCTTGCTGGCGGTGGTGGCCGAACTGTCCATCATCGTCAAGGACCGCATCGCCCGGACGCGGGCGGAGGCCGAGCTCATCACCGAGGCCGGCACGGCCGCGGCCCTCTCAGGGTTCTACGGCGCACCGCCCGTGGGCGCGGTCTACCGGGAGGGCGGGGTGCCCGCGGGGCGCCTGCCGATCTTCTGCGCCTCCCTGGCTGGCTTCGTCGCCTTCGTCCTGACCTGGCGCGTCCTGGGCCTGGAGTCCCACCCCCTGGAACTGCCGCCCGCCCAGGAGGCCACGCTGCCCAGCCTGCTGGCGCTCATACCGGCCGTGGTGGGGGCGGTCCTGGCGGCCCTCTACCTGCTGGTGCGCCACTGGCTGACGGGCCTGGCGCCCAGGCTCGGCTCCCCGCGCATGCAGACCCTCATCGGCTCCGCGCTGCTGGCGGTGCTGCTGGGCGCGTGGCCGGTGCTGCGCTTCTCCGGCCATGACGACTTCGGGGTGCTGGTCTCCTACACCGAGGAGGGGGCCTGGGGACTGCTGGTGCTCCTCGCATTGGGCAAGGTGGTGGCCACCGCCCTCAGCCTGGCCGCGGGCTGGCGCGGAGGGGACTTCTTCCCCCTCATGTTCGCCGGTGCCGGCGCGGGGGCGGCCACCCTGGCCCTCCTGCCCGCGCTCGATGCGCAGACGGCGATGGTGGCCGGCATGGCGGCGGCCACCGCGGTGGCGCTGCGCAAGCCCGTGGCCGTCTTCGTGCTGGTGTGGTTCCTCCTTCCCGATGTCACGGTCCTGGCCCTGGCGGTGGCCTGCATCGTGGGCGTCCTGGCGGCCAGGACCCTGCCCGCGAGGCTCTCTGCGGGCCACGGGCACTAGGCGGCGCCGTGCTCATCGACCTGCACGGCGCCGATGAGCGCCTGGCCGACTACACCGGCCTGACCGACGTCGCCCTGCGGCGCCGCCTGGAGACCCGGCGCGGCCTGTACATGGCCGAGTCCACCAAGGTCATCACCCGGGCGGTGGCCGCGGGGCACGCGCCCCGCTCCTTCCTCATGGCTCCGCGCCACTATGAGGAGATGGCGCCGGTGATCGCCGCCGCCACCGGCTGCCGGGGGCGGGCCGACGGCGGTCCGGTGCCTGTCTTCCTGGCACCCGAGGAGGTGCTGGAGTCCATCACCGGCTTCCACCTGCACCGCGGCGCGCTGGCCGCCATGAACCGCCCCGCACTGGAGCCGGTGCCCGAGCTGCTGGCCCGGGCGCGGGGCGGCCTAGGGGCCCGGCGGGTGGCGATCCTGGAGGACCTGGTGGACCACACCAACGTGGGGGCCGCCTTCCGCAGTGCCGCCGCCCTGGGGATGGATGCCGTCCTGGTGACGCCGCGCTGCGCCGATCCCCTCTACCGGCGCAGCGTGAGGGTCTCCATGGGCACCGTCTTCCAGGTGCCCTGGACCCGCATCGATCCGTGGCCCGCCATGGGCGAGCTCCACGGGGCGGGCTTCACGGTGGCCGCCCTGGCCCTGAGCCCCGAGGCGCTCACCCTGGAGGACTTCGCCGCCTCCCCGGCCTGCACGGGGGCGGATTCGCGGGTGGCCGTCGTGCTGGGCACGGAGGGTGATGGCCTGGGGCGGGCGACCGTGGCCGGGGCCGACGCCGTCGTGCGCATCCCCATGGCCGGGCAGGTGGACTCCCTCAATGTGGCCGCCGCAGCCGCCGTCGCCTTCTGGGCCCTGCGCTTGTAGGCCCCCGGGGAGCGTGCGGGCGCGGCGCGTGGGAGACTCGGGCATGGCCAAGAAGCACCCCAGGCACCCGAGGATGGACCGCGCCCTGTACGAGTCCGAGCTGCTCAGGCTCCAGGCCCGACTGGTGCAGATGCAGGAGTGGGTGACGGCCACCGGCGCCAGGATCGTCGTCGTCTTCGAGGGCCGCGACGCCGCGGGCAAGGGCGGGGCCATCAAGCGCATCACCGAGTACCTCAACCCCCGCGTCGCGCGCGTGGTGGCCCTGCCCGCCCCCACCGAGCGCGAGAGGACCCAGTGGTACTTCCAGCGCTACATCGCCCACCTGCCGGCGGCCGGGGAGATCTGCCTGTTCGACCGCTCCTGGTACAACCGGGGCGGCGTGGAGCATGTCATGGGCTACTGCACCCCCCAGGAGCACCGGCGCTTCCTCCAGCAGTGCCCGGTCTTCGAGCGCATGCTTGTCGACGACGGCATCCTGCTGCGCAAGTACTGGTTCTCGGTGTCCCGCAAGGAGCAGTACAAGCGGTTCGAGTCCCGCATGACCGACCCGATGCGGCGCTGGAAGCTCTCGCCCATGGACATGGAGTCGATCACCCGGTGGGAGGACTACTCGCGGGCCAAGGACGAGATGTTCGTGCACACGGATATCGATGCGGCCCGCTGGCATGTGGTGGAGGCGGTGGACAAGCGCAAGGCGCGGATCAACATGATCCATCACCTGCTCAGCTCCATCCCCTACAGCGGGGTGGAGCGCCCGTCCCTGGCACTGCCCTCCCGCCCCGCCTCCAACGGCTACCAGCGCATGGAGCGCTCCCTGCAGCTGGAGGTGCCCGACTATGCGGGGACGCTGAGTGCAGCTGACGCACGTAACAGGTATGTGGACCTGGAGGATGAGGGCCGTCAGGTCCAGGAGGAGCCTGAAGAATGAGGCCGCGGAGCGCCGGGCGGATGGGGCGGCGCCGATGGAGCGGATAGAGCGGGGCGGGGCGGAAGGGTCATCCCTTCCGCCCCGCCCCTGCGACTCCGGGGTTCCGGGGTCACTCGTCGGCGCTCATTCGCCGGTGGGTCACTCGTCCTTGGCGGTGATCCTCAGCAGTGGGGCGCCGGAGGCCACCTCACCGCTGGGGACGACCTCCACCGAGGCGAAGGAGGCGGTGTTGGTCACCAGCACCGGGGTGGTCAGCGGGTAGCCGGCCTCCTCGATGACCGCGCGGTCCACGACGACGAGCTCCTGGCCGGCCGTGACCCGGTCGCCCTGGGAGACCTTGACGTCGAAGCCCTTGCCCTCCAGGTTGACGGTGTCCAGGCCGACGTGGATGAGGATCTCCACGCCGTTGTCCAGGGTGATGCCGTAGGCGTGCCCGGAGGCGGGGGCCACGAGCACCTTGCCGTCCGCCGGGGCGGTCACCACGATGTCGCCCTCGGGGTTGACGCCGACTCCCTGGCCGACGGCGCCCGAGGAGAAGACCGGGTCGGCCACCTCATCGAGGGGCAGGACCGTGCCGGCCAGCGGGGAGACCAGCTCGGTGACGGTGCCGGGCACGAGGGCGGGCTTGACCTCGGCGGCCTCGTTGACCGGCTCAGCGGCGGGGCCGGTAGCCTCGACGGCCACGGCACTGGCGGCGGCGCCGTTGGCGGTGGCCAGGGCCTCGGCGCGCTCCTCCTTGGTGCGGTAGTCGGTGATGATGATGAGGGTCATCGAGGTCGCGAAGGCGGCGGCGATGGCGATGAGGTAGAGCACCACCGGGGAGAAGACCGGGATGGTGAACAGGGAGGTGAACACGAAGGTGGAGGCCTTCAGGCCGCCGCCCAGGCCCACGATGAGACCACCGACGGCACAGCCCACGAGCATGCGCGGGTAGATGCGCTTGAAGCGCAGGTGGATACCGTAGAGGCTCGGCTCGGAGATACCGCCCATGAGGCCGGCGGCCAGGGCGCCGGAGGCCGTCTGGCGCATGACCTTGTCCTTGTCGCGGATGGCCAGCACGAGCACACCGGCGGTGGCGCCGAAGCAGGCGAAGTTCCAGGCGCCCATGGGGCCCTGGATGAAGTCGTAGCCCAGGGTCTGGATGTTGACGAGCATGAGCGCGTTGAGCGGCCAGTGCAGGCCCAGCGGCACCAGGAAGGGGTAGATGAGCGGGATGAGGATGGCGAAGACGATGGGTGCGTGCCCGTTGAGCCAGGCCAGCCCGGCGCCGATGCCGTTACCGGCCCACACACCGATGGGGCCCAGGACGAAGGCGGTCAGCGGCATCATGATGACGAAGGCGAAGAAGGGCACGAAGACCATCTGGAGGTTGGCCGGGAAGATCCTGGTCAGCATCTTGTAGACCAGTGCCAGGACGGCCACCATCATGAGGGGTACGAAGACCTGGCCGCCGTAGTCATTGAGCTGCATGGGAAGGCCGAAGATCCTGGCCACACAGGATTCCGTCCCCAGGGTCGCGTTGGTGGTGCAGGTGACCTGGTCGGAGAACATGACCCCGGCCTTGTAGAGACCGGACCCCTCCTCGGTCTCGGTGTAGTTCGAGCTCAGGCTCATGAAGTTGGGCGTGAGCAGCGAGGCCATGATGGCCGTGCCCACCCAGGGGTCGATGTTGAGCTTCTTGGAGGCGTTGTAGGCCACCATGACGGGCAGGAAGTAGAACACCGAGCGCCACATGGCGTCCACGAAGACCCAGGAGGCGCCCTTGGCGGCATCGTCGCGGAAGTCGACCAGCCCGAAGGCGTCGAGGAAGGCCTCGAAGGCGATGATGAGGGAGGCGCCCAGCAGCACCGGGAGCAGGGGGCGGAAGGAGTCCGAGAGGTACTCGAAGAAGGCGTCGACGTAGGCGTTCTTGCCGCGGGCCTTGGCGCGCGCGGCGGCCTTGACATCGGCGTCGGAGCCGCCCGATCCCTTGGCCTTCATGGCGGGCAGGTTGCTGATGTCGTTGTACACCCCCTGCACGGCCCCGCCGATGATGATCTGGTAACGATCCCCCGACTGGGGCACTGCGCCCATGACGCCGGGGATCGCCTCGACGACGGCCTTGTCGACGACGGAGGCGTCGTTGAGCTCGAAGCGCAGGCGGGTGGCGCAGTGGGTGAGGTGGACGATGTTGCCAGCGCCACCGACGGCGTCGAGGATCGCCTCTGGGGTGGACGTGGTGGTTGCCATGTGGGGCCTTTCCCGGCGGCAGGGTCGATAGGGGCACCTGTATCGATGCGATCGGGGGCGACCTGCACACCGCTTGTCGTGTGCCGTCAAGGGAGACGGTTCGGGAACAGGCTACTGCCATGCGTCGAAATCTCATAGGACGGCTGGTTGCGGGGCTGCTCGGGGAGCGCGCCGGGCGGCCTCGAGCCCCTCCGGGCCCGGGATCACGGGGCGAGCCGCGCACCCCAATGCGTCTAAGTGACACCTGTGCGCCGCGCGGTTCACAGGGGCGCCGTCGTGCGGATGACGCGGCGTGCGCGGCGTCGCAGCCTGGGGCGGTGCCCCACCGGGGGCACCGCGTCATCCGCCGCGCAGCGATCCCGCCTTTGAGGAGAAGAGCCCATGAGCACCGCCACGACCCCGGACATCACGCCCGCCGCCCCCATCCTTCAGCCGCCGCCCTTCCCCAAGCGCCGGGAGGAGGGGCTCTACGGCCCCGCCGGCTGGAGCGTGCGGGTGGGGATGTGGCCACTGCTGGCCCAATGGCCCGATCCCCGGCGCAGCGTGGGCCTGGCCCCCGCCGGCTGGTGCGGGCCCTCCCTCATCGACACCGGGGCCGGGCCCGTGAGCGACTACGTGCCCTACCAGGGGCTGGATGCCGCCACCGCCCAGCAGCTCCTGGAGATCCTGCCCGAGGCCGCCCTGGCCGACCGGCAGAACCTGGCCCCCACCCTGGGGGCGATGCTCACCGCCTGCGCCCGGGCCGATGGCCAGGTGCGCCTGTCCGGCTACGGCATCGGCCCCCAGCGCGACGATGAGCGCCTGAGCGCCGAGGCCCTGTGGGTGGCCGACACTGACCTTCAGGACCTGCGCATCCACCCCGAGCACCGGGGCGAGTGCCAGTGCCAGGAGCTGTGGTCACGTATCGCCTCACGCTACCGCCTGGACGGCCTGGCCATGCCCGATGAGATCCTGCGCACCCGCCCCGAGTGGGCCTCGGGCGCGCAGGGCTGGTGGCTGTGGTGGGACTGACGTCCCTGGAGGGCCGCAGAGCCGTACGATGGCGCGCGTGATCAACGTCCAGGACCTCACGATGCGCATCGGTGCCCGCCAGCTCGTCGGCGGCGCCTCCTTCAGAGTCGACAAGGGGATGCGCATCGGGCTGGTGGGCCGCAACGGCGCCGGCAAGACCACGATGACCAAGCTCCTGGCCGCCAGCGCCGTGGCCCAGGGCTCGGGCCAGCCGGTGGCCGACGCCGATGAGCGCCATGGCCTGGAGGCCGTCGAGCATGAGGGCGCGATCAGCTGCAACGGCACCGTGGGCTACCTGCCCCAGGACACCAAGGTCGGCGACCTGGAGGAGCCCGCCCGGGGCCGTATCCTCTCGGCCCGCGGGATCGACCGGCTCCTGGCCCGCATGCGCAAGGCCGAGGAGCGCATCGCCACCACCGAGGGCGATGCCCAGGCCAAGGCCCTGGACCGCTACACGCGCCTGGATCACGAGTTCACCATGGCCGGCGGCTATGCGGCCGCCTCAGAGGCGGCCCGCATCGCTGCGGCCCTGGGTCTGCCCGACAGGGTCCTGGACCAGCCCATCGGCACCCTCTCGGGCGGGCAGCGGCGGCGCGTCGAGCTGGCCCGTGTCCTGTTCCAGCAGCCCGAGACCCTGCTGCTCGATGAGCCCACCAACCACCTCGACCACGACTCGGTGCTGTGGCTGCGCGACCACCTGCGCGCCTACTCCGGCGGCTTCGTGGTCATCAGCCACGACGTCGAGCTGCTGCGCGACACTGTCAACCAGGTGATGTACCTCGATGCCGGCCGCGGGGTGCTCGACGTCTACCACCTGGGCTGGGACGCCTACCTCAGGCAGCGAGGGGAGGATGAGCACCGCCGTCGTCGCGAGCGGGCCAACGCGGAGAAGAAGGCGGCCGCCCTGCGCGCCCAGGGGGAGAAGATGCGCGCCAAGGCCACCAAGGCCGTGGCCGCCCAGCAGATGCTCAAGCGAGCCGACCGGCTCCTGGCCGGGCTGGAGGAGGAGGCCCAGGTGGAGAGGGTCGCCCACCTGCGCTTCCCCGACCCCGCACCCTGCGGCAGGACGCCGCTGCGGGCCATGGGCCTGTCCAAGGCCTACGGCTCCCTGGAGGTCTTCGCCGGCGTGGACCTGGCCATCGACCGCGGCTCGCGCGTGGTGGTCCTGGGCCTCAACGGCGCGGGCAAGACCACGCTCCTGCGCCTGCTGGGCGGGGTGGAGGAGTCCGACTCCGGCCGGGTCGTGCCCGGCCACGGCCTGAAGATCGGCTACTACGCCCAGGAGCACGAGACCATCGATGACGCCGACACGGTGGTGGGCAATCTGCGCCGCGCGGCTCCCGGCATGGACGACACCCAGGTGCGCAGCATCCTGGGATCCTTCCTCTTCTCGGGGGCCGACGCCGACAAGCCCGCCCGCGTTCTGTCGGGCGGGGAGAAGACCCGGCTCGCCCTGGCGATGCTGGTGGTCTCCTCGGCCAACGTGCTGCTGCTCGATGAGCCCACGAACAACCTGGACCCGGCCAGCCGTGAGGAGATCCTGCGGGCGCTGTCCACGTTCACCGGTGCCGTGGTTCTGGTCACTCACGACGAGGGGGCGGTGGAGGCCCTGGCCCCCGATCGCGTCCTGCTGCTGCCCGACGGTGATGAGGACCTGTGGGGCGAGGAGTACATGGAGCTGGTCACCCTGGCCTGAGTCGCGCCGGAGGGCGTAGGGTGGAGCGGGAACAATGCTGGTGCCGCGGCCTCGCAGCACCTCAGCACCGCTTCACAGGAGAGACATATGGCACAGAGCACCCTCACCGACGCCGACGCGCAGGCCCCCGAGCACGAGGTCGTCCTCACCGAGACGGCGGCGGCCAAGGTTGCCAGCCTGCTCATCCAGGAGGGCCGTGATGACCTGCGCCTGCGCGTGGCCGTGCAGCCCGGAGGCTGCTCGGGCCTGGTCTACCAGCTCTACTTCGATGAGCGCCTGCTCGACGGCGACGCCCTGCGCGCCTTCCCCACCGGTGGGGCCGAGCTGGAGTCCGTGGAGGTGGTCGTGGACCGCATGAGCGTGCCCTACCTCTCGGGCGCCACCATCGACTTCGCCGACACCATCGAGAAGCAGGGCTTCACCATCGACAACCCCAATGCTGCGGGGACCTGCGCCTGCGGGGAGTCCTTCAACTGACCCGCGCCCCTCGACACGCGCTGCGCCGCCGGCTCCCCGCAGGAGTCGGCGGCGCCGTGCATGATGGCCCCACCCCTGCCAGCCCCTCCTGCGGGGGAGTATCCCGGCACTCCCGAGACATCGTCGTGACCGTTCTACCGCCTCATCTCAAGGAGCACCTGTGCGTCGCACGCCCCTGACCCTGTCCACCCTGGCCCTGGCGGCCTGCCTCACCCTGGCCGGGTGCGGGCAGGACGCCGAGCCCGACGCCGCCGCCTCCACCCCGGCGGCCCCGCCCACCGCCGTCGACTGCTCGACGGTGACGGTGGACTCCGACGCCGCGACCCTGCCCACCCTCTCGGGCGCTGACGGCGAGGAGCCGGCGGTCTCCTGGGGTGGTGGCCAGGCCCCTGAGAACCTCACGGTCAAGACCCTCACCGAGGGCAGTGGCGCGCAGATCGGCTCCGACGACGTCATCGTGGCCAACTACGTGGGCTGGGAGTGGGACTCCTCCCAGGCCTTCGACACCTCCTGGGGCCGGGGCGCCCCTGCCTCCTTCTCCCTCAAGGCCGTCATCCCCGGGTGGACCTGCGGACTGGCGGGCACGCACGTGGGGGACCGCGTGCTCCTGTCGATCCCCGCGGAGCTGGCCTACGGGGAGAAGCAGCCCACCCCCAGCGCGGCGGCCGAGCAGCTGCCGCAGCAGGGGCAGCCCTCGGGCGACCTGGTCTTCGTCGTCGATGTGCTGGGCGGCGGCAGCCCCGAGGAGATCTCCGCGGGCACCAAGGATGCGGTGGTGGAGGGGGAGGCGGCCCTCGCCGAGCGCGGCGTGAGCGTCAGCGGGAGCCTGGGGGAGGCCGCCACGATCACCGTCAATGAGGGCGCGGCCGAGCCGACCGAGCCCGAGGTCATCGTCCTGGCCCGGGGCAGTGGCGCTCCCCTGGAGGCCGGATCGAAGGTCCTGGCGCACACCGCGGGCGCCCCGTGGGCGGGCGGCCAGGCCGGCCAGCCCTTCTCCACCTGGGATCAGGACTCCCCGCAGGTGCTGGTCCTGGACGACCAGCCGCCGCTGGACAAGCTGGCGGGTGTGCCGGCGGGCTCCCGCGTGGTCATCCTCATGCCCAAGGACGAGACCACCGGCACCCCGGCGAGCGCCTTCGTCATGGATATCGAGCAGGTGCTCTGAGGCCGGCGGGCCGGCCCCGCCCCGCGCCGTCATGCACTCGGCCCCGGAAGCCCATGGAGGGCTTCCGGGGCCGAGCTGCTCTCAGCGCGCGTGGTCAGTGCGGCTCAGCGCAGGAATGAGTCAGCGCAGGATGAGGCCGCCGGCCTTGGCCACGGCCTCGGCCAGGCGCTCGGAGACGTCCTGCCAGTTGGCGATGTTCCAGATGGCGGCGACGTAGTCGGCCTTGACGTTGAGGTAGTCCAGGTAGAAGGCGTGCTCCCACATGTCCACCAGGAACAGCGGGACCGCGCCCAGGGGGAGGTTGGACTGGTGGTCGTAGACCTGGAAGATGACCAGCTTGCCGGAGATGGTGTCGTAGGCCAGCACCGCCCAGCCCGATCCCTGGATGCCCAGGGCGGCCGCGGCGAACTGGGCCTTGAACTTCTCGAAGGAGCCGAAGGAGTCCTTGATGGCCTCGGCCAGCTCGCCCTCGGGCTGGCCGCCGCCGTTGGGGGACAGGTTCTTCCAGAACACGGTGTGGTTGGTGTGGCCGGCCAGGTTGAAGGCCAGGTTCTTCTCCCACAGGTTGATGGCGCCCAGGTCACCGCTCTCGCGGGCGGCGGCCAGGGCCTCCAGGGCGGCGTTGGCCCCGGCGACGTAGGCGGCGTGGTGCTTGTCGTGGTGGAGCTCCATGATCCTCCCGGAGATGTGGGGCTCCAGGGCGGCGTAGTCGTAGGGGAGCTCGGGCAGGGTGTAAACGGCCATCGAGGTGCCTTTCTTCGGCGATGAAGCTCCAGCCCACACAGGTGGGACTGAAGTCCCGGACAAGGATGATGGTAGGCGCAGTGCTCTCAGCGGAGAAGAGGGTGGGCTCCAGCCACCTGTGATTACACTGACCGCTGAACGCTCTGCCCACGCACGGCCAGCGCCGTGCGCCGACAATGGAGGATCGCATGACCAATCAGGCCGCGTCCCAGCGCCTCGAGCTCCTCGTCTTCTCCGACGATGCCACGGTGCGCCGCGAGGTCATCGAGGGTGTCGGGCGGCGCCCCGCCAAGGGCCTGCCGCTGGTGTCCTGGAAGGAGGCGGCCACGGCCGAGGGCGTGCGCATGGCCATCAAGGACCGCAGCCAGGAGGGCCTGGCGCCCTTCGATGCGCTGGTCCTGGACGCCGAGGCCAAGAAGCTGGGGGGCATGGGCCTGGCCCACGAGCTGTTCACCGAGCTGGACCAGCGCCCGCCGGTGGTGCTGCTGACCGCCCGGCCCCAGGACGCCTGGCTGTCGGCCTGGGCCAAGGCCGAGGCCGTCGTCCCGCGGCCCCTGGACCCGTTGAGCCTCCAGGCGGCGGTGACGGCGGCGCTGACGGCCCGGCCCGGCAGCGTCGTCCCCGCGGGCTGAGCCCGCCCATCGCGCCCACGGGCATGGGGCCACGGCGCCGGGCTCACGGCTCGGCGTCGAGGACCTTGCGGTGGCGCGCCGCCGCGCCCAGGGGCCAGGCCAGGCACTGCGGGTCGCCCTCGACCTCGACCAGGCGCGCCCCCTCATCGAGTGCCCAGTCGGCCAGCAGGAGCGTCTCCTCCACGCTGGCGCCCTGCCCGACGCGCTCGGGGCGCTCCACGATCCTGGCGCTGGCCCGCAGGGCCTCAACCCCGGGGCGGGGATCCGCACCGGGCGGGGTGGCCATGGAGCCGGCCAGCATGCCCCAGCGCACGGCGATCAGCTCCCAGCCCCCGCCCTGGCGGCGCCGGGCGGCGATGAGGTGGGGGCAGGCCAGCAGGGGCCTGGCCCGCTCGGCGCGCAGTACCCCGTGCAGGAGGGCGCGCAGGCGGTGGGTCCAGGCGCCGGCCTCCTCGTAGCGCTGGTCGGCGGCCAGGGCGCTGATGCGCTCCAGGAGGGGAGTGGCCACCAGGTCGATGTGCCCCGACAGGCAGGCGGCCGCCTGGTCGGCGGTGGCGGGGGCGTCGTCGGGGCGCACGCGGCGGTGCGCGCCGTCCCAGCGGCCCAGGCGCAGGACGGACTCCGCGGCCCGCAGGGCCTCCTGGGCGCTGCGGCGCGAGGCGAAGGGGCCCACGGCGCCGGTGGCCTCACTGGTGGGCAGTACGGTGGTCAGGGACAGGCGGGGCTGGGGGCCGGGGGCCAGGCGGAGCCAGGGCTGCCTGCCGGGGGAGCGCGAGCGGCGGTTGACCGGCGGGTCGAGCTCGGCGATGAGCCGCAGCTCGCGCACCCGCGCCTCGATGAGGGTGGGGGTGGCGATATGGCGGACCTCAACGGTGGTGTCGAGCATCTGGGCGACCTTGCGGCGTTTCTCCGCGGCCGTGAAGTAGGAGCGCACCCGGCGCTTGAGGCTGGAGGCGCTGCCGACGTAGAGCACCTGGCCGGCCGCGGAGCAGAACTGGTAGACGCCGGGGCAGGTGGGCAGGGGGTCGGCCAGGCGGCTCTTGGCGCGCCGGCGCGCGGGGACGGGGTCGGTGGCGGTGGCCAGGTCCTCCAGGTGGGTGACCCCCAGGGGCGCCAGGGCCTCCAGGGCGGCGTGCAGGACCTCGACGGTGGCGCGCGCGTCGTCCAGGGCCCGGTGGGTGGGGCGGGTGGGGGAGCCCACGAAGGAGGCCAGGGTGGATAGGCGGTGGTTGGGCACATCGCTGCGGCTCCAGGCCCGGCGGGCCAGGGCCAGGGTGTCCAGCACGCGGGGCGCGGACCAGTCCTGGCCGCTGTGCTGGGCTGCGGCGCGCAGATGGCTGAGGTCGAAGCGCGCGTTGTGGGCCACGAGCACGGTCTCCTCCCGGGGCGCGGCGGCGTCGTGGTGGGCGGCGCCGTCGGCCCAGGTGAGGAAGGCCTCCATGGCGGCGCTGACGGCGGGGGCGCCGGCAACCATGGCATTGGTGATGCCGGTGAGCATGGTGATCTGGGCGGGGATGGCCGCCCCGGGGTTGACCAGGGTGGAGAACTCCTCCAGGACCCGGCCGCCGCGCACCTTGACGGCTCCGATCTCGGTCAGGGCGTGGGCCCCGGGGGCGCCGCCGGTGGTCTCGACGTCGACCACCAGGAAGGTCACGTGGCTCAGGGGCGTGCCCAGGTCCTCCAGGCTGGCCTGGATGCCTACGGGCGCCGTCGGCGGGTCCGGCGGGCCCGGTGGGCCCGGTGGGGGCAGCGTCGACGGCGGAGTGCTCACGTGGGCAGGGTAGGGCAGGGCGCCGACGTCGTTGCGACCGGGGCCCGCCCCGCCCGGGCGTGCAACCCGGTGCGCGCAGGTGCTCCCAGCCCCTAGAATCGTGCCCATACGCGAGCGGCCCGACGGTCCTGGCCTCATCCTCCCCTGGTGATGCCGGTCCCGCACGGCGACCGCCTGACCATGTAGTGACAGGAGGCCCCGTGGGATACGGACCCATCAAGGCGACAGTCGGCCCGGCCCTGGAGATGCTCTACCAGCCCTGGATCCGCGGGGAGGAGAACATTCCGGCGGAGGGCGCGGCGATCCTGGCCTCCAATCACCTGGCGGTCATCGACTCCTTCTTCCTGCCGCTGCTGGTGGATCGCGAGGTGGCCTTCATCGGCAAGGCCGACTACTTCACCGGCAAGGGGATCAAGGGCTGGGCGGTGAAGAACTTCATGAAGACGGTGGGCACGATCCCGGTGGACCGCAGTGGGGGCAAGGCCTCCCAGGCGGCTCTCCAGGCGGGGATCGACCGCCTGCGCGCGGGGCACCTGTTCGGCATCTACCCCGAGGGCACCCGCAGCCCCGATGGGCGCCTCTACCGCGGCAAGACGGGCGTGGCCCGCATCACCCTGGCGACGGGGGCCCCGGTGGTGCCGGTGGCCATGATCGGCTCGAACCTGGCCCAGCCGATCGGCCAGGCGATCCCCTCGACCCGCCATCGGGTGGGGATCGTCATTGGCGAGCCGCTGGACTTCTCGCGCTACAAGGGGCTGGAGAACGACCGCTTCGTCCTGCGCTCGATCACCGATGAGATCATGTACGCCCTCATGGCCCTCTCGGGCCAGGAGTATGTGGACCTGTATGCGGCGGATGTGAAGAACGCGATGGACGCGGAGAAGAAGACGGCCGACGAGGTGGTCGCCGAGATGCTTCAGGCCCAGGCCCAGCGCCGCCCGGCAGCCGCGCCCGTGTCCGCCCCCGGCGGCCGCCCCGCCCCCGAGGTCAGCGTGCCCGAGCCGCCGGACGAGGCCGAGGACAGGCCCGCCGAGAGCGGAGGGGACGGCGAGGATGCGGGTAACGCTCCTTCTGCGGATATGTGAGAACGACCGCTGAGGGCGGGCGGCCGCGCCTTAGGTACCCGCGATAACGTTGGATGGAGTGTGGCGGAGTGGTGAACAGCGCAGTTCTTCTCAGCGTTGGCCTCGCGGTGGTGCAGGTGGCGCTACGGGCTGGTGGTCAGGCTGCCGGTGCTGATCTGGTGGGTGATGCCTCCGGCCTGATAGATCGGATGAAGCAGCTGCAGCCGAATCAGGGTGCACGCACTCGTGCAGGGCAACGCGTCGCCGAGGACATCGCTAAGGCCATTCCTCTCGATGATCCTGACTACAGGGATATCTCAGAAACCGACTGGGAGTTAGCCTCATCGTATGTGGCGGAGCTTTTCCGCGGACTGGCTGATGAGCATCGACGGCGGGCCGGGTATGACTGGGAACAACTCCGGTCCATATTACTGGGAGCGGGCGGTCACGAGCGCCGGGAGAAGCTGGAGCAGGCCTCCGCGAAAGTGGCTTTCGATCGGGTGTTGGAGACTGCCTGCAGGAGGGCTGTAGAGTGCTTGACTGACGCTGAGGCGCTGCGCCTCATACTCGATTGCTTGGAGGAAACGGGCGACATCCTGTCGGAATTGCGCGACCGCCCGGTGGAGGGGCAGTTGGTTGATCAGGTCATCGCCGATCACAACGAGAAGATCCGTTCCCTGACTCCTGAGGAGCTCAAGGATCGTGAGGAGGAGATGGAGGAGCTGCGGCGCTTTGTTAAGGACGGTTCAGAGTCCTGGCTGGCTTATGAGGCTAGGATGCTGAGTGGGAAGACCGCGCTGATGGCGACCTTCGCCAAGAACCCACCTGAGGGTGTTCGAGTAGTTTCTTATTTCGTTCGTAAGAACGAGGCTGGGCATGGGCGGAATAATTTTGTCTTCGTGATTATGGCGCAGCTTGCGAATATACTCGGGGACAGGTATGTGCGCTCCCCTCGGGAGGAGGAGCAGCAGACTGCTTTAGCGCGTGCGCTACGTTTTGCGGCGAGTTTCTGCGAGAACGAGGGGAAGGTCCTGGTCCTGCTCATTGACGGGTTGGATGAGGATGTCTACTTTGAGAGGACAAGCGCGTCGGGGGCCGCCTCGATCCTGTCTGTGTTCCCGCGCTCTTTGCCGCGTGGGGTGAGGGTTGTGACGGCTTCGCGCCCCAATCCTCCGGTTCCTGGCGATGTGATCTGCACCGACCGTGAGGTGGCGCGGGTTGCCGAACTAACCTCGTCGCCGCACGCTGAGGCCAGTATTAGTCCTGAGCAGCTGCGGGAGTTCTTCGGTGCTCGGATGGGCCTTCCGGTCGGGGCTTTTCTCGCCGCATGTGAGGGTGCGTTAACAGCGCGAGATTTGTGTGGGCTTCTTGCTCGTGACGGAATGGAAGTCTCGATTGACGAAGTCGAGTCGTTCGTCGGAGGTTCATCGGGGCGCCTGCTCCATCCGCTCAACGTTGGTTGGGAAGGGAAGCCGGTCCCAGCGTATCAGCTCGGTCACGATGTTGTGCTCAGGGAGGTGTTGCGCCGACTTCAGCCGGATCGCTTTGGTGAGGGTGACGATCCGGAGGATGAGCAGTGGTGGGCGGATCTGAGAGTCGAGGCGCTGGAATCTCACCGTCATTTGATTATTGAATGGATGTGGGATCTTGTTGATAGGAGCGGATGGTCGCGGGAAACGCCGTCCTACGCGCTTGGTGGTGGTTATCAGGAAGTCGTCAAAAAATCTCTGGGTGATGTCGGAGTGCTCGAATTGCTGGCTGATAGGAGTCGCAATGAGGAGATCGTGCGTCGTTATGGCAGTGCGTATCGATCTCTGCACGCGATCGATGAGGCTTGCGAATCGATACTTGTTACTGATGCGACGAAATTGTCTGAACGGGTAATGAAATATCTCCTCTCGGTTGCGGAAGAGAGAAAGGCGCTGTTGGAGCGAAACGTCTACATTCCGGGAATGGTCGAGTTCAGTGTGGAGTTTCTCGGGCTATCTGCAAATGATATTCGCGAAAGAATCATGAGTACAACCGATCTTGATGATCGTGCGAAGATGATCAATGAGATTTTTAGGTACAGTATCTCTACGGGTTGGTCGGAAGAGATACATAAGTGTCTTTTTGAGGCTGTACTTTCCAGCGTTCCTGCGATCACTGGGTACGTTGGTAAGGAAATCTGGGGACTATGCAATCGCCGTCTGCGAACAAGTGTGCGGGCCAGTCTTTTCGCATGCCTTTGTCAATATGATAAAGCTGAAGAGATCGCTCTAGCTGAAACAGATCCAGAATTATGCGCAAATGCGCTCGTCGATATCGCAAGAATGTATGTAAGTCTGAGGCGTGAAACTGATGCTCAACGCATATTGAAACAGGCTGAGTCGGCGGCATCGGAGTCTAATAAAGACTCAAAGTACTATACACTCATTGAAATTGCAGAAGTGCTTGCTGATCTAAAGTGCTCGAATGAATCATTACGTTTATTGAACGTAGTTGAACAGGAAATGTCTATTCAACCGGTTTGGTACTCTTTTATTTTGGTCAATGCTGCTGAGGTTCTAATTAAACTGGGACGGGCGGACGAGGCGCTGAACAAGGTTGACATTGCGAAAAACATTATTCTGGTTGGAAATAAAGATAAATTAAAATCTATTGTTCTCAGTCGTGCTGCCGTCGTATTAATTGAATTAGGGAGGAGAGACCATGCACGTCCTGTATTGGAGGAGGCCGAACATTCCGCGCTTGCCGTAGATGGTGAATTTCGTTGCCGCGCACTGCTCAATGTAGCGTGGGCCTCGGCGAAAATGGGGTGCATGAACGATGCAGAGCGGCTGGCCGGCCAGGCAAAAAGCGCCGCCTTACACTTCCGGAGAACTATTGAAGAGAGCTTCCCTTATGAAGTGGATAAGATGTCCGAGGCTAGCGAGTTGGTTGGTGTAGCTGAGGCGTTAATTAATGGTGGGTATGTGAATGATGCATTGAAAGTATTGCGTCTGGCTGAGCCGGCTACTCTGAGTGTGAGTGATTTGGAATCGCGGCTACATCTCCAGATTGATATTGCAAGGATGCTCGCCAATGTGAGGGATGTCGATAAGGCGGTGAATATCTTGAAGGAAACAGAACTGGCGACCGAGAATGTGGAGGATTTTGACACCTTAAGAATTTCTATTTTAGTGGACGTAGCGAACGCATTCGCTGACTTAGGGCTGATGGATGACGCGCTGAGGGTGACGGCTTCGGCTAAAGATGCGATTCAGGGCGAGAGTGACCCTCTATCCAAGGTTGATTCATTGCTTAAGCTGGCGACAATTTTCTTCGAATTAGATCGGGGAGTCGATGCCGTTCGGACGCTGAACGAAACTATTAATGAAGCTTGGGACGACGCTCACTTGCGATCACGGGTCGCGGCGTTGGTTGGCGTAATGACGTTGATGACCCGCATAGGAAATCCTGAGAATGCGGAGGAGATGGCGAATATGGCTGAGGGCACGGTCTTGGCGATGGATGATGCAGGCTGGCAGCAGTCCTGCATGTTAGCTGATGTCGCCGAGGTGTTCGCGCAGATAAATTGTGTGAATGATGCAATCCGTATAGCGAAGTTAGCTAGAAAGACAGTTCAGAAGGAGGATTTTTTTTGGCAGGCCGCCAGTCGCTATTCTGTGATGGCACTGGGGCATGCGGTGCGTGCCCTCAATAATTTGGGTGAGTGTGAGCGGGCCAAGAGGTTTGTTCAATCGGAGTTTAGATCGGTAAGTAAGTTCGCTACGCGGCTGGCTGCCGCAGAGTATTGTGGGAACTTAGCATTAGTCTGTTTGGAATCTATGGACGCATCTGAGTCTGACTCTCGGGACGGAGGGTGGAGGATTCTTGCGAGTCAATTCTTAGTTCGATCATGGATGCTCGGAGCTAGTGTGTGGGAACGATTCAATGTCCTCATGAAGATTTATCCAGATCTTGCGATAGAGCTCGTGCAAGAGCGCTTTCTATCCAAAGGGTTTAGCGGGGATGATCCTGGCCTTTAGATTTATTGCGATCGGCTATTGCTGGCGCAAATAGCACACAAGATGCTGGCGTGCCTTTATTTGTTTGTATAGTTTTTAAGTTTATTCTCTTCTTGAGCAGATTAAGGCGCGAATTTTTGGATTTGATGGGGGTATACTAGTGTTGATCTGGACGGAAATAAATGTTCTGTGGAAGATGATTTGATGAGGTTGCAGATGAGGGGTGGTTCGTCGGAGTCGCTGGAGGCGATGGTTGAGCGCGTCTGCGGGTTTCAGAGGGATTCGGTGCCCGATGAGTCGACCTTCGGCTACCCGCCCGGGCTGGCGCAGAAGGTGGACCCCGCCACCGGCTCCTTCACGGGGTTCTTCGGCAGTACTGTCATTGCCTGGGTCCCACCGCAGGACGCCGCATGGATGGGCGGGCTCTGCACGGACCTTCATGGCGCCATGGGCGGGGCGCTCGCCGAGCCGCTGCGCCGAGAGACGCTTCACCTGACCATCTGCGACCTCCCCCTCGCCGAGCCCGACACTCCCCACCGAGGCGGGCGGTAGCGCCGTCGGGCTCGGTGGGGAATATCGGGCTCGGCGGGCTATAGGCCGAGGCTGGCGATCAGGCCGGGAAGGCGGGTGGTCAGCGTGCGCCACAGCAGGTCATCATTGACCTTGTCGTCGTGGTGCGCCACAAGATTGCGCATCCTGGTGATCCCGGTCCAGTCGATCTCTGGATGATCGCCCTTATAATCGTCGGGCAGCTTCTCCACGACGGTGGCCACCTTGATGAGGATGCGTTCACCAGCATTGCGGAGCAGTGCGCCCTGCTCGGTCCTTGCTGTGTACGCCTCATAGCCGTGAGAGCCGATGAACTCCGCCTCTTCTCCGAATCTTGAGAGATCTGCAAGGCGGCGCGCTATGCGGCCTTCCATCGGTTCATTCATAGCGGTATCGCCCGGGCCGTGGCGCTATTCAAGGACGGTGAGGTGCTCCTGTCGGAGACGACATCCACCGGCACGGTGAGCAGATCCGAGAGGTCCTCCTGGAGATGCAGGAGATCAACGATGTCCGCATCAGCGGGGAAACGGATGAGAAGATCGACATCGGAATCAGGGTCGTCCGTGCCTTCAGCGATCGATCCGAATACGCGCATGTCGCTGCACCCGGACTGGGCTGCCCTGGCCTTCACCTCATGGCGTGCGTGCTTGAGGAGGACCGAGGGGCGGATCTTCAGGGCATGATCCAGTCGGGCGCGCACGTTGCTCGAGGGCTGCCGTGCGCCACTCTCGACAGAGGCGATCAGGGACTGCTTCACCCCGGAGGCGGCAGCCAGCTCCCGCTGCGTCATGCCGGCCGCAGTGCGGCGGAATCGCAGTCGATCAGCCTCGGATCGTGGCCCCATGCAGCAATGATAGCGCACATGCGATCACGGTCGGCGGTCCTGTGGGCCATGCGCGACTGGAGCCTCGGTGCTCATCATGCTGGCGGGCGGGTGCCCCAGGGTGGGGGAGAGGGCGTGGATCCGACCACTGGGACCCCAAGAATAGTGGCATGCACCACGATGCAGCGGTCCCCGGGGCCCTCTACGCCGCCACCCTCGTCGACACCGCAGTGCTCGCCGGGTTCATGATCTCCTACGTCATCACCATCGATGCCTTCTTCAGCCATGCCCTGCGCACCGGTCGGCGCCGCCACCTACCTCATCGCCCCGGCCCGGCTGGCGGTGAGCCCGGTCCCAACCTCGTCTGAGGCCTCCAGCGACGGCCGCCTGAGCCCCGTCCCGGGCGGCGCAGGGGCCGGCCGCCCACAGAATGAGCGTCGCTTCGCGACACGCGCGTCACTTCGCGACGGAGGCGACACCTGCAGGGTACGTCCAAGTCGCGAAGCGACGTCGAAACCGCGAACCGACGCCCTTTCGGGGCCGTGCGCCCCATGCCTCCCGCGCCCCATGCCTCCTGCGCTGCCCGCCCCCGCCCTCCCATCCTCGATCATCCTGGATCTATTGCTAGCATCGATCGGGCACCGTAGAACTGTGAGGAGAGGCTGATCAGCATGACCGCATCGACAACCCCCGTGCCCGACCGCGCCGAGCACAACGCCTTCTTCCCCTCGGAGTACTCCCTGAGCCAGTACGTCCCGCGCACCACCGACTTCGACGGCGCCGCCGGCGCGCCCCAGGCCGGCCCCGGGCCGCGCAGCATCCTCGTCATCGCCGTGGACGAGCGCTACCTGCCCACCCGGGGCGGGCGCCTGTTCTCCACCGGCAACCACCCGGTGGAGACCCTCGTGCCGCTCATGCACCTGCAGGCCGCCGGCTACGAGATCGAGGTGGCCACGCTCTCGGGTGCCATGGCCAAGCTCGAGATGTGGGCCATGCCCCAGGACGACGCCGCCGTCAAGGCCGCCTATGAGGCGCTGCTGCCCAGACTGCTGCGGCCCAAGCGCCTGGCCGACATCGTCGCCACCGAGCTGGGGCCCGACTCGCCCTACGCCGCCGTGTTCATCCCCGGGGGCCATGGCGCCATGGGCGCGGGCATCCCCACCAGCACCGCCGTCCGGGACACCCTGGCCTGGGCCCTGGAGGAGGAGCGCCCCATCATCACCCTGTGCCACGGCCCGGCCGCCCTGTGCGCCGCCACCGATGAGGACGGCGCCTCCCTGTTCGCCGGCTACTCCCTGTGCGCCTTCCCCGACGCGCTGGACACCGGCGCCAACGTCGAGATCGGCTACCTGCCCGGCCAGCTGGAGTGGCTGCTGTGCCAGCGCCTGGGCGAGCAGGGCTTGACCGTGGTCAACGACTCCATGAGCGGCCAGGTGCACCGCGACCGCCTGCTCCTGACCGGCGACAGCCCCCTGGCGGCCAACGCCCTGGGCCGCATGGCCGTGGAGGCCCTCACCGGCCAGAGCTACGCCTGAGGCCCCGGTGCCCGCCCCGCCGCGGGGCTGCTCGGAACTGTGTGCGCCCGCAGCGCAGGGACTCTCGCCGGACCCGGCAGGCCGCCGGGTCCGGCGAGAGCGTCGAGGCTGATGGTCCTCAGGGTTCAGCCCATTGACCACTAGAACTGGTGGGCGGGATCCTGCAGGGAGATGTGGACGTGGTCCTTGTGGTTCGCACTATCGGAGCCTCGGTCCTTCATCGTCTTCCAGCCCTCCTGCTGCCTGGAGAGGCTGAAGATCTTCTGATTGTGAATGACGTACCACACCTTCAGGCTGTGGGCGTTGGCCTTCGTCCACTCGGCCACGCGCTCCCGGTCCTCAGGGCTGCCGAAGCAGTCCAGGCCATTGCCGGTGTAATGCGAGGAGCTCTTCTTGGCGCTCTTGTAGGTGTTGCACTCCACGTTCGGGAACTCCTGCTCGATCCTGTCCTTGAGCCACTGAGACCGAGGGGTGTAGCCCCCATTGGACCCCCAGGCGGGGCCGTGGGGATTATCGAGGGACCCCGATCCCGGCGGCGGTGTGTTGGTGGTGTCGGTGCCGATCTGGTGGGAGGCGTTGTTGTTCTTCAGGGTGGGATTGAGGTTGACGGAGGCTCCTGCGGGGATGGTCTGGCTGGCTCCCTTGTAGTTGGAGTTGTAGTAGACGGTGACGGGCTGGTCGGTGTTGTTCGTGACGGAGGCTGCGTCGTTCTTGAGGCAGTTGCCCTTGCCCTTCCCCGAGCCCTTGAACTCGTAGCAGTTGGGTTGTGAGTTCCCGTAGTTGGGGATGGAGCCGGTGAAGTCGGAGACGGAGCCCTGCTGGTTGCTGTTGTGGTAGAAGCAGACTTCTCCGCTGTCGCATACTCCGTCGCGCTCGGCGGCTTGTGCTGTGGTAGGTAGGGCAAGGGCTCCGATGGTGAGGGTGAGGATGGATGCGGCGCTGGCGGCGCGGCGAAGGGAGATGGTGATCATGGGAGTCTTCCTCTTTGAAGATGTGGATTGATGGTGGTCGATGGGAGTCGTTGTGCAGTCGTTCTTAGATTGTGATTGCCGCTCCTCGTGGCTGGTGGGTATTTGGTGTTGAGAACGTTAGAGGAATACGCTCGGGAGTGCCAGGATAATAGTCCCCTTGATGCAATGACGGGAGGTGTGATAAATGCGTAACTATGGATTATGTTTAAGTTCTGTCAAGGGGGTGGAGTCCCCATCGCGAGTTGATCTGGTGGGGGAGTGAGCGCTATGTTAGGACATTGGCGTGGATAAGTTTCATGTTAATCTCAGATCTCCGCTGTTAGTGGCAGGCTACTAGGTTGCTTCTGGGGTTCATGCTGGCCTTCGTGCGGTGATCGGAGGTTCTTCCTGATGGCCGGGTATGGTGAGTTGATTACATTGACTTTGCGGCTTCATACTGTTATTGGCATTCGGTCATGCCTGCCTGAACTGCAGCCTGCCTGGCCGGCGGTGACCACTTGGCTGTGGTGGGTCAAGGTGCTGGGGATCGTCGCGGGCCGATCGGCGGACTGGCCGTTCCAGCGGGGTTGGGGATGCCTTGTCGCTGGCGATGGTGTGCACGCCTGATGAGCGTGACGGTGGTGTGGAATGCGGTAGTGGGTCAGGATGCGCCGGACTGTGGGGCGGTGCAGACCCAGGTGGTAGGCGATGCGCGCCGTCATGCCATGACGCCCTTTCAGGGGGTGGCGTTAGTGTGGGTTGTCAAGGCGTCCGGGAGGTTGGTCAACCCTCACCCTGCCGCAGGCCCTCATTCACGGCCCGCCCCGCCCCCGATATCCTGAAGACGTGCAGTGAGCGCTAGGCCTGGCCTGATCCGGCGGCTGGATGGTGATCTGCTTGCGGTTGGCTGCGGTGCTCGGCTCGGCGTTATCGGCCCGTAGCGGAGCAGCGACGACGGATCGGGGTCGATGTTGGGGGAGCCGCGCACGAATGGGTCCTGGTGCCCAATGCCGGCGGGCTTGTCGTCGTGTGCTGTGCGACGTGCCGGGAAGGACCCTCGTGGGTGCTCCTGCTCCCCGGATGTGTGGAGGCCCCGGCCCGCGAAGGCTCCCACGGGTCTTCGCCCTGGGCGGCGCAGGGGCCGGCGGCGCGCACAATGGGCGTCGCTTCGCGACGGAGGCGACACCCGCAGGGTACGTCCACGTCGCGAAGCGACGTCGAAATCGCGAACCGACGCCCTTTCGAGGCCCTCAGCCCTGTGCGCCCCTCCCGCCGGCCCGCGCTCCGCCTCCTACCGGGGTCCCAACTGCCGGTCGCCGCCCGCGGGCGCCGATGGCACGTAGACTCGTGCCCGGTGCGGCATGCGCCGCACGATCCCGACCGGGGCCCACGCCCCGCGAGTCCACAACCTGAAAGGTTCCCGATGTCGATCCGTCGCGTCGCCCTGCTCACCGCGGGCGGTTTCGCCCCCTGTCTGTCCGCCGCCGTCGGCGACCTCATCGAGCGCTACACCGAGGTCGCCCCCGAGGTCGAGATCATCGCCTACCAGTACGGCTACCACGGCCTGCTGACCGGCAACTACATCGTCATCGACGACGAGGCCCGCAAGAACGCCGGGATCCTGCGCGAGTACGGCGGCTCGCCCATCGGCAACTCCCGCGTCAAGCTTACCAACGCCAAGAACCTCGTCGAGCGCGGGCTGGTCGCCGAGGGCGTCAACCCCCTGGAGTTCGCCGCCGAGCAGCTGCGCAAGGACGGCGTCGACGTCCTGCACACCATCGGCGGTGACGACACCAACACCACCGCCGCGGACCTGGCGGCCTACCTGCACGACAACGACTACGAGCTCACCGTCGTGGGCCTGCCCAAGACCATTGACAACGACGTCGTGCCCATCCGCCAGTCCCTGGGCGCCTGGACCGCCGCCGAGGAGGGCGCCGGCTTCGCCCTCAACATCATCGGCGAGCACCGCTCCAACCCCCGCATGCTCATCGTCCACGAGTGCATGGGCCGCAACTGCGGCTACCTCACCGCCGAGACCGCCCGCCGCTACCACGACCTGCTCAAGACCAGGAAGTGGGCCCCCTCCCTGGGCCTGACCAAGGAGCGCTGGGACGTCCACGCCGTCTTCGTCCCCGAGGCCAAGCTCGACATCGCCGCCGAGGCCGAGCGCCTCAAGGCCATCATGGACGAGCAGGGCAATGTCAACATCTTCCTGTCCGAGGGCGCGGGCGTCCCCGAGATCATCGCCGAGATGGAGGCCGCGGGCCAGGAGGTCCAGCGCGACCCCTTCGGCCACGTCAAGCTCGACACCATCAACCCCGGCCAGTGGTTCGCCAAGCAGTTCGCCGAGCTCATCGGGGCCGAGAAGGTCATGGTCCAGAAGTCCGGCTACTACTCGCGCGCCGCCCACGCCAACGCCGAGGACCTGGCCCTCATCAAGCAGATGTGCGACCTGGCCGTCGAGTGCGCCCTGCGCGGCGAGTCCGGCGTCATCGGCCAGGACGAGGAGAACAACGACGAGCTGGCCGCCATCGCCTTCCCGCGCATCGCCGGCGCCAAGCCCTTCGACATCACCCAGCCCTGGTTCATCGAGCTCATGGGCGAGCTCGGCCAGAGCATCGAGCCCGCCGAGGTCAGCGCCGAGCACTGAGCCGCCGGGCCTCAGCGCCCTCAGCGCCGCCGAGCCCCCGCCCCGCCGTCGCAGGCCGCCCTCAGCGGTCCGCGGCGGCGGGGCGCCCTCGTCGCCGGCCCCCTCGGGGCGGGATGGGCCACCACCAGTTGGCCCGCCCCATGAGCCTCATGGTCGCGGGCAGGAGCACCAGGCGGATGAGGGTGGCATCCAGGAGGATGACCAGGGCCATGCCCACCGCCAGCATCGTGAGGTAGGCGATGGAGGAGGTCAGGTAGACCAGGAAGGAGGCCGACAGGATCCCCGCGGCACTGGTCACCAGCGGGGCCGAGCGCTGCACCCCGACGGCCACCGCATCCTCCAGCCCGGCCCCGCGCCGGTGCTCCTCCAGGATGCGCAGCACCAGGAGCACCTCGTAGTCCATGGACAGCCCGAAGGCCATGCACACCATGAGGATCGGGATCGACAGGTCGAGGGTCCCGGTGGTGCTCACCCCCAGCAGCCAGGCCAGGTGCCCCTCCTGGAAGACCCACACCAGCGCCCCGCCCAGCACCGACAGCGACGCCGTGTTGAGCAGGGCCGCCTTGATCGGCAGCACGATACTGCGCGTGGCCGCCACCAGCACCAGGGTGCTCAGCAGCAGCAGGACGCCCAGCGCCAGGGGCAGGCGCTCGATCAGGGCCTGGCGGTAGTCCGCCAGCTCCGCGGGGTACCCGCCCACGACGGCGCCCTGGGGCCCGGGCACCGCCCTGACCCGCTCCACCAGCGCGTAGGGATCGGCCTCCAGGGCCTCCTCGGTGGGGATGAGGACCAGGGGCACGTCGATCGGCAGGCCGCGCTCCCGTGGGTCGACCACCTCACTGACCCCCGGTACGCGGCTGAGGGCCTCGGCGTAGCCGCGGGCCTTCTGCGGCGGTCCCTGATCGGCCGGGGCCGTCATCGAGATGGCGATCATGTCATCGACATCCACCGGGTAGCCCTCGCGGATGGCCTGGGCCACCTGCCGGCTGCTGGTGTGCGGGGGCAGGATGCGGTCATCGGGAGGCCCCACCTCCATCCTGAGCACCGGCAGCGCCATGACCGCCGTGACCGCCAGGCCCGCCAGCAGGCACGCGACCGGACGGCGCATCGCCGCCCGGGCCCCGCGGGCGAAGAGCCCGTCATCGCGGCCGGTGCCGGGGCCCCGCCCGTCCACCCGGGCGCCCAGCATCGCCAGGAGGGCCGGCAGGACGACGACGGCCAGGACCGTGGCCACGGCGACGACGCAGATCCCCGCGTAGGCCAAGGACCTCAGGAAGGGGAAGGGCAGCAGCAGGAGTGCGGCCAGGGCGGCGGCCACCGCTGCGGCCGAGACGATGACCGTATGCCCCGCGCCCCGCACCGCCTGGATCGCGGCGCCCTCCGGGTCCAGGCCGCCTTCCCGCGCCTCGCGGTGGCGCGCGATGACGAACAGCCCGTAGTCCACGCCCAGGGCGATGCCCATGACCAGGATGAGGTTGGCCGCGAAGGTGGAGACCTCGGTCAGGGAGGCGATGACCCCGATGAGGGCCATGGACCCCAGGACCGAGGCGATCCCCAGGCCCAGGGTCGCCAGCGCGGCCGCCGGGCGCCGCAGGACGATGAGCAGCAGGACCAGGACCCCGGGCAGGATGATGACCTCGGCGATGAGGAAGTCGGCCCGGGCCTGGTCGGCCACCTGCCGGAAGACCTCGTCACTGCCGCCGACCTCCACGTGCACCGCCCCGTGCCGGCCGGAGATGGCGGGGGACAGGTCGTCCAGGAGGGTGCGCGTCGTCGTCGGATCGCCGACCAGGCGGGCCATCATGAGCGCGCTGTCGCCCTCGCGTGAGGACATGGCCTCCCAGTGCCCGGTGCTCCAGTAGGAGAAGACGCCCTCGACCCCCGGGGTCTGCTCCAGCCTCCGGGCCACCTGGTCGGCAGAGTCGCGCACCTGCGGATCGTCCAGGGCGTGGCCCTGGGCGGGGCGCAGGAGCAGGGTGAGGTTGGGGGTGCCGGTGCCCCGGCTCTCCAGGTGGTCCGCGGCGAGCACGGACGGGGAGCCGGGCACCTCGAACCTGGCCAGCTGGAGGCGGGGCATCGTCCCGGCCGCGGCGACGGCGGCAAGGACGAGCAGGGCCAGGGCCGCGGCCGCCACCGCTCGCCGGCGCTGGACCGACCATCGCGCGATCGCCTCCAGGCAGGCCTCGAAGCGGCTGGTCCGGTGGGCTGTCGTGCGGCACTGCGCGGCGCCCCTCATCTCGTTCATGACCGCTATGGTATGCGATCAATATGATATGTAAACCGAGATTGGTTTATCCGGTGGTGCTGGCACGGTAGTACCATCGAAACGCGCTCCGGGCAGGTCGGGGCGATCAAGCCCTGTGGAGGATGTCGTGGCAGTGAGCCTGGGGTCGCCCCTGTCGGCAGGTCTGGGGTACCGGTTGATCAAGCTGGGTGACGTGGCCCTCGACCGTGCCTCCGGCGCCCTGGGGAGCGTGGGGGTGAGGCCCCGCCACTTCAACGTGCTGTCCACCGTGGCCGCAGCCCCCTCGCTGTCCCAGAAGGAGCTGAGCGCACTACTGGGCATCGACCCCAATGTCATGGTCGGGGTCATCGATGACCTCGAGGCGGCCGGCCTGGCCTCGCGCCAGCGCAGCACCGCCGATCGGCGCAAGCACGTCGTGGTCATCACCGACAAGGGGCACCACGTCATCGCCGAGGGCCAGCGGGCCATCGCCACCGCCGAGGAGGAGTTCCTGGCAGTGCTCACCGCCCAGGAGCGGGCGCTCCTGCTGGAGCTGACCAGCAGGCTGCTGGACATCCCGGCACCGGGCACGGCCGATTCCTGAGCGGGCCAGGCCCGCCTGCGCCCACCTGGTGACCACCATGGCGGTGCCTGTGGCGCGCTGACCTATGCTGGCGCCCGTGATGAACGAGCTCGACACTCCTGGCAACGCCGTCCCGGCCTGGCGGGACCGGCCTGCCCTCCAGCAGCCCGCCTACCCCGACGCCGAGGCCCTGGCGGCCGTGGGGGAGGACCTGCGCGCCCGTCCACCGCTGGTCTTCGCCGGCGAGGTCGACGCCCTGCGCGCCCAGATGGCCGCAGCCGCGCAGGGCCGGGCCTTCGTGCTCATGGGAGGGGACTGCGCGGAGTCCTTCGACGACAACTCGGCCACCTCCATCCGCCTCAAGGTCCAGACCATCCTCCAGATGGCCGCGGTCCTGACCTACGCGGCCTCCACCCCGGTGGTCAAGATCGGGCGCATGGCCGGGCAGTACGCCAAGCCCCGCAGCGTCGAGACCGAGACCCGCGACGGCGTGACTCTGCCCTCCTACCGGGGTGACTCGGTCAACGGGCACGCCTTCACCGCCCAGGCCCGCACCCCCGACCCGGCGCGCATGCTGGACGCCTACCTGCGCTCGGGCACCACCCTCAACCTCGTGCGCGCCTTCACCATGGGCGGCTACGCCGACCTGCGCGAGGTCCACTCCTGGAACCGCGGCTTCACCGCCAACCCCGCCTACAAGCGCTTCGAGTCCTTCGCCGGGGAGATCGACCGGGCCATGCGCTTCATGGAGGCCGCCGGCGTCGACTTCGAGGCCCTGCGCCAGGTCGACTTCTACGCCGCCCACGAGGCCCTCCTGCTGGAGTACGAGGACGCCATGATCCGCCAGGACTCGCGCACCGGGCGCCTGTACGGCACCTCCGCCCACCTGCTGTGGGTGGGGGAGCGCACCCGCGGTGCCGGGGACGCCCACGTGGCCCTGCTCGAGGGCATCCACAACCCGGTCGGCGTCAAGATCGGCCCGACCACCACGCCCCGCGAGCTCCTCGAGCTCATCGACCACCTCAACCCGGCCGGCGAGCCCGGGCGCCTGAGCCTCATCACCCGCATGGGCGCCGAGCACATCCGCCAGGCGCTGCCGCCCCTCGTCGAGGCCGTGCGCCGCGACGGGCGGCCGGTGACCTGGATCACCGACCCCATGCACGGCAACACCATCACCTCGGACAACGGCTACAAGACCCGCCGCTTCGACACGATCATGGAGGAGGTCCGCGGCTTCTTCGAGGTCCACCGCGAGATGGGCACCGTCCCCGGCGGCATCCACGTCGAGCTCACCGGCGATGATGTCACCGAGTGCCTGGGTGGCGGGGAGCTCATCGACGAGGCCGCCCTGGCCCGGCGCTACGAGACCCTCGTGGACCCCCGCCTCAACCACCAGCAGTCCCTGGAGATGGCCTTCGAGGTCGCCGAGCTCCTGCGCTGAGACCGGGGCGCCGGCCTCACGGCGGGCTCACCACACGTAGATGGTCACCGTCGAGCCCGGCTTGACCCGCGTGCCCGGGGCCGGGTCCGTGGAGCGGACCGAGTCGAAGGCGCCGCCCAGGCGCCTCTTGACATCGACCTTGAACCCCGCGTCCTCCAGGGTCTCCTTGGCGTCATCCTCGCTCATCCCCGTGACATCGGGCACCGCCACCTGCTCGGGCCCCTTGGAGATCACCAGGTCCACCGAGTCCCCGTAGGAGGCCGCGGCGCCCGCGGCGGGGGAGGAGGAGACCACCTTGCCCTTGCTGACCTCATCGGAGTAGGCCTCCGAGGTCTGCCCCAGGCGCAGCCCCGCCTTCTCCAGGGCCTCCGTGGCCTCCTTCTTGCTCATGGAGGCCACGTCGGGCACGGTGGTGGGCCGCCTGCCCTGGGAGACGACCACCGAGACCGAGGTGGAGTGGTTGACGGTCCTGCCCGCCGCAGGGTCGGAGGAGATGATCTGCCCGGCGGCGACGTCGGCGGAGTAGTCCTGGGTGACCTCGCCCAGACTCAGGCCCTGGGCCTCCAGGGCGGCGCGCGCCTCCTCCTCGGTCTTGCCCGCCAGGTCGGGCACCTGCGTGGTCTGCACGCCCCGGGAGACGACGGCGGTGATCGCCCGGCCAGGAGCCACGCGCTGGCCCACCCCCGGCTCGCAGGAGATGACGCTGCCCGCCGGGACCGTATCGGAGTAGTCGCGCGTGGGGGGAGACCACACCAGGCCCTCGGCCTCCACGGCCGACCTGGCCTCATCCTGGCCCATGCCCACGATGTCGGGCACGGGGATGCGTCGGCCCGGGCCGGCATTGAAGAACCATGCGGCCGAGGCACTGGTGGCCGTGATGGCCAGGGCCGCCCCGATGACGACGGCGCGCCGGGAGCGCAGCGGGGCGGCCGCCCCCGCCCCGGAGGCCCGCCCGGAGCGCTCCGGGCGGGATCCCCCGGCCGAGCCCGCTGAGCCGGCAGTGGCCGCCGAGCCGGCCGAGCGCACCGGGGCGACGGTGATCTCATGGGTGCGCTGGGCGTCCTGGGAGCCGGATCTGAGCAGCAGTCGGCGCGTGCGCTGCTCGGGGCGCGGGCCGATGGAGCCGATGGGCAGGGAGATCGTGCGCATGCCCGCATGCGGCGGGGCCTGGGGCTCCTCCCCATCCTGGGGGCTGTCGGCGATCGCGGCGCGCGCCGCCTGGGCGTTGGCCGACATGGCCGTCTGGGTGCGCACCGAGCCGGTCCCGCCCCCGCGGCGCACCGCCAGCTCCGAGGCGCTGAGCTCCTCCACGACGCTGCGCAGCAGGGCCAGGGCCGCATCGGCGTCCTCGGGCCGGTCCTCGGGGGAGCGGCGCGTCATCATGGCCACCAGCTCATCGACGTCGGCGGGCATCTCGGGCACCAGGGCCGAGGGCAGGGGGACGTCCTCATGGACGTTGCGGAAGGCGATCTGGATGGGGGAGTCGGCGGTGAAGGGCTGCTCGCCGGTGAGCAGCTCGTACAGGACGATGCCCGTGGAGAAGACATCCGCGCGGGAGGTCGAGGCCCCCGAGGTGATGAGCTCGGGGGCCAGGTACGCCACCGTGCCCAGCACATTGCCCGTCGTGGTCTGGGCCACCTCCGTCACGGCGCGCGCCAGCCCGAAGTCGGCCACCTTGGCCACCGAGCCGTCCGAAGGCAGCAGGACGTTCTCGGGCTTGATGTCCCGGTGCACCAGGCCCGCGCGGTGCGCCGCCCCCAGGGGGCGCAGCACCTGGGCCACCAGGCCCAGCGCCTCCTTGACCGACAGCGGGCCCGAGGCGATGAGGTCGCGCAGGGTGGGCCCCTCCACGTACTCCATGACCAGGTAGGCCACGCCCTCCAGGCTGCCCTGGTCATAGACCGCCACCACCCCCGGGTTGGACAGGCGGGCGGCGGCGCGCGCCTCGCGGCGGAAGCGCGAGACGAAGTCGGGGGAGTCCGCCAGGTGGGCGTGCATGAGCTTGAGCGCCACCCGGCGATCCAGGCGGCGGTCGTGGGCGCGGTAGACGGTGGCCATGCCGCCACGGGCGACGCGGTCGACGATCTCGTAGCGAGAATCGATGAGACGACCGATGAGGGGATCCGTGACCACGGGACTGATTCTACGGTCAACCGAGGGCCGGGTGCGCCAGCGCCGGGCCCCGGCCCCCGCGGGCTCAGGCCTCGCGCTCGGTGAGCCTGAGCGCCAGGTGGGCCAGCTCCTCCAGGGCCGCGGGCTCCACCCCCCGCCCGCCGGCCAGCGCCCGCAGCTCCTCCAGCGCCCGCTCCCCGGCGCGCCGGTGGGTGGCGATGGCCTCCTCATGGGCGGCCCTGGCGCCGCAGTCCTCGATCATCCGCGCCACGGCCCCGATCTGGTCCTGGCCGGCCTCCCGGTTGGCCAGGACTTCGCCCAGCAGGGCGCGCCCGGCGTCGTCGGTGCGCCCCCAGGTCAGGGCCAGCAGGACGGTGCGCTTTCCCTCGCGCAGGTCGTCCCCCGCGGGCTTGCCGGTGCGCCGGGGGTCCCCGAAGGCGCCCAGCTCGTCGTCGCGCAGCTGGAAGGCGATGCCGATCTCCTCGCCGAAGGCCCCCAGCAGCTCGGCGGCCCGGCTGGCCGGTTCCATCCCGGCCAGCAGCGCCCCGATGAGCAGGGGGTGCTGGACGGAGTAGCGGGCGGACTTGTGGCGGATGACGGCCAGGGCGTCGTGGTGCATCCGGGCCGAGGCCCGCCCGGGGTCCTGGTCCAGGGGCAAGGGGGTGACCTCGCTGCGCACGTCGAGGAACTGGCCCAGGGCGACCTCGGCGGTCATGGCGTCGAAGGCCGCCCGCGCCCGCAGCGCCGCGCCGGCGTGCGGGAAGCCCTCCCGCCCTGAGCCCTGCCGCGCCGGCCCCTGCGGGGCGCTGAGGGCGCTCATCTCCTGGCAGGCCAGGGACAGCAGCAGATCCCCCAGCAGGATGGCGCCGCTGACCCCGAAGTCCTCGGCCCGGCCGCGCCAGCCGCCCTCGGCGTGCTTAGAGGCGAAGGCCCGGTGCGCCGCCGGGAGCCCGCGCCGCGTCAGGGCCCCGTCCATGACGTCGTCGTGCACCAGGGCACTGGCCTGGTAGAACTCCAGGGCCGCCCCCAGGTGGGCGGAGTGGGGGCCGGCCAAGCGTGCGGCCGGATCGGGGGAGCCCTGGGGCAGGCTCATGCCCACCCCGCCCAGCACCGCCCGCATGCGCTTGCCGCCACGCAGAGCCAGGGCCGCGGCATCGAGCATGTGCGCTCCGGCCCGGCCCAGGTCCTGCCAGTCCCGGCGGTGGGCCTCGATGACCTCGATGAGGCGGGACTCCACGGCGGTGCGCAGGGCCGCCAGTGCGTCGGCGAGGCCCGAGCCCTGAGCACTGTTCATGTCGCTGACATCGCTCATGGCGCTAGCCTAGAGGGCCCGTGGCGGCCAAGGCCCCGGGGAATAAACGCTACACTCGGACGGTTGTCCGCTTCAGCCCGTGGTGCGGCCCATGCCCGCGCACCGCGACCCGCCTACCACCCGCTACCCACCCGCACGCCCACGCGAAAGGAACTCCGTGGCTTCTTCCACAATGACACGCGAGCGCGCCGAGCTCTCCGACGTCGATGACACCGTCGAGGACGAGGACTTCGACCTCGACGAGGAGGATGACGACAAGGAGGACGAGGACTTCGACGAGGACTCGCAGGACGAGCAGGACGAGGAGGACCTCGAGGACTCCGACGACGACTCCGACGACCGGGATGACGAGCAGGAGGCCTCGGGCGCCCAGGACGAGGGCCCTGCCCCCGAGCTGCGAGACTACTACCTGGACGTGAGCCTGGAGGAGGACGGCGACGGCACCAAGCGCCGCCCCTTCAACACGGTGGCCTCCCTCAAGGGGGTGCGCCTGGCCCCGGGCGCCACCCTGTTCATCCGCTCGCGCACCGTCGTGGAGGACCTGGAGATCTCCGGGCACGGGACCATCGAGGAGCCCATCACCCTGGCCCCCTACGGGCACGGGCCCGTGCCCCGCTTCATCGTGGCCGGCTCCGAGCCCATGGTCGCGCGCGACTACCTGGCCCAGAACGGCTACATCTTCCGCGGCTGGGTCATCAAGGGCATCAAGATGCAGCCCTCCATCGCCGCCCTGACCGGTGAGCTGGAGAGGATGCGCCGCGAGGAGGCCGAGAGGGCGGCCGCCAAGAAGGCGGGCAAGCGCGCGAAGTCGGGGGACAAGGACGGCTCCTTCACCGTCTCGGACACCGATGAGGGCGACGAGCCGGCCCAGCGCGTGGTCACCGCCGGTGCCACCGCCGACCCGGTCAAGGACTACCTCAAGCAGATCGGCAAGGTGGCGCTGCTCAACGCCGAGCAGGAGGTGGAGCTGGCCAAGCGCATCGAGGCCGGGCTCTACGCCGAGCACCTCCTGGCCGAGGAGGGCAACGACCTGCCAGCCAAGCTGCGCCGCGAGCTGCACTGGGTGGCCCAGGACGGCCAGCGGGCCAAGAACCACCTGCTGGAGGCCAACCTGCGCCTGGTGGTCTCCCTGGCCAAGCGCTACACCGGCCGGGGCATGCTCTTCCTGGACCTCATCCAGGAGGGCAACCTGGGCCTCATCCGCGCGGTGGAGAAGTTCGACTACACCAAGGGCTTCAAGTTCTCCACCTACGCCACCTGGTGGATCCGCCAGGCCATCACCCGGGCCATGGCCGACCAGGCCCGCACCATCCGCATCCCGGTGCACATGGTGGAGGTCATCAACAAGCTCGCCCGCGTCCAGCGCCAGATGCTCCAGGACCTGGGCCGCGAGCCCACTCCCGAGGAGCTGGCCGTCGAGCTGGACATGACCCCGGAGAAGGTCGTCGAGGTCCAGAAGTACGGGCGCGAGCCGATCTCCCTGCACACCCCCCTGGGCGAGGACGGGGACAGCGAGTTCGGCGACCTCATCGAGGACTCCGAGGCTGTGGTGCCCGCCGACGCGGTGAGCTTCACCCTCCTGCAGGAGCAGCTGCACGCCGTGCTCGACACGCTCTCGGAGCGGGAGGCCGGCGTGGTCTCCATGCGCTTCGGCCTGACCGACGGCCAGCCCAAGACCCTGGATGAGATCGGCAAGGTCTACGGGGTCACCCGTGAGCGCATCCGGCAGATAGAGTCCAAGACCATGTCCAAGCTGCGCCACCCCTCGCGCAGCCAGGTCCTGCGCGACTACCTGGACTGACTGCCTGGACTGGCACCGCCTCGATACAGCCAGTGCCCTGCCGGGCGCCCCTCTGGGGCTCCGGCAGGGCACTGCGCGCGGGGCCTACGTCGGCCTGCTGCGGCCTACTCGGTCACTCGGTGACGGTGGCCAGTCCGGTGGTGCTGGCCGCCTCCTGGAGGCTGCCCAGATCGGTGACCCGGGTGAAGCCGGCCTCGCGCATCGCGGCGACGGCCTGGGCGGAGCGGTTCCCCGAGCGGCAGTAGACCTGGTAGGAGGCGCTGGGGTCGAGCTCCTGGATCCGGGAGGTGAAGTCCTCGGCGGTGATGTCGATGTTCACCGCGCCCTCCAGGTGGCCCTCGGCGTACTCCTCGGGGGCGCGCACATCGATGGTGGTCACCGCCTGGGTGGAGGGGGCGCTGGCCCCGGCGCTGGGGGCGCCCGACGGCGAGGAGGCGCCGGTGGATGCCCTCGAGCAGCCCGCCACCGCCAGGGCCAGGGCCGCGCCGATCACGACGACGGCGCCCAGCCGCGGGCAGCGGGCGGGACGGCGCACCGAGGGGGCCGAGTGCACGGGGGAGGCTGGGTCGGTCGGCATCATTCGGCTACTCGCTGCTACTCGCCGCTGGTCAGCCGGGAGGACTCGTCCTGGAAGAGCAGGGCGACCTCACGCAGCCTCTCGCCGTGCTGGCGGGCGTGGTGGGCGCAGAAGAAGAGCTCCCCGGTGAGCATGACCGCCCGCACATAGGCCTGGGCCTGGCACACATCGCAGCGGTCCGCCGTGGTCAGGGGGCGCTGCTGGGCCTGGTCGGCTGCGGGGGCGTCGGTCTGCTCGACGGCGGTCTCAGCGCCCTGGCGAGCCTGGGAGGTGCTGGTGGTGCTCATGCCCGGCATTCCATCACGGGGCCGGGGCCGGCAGACCCCGGAAAGCGGGGTTTCCGCCTGCGGCGCATCCCGTTTCGCCGACGGCGCACCAGGGGGCGCCGTGCTCGCTCGGGTTGACCAGTGCTGGCCCGGGCGCGGCGCGGGAGGCGGCCCGCGGGCCGCGTATCGGCTACAGTCCGGCCGTGCCCCCTACCGAGAAGACCACCAGCCGAGGAGACTACTCAGCCCGCCACCTCTCCGTCCTGGAGGGACTGGAGGCGGTGCGCAAGCGCCCGGGCATGTACATCGGCTCCACCGACCAGCGGGGCCTCATGCACTGCGTGTGGGAGATCCTGGACAACGCCGTCGATGAGGCCCTGGAGGGCCACGGCGACGAGATCTCCCTGATCGTCCACGCCGACGGCTCCATCGAGGTGCGCGACAACGGCCGCGGCGTGCCGGTGGACATCGAGCCCTCCTCGGGCCTGAGCGGCGTCGAGCTGGTCTACACCAAGCTCCACGCCGGCGGGAAGTTCGGCGGCGGCTCCTACGGGGCCGCCGGGGGCCTGCACGGCGTGGGCGCCTCGGTGGTCAACGCCCTGGCCGCGCGCATGGACGTCGAGGTCGACCGGGGCGGCAAGACCTACGCCATGAGCTTCCACCGCGGGGAGCCGGGCACCTTCGACGACTCGGCGGGCCGCGGCCCCGACTCGCCCTTCACCGGCTTCACCCGGGCCTCCGAGCTGCGCGTGGTCGGAAGGGTCAAGCGGGGGGTGACCGGCACCCGTGTGCGCTACTGGGCCGACCCCCAGATCTTCCCGCGCCCCGCCGAGTACGACGCCGGGGCCCTGCGCGCCCGCCTGCGCCAGACCAGCTTCTTAGTCCCCGGTCTCAGGCTCACCCTCGATGACCAGCGCCCCGAGGCTGAGGCCCTGGCCGCCTCCACCACTCCCGCCGCCGACGCGGGCGCCACCGACGACGCCGTGGCCGAGCCCTCCCTGCGGGCCTCGGCCAAGAACCCCACCGAGAGCGGTGACCTGTTCGACACCGGCGGCCAGGACATCGAGGTCTTCCAGGCCCTCGGGGGCACCGCCGACTTCGTGGACTTCCTGGCCACCGACGCCCCGGTGACCGACACCTTCCGCCTGACCGGCTCGGGCACCTACACCGAGACCGTCCAGCAGCTCGATGCCAGCGGGCACCTGCGCCCCGTGGAGGTCGAGCGCACCTGCACCGTGGACATCGCCCTGCGCTGGGGCATCGGGTATGAGACCACCGAGCGCTCCTTCGTCAACATCATCGCCACCCCCATGGGCGGCACCCACCTGGTCGGCTTCGAGCAGGCCCTGACCCGCGTGGTGCGCAAGCAGATCGAGTCCAACGCCCGGGCCCTGAAGGTCACCAGCCGCGACGGGCGCATCGAGAAGGACGACATCCTGGCCGGCCTGACCGCGGTCATCACCGTGCGGGTGCCCGAGCCCCAGTTCGAGGGGCAGACCAAGGAGGTGCTGGGCACCGCCCCCGTGCGCCAGATCGTGGCCAAGGTGGTCGATACCGAGCTGACCGCCCTGCTGACCTCCTCCAAGCGGGACCTCAAGACCCAGTCCCGGGCCCTGCTGGACAAGATCGTGGGGGAGATGCGGGCGCGCATCAGCGCCCGCATGCACAAGGAGATCACCCGCCGCAAGACCGCCCTGGAGAGCTCGACCCTGCCGGCCAAGCTGGCCGACTGCCGCAGCGACGACGTCGCGGCCTCCGAGCTGTTCATCGTCGAGGGCGACTCGGCCCTGGGCACGGCCAAGAACGCCCGCAACTCCGAGTTCCAGGCCCTGCTGCCCATCCGCGGCAAGATCCTCAACGTCCAGAAGGCCTCCCAGGCCGACATGCTGCGCAACGCCGAGTGCTCCGCCATCATCCAGGTGGTGGGCGCGGGCTCGGGGCGCACCTTCGACCTGTCCTCGGCCCGCTACGGCAAGGTCATCCTCATGACCGACGCCGACGTCGACGGCGCCCACATCCGCACCCTGCTGCTGACCCTCTTCTTCCGCTACATGCGCCCCATGATCGAGGCCGGGCGCGTCTTCGCCGCCGTCCCGCCCCTGCACCGCATCGAGGTGTCCGGCCAGGGGCGGCGCAAGAAGGAGGTCCTCTACACCTACTCCGATGAGGAGCTGGTGGCCACCCTGCGCCGCCTGGAGCGCCAGGGCCGCAGCTTCAAGGAGCCCCAGCGCTACAAGGGCCTGGGGGAGATGGACGCCCACCAGCTGGCCGAGACCACCATGGAGCCCGAGCACCGCACCCTGCGGCGCATCACCCTGGGCGATGAGGCCGAGCTGGTGGAGGCCGAGTCCGTCTTCGAGCTGCTCATGGGCTCGACCGTCGAGCCCAGGCGCGACTTCATCATCGAGGGCGCCTCCGACATCGACCGGGAGCGCATCGACGCCTGAGCCGCGCACGGGCCGCGCGGGCACCGCCCTGGGGTAGTCTCCTCACGGGCGCCACGGCGGGGGCTACGGGCGCCCGGAAGCCGGCGGCCCCGCCGAGTACTGGAGCCGAGTACTGCGAGCACTGAAGGAGGCGCCCATGGCACCGGTCTACGGATACCCCCGCGGCGGGGGACACTCGCCCTGGGCGATGCTGCGCCCCGGCCCGCGCTCGGCCCTGCCCCGGCACCTGTCCTGGATGCCCCTGGGGCCGGAGGACAACGCCGAGCTGGCCGCCCTCATCGCCCGCGCCGAGGCCGTGGACAACCCGCCCTACCGCACCACGGAGCAGGAGACCGCCGAGTACTTCGTCGACCCGACCTACTCGGGGGTGGCCGGGCGCGACGCCGAGGGCGTCATGCGCGCCTTCGGCCTGGTGCGGCTGCGGCCCGCCGGGGAGATCTACGCCTCCATGACCGGGGTGGTGGACCCGGCCAGCCGCAAGCAGGGCATCGGACGGGCCCTGCTGCACTGGCAGACCGAGCGGGCCCGCCACCTGGTGGGCGCCGAGCGGGCCGGTGGGCGGGGCACGAGCGGGGACCAGCACGCCGTGGCCCATGTGGTGACCACGGTGCTGGAGGACGACGAGCGCATGCAGGAGCACCTGCACCACCTGGGCTTCGAGCCGCGCCGCTGGTACCGGGAGGTGCGCCGCTCCCTGGCCCAGGAGATCCCCGAGATCGAGCTGGACCGCTTCTTGAGCGTGGAGCCCTGGACCCCGCAGATCGACGACCTGGTGCGCCGCGCCCACAACCAGGCGGTCGGCGATGACTGGGGGGCCCATACGGTCAGCGCCGAGGAGTGGGCGGCCGGCGGCGCCTTCGTGGTGCCCCACTGGAGCTTCGTGGTCATGGACCGCTCCAGCGACCGCGCCCGCGTGGCCGGCTACCTGCGCTCGAGCCGCTACGAGCAGGACTGGGAGGCCCTGGGGTGGCGCGAGGGCTACAGCGACATGCTGGGGGTGCTCAGCGACTACCGCAGCCGCAAGGTGGGCTCGGCGCTGCTGTGCGCGGCCATGCGCGCCTACGCGGCCGAGGGCATGGACTATGCGGCCGCCGGCGTGGACACCGATAACCCCGACGGCGCCTCGGAGCTCTACGAGTCCCTGGGCTATGAGCCCACCCGCGGCACCATCCTCTACGTGCTCGACGTCTAAGCCCTCCTGGCCTGGGAGCCTGTCAGCAGGGCGGGCGGTGGGCCCACAGGCGCATGACGCTGGCCGCGGCGCGCTCGGCGCTGGTCTCGGCGGCCTCCAGGGCCTGGGCCAGGCTGGTGGTATCACCCTGGCTGATCGAGACCACGGCCAGGCATCCGGCCTCCAGCAGGGCATCGGCTCCGGCCCCCACCCGCCCGGCCAGGACGACGGCGGGCACGCCCCGGGCCCGGGCGATCCGGGCCACCCCGGCGGGGGTCTTGCCCGCCAGGGTCTGGGCATCGACCGATCCCTCACCGGTGAGGACCAGATCGGCTCCGGCGATGAGGCCTTCCAGGCCCACGGTGCGGGCCACGAGCTCCACGCCGGGCACCAGGCGCGCCCCCAGCAGGGTCATGAGGGCGAAGCCCAGGCCGCCGGCCGCCCCGGCCCCGGCCCGCTGGGCCAGATCCGGGTGCCCGCTCACGCGCGCCCAGGTGGCCAGCACCTCATCGAGGCGGGCCACCTGCTCGGACCCGGCACCCTTCTGAGGGCCGAAGACGGCGCTGGCGCCGCGCGGGCCCAGCAGGGGATTGTCCACATCGCAGGCCACCTCGATACTCACCGAGGCCAGCCGCGCATCCAGCCCCGAGGCATCGATGCGCTCCAGGGCGGCCAGGTCGCGTGGGGCCGGGCCGATCCGGCGGCCCCCGGGGCCCAGGAGTCCTAGCCCCAGCTCGGCGAGCATGCCCACCCCGCCGTCGTTGGTCGCCGAGCCCCCGATGCCCAGCAGGATGCGGCGAGCCCCCGCATCCAGGGCCGCGCGGATGAGGCGGCCCACCCCGCGGGTGTCGGAGCCCAGGATGTCGCGCTCCTCGGGAGCGATGAGTTCGAGCCCGCAGCAGGTGGCCATCTCCATGACCACCGTGGTGCCCGCCACCGCCATCTGCCCGATGGTGGGCCGCCCGAGCGCGTCGATGGTCTCCACCCGGAGGATCTGGGCGCCCAGGCAGGCGGCGACCGCCCGGGTGAAGCCCTCACCGCCGTCGGACATGGGCACCTCGACCACCTGGGCCCGGGGCAGGACGGCGCGCACGCCCCGCGCCATGGCGGCGGCTGCACGGGGAGCGGACATGGACTCCTTGAAGGAGTCCGGGGCGATCACGATCCTCATGCCACCGTCCCTACGCCGCCCACGCCACCGCTCCGGCCACGATGGTGGCCACCGGGCGCAGGCCGGCCAGCTCCTGGGCCTCCAGGCTCAGCGGGTCGCGCTCCAGGAGCACCAGATCGGCGCGGCTGCCGCGGCGCACGCTGGAGGCGCCGCCGACCGAGGCGGCCAGGGCCTCCTCGGCCGACAGGCACTGCTCCGGCGACCAGATGCCGCCCCCGGGGGTGCGCCGCCCCACGGCCGCCGACATGGCCAGCCAGGGGTCCAGGGGCGCCACGGGCGCATCGGAGCCCAGGTGGAGCAGGGCTCCGGCCGCCATCATGTCGGCGAAGGCGTAGCTGCGCGCCTCCAGCCCCGGCCACACCCGACCCACGGCCGCCCAGTCGTCGATGAGGTGCGCGGGCTGGATGGACAGCTCGACGCCGCAGGCCACCAGGCGCCGCAGCGCACCCTCGGGCCGGGCCAGGGCGTCGGCGGGCAGCAGCTGGGCGTGCTCGACCCTCCCGCGGGCCCCGGAGGCGGCGAAGGCGGCCGCCACATCGTTCATGGCCGCATCCCCGATGGCGTGGATGGCCACCTCATAGCCCTCCCGGTGGGCGCGCTCCATGAGGCGGGCCAGCTCCCGGCGGCCGATATTGGCCACCCCGCAGGGGCTCTCCAGGCCCAGGGCCGCCGGGTAGGGGGCGCACATGTGGGCGCTGGCGGTGCCCATGGAGCCATCGGCGATCACCTTCAGCGGCCCCTGGACCACCAGGGAGCTGCCATCGGCCGCCCGGGGAGAGCCCGGCAGCGGCGCTCCGGTGCGCAGCCCCGCGTCGATCCACTCCTGGAGGCGCTCGCGGTAGACGGCCGTGCGGATACGGGGAAGGACCGCCGGCCCGCCACCCTGCGCACTCATGGCCGCCAGGCGCCGCGGCCAGTCCTGGGGGCCCTCGGCCCAGCTCATGTCCACCACGCCGGTGACCCCCAGGGCCACCATGCGCTCCAGGACCGCCCGGTACCCCGACTCGCGCAGCTCGCGACTGCCGGGGATCTCATCGAGGCGGTCCAGCAGGGCGAACCAGGCATCCTCGGTGATCGGGCCGCCAGGCGCTCCCGGACCGGCCCCGGCAAGCCCCAGGGCGCCCAGGGCCGCGGAGTTCAGCCAGCCGGAGTGGACATCACCGGAGATGAGGACCGTGGGGATGGCCCCGGTGACGGCGTCGAGCTCGGCCACGGTGGGGGTGCGCGGCCAGTTGGCCAGGCGGTGGCCGAAGCCCTGGATACTCACCGGGCCGCCCTCGCCCGGGCCGCCCCCGTGCAGCTCGCGGGCGGCGCGCGCCACGATCTCCAGGGCCTGCTCGGCGCTGGTGGTGGCCGCGGTGTCCAGGCGCGCCTGCCGGGCGGCCTCCAGATCCAGGTGGGCGTGTGCGTCCCATAGCCCGGGGATGAGGAAGGCGCCCCCGGCCTCCAGGACCCTGAGCCCACCGGCCCGCCCGCGGCCCAGCTCCCCGGCACCCAGGCCCGGCCCCACCTGCGCCACGACGCCGTCGCGCACCAGCACATCGACCGGCTCCGGTGCCGGCCCCGGCGGCCCACCCCGGGGCCGGGCGCCGCTCATGCGCAGGGCCGCCAGGCGGGTGCGGGAGCGGAAGGGCACCAGGCGCGCCCCGCGGATGAGCAGGCCGGCCATCATCCGATCCCCGCCAGGGCACCGGCCAGCGGGGTGCCCGAGCCGTCACGGCGCTCATCGGGCTCGGGCAGGGGCACGGCCTTGCCATCGGGGCCCACCGCCCGGGCCGGGGCCACCCCCACCCAGGCCGCCACCAGCTCGTCCTCACCGCGCAGGAAGCGGTGCGTGCGCACGCCCCCCGTGGCCCGCCCCTTGACCGGGTAGCGGTCCAGGGGCGTGACCTTGGCACTGCCCCCGCCGGTGCCCGGCAGGGCGCCACGAGCCCCGGCCACACTGACCACCACCGCCTCGGCCACCAGCTCCTCGGGCACCGCCCCGGCGGCGATGACCCTGGCCCCCTCGCGCAGCGAGAGGCCCGCCATGCCGCCCGCGCCCCGGCCCTGGGGGCGCACCTTGGCCGCCTGGAAGCGCAGCAGCTGGGCATCGGAGCTGACCAGCGCCAGCACGTCCTCATCCCCGGCGGTCCCCCCGTAGACCACCCGGTCGCCCGGCGCCAGGGAGATCACCTCCCAGGCCTCGGCATTGCGCGGCTCATCACCGGGCTTGACCCGCTTGACCACCCCCGCGGCCGTCACCAGGACGATCGGCGCCACCTGGTCCCGACCCAGGGGCGCCAGCCCCACCACCGTCTCACCGGGATCCAGGTCCAGCAGCTGGCCCACCGGGGTGCCCCCCGCCAGGGACGGGGCCCCCTCGGTGCGGGGGATCTCCGCGGTGGAGACCACCTCCAGGACCACCAGGCGACCGGCACTGGTCAGGGCCCCCACCGCGCCGCGCACACTCGCGGGCACCTGGGCGGCCAGGGCGTCATGGCTCTGGCGCCCACCGGTGCGCAGCACCGGCTCCTGGCCCTGGACGCGCGCCACCCGGCCCGTGGCCGACAGCAGCACCCGGCAGGGGCCATCGGGAATTGTCAGCGGGGCGTCCGACGAGGCGCTGACCGCCAGGGGCAGGGCCCCGGCCCCACCGCCGGCACCGGACCCGCCGGCCCCACCGGCCGGGGCCGCGACCTCCTGGCCCCCGGTGCCCGGGGCCTCCAGCAGCACGGTGCGCCGCGGTGTGCCGAACTGCTCGGCCACCGCCTCCAGCTCACGCGAGACCACCCGGCGCAGCAGCACCTCATCGGCCAGGATCGCCTCCAGGGCCTCGATCTCGCGGGCCAGCTCCTCGCGCTCCTTCTCCAGCTCGATGACCGAGAACTTCGTCAGCCGGCGCAGCTGGAGCTCCAGGATGTAGGAGGCCTGGGGCTCGGTCAGGTCGAAGACCTGCTGGAGGCGGGTGCGCGCGTCGGCGGCGTCCTGGGAGGAGCGGATGAGGGCGATGACCTCATCGATGTCCAGGATGGCGATGAGCAGGCCCTCCACCAGGTGGGCGCGCTCGCGGCGCCGGTCCAGGCGGAATCGGGTGCGGCGCGTGACCACCTCCAGGCGGTGGCGCACGAAGACCTCCAGCAGCTCGCGCAGCCCCAGGGTGCGCGGCTGGCCGTCGACCAGGCACACGTTGTTGATGCCGAAGGAGTCCTCCAGGGGCGTGTGCCGGTAGAGCTGGGCCAGGACTGCCTCGGGGTTGTAGCCGTTCTTGATGCCCACCACCAGGCGGGTGCCGTTCTTGCGGTCGGTGAGGTCGTTGACCTCGGTGATGCCCTGGAGCTTCTTGGAGGTCACCGCCTCCTTGATCCGCGCGATGACCTTCTCGGGCCCCACCATGTAGGGCAGCTCGGTGAAGACGATGCCCTTGCGGCGCGGGCCGATGGACTCGATATGGGCGGTGGCGCGGGTGAGGAACTTGCCTCGCCCTGTGCGGTAGGCCTCCCGGATGCCGTCCAGGCCCACGATCATGCCGCCGGCGGGCAGGTCCGGCCCGGGCACGAAGCCCATGAGCTCCTCCAGTCCCGCCTCGGGGTGGGTGAGCAGGTGGCGGGCCGCGGCCACCACCTCATGGAGGTTGTGGGGCGGCATATTGGTGGCCATGCCCACGGCGATGCCCGAGGCCCCGTTGACCAGGAGGTTGGGCAGGGCCGCGGGCAGCACCTCGGGCTCGGTGAGGGTGTAGTCGTAGTTGGGGGAGAAGTCGACGGTGTCCTCGTCGATATCGGCCGTCAGGGCCAGTGCCGGGGGCGCCAGGCGCGCCTCGGTGTAGCGGGCGGCCGCGGGGCCGTCGTCCAGGGAGCCGAAGTTGCCGTGCCCGTCGACCAGGGGCAGGCGCATGGTGAAGGGCTGGGCCATGCGCACCAGGGCCTCGTAGATGGCCACATCCCCATGGGGGTGGAGGCGGCCCATGACATCGCCCACCACGCGCGAGCACTTGACATGCGGGCGGTCGGGGCGCAGGCCCATGCGGTCCATCTGGAACAGGATGCGGCGCTGGACGGGCTTGAGCCCGTCGCGGGCGTCGGGCAGGGCCCGGGAGTAGATGACGGAGTAGGCGTACTCCAGGAAGCTCGAGCGCATCTCCGCCGAGAGGCTGAGATCGACGATCTCGCCGTCGGGGGGAGGGGCCTGGGTGGAGGCGGACTTCGGCATGGGCGCATTCTCCGGTCTTGGGCCCGCGAAGCAAACCACCGACACCCCGGACCGGGCGGGGGCCGGTGACGGGCCTGCGGCCGGCAGCGGCGCAAGCAGTGGCACAATGCTGGCATGACTGCGATGGAACGACTGGAGCGGCGGGCCCTGTGCGCCTCGCGCGCCGGGGCCGAGCTGGCCCGGGAGGTTGAGCGCGCCGGCTACTACCCCGACCTCGTCCTGGACACCCTGGCGCTCAGCGCCGCGGGGGAGGAGGTGGAGATCAGCCTGGTCCAGGCCGAGACGACCTTCGCCGAGGCCGTCCACCGGCACCTGACCGTCCTGGTGCTGACCGCCAGCCGCCTCATCATCGTCCACGTCGACGACGCCCCCCGCGAGGACGGGCGCCCCGGCGCCCTGGCCACCTCCGAGGCCGTGCCCATCAGCCGGATCGGCTCGGTGGCCCTGACCCGCGGGGTGCGCGAGCCCGCCGATGGCGGGGGCACCCTGACCGAGATGACCATCGCCGTGTCCTGGGGCTCGGTGCGCCGCATCGACCTGGAGCCCACCTCCTGCGCCGACCCCGAGTGCCAGGCCGATCACGGCGTGACCGGGGTCTCCATGCCCGACGACATCGCCCTGCGCATCGCCGCCGGTGTCGAGGGCGACGCCGCCCTGGAGCGCGCCCAGGCCTTCGCCGGGGCCCTGTCGCGGGCCACTGCCCAGCTGGCCGGCCGATGAGCGAGCCGGGCCTGCGCGGCGTCCTGGCGGCCGCGGCCGTGGGCGCGGGCCTGTCGCTGTCCGAGGCCGGGACCCCGGCGGCCCTCGACCAGGCGCGCGCCCGCGCCCTGGCCCGGGCCTGGGGGATGGAGGAGAGCGCGGGCACCGTCCTGGTCCTGGTCGACGGCCTGGGCATGGAGCTGCTGGGCCAGCGCATGGGGCATGCCGCCACCCTGCGCTCCTGGCTCGCCGAGACCCGCGCCGCTCGCCCCGGTCCCGGCGCTGGTGACGGCCTCGAGGCCGCGGTGAGCACCTGCGCCCCCTCGACCACCGCGGCGGCCCTGACGATGCTGGGCACCACGGCCCTGCCCGGGGCCACCGCCATGGTGGGCTACAGCGTCCTGAGCCCCCAGGTGGGGCCGGTCCTGCCCGAGGGCACCACGCCGCACCCCGACCAGCTCCTCAGCCTCATCTCCTGGCAGGGAAGCGCCATCGACCCCGGCGCCTGGCAGCCGGTGCCCACCGTCTTCGAGCGCCTGCGCGCCCAGGACGGGACGGGGGCCCCCGCGGCGGTGAGCATCGGCCCGGCCCGCTTCGCCGGCTCGGGCCTGACCGTGGCGGGCCTGCGCGGCACCGAGCACCTGGGGGCCGACCGCCTCGAGGCCCGCCCGGGCCTGGCGGCGCAGGCGCTGCGCCGGGGCACGCCCCTGGTCTACCTCTACGTCGGCGAGCTCGACCACACCGGCCACGCCCACGGCTGGCGCAGCCAGGAGTGGCTCGCCCAGCTCGAGCGGCTCGATGCGGCGATGGCCGAGCTGCGCCGTCGGGTCCCCGCCGGCACGCGCATCATCCTGACCGCCGACCACGGCATGGTGGACACCGACGCCGAGCACCGCATCACCATCCCCGCCGTCGGGGCCCTGGCCCGCGACGTGGTGGCCGTGGCCGGCGAGCCGCGCTTCACCCACCTGCACGTGGCCGACGGCGATGAGGACCTGGCCCATCAGGTCGCCCAGCGCTGGCGCGAGGAGCTGGGGGAGCGGGCGGCCTGGGTGGGCACCCGCCGGGAGGCGGCCGCCCTCCTGGGGCCCCTGAACGAGCGGGCCCTGAGCGTCGTGGGGGACGTGGTGGTGGCCATGGCCGGCAGATGGGTGGTGGTCGATCCGCGCGCCCACTCCCCGGCGGCCATGGCTATGCCCGGCGTGCACGGCTCCCTGACCCCCGCCGAGACCCTGGTGCCCCTGCTGATCACCCGCACCTGAGCGCTGCTGGGCGCGCCTGAGCGCGGCAGGAGGCGGCCGGGCGTTACTCGGGCTTGGCCCCGAAGACGATGTCGTCCCAGGAGGGCATCGTGCGCCGGGCCGAGCGCCGCTTGGGCTTGGGCGTGGGGGCGGCGGGCATCTGCGGCAGGGGCTCCTGGCCGGGAACCGCCCTGCCGCGGCGCGAGGCCGGCACCTGGGGGACCGGCTCGGTGGCGGGCTCAGTGGCCGGCCCTGCTGCTGGTGCGGCGGCCGGCGCACCAGCCGGTGCGGCCGACTCAGCGCTTGGCCCTGCCGGCGGGTGGGGTGGGGCCTGCATGCCCTGGCGGGGGATGCCCGCCGAGGCCGTGGGCACCGCCGAGGGCGGCAGCCCCCCGGGACCGTGGGCGGCGCCCTCCTGGCCGCCGAGCCGGGATCCCGCCGGGTGATTGCTGCTCGAGCGCCGCCTGCGCTCGGACATGGAGTACACCTGGGCGCGGATCCCCGAGGTCTGGGTGGTCGCTTCGGGCTCGTGGCCCGCCGAGGCGGGCGCGCCGGTGGGTGTCGCCACGCCGCCCTGATCGCCTGCGCCGTGGGCCTGGCCCGTGCCGCCCGCAGCCGGGGCGCTGCCCGGGATCGGGGGCAGCGCGTCGTCGTCCAGGGGCAGCTCGACCTCCATGCGCCGGCCCCGGTTCGAGGCCAGGTCGGCCAGGAGCGCATCAGTGCTGTCCTGGGCCGAGGCGGCCAGCGTCGGGATCTCCAGAGCGGGGGCCTCGTGGAAGGCCGGCGGCGGGGCGGGTGCGGGGGAGCCCGCCGATCCGGGGGCCGAGCCCGGGGCACTGGCGGCCGAGGCGGCGGAGACCGCCGAGGCCGCGGGAGCGGGGGAGCCCGCCGGCGCCGAGTACGCCGAATGCGCTGAATGCGCCGAGGGGGCGGCCTGTGCACTGCGCGCCCCCTGGGCGGCGGAGTCCTGGTCGAAGACGACGGGGCGGCGCCCGGCCGAGGCCGCCTCGGTCAGCCAGCGCGCCTCATCATCCAGGGCGTGGACGGCGCGGGAGGTCAGATCCAGGGTCCAGCGGGCCTGCTTCTCCTCGGCGGCCTGGATGAAGGTCACCAGGATCAGCCAGGGCTCACGGCCCTCGCGCAGCGCATCCCACTCCAGGCAGGAGGGGTCCACCCCGCGGGTGGCCAGGCGGTCGACCACCAGCTCGCCCAGCAGTGGGGAGTCCTTCTCCCAGCCGATGCGGCAGGCCTGCGCCTGGGAGACGGCCCACTGGCGCTCGGCCAGCACCGGCCCCTCGAAACGGCGCACATGGTCGACCTTCATCCCCGTGCTCGCGGCGACCTCGGCGGCCGTGGCACCGGCGCGCATGAGGGCCTGGAGCTGGCGGGGGCGCAGTGGCGAGGAGCCCGTGCCCCCCGCGCCGCCGACCGCGGCCAGCGGGCCGAGCTGGGGGGAGACGGCGGCCCGGTCGCGGCGCACCGCCGCGCGCAGCGCATCGTCGATGACGATGCTGTAGCGCTCGCCCTCAGCGTCGGTCATGACGACCGTATCCCCGTTGGCGCCCAGTAGTTCGAGCTCGACCATGGGTTGAGTCTCCTTCCGCATCCCGCCATCTGCACGATACGGGCTTCAGCCTGCCATCCCCGGGAGCCATGGCGCGGGAGGCGGGCCGGTGTGCCTCCTGTGAAGAGCGCAGGACCGTCCTGGAGGCGGCCTTGGCGCGCGCCGCCCGGACATGTGAGTAAAACTGCTTGACGCAGCGCGCCCCGGTGCTATGGTGCGCGTGCCCTTTCCCCGGAACCGGGCCGGTGCTCCGCCGCGGCGGCACCGATCCGCAGCGGCCCTCGGCCACTGAGCTCCGGGAGCCAACCGAGAGCCGTCGACAGAGAGAGTGACGAGGCATGGCGACCGACTATGACGCCCCGCGCAAAAACGATGACGAGCCCGAGGCCGATTCCATCGAGGAGCTGACATCCCGGCAGAAGGACCAGTCCTCCGCGGCCATCGAGGAGGACGAGAACGAGGCCGCTGAGGGCTTCGAGCTGCCCGGCGCCGACCTGTCCCGCGAGGAGCTGAGCGTGCACGTCGTGCCCCAGCTCGAGGACGAGTTCACCTGCTCGGAGTGCTTCCTGGTCCACCACCGCAGCCAGCTGGCCTACGTCGACGACGCCACCGGCCTGCCGGTGTGCGCCGACTGCGCGGGCTGATCCGGTCGCTCGGGCCGGGCGCCGCCGGCAGTGCCCACCGGCCGCCCCTCGGCCTGCCCCCGACCCGCCCATCATCTAGAGTGGCGCCCCGGGGCGGTGCGCCCCGATTCCGCCAACCTCAGGAGACCTTCATGGGACTGTTCTCGCGCCGCGACACACGCAGTGGCAGCACCGGGGATGAGGCCGCCGACGGCGCCTCGCCGGAGCGCGGCGCCCGCGCCAGCCGCTCTCAGCAGGCCTCTGGCGGCCACGGCCCCTGGGACTCCCACGACCTTCCCCGTGATCAGGAGGACGTCGGGCGCCTGGACCTGGGGTCGCTGAGGATCCCCGCCGTCGACGGCATGCAGCTGCGCCTGGAGCAGGCCCCCGACGGCAGCATCACCGCCGTGGTGCTCGCCCTGGGCGGATCGGCCCTGGAGCTGCGTGCCTTCGCCGCCCCCAAGACCACCGGCATCTGGGAGGAGCTGCGCTCCGACATCGCCCGGGAGCTCTCGGGCGCCCGGGCCAGGCATGAGGAGGTCGAGGGCGAGCACGGGGCCGAGATCCTCGCCCACATCCCCATGCGCGCCCCCGACGGCACCACCTCCACCGGCACCGTGCGCTTCATCGGCGTCGACGGCCCCCGCTGGTTCCTGCGCGGCGTCCTCCAGGGCCCCGCCGCCAGCCAGGGCACCGACTCCACCCTGCGCGAGGTCCTGCGCGGCATCGTCGTCGTGCGCGACAAGCAGGCCCGCCCGCCGCGCGAGATCCTGCCCCTGCACGCCCCCGGGAGCGCCCCCGCCCCCGAGGCCGAGGAGCTGCCGGGCATCGACCCGATCGCCCCTGGCCCCACCATCGCCGAGGTGCGCTGAGCATGGCGCCCCTGGGTGGGGCGCTGCGCGCACTGCTCGACCTCGTGCGGGCCGACCGCGAGCAGATCCAGGCCCAGGACGAGGCCCGCTCCGCCCAGCGGCGCGGCACCATCCCCATCTCCAGCATCACCCCCCGCAGCCGGGCCTGCGTCTCCGGGGTACTGCGCGCGGTCACCTACCGGCCCGTGTCCCACAAGCCGGTCCTGGTCGCCCAGCTCTTCGACGGCACCGGCTCGGTGGACCTGGTCTGGCTGGGGCGGCGCTCCATCGCCGGGGTGAGCCCCGGCGTCCACCTCATCGTCGAGGGCATGGTCCTGGCGGGCCGCAGCCGCCCGACCATCTACAACCCCACCTACACCATCCTGGGAGCCGGACAATGAGCACGCATGAGCCGACCAAGCGCGGGGGCCTGGGCGCCATCGACGCCGAGAGCTTCGATATCGGCGCCGCCGTGGGCGGCTGGCGCGGCCTCATCGAATCCGTGGCCCCCACCCTGGTCTTCGTGGCCATCCTGGCCCTGCGGCCCGCGGCCCTGCTACCGGCGATCCTGGCCTCCCTGGCCCTGAGCGCGATCGCCCTCATCGCCCGCCTGCTGGCCCGTCAGGGCCTGACCCAGGTCCTCAGTGGAGCGGTCCTGGCCCTCATCAGCGCCGCCTGGGCCTGGCGCTCGGGGCAGGCCTCCAACTTCTACGCCACCGGCCTGCTCATCAACGCCGTGTGGCTGGTGGTCACCGCCGGATCGATCCTGGTGCGCCGCCCCCTGGTGGGACTGCTCATCGGCCTGTGGCACTCCACCCGCACCGGCCCCGACCACCAGCCCCAGCGGCCCACCGCCGGCGAGCAGCGCCGCCACACCCTGGCCACCGCCGTCCTGGCGGGGATGTTCGCCCTGCGCCTGGTGGTCGAGGTGCCCCTCTACCTCGCCGGGGCCTCGGCCCTGGGCGCCCTGGGGGTGGCCCGGCTCGTCCTGGGGGTGCCCCTGTACCTGGTGTGCGTGTGGCTGGCCTGGCTCATCGCCCGTCCCCGCCCGCAGCGGGAGCGGCGGTGAAGACCTCCGGGATCTGCCCCAGGGTCGCCTCGCCCTCGCGGGCGGTGAGGAAGATGAGCTCATCGCCGCGCTCGAAGCGCTCGTCGAGATCGGGGCGGATGGGGCGGTAGTCGCGCAGGATCGCGGAGAGCACTGTGTGCGGGGGCAGCTCGACCTCGCCCACGCGCAGTCCGATCACCGGGGAGTCGTCGGGCAGGGTCAGCTCGTGCATGAAGGCGCCCGACTGGTGGAAGTGGAACAGCGAGACCAGCGAGCCGATGCTCACCGCCTCCTCCACCAGCGCCGTCATGATGCGCGGGGTGGACACGGCCACATCCACCCCCCAGGTCTCATCGAAGAGCCACTCGTTCTTGGGGTTGTTCACCCGGGCCACCGTGCGCGGCACCCCGTACTCGGTCTTGGACAGCAGTGAGATCACCAGGTTGGCCTTGTCGTCGCCCGTGGCCGCCACGACGACGTCGCACTCCCCGGCCCCGGCCGCCTCCAGGGCACTGGGATCGCAGGCGTCGGCCAGCTGCCAGTCGGCCTCGGGCACCGAGGCGATGCGCATGGCCTCGGGGGAGCGGTCCACCAGCCCCACCTCATGACTGTGGCTGATGAGCTCACGGGCGATCGAGCGGCCCACGGAACCGGCTCCGGCGATGAGGATCCTCACGACTCACACCTCCTGGACGGGCGGACGGGACAAGGTGCGCTGCACCGCGACCAGGCGGGTGGCCAGGGCCGCCATATGCAGCCGGTCATGCTCCTGGACGACTGTGGTGGACAGGGGCACCAGGGCGCCCCCGCCCCGGGAGATCCACGCCACGCGCGCCCCCGTGCGCTCCTCCACCGCGCTGACCGGCATCCCCGCCCACTGCGGGGAGAAGTCCGGCACGATGAGCGCCACCTCGCCCGAGGCGTCCGAGACCTCCCGCCCCGTGCTGTGCGGCAGGATCCGGCGCATCATCTGCTCAGCGGTCTGGCGCACCGTGGCCACCGTGGGGATGCCCAGGCGCTCGTAGACATCGGCGCGCTGAGGGTCGTAGATGCGCGCCACCACCCGCTCCACCCCGTAGAGCTCGCGGGCCACGCGCGCCGAGACGATATTCGAGTTGTCCCCGTTGGACACCGCCGCGAAGGCGTGGGCCTCATCAATACCCGCCTGCTCCAGCGCATCGCGGTCGAAGCCCACCCCCTTGACCTTCCTGCCCGTGAAATCGGCGGGAAGCCGTCGGAACGCATCCGACGACCTGTCGATGACGGACACCGAATGGCCCATCCGGTCCAGCTGGGCGGCCATGGAGGCCCCCACCCGTCCGCAGCCCATGATGACGAAGTGCACGGGCGCAACGGTACTCCAGACCCCGGCCGCCCACCGAGGTGGACTACCATCGGCTCCCGTGCGTGACTTCGCTGATCGCCTCAAGCGGCTCCTGGTCGGTCGCCCAGTGCCCAGCCAGGCCCTCGGGCAGACCCTCCTGCCCAAGCGGATCGCCCTGCCGGTCTTCGCCTCCGACGCCCTGTCCAGCGCCGGCTACGCCCCCGACGAGGTCCTCATCACCCTGGCCATCGCAGGCCTTGCCGCCACCGCCATCTCCCCCTGGATCGCCCTGGCCGTCCTGGCCGTCCTGGCCCTGGTGGTGGCCTCCTACCGCCAGACCGTCCACGCCTACCCCTCCGGCGGCGGCGACTACGAGGTCGTCTCGACCAACCTGGGCCCACGCGCCGGACTGGTCGTGGCCTCGGCCCTGCTGTGCGACTACATCCTGACCGTCGCGGTCTCGGTGTCCTCGGGCACCGGCTACCTGGCCGCCGCCCTGCCCTCCCTGGCCCCCTACAAGGTCCAGATCGCCGTCGGCGTCGTCACCCTCCTGGCCCTGCTCAACCTGCGCGGCAGCCGCGAGTCCGGCGGCGCCTTCGCCATCCCCACCTACCTGTACATGGCCGCCATCGGCGCCATGGCCGTGGCCGGATTCGTCCAGGAGGCCACCGGGGCCCTGGGGCGCGCCCCCAGCGCCGACCTGGAGGTCGTGGCCCACAGCGGCTGGGACCAGGGACTGACCGGCCTGGCCGGGGCCTTCCTCATCCTGCGCGCCTTCTCCTCGGGCTGCGCCGCCCTGACCGGAGTGGAGGCCATCTCCAACGGCGTGCCCAGCTTCCAGCGGCCCAAGTCCAAGAACGCCGCCACCACCCTGCTCCTGCTGGGCGCCATCGCCGCCGCCATGCTCATGAGCATCATCCACCTGGCCGGCGCCACCGGCGTGCGCGTCGTGGAGGACCCCTCCACCCAGCTGCTCGACCAGGGCGCCCCCGTGGGCCCCGACTACCACCAGGACCCCGTCATCGGGCAGATCGCCGCCACCGTCTTCGCCGGCTTCAGCCCCATGTTCTACCTGGTCACCGCCGTGACCGGGCTGATCCTCGTCCTGGCGGCCAACACCGCCTTCAACGGCTTCCCCGTCCTGGCCTCCGTCCTGGGCCGTGACGAGTTCCTGCCCCGCCAGCTGTCCCAGCGCGGCGACCGCCTGGCCTACTCCAACGGCATCCTCGTGCTGTGGCTGGGCGCCGTGGCCTTCATCATCGGCTTCCAGGCCAGTACCAACCGGCTCATCCAGCTCTACATCGTGGGCGTCTTCATCTCCTTCACCCTCTCCCAGATCGGGATGGTGCGCCACTGGAATCGCAGCCTGGCCACCGCCACCGACCCCGCCGCCCGCAGGCGGATGCGGCGCTCGCGCGCCATCAACACCCTGGGCGTGGCGGGCACCGGGCTGGTCCTCATCGTCGTCCTGGCCACCAAGTTCACCCACGGGGCGTGGATCACCCTGCTCATCATGGCCCTGCTCTACCTGCTGATGCACCGCATCCGGCGCCACTACCGGCGCGTGAGCGGGGAGCTGGCCATCGCCGACCTGCGCGACGCCCGCCTCCTGCCCGCCCGGGTCCACGCCATCGTCCTGGCCTCCCGCCTCCACCAGCCGACCCTGCGGGCCCTGACCTACGCCCAGTCCACCCACCCCACCTCCATCGAGGCCGTCACCGTCGATGTGGGGGACGGGGCCGCCGAGCGCCTCCTGGGGCACTGGGAGGACGCCGACCTGCCGGTGCCCCTGACCGTCCTGGACTCCCCCTTCCGCGACCTCATCCGCCCGGTGGTCAACTATGTGCGCAGTGTGCGCCGCGAGTCCCCCCGCGACCTCGTCGTCGTCTTCCTGCCCGAGTACATCGTCAGGCACTGGTGGGAGCAGATCCTGCACAACCAGACCGCCCTGCGCCTGAAGACCGCGCTGCTGTTCACCCCGGGCGTCGTCGTGGCCTCCGTGCCCTGGCTCCTGGGCCGCCCCGGCCAGACCCACATCCACCACGGGCTGCGCGGCTCGGTTCCCGAGGGCATCGCGGACACCGACGTGGCCGCGCGCCGCGCTGAGGACCGGCGCCTGCGCCCCACCCCCGCCCACCAGCCGCCACAGCCCCAGGAGCGAGCATGACCTCCCAGTCCCAGCCCCCAGCCGCGAGCCGGGCGCCTGCAGGCGCCGAGGAGATCACCCTGAGCGTGGGCCCGCCCGCCCACGGGGGCCACTGCGTGGCACGCCCCGCCCAGGACCCCACCGGCCGGGTGATCTTCGTGCGCCACGCCCTGCCGGGGGAGAGCGTGCGCGCCCGGATGACGGAGAAGAACGCCAAGATCTGGCGGGCCGACGCCGTCGAGATCCTCCAGGCCTCGCCCGATCGGGTCGCCTCGGTGTGGCCGCAGGCCGGGCCCGGGGGCGTGGGCGGCGGGGAGCTGGCCCATGTGGCCCTGCCCGCCCAGCGCACCTGGAAGCGCTGGGTGCTGGCCGACTGCCTGCGGCGCATCGGCGGGCCGCAGGTCCAGGAGGCCGTGGCAGCCCTGCCCGAGGCGGCAGGCTCGGGCAGCATCGGCATCGAGCCCATGCCCTCGGAGGCCGACGGCACCGAGCCCGGCCGGGCCCGCCGTCGGGCACCGGGCACGGCCACCCGCACCCGGGTGTCCCTGAGTGTGGGCCCCGACGGCCGTGCTGGCATGCACGTCTTCCGCTCCGGCACGGTCCTGCCCCTGGAGACCCTGCCCCTGGCGGTGCCCGCCATCCAGGAGATCGGCCTGCTGGAGCGCTCGCGCTGGCGCAAGCACTACCGGCCCGGGGCCCGTATCGAGGCCATCGCCCCCAGCGCCGGAGAGCCCCTGGTCCTCATCGATGGGCGGGTGCTGACCTCCTCGGCCCGCTCCACCGGCAGGCGCCGGGTGGAGGAGCTGGTCGAGGCCGGCGGACTGGGCCTGGGCGAGCTGCACTACTCGGTGCACGCCGAGGGCTTCTGGCAGATCCACCACCAGGCGCCGCAGGTGCTGGTCGAGCGCGTGGTGCGCGCGGCCCTGGGGGCGGAGCCGAGTCCTGATCCGGCGGCGCCGGCCTCGGATCTGGCTCAGGCCGCCTCGGGGCGGCGCGTCCTGGAGCTGTACTCCGGCTCCGGCCTGTTCACCCTGCCCCTGGCGATGCTCGTGGGCTCCTCGGGGATGGTCCTGTCCCAGGAGTCCAGCGGCCGAGCGGTGGGCGATGCCCGGCGCAACCTGCACGGCTGGAGCCGCGCCCACCTGGCCACCGGCCGGGTCACGGCCCGATCGGTGGCCCGGGCCGCAACGGCCTTCGAGGGCGGCGGGCCCGACGTCGTCGTCCTGGACCCCCCGCGCCAGGGCGCGGGCCGCGAGGTCTGCCGCGCCCTGGCCGCCCTGGGGCCCGAGCGGATCGTGCTGGTCGCCTGCGATCCGGCGGCCCTGTCTCGCGACCTGGCCACACTCCTCGACTCGGGCTACCGCCTGGCCGCCATGAGCGCCCTGGACATGTTCCCCCACACCCACCACTTCGAGACCATCTGCGTGCTCGAGCGCGGCTGAGGGCCGGCGGGCATGGCACGAGGCGGGCCCCAGTCCTCTCCTCTCAGGACTGGGGCCCGCCTCGTCGCTGGGCCTACTCAGTGAGGCTCATGGCTCACTGAGCGCCTCACTCCGCGCGACGGCGTGCCGCCAGCGCGATGGCTCCCGTGACCAGGACACCGCCGCTGACCAGCAGGGCCACCAGGACGTTGGCGCCGGTGCGGGCCAGGGAGCCGGTGCTCTGCGGGGGAGTCGTCGTCGGCGTGTCGCTCGGCGTGGGCAGGACCGGCACAACATTGCCCGAGGGGCTGGGCTCCGGGCTGGGCTCGGGCATGAGCGAGGGGCTAGGCTCCGGGCCGGGGTCGGGCGTGACCGAGGGGCTGGGCTCCTGGGAGGGCTCGGGCTCAGGCGTGACCGAGGGCTCGGGGCTGGGCTCGGGCGTGACCGAGGGCTCGGGGCTGGGCACCACCGGCGGGACCTCGACCACCTCGTTGTACAGGCCCACGGCGGTCACGCTCTCACCCACGGTGAAGGTGGTGGTGTCGGGGGTCTCGGTGCCGTCGATGGAGAAGATCTTCGACCCCCAGGCCAGGGACTCGGGCAGGGCCTTGGGGTCGGTCTGCTCGGTCAGGGTGATGACGGTGCCCTTGGGGAACTGGTAGAGGGCGGCTGCGGCCTGCTGCTGGCCCGCGGCGACCTCGATGGTGTAGGGGCTGGCCGGCGGCTTGTTGGTCCAGGCGGGGTAGTCCTTCTCGGTGGTGCCCTTGGGCAGCTCGTAGGCGACTGTGACCGTGACCTTCGTGTCCGCGGTGACGCGGTCCTGGTGGGCCCCGGTGATGTACTTCTTGACCCCGAAGGAGCCGAAGCCCTGGGTCAGCTGGACGTCGTAGGAGATGGGGTCCTTGTAGCTCATCTGGGCGTTGACCGTGGTGCCGGCACCGCCCTTGAGCGTGGCGCTGTTGGTGTAGACCTTGCCCGGGACGATCCTGCCGCCCTCGGCCAGGGACTGGTAGACGATCTCGTAGTTGGCCTCGGGGTCGAAGGCGCCGTCGGTGCGGGTGAGGGTCACGGAGGCGGTCATGCCGTCCTCGCCGATGGTGGGCGTCAGGGTGAAGGTGCCGTGCTCGGCGCTCATGACGGTGCCGTCGGCCCTGGCCACGTCGAAGTAGGCGTCGGCTCCGCCGCCGTACTGCTTGGGGTTGACCCGCACGTACCAGGTGCCCTTGTCGGCGTTGAGGACCTGGCCCCCGCCGGCGACGTCGGTGAAGGTCACGGTGCTGACCGTGCCGTCCGCGGCCTTGAGGTGGTTGGCGATGGTCGTGCCGCTGAACTGGATGTGCCAGGTCAGGGCGCTGGACTCGCGCTTGAGGGAGTTGGCGTACTTGCCCAGGTCCTTCTCCACCCATGCGATGGGCAGGATGGGCTCATTGTTGGGGTGGAAGATCTCGGTCTGGGTGCCGTTGGCGTCGAAGGTCGTCTTATTGGTCTGGGTCACCTTCTGGGCGACGATCATCTGGTTGCCCGAGCCCTTGAGCTCGGTGGCCGCACTGATCGCGGTGTTGAAGGTGCAGGTGAGGGTATCGGAGGTTGTCACGCAGTCGCCGACCTTGGTGCCGTTGCCCAGGATGAGGTCGTCCTTGCGGCCGATCTCGCGGTAGCGGTACTCCGCGGGCAGGGTGATGGAGAAGGACTCCCCGGGCTGAGGATTGGCCGCGGAGGCGTCCCAGGCGAACCTCATGCGCACCGGGTCCTCCTGGTGCGCCGGCTTGCCCGGGAACTCCTGACCGTCCTTGTCGGCCAGGACCAGGGGCTCGAAGGTCACCTTGACCCCGGTGTTCTGGTCGGCGTGTGCGGCGGGGGTCAGGAGGGCCACGAGGCCTCCGAGCATGAGCAGCACAGCGGCGAGGACGGCAGCCGCGTATTTGCGGCGAGGTAGGGGAAGCTGAATCGGCATCAGCGCCTCCATCTGAGAATAGGTGGGAGTAGACATGCAAGGACCGCCCTTCCGAAAGAGGGGGCGGTTTGAAGGGATTCTATGAAGTCCTCGGTCCAGAAGTAACCGATTCCGCTAATGTTTACCGTGTTGTAGCCCGGAGGAATGAGCGGGCGGGTGCGGCGGTCCTATTCCCCGGGCCGCGGCGCCGTGATGCGACGGCGGTCGTCATCGAATTGATATCGGGCGCGCGACGCCCCGGGGCCGCCAGGCGGCAGTTCTCCAGTCCGGCTCTCCAGTCCGGCGATCCCCCGGGCGCCCCTGAGGGGAACTGGATCGTTACCCGGGTCACATGGCTGGATGCTTGAGCTGCGCCGTCGGCGGTGTTGGTGCGGTCGCCGCTCGCCCCGGTGCAGGCCCCTGGCGGCGGGCCTGGCGCTCCTGTTGGACGCAGGGCCCTGGGAGGTTGTGTGCGGGCGCCGTGACGTAAATGGGCGGCGGTGTGCCGATACCAGGGAGGCCCGGGCAGTCATTGACGGCGGATGACACGGCCTTGGGTAGCCTCCGCCGTGGAGACCCCGCGCAGGCGGGGAGGATGCGGACCAGCTTGACTGACAGGAGCAACCCGGTGGCCAGTATCAACACCTTCGCCTCGCGCGACCTGCTCGATGTGGGCGGGCGCGCCTACGAGATCTTCCGCCTCGACGCGGTTCCCGGCCTGGAGCGGCTGCCCTACTGCCTCAAGGTGCTGGCGGAGAACCTCCTGCGCACGGAGGACGGCGCCAATGTCACCGCCGAGCACGTGCGCGCCCTGGCCGACTGGGACCCCCAGGCCGAGCCCGACACGGAGATCCAGTTCACCCCGGCCCGCGTGGTCATGCAGGACTTCACCGGGGTGCCGTGCATCGTGGACCTGGCCACCATGCGCGAGGCCGTGGCCGACCTGGGGGGCGACCCGGAGGTCATCAACCCGCTGGCCCCCGCCGAGATGGTCATCGACCACTCGGTGCAGATCGACTCCTTCGGGCTTGCCGGCTCCCTGGAGCGCAACAAGGAGCTGGAGTACGAGCGCAACGCCGAGCGCTACCAGTTCCTGCGCTGGGGGCAGGGGGCGCTGGACAACTTCCGCGTGGTGCCCCCGGGCACCGGCATCGTCCACCAGGTCAATATCGAGTACCTGGCCCGCACCGTCTTCACCCGCCGGGCCACCGGCCCCGACGGCGATGCCGTGACTCAGGCCTACCCCGACACCTGCGTGGGCACCGACTCCCACACCACCATGGTCAACGGCATGGGCGTGCTCGGCTGGGGCGTGGGCGGTATCGAGGCCGAGGCCGCCATGCTCGGCCAGCCCGTGTCCATGCTCATCCCCAAGGTGGTGGGCTTCCGGCTCTCCGGGGCCATCCCCGCCGGTGCCACCGCCACCGACGTCGTGCTGACCATCACCCAGATGCTGCGCGCCCATGGCGTGGTGGGCAAGTTCGTGGAGTTCTACGGCGAGGGCGTGGCGCAGGTGCCGCTGGCCAACCGCGCCACCATCGGCAATATGAGCCCCGAGTTCGGCTCGACGGCGGCGATCTTCCCCATCGACGAGGTCACGCTGGACTACCTGCGCCTGACGGGGCGCTCCCCGCAGGACGTGGCCCTGGTGGAGGCCTACACCAAGGCCCAGGGCCTGTGGCACGACCCCTCGCGCGAGGCCGTCTACTCCGAGTACCTGGAGCTGGACCTGTCCACGGTGGTCCCCTCCATCGCCGGCCCCAAGCGGCCCCAGGACCGCATCGACCTCAGTGCCTCCAAGGAGGCCTTCGCCTCGGTGCTGCCCTCCTACGCCTCGGAGCGCTCCAGGCCCACCGCGGTGACCCTGGCCGACGGCACGGCCACCGAGCTGGACCACGGGCATGTGGCCATCGCCTCGATCACCTCGTGCACCAACACCTCCAACCCGAGCGTCATGGTGGCGGCCGGGCTCCTGGCCCGCAACGCCGTGGCCCGGGGCCTGCGCTCCAAGCCCTGGGTCAAGACCTCCACGGCTCCCGGCTCCCAGGTGGTCACCGACTACTACGAGAAGGCGGGGCTGTGGCCCGCCCTCAACGAGCTGGGCTTCAATGTGGTGGGCTACGGCTGCGCCACCTGCATCGGCAACTCCGGCCCGCTGCCCGCCGAGGTCTCCGAGGCCGTCAACGAGGCCGACCTGGCGGTGGTCTCGGTGCTCTCGGGCAACCGCAACTTCGAGGGGCGCATCAACCCCGATGTCAAGATGAACTACCTGGCCTCCCCGCCCCTGGTCATCGCCTACGCCCTGGCCGGGACCATGGACTTCGACTTCGCCACCGAGCCGCTGGGGCGCGACTCGGAGGGCAACGAGGTCTTCCTGACCGATATCTGGCCCGACCCCGCCGAGGTGCAGGCCACCATCGACGCCACCATCGACCGGGAGATGTACACGCGCGACTACGCCGACGTCTTCGCCGGTGATGAGCGCTGGCGCAGCCTGGAGACCCCTGAGGGCGAGACCTTCGCCTGGGACGAGTCCTCCACCTATGTGCGCAAGGCCCCCTTCTTCGAGGGGCTGACCATGGAGCTGACCCCGGTCAGCGACATCGAGGGCGCCCGGGTGCTCGCGCTCCTGGGCGACTCGGTGACCACCGACCACATCTCCCCGGCCGGTGCCATCAAGCCCGACTCCCCGGCGGGGCGCTACCTGGCCGAGCACGGGGTGGCGCGGGCCGACTTCAACTCCTACGGCTCGCGCCGCGGCAACCACGAGGTGATGATCCGCGGCACCTTTGCCAACATCCGGCTGCGCAACCAGCTGCTCGACGGCGTCGAGGGCGGCTACACCCGCAACTTCCTCACCGGCGAGCAGGAGTCGATCTTCGACGCCTCCCAGGCCTACCAGGCCGCGGGCGTGCCGCTGGTGGTCCTGGGCGGCAAGGAGTACGGCTCGGGCTCCTCGCGCGACTGGGCGGCCAAGGGCACGGCCCTGCTGGGGGTCCGGGCGGTCATCACCGAGTCCTTCGAGCGCATCCACCGCTCCAACCTCATCGGCATGGGCGTGGTGCCCCTGCAGTTCCCCGAGGGGGAGTCGGCGGCGAGCCTGGGGCTGGATGGCACCGAGACCTTCTCGATCACCGGCCTGACGGCGCTCAACGAGGGCGTGACGCCCAGGACGGTGGCGGTCACGGCCACCAGGGCCGATGGCACGCAGATCGGTTTCGACGCCGTCGTGCGCATCGACACCCCCGGCGAGGCGGACTACTTCCGCCACGGCGGCATCCTGCAGTACGTGCTGCGCCAGCTCGCCACTCGGGCCTGAGCGCCACCTGGCTCTGGGCCTCACCGAGCATCGGATGCTGCCTGGGGCCGTCCTCGGCCCTGCGCCGGGTGCGACTGCGCTCCCCAGGCAGTGGTTCTGACTGCTGCGCGCCGGCCTGTCCACAGCCCTGGCGCCTTGCCCGGGCGTGGGTGTCGTACTGATGCCCACAATGACCACCACATGTGCGCACACTGCCGCAGTGGATGCGATGGACTGGGTGGGAGGAACGATGGCTGATCTATGGCCGGTGACGGGGTGGACCCCGGATGGCGACGTCGATGACGCCGGCGGCTTGGAGTCGTGGGGTGAGGACCGGGGGTCTTGGGATGCTGATCCCTGGCAGGCTCCCGGTGATCGGCCCGAGGCGGGCGGGCCCGGCACTAGGGTGCCGGCGGCGCGGGGGCATGAGGCGGGGAGGTACCGGGCTCAGTCCCCATCCAGGTCCCACGACTGGTCTCAGGACCGGCCTCGTGGTCGAGCGCGCGGGTCAGCGGTGCTGGAGGGCAGCCTGGCCGAGGTGGTTGCGGGCAACATCCGCCTGGAGGCGGCGAGGGTCGGGGTGTCCCAGGCGGAGATCGCCAAGATCCTGGGGCTCTCGCGTTCCGCGGTGTCGTTGAGGTACAGGGGGCGGGTGGAGTGGGGGATCACGGAGGTGGAGCTCGTCGCCTGGTACCTCAATCTTCCAGTGACCGACCTGCTCCAGAAGCGCGCCCGACCCCGCCGCGAACTGTTCTTCTGATCTGTGCCCCTGTGTCCCTGGCTGTGCCCCCGGTTGGCTCCGTGCCCCGCGCCCTCACCGGTGGGCCGTCCCGGCTGGCCGCTGGGGTGCCACATGTGAGGTCGTTCTTGTGATGTCACCTGGGGTGGAATGTGTCCAGGTGAGCTGGCGTGAATTCAGGGAGGGTGGAATGCGTCGCGCTGAGGTGGCCTGGCGCGAGCAGGGGTGGAGGATCTCTGCACCTACCGCGTCGATGAGAGACTGCGCGGGTAGGCAGGGTCGGCACCACGAGGTGCAGCCCCTATCTGCTTGCGCAGTCGCTTAGCGGGCGGTGGTGTCCTGCGGGGGCGGCGCCGTCGGCATTTTGCGGGGGACGGCTGCAGTTCGCAGGTGTTGGCTGCACTTTGCAGGTCTGCCAGGGGTGCAAAGTGCAGCCGAGTCCTGCAATGTGCAGGTGAGCCCTGCAATCTGCGGCCGACGCTTACCACCGCGCAGCGCCACCACCCACCTACCTGCGCAACCTCTTATTAGGGCTGGCGCTGATTGTGGTGGGCTTGCCGGTGTGCGGTTGAGCGTGATTCGGGTGAGCCGGTCTCGCGGGGTGTGAGCGGAGGTGACATCGCCAAAATGACCTCCCCTGGACCCTCACGGCACGGCGCCGCGGTCAGCGGCTGCACTGTCCTCGGTGGCTACGCCGTCGAGTCTGGGCGGTGGCGGGGCCTCTCGGGTGATGGGGCCCTTGAAGGATCGCAGTTAACTATACTAGGGTTATGGCTATGAACATTAGCTACCTTCATGTGCCGGGTGGCCGGATCGCCTTCTCGCAGTCGGGCAGTGGCCCGCTGGTGGTGTGCTCACCGGCGATGGGGGACGTGCGCCAGGCCTACGACCCCCTGGCCCGCAACCTGGCCGACGCGGGATTCCGCGTGGTGGCAGCAGACCTCCGGGGCCATGGTGAGAGTGATGCCACCTTCGAGTCCTACGGCGATGAGCCCACCGCCCACGACCTCATCGCCCTCATCGAGTACCTCGATGCCGGCCCCGCGATCCTCATCGGCGCCTCCATGTCCGCCGCCTCGGCGGTGATCGTGGCGGGCAGCCGCCCCGATCTGGTGCACGCCCTCGTACTCATCGGCCCCTTCCTGCGCGGCCCGGCGGGCCCACTGGGAAGGACCCTCATACCGTTGGCCCTCCGGCTCCTCCTACTCAGGCCCTGGGGACCCCGGCTGTGGCGCAGGTACTCGGTCTCCCTGTGGCCGGGACTCACAGAGGCCCCGCATCGCGCGGCGGAGCTCACCGCGCGGCTGCGCGGGCCCGGCCGCTGGCGCGCCTTCCAGCGCACGGCCCGCACCGACCACCGTGTCGTGGAACCCTGGCTGGAGCGAGTCGCCTGCCCATCGCTCATCGTCATGGGCTGCGAGGACCCGGACTGGAAAGACCCGGCCGCCGAGGCCGCATGGGCGGCCGGCGCCCTGGGCGGCCAGGCGGCGCGCGCCGAGATCCTCATGGTGCCCCGGGCCGGCCACGCCCCCATGCTGGAGCGGCCCGCCGCAGTATCGTCGTCGATCATCAGCCTGGCCCGGGGGTGCTCGCCTCAAGGACGGGACGCAGGCTGGGTCGCGAGCGCCGATCGCGAAGGAGTGCGCTCATGCCGCGAGCGGGACTGACCCCCCAGCGCGTTACCGACACCGCAGCGCAGCTTGTCGACCGCGAGGGGCTCCAGGCACTGGCCCTGGCCCGCTTGGCCGGGGAGATGGGCGTGGCGCCACCCAGCCTCTACAAGCACGTGGGAGGCCTGGAGGACCTCGTGGGCCGGGTGGCATCCCTGGCCGTGGACATGCTGGCCCAGGCACTGGCCGCCTCCGTCATGGGAAAGTCGGAGGCGAGCGCCCTGCGCGCACTGGGGGAGGCCTACAGGCGCTTTGCCCACGACCACCCCGGCCTCTACCCCCTGACCCAGCACCACGCCGGGGCTCTGGCCGCCAGCGCCCAGCGCACAGTCGAGATCGTCATCGCAGCCCTGGAGGGCTACCAGATCCCCTCAGAGCGCCTCATCGATGCGGTGCGCATGACCCGCGCCGCTCTGCACGGCTTCGTGGACATCGAGATCGCAGGCGGCTTCGCCCGCCCCGAGCCTGTGGAGGAGAGCTTCACTGCCCTGTTGGAGATGCTCGACGCCGGGCTGCGCCGTCTCGGCCGGGAGTGATGCCCAGACCCTCGACCACCTCTGCGTCCGGAAGGGTCGCCACCACTATCCCGGGCGCGAACAACGTGGAGCGTCGCACCCCTGGGCGATGAGCGCCTCCCCCGCGCTCGAACACCGCCGCATCCATAAACAGGAGCCACTCTCCTGGCACACCTACCGGGGTAATCCCGTCATAGGTCATGCCTGAGCGCTCCACACTGCCACATCCATCGGTAGGAAGGAGGCCTTGAGTACAGCCAGGCTCCTCTTGACAACATGGTTGACATCCACAAGATCGCTGGCCTGCACCATGCAGACCTCCACTCGCTCCTCGCCCGAGCGCCTGCTCTCCAGCAGCACGCAGTTGCCCGTCGCCCGAGTCCCCGGTGAGTCTGGGAGCAGGAGGAGAGCAGTCGCCGGGGATGTCGGTGTGAGCAGAATCGCCCACTCCCGTCCGGCCCCGCAGGAAGGAAGCGCCCCGCCCGCACTGTTCTCATCCGTGTGGCCCGCCCAGTCGGCGCAGGCCGGGCCCGCTCATGAGGCGCGCGGGCAGGACAAGAAGGGGAAGGACACCGATGACGAACCAGACCGACCAGGCCAGCACCACCGCGCAGGAGAGGGCACAGGATCAGGAGCAGGGCGGGGGCGCCGTCGAGGAGGTCGACCTCCTCGTGGTCGGGGGAGGCAAGGCCGGCAAGTCCCTGGCCATGCTGCGGGCCAAGGCCGGGGATCGCGTCGTCATGGTCGAGCGCGACAAGATCGGCGGCACCTGCATCAATGTCGCCTGCATCCCCACCAAGACCCTCATCTCCGCCGCCCGCGTCCTGCACGAGGTCCAGGGCTCAGGAGCCTACGGCGTCGAGCTGCCCGCCGATGGCGGCGCCGGCGCCCTGGCCCGGGCCCGCATCGACCTGGCCGCCCTGCGCTCCCGCAAGGAGGCGGTCGTGGGCGGCATGGTCGCCGCCCACCGCGACACGCTCTACCCGGGCTCGGGCATGGACTTCGTCATGGGCACCGCCCGCTTCATCGCCGAGCGCACCGTGGAGATCGCCCTGACCGACGGCTCCACTCGCCGCGTGCGCGGGACCACCGTGCTCATCAACACCGGGACCACCCCCGCCGTGCCCCCGATTGAGGGGCTGGCCGACGTGCCCTACTGGACCAGCGAGGACCTGCTGACCCTGCCCGAGCTGCCCACCAGCCTCGTGGTCCTGGGCGGGGGAGTCATCGGCGTGGAGATGGCCTCCCTCATGGGGCTGCTGGGCGTGCCGGTGACCCTCATGCACGCCGGGGAGCACATCCTGGACCGCGAGGACGCCGACGTCGCCGCCCAGGTCACCGCCGACCTGGAGGCCCTGGGGGTCACCGTGCTCACCGGGGCGCGCGCCCAGAGCGTCGGCCCTGCCGAGGCCGGGGCCCCGGGCATCGTCGTCACCGCCCAGGACGGCCGCCAGGCCAGTGGCTCCCACCTGCTCGTGGCCCTGGGGCGCCGGCCCGTCACCGAGGGCCTCGACCTGGAGACCGCCGGCGTGGCGCTGACCGAGCGCGGCTTCGTCGTCGTCGATGACCATCTGCGCACCACCGCCGAGGGCGTCTACGCCGCCGGCGACGTCGCGGGCACCCCCCAGTTCACCCATGCCTCCTGGAACGACTTCCGCGTCCTGCGCGACATCCTGGCCGGCAAGGAGGCCTCCACCGCCGGGCGCCTCATCCCCTGGGCCGTGTTCACCACCCCCGAGCTGGGCCACGTCGGCCTGGGCGAGGAGGAGGCCAGGGCCGCGGGCCACGAGGTGCGCGTGGCCAAGACCCCCACCGCCGCCGTCCCGCGCGCCAAGACCCTGGGGCGCACCGAGGGCTTCTACAAGGTCATCGTCGATGCGCGCACCGACCTCATCCTGGGTGCCGCCATCATCGGGCCTGAGGCCAGCGAGGTGGTCACCAGCGTCCAGATGGCCATGCTGGGGGGCCTGACCTGGCGCCAGCTGCGCGACGCCGTCATCACCCACCCCACCATGAGCGAGGGGCTCAACATCGTCCTGGACTCCCTGGGCTGATCCCGCAGCAGCACGGCGCCCCGCCCCGCCTGCGGGGCAGCACCACGGCGGTGCCACAATGGGCGCCGTGCTGCACCTGATCTTCTTCGAGCCGCGCATCCCCGGCAACACGGGGGCCGCGATCCGCCTGAGCGCCAACACCGGGGCCATGCTCCACCTCGTGGACCCCCTGTTCGACATGGACGACGCCAAGCTGCGGCGTGCCGGCCTGGACTACCACGACCTGGCCCGCACCCGGGTGCACGCCACCTGGGAGGAGTGCCTGGAGGCGGTGCCCGGGCGGATCCTCGCCTTCACCGCCCACACCCCCACCCTCTACACCCAGGTGGACTGGCGTGCCGACGACGCCCTCCTCTTCGGCCCCGAGCCCACCGGCCTGCCCGAGGGGATCCTGAGTGATGCGCGCATCAGCGCGCGGGTGCGCATCCCCATGGTGGAGGGCAACCGCTCCCTGAACCTGGCCAACTCCGCGGCCATCGGCCTGTACGAGGCCTGGCGGACCCTGGGCTTCCCCGGGGGCCAGTGATCAGGGCGGGCTGGTCGGGCCTGGTCACGGGAGTCCCTGCGGGAGCCCTCAGAGCATCCCCGAGGGCCGGATGGCCAGGTCCTCCACGACGGCGTCCATGGAGGTGCTCACCGCCAGGCGCACGGCCGAGGCCACGGACTGTGGCGTCATGTGGTCCGCGGCGCGGTAGGCCGGAACCGTCTGCCCCTCGGTGCGCAGGCGTGCGGCCTTGAGGGCGTGGAGGCGCTCCTGCATGGGGGTGTCCACCCGCCCGGGGTAGATGGTGGTCACCCGCACCTTCCCGCGCTCCTCCTCGCGCAGGGTGTCGGCCAGGGCCTTGAGGCCGGCCTTGGCGGCGCTGTACAGGGCGTTGCCGGGGCTGGAGCGCAGGCCCGCACCGGAGTTGACGAAGACCGCCAGCCCCCGGGCCTCGCGCAGCGCCGGCAGCAGCAGGCTGGTCAGATGGGCCACCGCCACCAGGTCCAGGTCCAGCACGGAGCGCCAGCGCGCCGGGGTGAGCCGGTCCACGGCCCCCGTGGCCTCCACCCCCGCGCAGTGCACGACGACATCGAGGCTGTCGAGCTGGAGACGCCCCATCGTCCTGGTCACGGCGGTGTCATTGGTCAGGTCCACCGGGCAGACCAGGACCGCCGCCCGGGACTCCTCCTCCAGGGCGGCCGCCAGCTCCTCGAGGTCCTTGACCGTGCGGGCCATGAGGATGATGTTGTGGTCGCGGGCCAGGTCGCGGGCCACAGCCAGCCCGATCCCCGAGGTCGCCCCGGTCACCAGCGCGACGGGGCGGCGCTGGTGGCGCCCGAAGGTGCTGGCCGCGGAGAAGCCGAAGGCCGGGGTGAAGGCCTCGCTGCCGCGGCGACGGCGCCCCGAGCGGAGCCCGGGGGCCTCACCGGAGTGTGGGGTCACTTGCCCTCCTTGAGGAAGGCGGGCTCGCCGGGCTGCCCGGGAACGCTGTAGGTGGCGGTGAGCAGGGCCCGGCCGATGCAGTGGGAGAGCAGGTGGAAGGCGGCGGCCCCGGGGGTCGTCTCGTCGTCGATGCCCAGGGTGTCCACGTCCAGGGCGTGCACGGCGAAGATGTAGCGGTGGTCGCCGTCGCCCGCCGGCGGGTAGGGGCCGAACCAGGCGTGGTCGCCGCTGTCGCCGGCCAGGTGGAAGGCGGCGCCGTCGAGCTGGAGGTCGCTGGCGCCCGCCCCCTGGGGCAGGGAGGTGACCGAGGCGTCCAGGTCCACGATCGTCCAGTGCCACCAGCCCGAGGGGGTCGGGGCATCGGGGTCGAAGCAGGACACGACGAAGGAGCGCGTCTGCTCGGGGAAGCCCGACCACTCCAGTGCGGGGGAGATGTTGTCGTGGATGCCCGTGAAGGCATCCGCGATGGGCTGGCCCTCCGCGATATCGGGGGAGGTGAGGGTGAAGGAGGGGACGGCGGGCAGGAGGTCGTAGGGGGCGGGCGGGCGCGGGCGTGAGAGATCGGATGCCATGAGGAGCCTCCAGAGGATCGCGGTGCTTGAGGAATGGCTCTCCACTCTAGACGGCCCGGCGCCTGCGCGTCACCGCAAGCGGCGGCGAAGCACGGTCGGAGCCGCGTGAGGTGTCGCCGGGAGGCGCTATCCTCATATCCTGAGTCGAACACACGTTCGATGCTGGGGTGAGGCTGCGAGGGGCCGTGAGGCAGGACAGGAGGCGGGCAGTGGTTCAGGCAGTGGTTCGGGCGGAGGATTGGGCTGCTCAGGTCCCGGTGGTGCCGCAGCGACCGCAGGCCGCCGCGCGGCCGCCCGCACCGCAGGGCACACCGCAGGACGCACGGCTGAGCGCGGCCCGACGGGCCCTGGTCCGGGCCGAGGAGCGGGTCGGGCTGTCCTCCAGCGGCGCCCAGGAGGTCCAGCGCGCCCTGCGCGCCACCCCCGCCCACGGCCCTGCCCCCTCCCGCCGGGAGCACGACTCCAATCGAGACCCCTGGAGCCGGCTGGGCGCCGGGAGTCCGGGGGCCGTCAGCATCAGCGGATCGACCGCACTCCTGCTGGCCGCGCTCGCCATGCACCAGGGGACCCACGGCTGGTGCGCGGTGCTCGGCGGGCAGGACCTGGGGTGGTGCGCGGCCCACGAGTTGGGGCTCGACCTGTCCCGGGTCCTGGTCGTGCCCACCGCCGGCCTGGAGCCCGCGGCCATCCTGGCCGCCGCCACCGCCCTGCTCGACGGCGTGGGCGGCCTGCTCATCGGGCAGCGGGACGCCACCGCCCTGCGCCCCCGCCACCGCCGGCTCCTGGCCGCGCGGGCCCGCGAGCGCCGCGCCACCATCCTCACCAGCGCCCCCTGGGAGGAGGCCCTCACCCTGGAGGCCGCCCTGCTCAACGCCGATGACGCAGGCCGGGAGGAGGCCCGATCCGAGGGGGCCGGCGTCGTCGTGCCCCTGCGCCCACCCTGCCCGCCCCCTCCCGCTGCCCGGGAGATGGAGACCGGCTACCTGCGCCGCCTGACCTGGTCACTGTCCGATCCCCGGCGCGGCCAGGACGCCACCACCCTGGTCCTCGGCGAGGAGGGCCTGAGCCATGCCTCCCTCGAACCCACCCCCACCGCCCCGCCCACCGAGGCGCCCGCCGCTCTGCCGGGCCGTCAGGAGGCGGGATGAGCACGCTGCCGACTCCGCCGTCCCCGACGCCCTCACCGCCCCGGCTCGTCGCCATCTGGGTGCCCGACTGGCCCGTGGTCGCCCTGACCCTGGAGGCCCGCGCCCAGCGCCGCACCACCGCACCCCACCGAGGGCCCCTCCTGCCCGACCCCGCCCTGGAGCCCGTGGCCGTCGTTGGCGCCCACGAGGTACTGGCCGCCTCCGCCCCGGCCCGCGCCGCCGGCCTGGCAGTGGGAATGCCCCTGCGCACCGCCCGCTCCCTGTGCCCCGGCCTGACCCTCGTGCCCACCCAGCCCCCACGGGAGGCCCGCAGCTTCGAGGTCGTCATGGACGCCCTGGAGGCCCACCTGCCCGCACCCCTCGTCGCCCGCCCCGGCCTGGCGGTCTCGGGCGCTCGCGGCCCGGCCCGGTGGGCGGGGGGAGAGGAGGAGCTGGCCGCCCGCCTCATCGAGTCCCTGGCCCGGGGTGCCGACGTCGAATGCCAGGTGGGCATCGCCGACTCCCTGCCCGGAGCCGTCCTGGCCGCCCGCCAGAGCACGATCGTCCCACCCGGGGCCACGCCTGAGTTCCTGGCCCCCCGCCCCCTGAGATCCGCCCTGGACTGCCTGACCACGCGCCGCCTGCGCCAGGAGGCGCTCGGCCTGCTGGAGATCCTGGCCAGACTCGGCCTGCATACCCTGGGTGACCTGGCCGCCCTGCCCCTCAAGGACGTCGCCGCGCGCTTCGGCATCATCGGAGCGCGCCTCCACCGCCTGGCCTCGGGCACGGACCACCAGGTGCCGCGGGGCCCGCGCCCCGCCAAGGACATCTCGGCGGGCATCAGCCTCGACCCGCCCGTGGAGCGCGCCGACGCCGCCGCCTTCGCCGCCCGCAGCCTGGCCGAGGACCTCTCCGACCGCCTCGTGGCCGCCGGCGCGGCAGCCGGGCGCCTGCGCGTGGAGGCCCAGTGCCAGGACGGCGGCGAGCTGACCCGCCTGTGGCTGCTGGAGACCACGCCGAGCGCCGTCGAGCTGACCGACCGCGTGCGCTGGCAGCTCGAGGGGTGGCTCGCCGGCAGAAGCGGGCGCCCGCCCACCGCGCCCCTGACGCGCCTGAGCCTGACCGCCCTGGAGCTCAGCGCGGCCGGCGCCTCCCAGGCCGGGCTGTGGCAGGCCCCCGACCAGCAGGCTGCCGCCCGCGCCGCCCGTGCCGCCCACCGCGTGGAGTCCCTCCTGGGCGCGGGAGGAGTCCAGGTGCCCCTGCTCATCGAGGGGCGCGACCCCCGCTCGCGCGTGCGCCTGACCCCCTGGGGCGAGCAGCCGGGCGCCGGCACCGGGAGCGCCGGCAGGACCGCCCGCACCGGGGCCCCTGCAGCGGGCTCTACGACCCCTGCCTGGGCGGATGCCCTGCCCCGGCCCTCGCCCTCCCTGGTCCTGGCCCGCCCCCGTCCCGCCGCCCTGCACGATGACCGCGGGCGCGAGCTGGGCGTCGACATCCACGGCCAGCTCGACGGCGATCCCGCCACCATCCGCATCGAAGGCGGTGACGGCAGTGACGGCTGGCCCCACAGGGGCGGCGCCGAGCTGAGGATCCTGTCCTGGGCGGGCCCCTGGCCCATGGATGAGGGGTGGTGGACCCCCCAGGGCCCCAAGCGCCGCGCCTACCTGCAGGTCACCACCGACACGGGGCCGCCGCTACTGCTCATGCGCTCGGGCCGGTGGTGGATCGAGGCCGTCTATGACTGAATCTATGACTGCGCTGCCTGAGCGGCCGGACCGGCCGCTGATGCCTCCCCGGGCCGGTAACGGCGCCCCTGGAGCCACAGGATGGCCAGGGCCACCAGGCACAGCCACGCCACCCCCAGGGACCAGCCCGCCAGCACGTCGGTCATCCAGTGGTACCCCAGGTACACGCGGGAGGCCCCCACCATCGCCGTCGTGCCCACCGCCGCGACCACCGCCAGCACCCTGCCCAGGAGCCCGGCCCCTCCCAGCAGCACGCAGCAGGCCAGCGCCCCGGCGAAGACCGCCGTGTTGAAGGAGTGCCCCGAGGGGAAGGACAGGGTCAGCGCCGGATCGCCCAGGAGCGTGTGGGTGCTCGGGCGCTCGCGGCCGAAGAGGAGCTTGAGCGCCACGGTCAGCAGGGAGGAGCCGATCATGGCCAGGGCCAGGCCGGCTGCCTGTGTGCGGCGGCCCGCCCAGACCAGGGCGGGGACGCAGACCAGGGTGAGGATCGTCAGGCCCGGGGTGGAGCCCAGGGCCGAGAACCCGTCCATGATCGCCGTCATCGGGGCTGTCCGTACGGTGATGGCCCAGTCGGTGACGCTCTGGTCGTAGAGGGCCGGGCCGCTCCTGTGCGTGGCGCTCAGCGCCAGCCAGGAGAAGAGACCCAGGAAGATGACGGCGAGGACGGCCAGTGTCTTGGCGCGCGCGGTGCGCCAGGTGGCGGGCAGGTGATGGGCACGGACCATGGGAGGCACAGTAGCGTCGTCGCATATGAAGGTACTGTGTCTTCTCTGTGCCGCGAGCCGCGGTGCTGCTGGCGGGTAGCATCCGCATCGTCCAGCTGCACTGACATCCGGTGACGCCTGCGCCGGGGAGGGATCGATGGCCAAGCTCTACTTCCGCTACGGCGCCATGAACTCTGGCAAGTCCACGGGACTGCTCCAGACCGCCTACAACTACGAGGAGCGCGGCCAGCGCGTGCTCATCATCAAGGCCGTGGTCGACACCAAGGGCGATGACATGGTGGTCTCCCGGTTGGGGGTGCGCCGCCGGGTGGACCTGCTGGTGGGGGAGGGTGACAACCTGCGCGAGCTGGTGCGGTGCCGGGCCCTGGGGGAGTGGGGCGCTGAGGCGGGGGAGGCGCTGCACCGGGTCCTGGACTGCGTGCTGGTCGACGAGGCCCAGTTCCTCTCCGCCGCCCAGGTGGACCAGCTCATGGAGCTGGTGCTCCTCGACGACGTCCCGGTCCTGGCCTACGGGATCCGCTCCGACTTCCGCACCCTGAGCTTCCCCGGCTCGCGGCGCCTGCTGGAGATCGCCCACTCCCTGGAGGAGCTCAAGACCATCTGCCGCTGCGGGCGCAAGGCGATCTTCAATGCGCGCAGGATCGCGGCCCCGGGGCGGGCGGGGGAGGGCGGCTATGTCTTCGACGGCGACCAGGTGGCCATCGACGCCGGTGAGATCACCTATGAGTCCCTGTGCGGCAAGTGCTACCTCGCCGCGGGAGGAGTGCTGGCGGGCGAGTGAGGGGGTGGTCGGGGTAGTGCTTGTCAGGGTTGTGAGACAAGTGGAGTCGTGGTGAGTGGCGGCGAGGCGTGGCGGTAGCGCTCCGAGGATCTGCTTGTCATTCAGCTTATACAAGCGCTACTGTGGAGGAGTGGATGCCTCCTATGCGATCATCGCGGACATCATCGGCTCTCGACACCTGCCTGACCGGGCCGGTGCCCAGCGGACCTTCCTGGCGGCCCTGGACCGGGCGGCCCAGGGCCTGGGGCTGCCCCGGCCTCCCTATGCCAGTGTCGGGGATGAGTTTCAGGCGGTGGCCGCCACGCTCGGCGATGCCCTGATCCTGACGCTGCGCACCCACCTCCTCCTGCCTCCGGGCCACGACCTGCGCTTCGGCGTCGGCCAAGGGGATGCCGTCGAGCTCGACGGTGCACGGGGGGCGGCGGGCGCTCCTATTCAGGACGGCTCGGCATGGTGGGCCGCCCGGGATGCCATCGAGCATGCGCACGCCCTCCAGGACCGGGGGGATCGCTTCGTGCGCACCTGGCTGTGCTGCTCACCGCGGGCTCCCGGCGGCCGGGAGCGGCCTGGAGGCAGTGCGCAGGGTGAGGGGCCAGGAGGCCGGGGGCTGCGCGAGCGGGAGGCGGTCGTCAACTCCGTCCTGCTCCTGCGCGACCACGCCGTCGCGCGCCTCCAGCCCCGCCAGCGCCGCATGATGGCCGGGCTCATCCTGGGTGAGAGGCAGGTCGAGATCGCCCGCGCGGAGAAGGTCAGCCAGCAGGCCGTCTCCGATCTGGCCCGAGGCGCTGGCGCGGCCATCCTGGAATCCCACCGGCTCCTGGAGGATCTCGGTGCGACTGGGGCGGCGCCTGCCGGCGGAGCGCGCAGCGCCGGCGGCGCGCGGAGCGGGGGGCGGCGATGACGGCGGCGCTTGTGCTGGCCCTGGGGGTCGCCGCCTGTGCTGCACCCGCCAGCGACATGGCGCCGGCGCGATGGCGACCCGTGGTGCGCGCCGTCGTCCTGGTGCTGGCGTTTCTGGCGGGTGCCGGCCTGTGCCTCGGTCTCGACGCGGCCCCGTGGTGGGCCTGGCTCCCGCTCATGGGGGGAGTGGTCGCCTGGGGCCTGTGGGTCGTGTCCCCTGCGGCCTCGGGGCCCTGGCCCGTGCTGGCGCGATGGGCGACGGCGATCGCCGTGCTGGGGGTCAGTGCGCTCCTGGCCCAGCCGGCTCCGGGGCGCCTGGCCGCCGCGGCCGGTGCCGTGGGGGTGGTGCTGCTCCTGGTGGGGCCCGCCAATGAGGCCGTCTCGGCACTCCTGGCCCTGGCCCGGGGGGTGCGGGGCGCTGATGGTGGTGGCGCTTGGGCTGGTGCTGGGTATGCGGACGCTGGGCGTGCCGACGTCGGGAGGGATGGGCGGCGGTCCGGGGGCGGCGCGGCGCCCGGAGTCGATGCGGCGTCCGGAGCCGCGGACGTGCCGGCGGTCAGTGTGATGCGCGGGGGCAGATGGATCGGCCCACTGGAGCGCATCCTCATCCTGCTGCTGGCGGGCGCCGGTGCCCATGAGGCGGTGGCGGCCATCGTCGCGGCCAAGGGGGTGATCCGCTTCCCCGAGATCAGCAAGGACGAGGGCGGGCGGAAGGCCGAGGAGTTCCTGGTCGGCTCCCTGGCCTCCTGGGCCCTGGCCGCGCTGGGGATCCTGCTCATCCGCGCCCTCGGGCTCTGAGGCCCCTGGGGGCTCGTGGGTCCGGGCCGGCTTCGGATGCGGCCTGGGGCGAGCGGCTGAGGCGTGCCGGGGTGCTGCCTGAGCCCGTCGAGTGCCGGGGCCTGTCCCTGATCGCCGGCTCCTCAGGGGCCGGCCGCCGAGGCCGGGCGGAGGCGGGGCGGAGTCGTGCGGTGAGCGGTTTTCATGTCGCAGGGTCTGGGGTAGACTGTACACATGTTCGAAAGTGGCGTGCTGACCCGGCCCTCTACCGCGCTTCCTGTGGTGGAGGATCGCACTGCGCGCCTGCGTTGCGTGTCCCGCGATGCCACTGTCGCCGGGCCGCTGCGGAGCACCGCTTCACAGGCCTCTGCCCGGAAGGCGCCTACTCGGCGGGCTCCTGCCTCGCGGACTCGTGACCTGCGGGTTTTCGAGGTCCAGGACTTCGAGGCCCAGGACTCTGAGGTGCAGTCTCCCGAGGCGCAGGCTGCCCTGCCGCTTCGGGCTGCGCCCCTCCCAGCGCACTGGGGTGAGCCGGAGGAGGCCTGCGAGCGGATCGCTGCGATGGCCCCCGGTGGTGCCCTGGCGGCGGTGATCGAGGCGCTCCTCTCGCCCTTGCTCGTCCCTGCGGCGACGTCTGCGGAGCCCGCCGACCCCCACACTCCTGAGGATTCTGCGGATTCTGTGGGTTCTGCGGGCTCCCGCAACGGCGGCGTCGTCGATCCTGCCACGGATCTTCTCTCGGGCATTGGTGCGGCCTCGAGCGAGGACCTGACCGCGGGTCTTGCTGTGAGCCCTGAGGCGGGGATCGCGCAGCAGGCGGCTGGCCTTGCGGTCCTGCCGTCGGACATGATCCAGGGCAGTGGGCTGCTGGCACTGGGGGCTGACGGGCTCAGTGAGCTGGTCGCCGCATGTCACCGCCTGGGCTCGTGGGCCACGTGGGCCGAGTCGATGGCGGCCGCCTGCCTGGCTCAGAGCCCCGAGTTCCGCACGGGCCCGGCGCCTTGGGGGCCGCAGGGGGCGGCGCCGCGCTTCGTGACCCCGGAGGAGAACCGCTTCACCACCTCCAGTGAGATCGCCTGCCGCCTGGGGATCTCCCGCACGCGCGCGGGCCAGATCCTTGAGCGCGGGGAGGCGCTGATGACCCCGGAGCTGGGGCCCACCGAGGCCCTGCACCGATCCGGACTGCTGGACGGGACCAAGGCCGCCCTCGTCGTCGGACGGCTCGACGGCGCTGCGTCCCACACGGCGCTGGCCGTTCAGGAGGAGGTCCTGCCCCGGGCCCCGCGCCGCACCCACGCCCAACTGGCCCGGGACCTGGACCGTGCCCTGGTGGCCCACGATCCCGAAGGCACCAGCCAGCGCCGCCAGCGCCATGTGCGCGGCAGGCATGTGAGCCGCCCGCGTCCCGCCGGTGAGGGCGTGTGGAGGATGAGTCTCCTCATGCCCACCATGGATGCCTTCCTGCTGGACGCCACCCTCGACGCCATCGCCGCCTCAGCCCGCGCCACGGGTGATGACAGGACCCCCGCCCAGCTGCGCGCCGACGCGCTGACCGCCATGACGCTCGCCACGCTGCGCACCAGTCAGAACGCGGCCTGCGCGCCCGAAGACCTCGGCATGGCTGCGGACGCACCACGTGACGGCGCTGCTCGCCCGGTCCCTGGGGGCGACGGCTACCCCATGCCCGACGGCGTTCCACTGGAGGGGCTGCTGGTCTCACTGAGCGGCCTCATGAGCTCCACGAGCCCATGGTGGATGCCCTCGGGGGAGCCGGCCCTCCACCTCCCACCGGGATTGCAGGTCCGCGTGGACGTCACCGTCCCCCTCGACCACCTCCTGCCCGGCGCCGATGCGGATCCCGGTACCCATCCCGGCGCCGGCACCACTGCTGATCCCACTGCCGCCAGTGGTACCCCGAGCAGTACTGCTGCCACTGCTGCTGCGCCCACGGCAGGGCCCGTCGCCGAGGTCGTCATCGGCTCGCGCCGCTCACCGGTCCCCGCCCGCGTCGCCCGGGCCCTGGCGGCCGGGGGCACCTGGCGCCGCCTGGTCACCGACCCGCTCACCGGTGCGGTGCTGGATGTGGGGCGCAGGCGCTACCGCCCCGCCCAGGACCTGGCCGAGCGCGTCCGCCTGCGCGATCAGTCCTGCACCCACCCCGGCTGCGAGGTCCCCGCCCGGCGTTGCGACCTCGACCACATCACGCCATGGAGCGCAGGCGGCGTGACCTCCATGGACAACCTCACCGTCCTCTGCGAGGCCCACCACCGCCTCAAGCACACCCCCGGATGGTCGCTGACCCGCACACCCGAGGGCGCCCTGACCTGGCGCACCCCCACCGGCGCCCGCTACCGCCGGCAGGCCGACGGCACCATCCACCTCCTGCCCCGGCGCCTCGGGCCCCACTCCCACCAGCACCAGGGCGCAGCAGTGCCCGCCACGCTCAGCCAGGAGATCACCGCCCCACTCCTGGAGCGCCTCGAGCGCGGACTCGCCAGCACCCACCCCGCCCAGACCCCCATCACACCGGCCGGCCGCATCATGAGCAGCAGTGCGGTGGGCCACGGCACGGGCCCGAGGAGCAGCACTCCTGAAGGAGGACCGCCCGCAGGCCTCACGACAATGCGCGCCCTCGCAGCAGCAGGCGCTGCCCTGGAGACCCGCGGGCCGGGCCCCGGACAGCGCGCCGGCGCCTTCGAGGCCACCGACTACCCGCGCGCCGCCCACCTCCTCGGTCTGGCTCCCCTGCTCGACGCCGTTCCGCCCTTCTGAAGAGACCATCCCCTCTCCGGCCGCTGACGCCCAACCTCTCATGACCAGCCCCCACCGCTACGCCGAGCTCCACGCCCACTCCGCCTACTCCTTCCTCGACGGCGCCAATGAGCCCGAGGACCTGGCGGCCGCCGCTGTCGAACTCGGCCTGGAGGCCCTGGGCCTGACCGACCACAACGGCATGCCCGGCATCGTCAAGCACGCCCAGGCCGGCCGCGCCCACGGCCTGCCCACCGTGCACGGCACCGAACTGACCCTGGCCGACGGAAGCCACCTGCCCGTCCTGGCGCGCAGCCCGCACGGATACCGCCGCCTGGCCGCCGCCATCTCCGAGCACAACCTCAATGCCGGCCACGCCCAGGAGCCCGCCCACGACCCGGCCGCCCTCGCCACTGCCCTGGAGGGGTCCTGCCTCATCCTCACCGGCACCGCCAACGGGCCCCTGCGCCGCGCCCTGGGCGACCCCCACCGCCCAGAGACCTGGGACCTCGCCGCAGCCGACGCCTGCCTAGGGCGCCTCGCCGACCTCTTCGCCGACCCCCACCGCCCCCGCAGACCGTCCGGCAGCCACCCGTGCAGCGGGCCGACCGCTGTCGGGGCGCCCACCGCACTCCTGGCAGAGCAGGGCGCCGACGTCGGGCTCGCCGTCGAGCTCACCCTCACCGCAGGCCCCACCGACGCCGCCCTCACCGAGGCCCTCAGCCGCCTGGCCGCCGCCCACCGCCTGCCCCTGGTCGCCACCGGAGCCGTGCGCTGCGCCCGCCCCCGCGACGCCCGCCTGGCCGATGTCCTGACCGCCACCCGCCTGGTCACCGACCTGGACGGGGCACGGGGCCACCTGCCCGCCATCGGCCGCTGGCTGCGCAGCCCGGCGGACATGCTCCGCCTCCACCGGAGAGCCCCGCACGCCGTGCTCACCGCCGCCCGGATCGGCACCGAGATCGCCTTCGACCTGTCCCTCATCGCCCCCGACCTGCCCGCCATCGAGGTCCCGCCCGGGCACACCCCCGCCACCTGGCTGCGCGAGCTCACCCACCGCGGCGCCCTCCGGCGCTACGGGACCCCCGAGCAGGACCCCCGCGCCTGGGAGGTCCTGGGACATGAGCTCGACGTCATCGAGCAGCTCGGCTTCCCCGGCTACTTCCTCATCGTCCACGCCATCGTCGAGTACTGCGAGCAGGCCGCCATCCTGTGCCAGGGCAGGGGCTCGGCCGCCAACTCCGCCGTCTGCTACGCCCTGGGCATCACCGCCGTGGACGCGGTGCGCCACCGCATGCTCTTCGAGCGCTTCCTGTCCCCGGGGCGCGCCGGCTACCCGGACATCGACCTGGACATCGAGGCCTGCCGGCGCGAGGAGGTCATCCAGCACGTCTACTCCCGCTACGGGCGCCACTGCGCCGCCCAGGTCGCCAACGTCATCTCCTACCGCCCCCGCTCCGCCGTGCGCGACGCCGCCCGCGCCCTGGGCCACCCCGCCGGCCTCCAGGACGCCTGGGCCTCGCAGATGGACCGCTGGTCCTCACTGCGCCCCGACGACGGCGCCCCCGCGGGCCCGGCCCCGGCGACCGACCCGGGCCACCGGGGCCAGCCGGGCCGCCGGGACGAGGAGGTGCCCGCCCAGGTCATCGATATCGCCGAGAGGCTGCTGCGCCTGCCCCGCCACCTGAGCATCCACTCCGGGGGGATGGTCCTGTGCGACCGCCCCGTCACCGAGGTCTGCCCCGTGCGCTGGGCGGCCATGCCGGGGCGCTCGGTCCTGCAATGGGACAAGGACGACTGCGCCGCCGCCGGCCTGGTCAAGTTCGACCTGCTGGGGCTGGGGGCCCTGACCGCCCTGCGCCTGGCCTTCGACGGCCTGGCCCGGCGCGGGGAGGCCGTTCCCGAGCAGCCACCGGGCGAGCACGCCGACCACGCGCCCGCCGGTGTGCTGCGCTCGGCCCAGGCGGGCCGGCCCTGGGGGCTGCACACCCTGCCCGAGGACGACCCGGCCGTCTACCGCCTGCTGTGCGCCGCGGACACGGTGGGGGTCTTCCAGGTGGAGTCGCGCGCCCAGATGGCCACCCTGCCGCGGCTGCGGCCCCAGGAGTTCTACGACATCGTCGTCGAGGTGGCCCTCATCCGCCCCGGCCCCATCCAGGGCGACGCCGTCAGCCCCTACATCCGTCGCCGCCAGGGGAGGGAGGAGGTCACGTATCTGCACGAGTCCCTCAAGCCGGCCCTGGCCAAGACCCTGGGCGTCCCCCTCTTCCAGGAGCAGCTCATGCAGATCGCCGTGGACGCCGCGGGCTTCAGCCCCGCCGAGGCCGACGCCCTGCGCCAGGCCATGGGGGCCAAGCGCTCGGCCGAGCGCATGGAGGCCCTCCACGAGCGCTTCGTGGAGGGCATGATGAGCCTTCGGGGCGCCCCGCGGGATATCGCCGAGACGCTCTTCGACAAGCTGCGGGCCTTCGCCGACTTCGGCTTCCCCGAGTCCCACGCCTTCTCCTTCGCCTACCTCGTCTACGCCGCGGCCTGGCTCAAGGCCCGCAAGCCCGAGGACTTCTACGCCGGGGTGCTGGCCGCCCAGCCCATGGGCTTCTGGTCGCCCCAGAGCCTGGTGGCCGACGCCCGCCGCCACGGCGTGAGGGTCCTGGCCGCCGACGTCTCCTCCTCCCAGGTCCAGGCCGTCGTCGAGCAGCGCCCCACCCGGGGGGAGGCGCGCGACGCCGGGACGGGCGGCGAGCAGGAGTGGGCGCCGGTGCTCCCCTCTCCGACCGCGCCCACCACCATCGACGCCCACCCCGACCTGGCGGTGCGCCTGGGCCTGGCCCCCATCAGGGGCATCGGCCAGGACAGCGCCCGGGCCATCGTGGCCGAGCGCGAGAAGGGCCCCTACCGGGACCTGGCCGACTTCGCCCGCCGCCTGCCACTGAGCCGCTCCCAGCTCGAGTCCCTGGCGGCCGCGGGAGCGCTGCGCAGCCTGGGGGTGGGGCGGCGCGAGGCCCTGTGGGCGGCAGGCCCCCTCTCCCAGGAGCACGGGAGCCGCAGAGGCCGCGGGAGGCCGCGCGCCGGGGACTGGTTCCAGCCGACCCTGCCGGGGACCGCCGTCGGCACCACGGCGCCGCCTCTGCCCGAGATGGACCACCGCTCCCGCATGGTCGCCGACCTGCGCCTGACAGGGGTCTCCACCCAGGGCTGCCCCATTGGACTGCTGCGCGAGGCCCTGAGCGGGGCGGGCATCCTCACCACCGCGCAGGTGCGCGCCCAGGACGACGGCGTGCGGGTGCGGGTGGCGGGCGTGGTCACCCACCGCCAGCGCCCCCACACCGCCAGCGGGCTGATCTTCCTCAACCTGGAGGATGAGACGGGGCTGCTCAATGTCGTGTGCTCGGCCGGCATGTGGAAGCGGTACCGGACCGTGGGGCGGCGCGCCGGCGCCCTGGTCGTGCGCGGGGTCGTGGAGCAGTCGGAGCCGCCGCTGCCCGAGGTCGGGGACGCGGCGCAGACGGGCCCCGGCGTCACCGCCCTGCGCGCCGAGCACCTGGAGGTGTTGGAGGGCGCCGCCCCCACCCGGAGCCGGGACTGGCAGTGAGTGCCGCGCTGCGGCGTCGCTCCACCGGTTCAGCGGCCCCAGCAGCTCAGGACCCCTGCGAGGAGTAGGCGGGCAGCTCCCCGACGACGGGGGCGTCCCTGACATGCAGCTCGGAGTAGACCGACCACACCACGCCGATGATGGGCACGGCGATGATCGCGCCCAGCAGCCCGGCCGCGTAGGTGCCCACGGCCACGCCGATGATGACCACCACCGGGTGGAGGGAGACCTGGCGGCCCATGATGAGGGGCTGGAGGATATGGCCCTCGATCTGACCGATCCCGGCCACCCCCACGCACACCACGATCATAGTGATGAAGCCGTCGGAGGCCAGGGCCACCACCATGGCGATGATCATGGCCGCGGGCGCCCCCACGATCGGGATGAAGGCGCCGATGAAGACCAGGACCGCCAGGGGGGCGGCCAGGGGGATGCCCACCAGTTGGAGGAAGATGCCCGCCATGATCCCATCGGTCAGGGCCACGATGACCGTGCCCCGGGCGTAGCCGGCGAAGGTGTACCAGCCGGCCCCCGCGGCGCGGTGGACGGATTCACGCATGTGGGCGGGCAGCTCGTTGAGGAACCAGCGCCACATCCTGCCCCCGGAGGCCAGGAAGAAGATCGTGGAGAAGATCGCCAGCGCCAGGACGGCGAAGACATCCACCAGGCCACTGGCATTGGACAGGATCTCGGTGGCCAGGTGCGGGGCGTTGGACTGGACGTAGTCCTGGCCCTGGCGCACCAGGGCCTGGAACTGGGTGGCCAACTCCTGCTGGGTCAGGTGCACCGGCAGGGGCCCGTGCTCCACGAAGTCCACGATGGTGTCCAGCCCATCGCTGAACTGGGTGGCCAGGGAGTTCCACTGGCTGGTCACCGAGGCCACGACGTAGGTCAGCAGGCCGGCGATGGCGGCCAGGGTCGTCAGCAGCGCCAGGAAGGTCGCCGGGTAGCGGGGCATGATCCGGGCGAAGAGGTTGACCAGGGGCTGGAGGATGGAGGTCAGGACCAGGGCCATGAACACCCCGACGAACACGGGGATGATCATGGAGGTGGCCAGGACCACCAGGGCGATCATGATGATGATGCCCAGGCCCAGCCAGGCCCCCAGGCCCCCGCGCACCAGCCATGAGGGCAGGGAGTCCAGGGCGGTGGAGCGGGTGGTGACCACCGAGGGCACGCCGGGGCCGTCCTGCTCCGCGCCCTCGGCGGGTCCCGGCGACGCCGCGGGGGCCCCGGGTGTCCTGAGCGTCGCTGCGGTGGAGGCCATGGTGCTGGGCGCGGCACTGGGGCCGCGCATCGTGGCGCGGCGGCGCTCCTCGACCCGCTCCAGGGTGCGGCGCCAGGCCGAGTGCGCTCTCCTGGGCCAGGTCAGGGGGCCGGAGGATGGGGCGGCGACGCGTGCCGGCCCGCCCGCCCGACTGCCCGCGTCCTCATCCGCCTGCTCCTGCGCGCGCGCTTCGGCCTGCTCCCCGGGCTCATCCCGGGTGGCAGGCTCCTTCTCGTCCTTCTCGGTGGGCGGATCGTGATGCTCGGACACGTGTGCTCTTCTCTTGGCCGTGATGCCGCTGACGAAACGGCCCTCAGCCTACTAGCGTGAGACCATGATCAGTGGACCATCATGCGACCCGGCACTGCGACTTCCTCCCAGCGCCGCGCTGACCCCCGGCCGGGGCGGGCAGCCCCGCCTGCTCATCGACGCCCCCGCCGGCTCCGCGGAGATCCACCTCCACGGCGCCACCGTGACCTCCTGGGCTTCCCGCGGCGGCAGGGAGGTCCTGTTCACCTCCCGTCAGGCGGTCTTCGACGGCGCCACCGCCATCCGCGGGGGCATCCCCCTATGCCTGCCGGACTTCGGGGCCGGCATCGATGGCCGGGCCGTGGTCAAGCACGGCTGGGCCCGCACGGCCACATGGACGCTGCGCTCGGTGGAGGCCACGCCCGACCAGGGGGTGCGCGCCCTGCTGAGCCTGAGCCACGACGGCCTGAGCCTGCTCTACAGCGTGGAGGTGGGCAGCCGCCTGGAGCTGACCCTGTCGGTGCGTAACACCGGCCCCCAGGTGCGCACCGTGGAGGCGGCGCTGCACACCTACCTGTCCCTCCACGACGTCACGGTCACGCGGATCACGGGCCTGGAGGGCGCCGGCTACACCGACAACCTGGCCCAGGACCCGGCTGCCGTCCAGGTCCAGGACGGGCCGGTGCGCATCAACGGGCCGGTGGACCGCATCTACGACTCCGCCAGCACCGTGGAGGTCACCGATCCCGGGCACGGGCGGCGCATCATCGTCTCCAAGCGCCATGCGCCCTCCACCATCGTGTGGAACCCGTGGTCCACCCTCAGTGCCGGGCTGGCGGATATGGCCGACGACGAGTTCCCCACCATGGTGTGCGTCGAGAGCGCGGCGGTGCGCCAGCACGCGCCGCTCATCGCTCCGGGGCAGAGCTGGTCGATGCAGGCGCGCATCGAGGTCGAGCCGATGTGATAGCCCCGGCGGGGCCCAAGTGTGAGCGGAAGCACCGGCGGGCGGCTTGGTGGGCCCCGCCACGGACGTGCTAAGTTTCTCTGCGTCGCCCCGTGGGGATCCCCCTGCGTCGGGCGCAGAAGAGTCCGAGTGGCGGAATAGGTAGACGCGCTAGCTTGAGGTGCTAGTGCCTTATTAAACGGGCGTGGGGGTTCAAGTCCCCCCTCGGACACCGCTGACGAGGCCGGAGGGCCGGGCAGTTCTTGGAACTGCCCGGCCCTCCGGCTATTGACCCTCATCCCAGGTGGGCCCGCGCCTCGCTGCTCAACTCCACTCGGGCCGGTAGAGGTCCGGGCGTGAGGGCATCAGTCCGAACACGATGGGGATGATGAAAGGACCGATGTAGGGGATGAAGAGCAGCAGTGTCAGCCACCCTGACTGCCCGGCGTCGTGCAGGCGGCGGGCGCACAGCGCGAGGTAAGGGATGGTCAGCGCAAGGTTGACCACGAGGAAGATCAGCATGGAGATCAAGAGCCTCGCGTCACTGCTAGAGGCGTCGGACTCGGCCGCAGCGGGATTCCCTGAGGAGAGGATGAAAGGAACGAAGAGCGCAACATAGCCACCGATTACGAGGATCACTAGGAACAGCTGGGTCCACCAGTACTCCGAGCGCGAGGCGTAGCCGCGGAACTGGGCGTAGCGGCGGAAGAAGCGCTTGACCGCCTCCACCGGGCTGGCACCTGGTAGTGGAGAGGCCTCTGGTGGGAGCGGGAGCATGCCGAAGCGGTGGTAGCCGCCCGGGTACGGATACGGGTAGGGGACGGTCCCCATGGCCGGGTAGCCGCCCGGGTAGGCGGGGTAGTTGCCTGGGTAAGTGAGGCCGCCAGGGTAGGTGGGGGAGGGGTACTGCCCGGTGTAGGCGGCCTGGCCGTATCCGGCGGGGAGCCCGGCATGGTCGGCTGACACAGAGGGCTGCGAGTGCCCCGGGGCGGGGCTCGGCCGGTAGTCGGGATAGGGCGAGGCCCCGGGGTAGTCGGCCTGCGAGGAGTGGCCGTCGGGCATGAGGAGGCTCCGTTCCGGTGGGAGGCGGGAAGGGTGGTGAGAATGAGCGAGAAGAGGGATCGGGGCGGGCAGCGTGCAATGATCGCGTGCTGCCCGCCCCGATGGCTCAGGATGAGTGGGTCCCGTGGATCTGATCAGCTCCACTCGGGCCGGTAGTTCTCCGGCTTCGAGGGCAGAAGTCCGAACACGATAGGAGCGATAGCACCGGCGTAGGGGACGAACATGAGCAGCACCATCCATCCTGAGTACCCGGCGTCGTGCAGGCGACGGACGGACAGGGACAGGCTCGGGATGATGAGTGCAAGGAAGACAACGAAGAAGATCAGCGCGAGGACCACCGTTCCCGCGCCGAGAGCGGCTGCGGAGGATTCTGCAACAGTGGGGTCCTCCGAAGTGGCCACGGCGGCGGCCATCAGTGGAGCGATGACCATGATGTAGCCGATCACTTGGAGGATCACCAGGAACAGCTGGACCCACCAATACTCCGATTGTGAGGCGTAGCCGCGGAACTGGGCGTAGCGCTGGAAGAAGCGCTTGATGGCATCCCCGATGCTGGCGCCGGGCAGGGGGGCGACCTCGGGGCTCAGAGCCGGGGCGCCGAACTGGTAGCCACCGGCACCGTAGCCGCCGGGCATGCCCCCCGGCTGGCCGGGGAACCCACCGGGCTGCTGGGGGTAGCCCTGCTGCGGCTGAGCGCCGTAGGGGTCGGGAGTGTTTCCGTAGGACATAGAGGCTCCAGGGGTTGAGAGTTCAGGAGGCGCTCGAGTCGGGAGGACTGAGCTTCGAGGCACCGCGAGGGTGCACGTGCCCAGAGTAGGCACAGGAGGCGGGTTTCGTCATCCTCATATCCCCGCATCGGCTTCCAGGGGGCTGGGGAGCGGTCCCCACCGCTACGATGGCCCCTTGCGACCTCCGCGCGCACCTGCGCGCCCCGACGCCCTCACGGCCCGCAGCCGCGGCCGAGCCACCAGCAGGATCGGCCGCCGGGCAGCCGCCGGATCCGCCACTGAGAACCACTGATGAACGACTGACATGCTCCTGCCCTCCCTCCCCGGCGCCTCTGGTGCCCACACCCCCGCGCAGCTCATCCGCGCCCGTATCGCCGTCTACCTGGTCTTCCTGGCCAACGGCCTGGGCGTGGCCAACCTGGTGCCGCGCTACCCCGAGATCGTGGCCCACCTGGATCTGAGCAAGGCCTCCTTCGGGCAGGCCGTGGCCGCCACCAGCGTGGGCGCCCTCATGGCCGGACTCGCCGCCCCCCGACTCATCTCCCGCTTCACCTCCGCCCGCGTGGCCAGCCTGGGGATGGTGGTCGTCGCCGCGGCCCTGGCCGGGGCCGCCTACGCCCAGTCCTGGCTGTGGCTCGCCCTGTGCCTGCTGCTCATGGGCGGCACCGATGCCGTGGTGGATGTGGGCCAGAACGCGCACGGCCTGCGCATCCAGCGCCACTGGGGCTCCTCGATCGTCACCAGCTTCCATGCCGCCTGGTCCCTGGGCGCCGTCCTGGGCGCCGCCATGGGCCAGGCCGCCGCCGGGGCCGGCATCCCCCCGGGGCACCACATGCTCATGACCGCCGTGGTGCTGGCCCTCCTCAGTGCGGGCCCCCTGGTCCTGGGCTGGTTCCTGCCCGGCGACGACGACGCTGACCGGCCCCAGGCTCCTGCCGAGCTCCTCGCCGAGGAATCCGCGGAGGATCCCGCCGAGCGCACCTCGCAGGCCCCCGTGCAGACCACTGCGCACGCCCCCGCCGAGGGCGGGACCCGAGCGCCCCGCCGGGTGAGCGTGCTGACCGTCGGCGTGCTCGTCGTCGTCTCGCTCCTGTGCGCCGCGGCCATGTTCCCCGAGGATGTGGGCCACAACTGGTCCTCCCTGCTCCTGGCCGGCCAGGGGGCCGCCGCCGGCCAGGTGGGGCTCGGCATCGTCGCGATCCAGGGCACGATGATCGTGGGGCGGCTCGTGGGGGACCGGGTGGTCGACGCCCTGGGCGCCCGCGCCGTCATCGCCTGGGGAGGTGTGCTGGTGGTGGCGGGCATGGGCCTGGCCCTGGTGATGTCCTCCGTGCCCGGCACCCTCATCGGCATGGCCATCTCCGGGGTGGGATGCGCCGTGGCGGTGCCGGTGACCTACTCCGCCGGTGACGACATCCCCGGCCTGGCCCCCGGGCAGGGCCTGACCATCGTCTCCTGGCTGGCGCGCGCCGCCGGCCTCATCATGCCCCCGGTCGTCGGGTGGCTCTCCGACTCCCACGGACTGTGGGTGGCCCTGGCCTACGGGCTCATCGGGGGACTGGTGCTGGCCACCTGCTGGCCGGTCCTGCGCCGCCGGGGCTGAGGCCGGCCCCGCCGGCGGAGCCCGCCCCGCCGCTCAGGCCAGTCCGGCCCGTCGCCGGCGCTCGACGTCGTCGCTGCGGACCCGGAGCACCGCGCGCACGGAGAATGTCACCACGACGAGGGCCACCACCGCGATGATGAGCCAGATGGCGGAGCCGCCTCCCGAGGCGGGGTCCGGGGGGTACGGGGGCATCGCCTGATGAGTGAGGATGCTGCCGACGAGGGTGCCCGCGACACTGGCGCCGAAGAGGATGGCGCAGATCATGGCGGCGGCGTCCCAGGCGTCCTCGCGGCGCCGGGCGGCGCACCAGCCGGGCAGGCTGGGGACGTCGACGTCCTCCAGCCCCACCCTCAGAGGGCGGGGCTCCCCGGGCAGCCGGCGCGGATAGGTCACCACCACGGGGTCCGCCCCCTTGAGGAGCACGAGCATGATGGCCAGGGGCAGGCTCGCCACGACACAGGCCAGGGGCAGCAGGGGGAACCCGGTGCCGGCGGAGATGCCCGCGGCGATCAGGGCCGCCGGCACCAGGAGCACCACGAGGAAGAGCCCCGTCGCCAGGGCACGTCGTCGTCCGGCCCTGACCAGGCGGTGGACGTCCTGGGCGTCGGGCCAGGGCGGTCCCATGCGGCCATCGGCAGTCGTGGCCCGGACGATCCTCCCGCCCTGCGGGTACTGGCTGGGCGGATGCGTCAGTAGGTCGCGGCGCCTGCCCAGCTCCACATCCAGGGGGCGGGAGGAGCCTGGCTCCTGGCCGGCCACGCCCGTGAGCACCTGGCGCAGCAGGCCCCACTGATCCTCGGCGATCGATGTGGGGATCCGCAGCACCCAGGCCCGGCGCGCGCACACCGCCGCCATCGAGACCCCCACCAGGACGAAGACGGCGGGGAAGGCCAGGAGGATCCAGATCAGCTGGCCAGGGCCGGCGGAGCCCACCAGGTCCATCCGCATGCGCATCGCCATGACGACGGCCGCGCAGGCGAAGGCGAGGAAGGCCACCGCGCCGATGAGGTGGGGCAGGGGCGCGAGGCTGGGCCGGGCGGGCGCGCCCCGGTAGGCGGCGGGCTGGAAGCCGGCCAGCGCCGCCCCGATCGCCTGCTCCACCTGCTCGGCGCCCACCGGCCCGGCGGGGATGGTCAGGCGCTCGCGCACCAGCGGGATGCCGCTCGGCGAGCCGAGCCCGGACTCGTAGCGCCGGGTCGTGCGCCCGCCGTGCGTCGTGCCCGAGCCATGGGTATCGGTGTGGATCTCGGCCACGCGCGCGGGCACCACCTGCTCGACGCGGATCACCTGCCCCTGCTGGCGCACCCGCACGCGGGGCAGCAGCCAGCGCGGGACCGAGCCCGACGGCGCGGGAGTGGACGGGGACGGAGGGGGCAGTGGCGACATGGGGCCTCACCTGATCGTATAGTCGACGTGCTCTGCCTGCGGCGCACCTGGCGTCCGCCCAGCGGCTCGATCCTGGTGCAGGCTCATGGGAGCTTGCTGAGACCGGCCCGGACCGGGCCCGGTGAGGCGGGCCAGGACCGGGCGGCTCGTCCTCGGCACTACCATTGCCGGGCATGGAGTCATTCACCATTGAGGCCCCCGGTGGGCGGGAAGCGCCCGGGCTCGTGCTCTCAGCGCCCACCACCGCCGATATCGAGCGGATCTTCCAGCTGTGCCAGGACCCGGAGATCCAGGAGTGGACCTCGGTGCCCCGCGGCTACACCCGGGATGATGCCCGTGTCTTCGCCGAGGAGATCGTCCCGCGCGGCTGGGCCCAGGGCAAGGAGCTGACCTGGGCGCTGCGGCCCGTCGCGCAGCAGCTTCCGGCCGGCTCCGACGGCGAGCCCGACGGCGTGCCCGCCCTGGTCGGCGTCGTGGGGCTGTCCCTGGCCGGGGACGGCACTGCGGAGATCGGCTACTGGCTGGGCGCGCCGTACCGGGGGCGGGGCCTCATGGCCCGGGCGGTGCGCGCCGTCATCGAGGCCGCCTTCGACCCCGAGGGGCCCGTGGCCCAGGCGGGCAGGGGCCCGCTGTCCGCGCTGCGATGGCGCTGCGACATCCATGACGGCGTGCCCAACTGGGCCTCCTGGAGGCTCGCCTGGTCCGTGGGGTTCCGCAAGGAGGGGCAGGTGCGCCGCCTGCTGCGCAACGACGGCGTCCTGCACGACGGCTGGATCGCCACCCTGCTGCCCACCGACCCCCGCCGGCCCCAGGCCCCCTGGGACGGGCCGACGGCGCAGGGCCCGGCCCAGGCCCGCGGGGCGCGCACCCCCCTGGTGGCCACCACCGAGGTGGGGCGGCGCGAGGGCGATGACCCCGAGGCGCTGGTGCGCCGCTTCCACCACACCTACGGCCTGCCCATCCAGACCGACGGGCCCTCCCTGGAGCGCCGGAGCCTGGAGATGCGCATGAGCCTCATCGCCGAGGAGTTCGCCGAGCTGACCGGGGCGGTCTACGGCCCCGCCGCTCGCGCCGAGATCGAGGCGGCCTACACCCGGGCGGTGGCCGGGGATGAGGGCACCCGCGATGTGGTGGAGAGCGCCGACGCCCTGGCCGACCTCATCTACGTCATCTACGGCATGGCCCTGGAGACGGGGATCGACCTGGCCGCGGTGCTGGCCGAGGTCCAGCGCTCCAACATGTCCAAGCTGGGGGCCGATGGCCGGCCGATCTACCGCGAGGACGGCAAGGTCCTCAAGGGGCCGGGCTACTTCCCGCCCGATGTCGCCGGGGCGCTGCGGGCGGGAAGGGGATGAGGGTGGCGTTGCCACCGGCCATGCTGCCGCTACCGGCCCAAGGTCCCAGACGTGGCACGATGAGCCCATGAGCCTGACCGACGGCGCCCACGGCGCCCCCGACGCCGAAGTCCCTAGCACCGAGCTCCCCGAGTCCAACCCGCTGGCGCGCCCCTGGGCCCTGGAACTGGGGCTGCCGGACTTCGCGGTGGTGCGCCACGAGGACATCGAGCCCGCCATCCGGGCGGGCATGGCCGCCCAGCGCGCCGAGTGGGAGGCCGTGGCCACCGACCCCGCCGAACCCACCGTGGCCAACACGGTCGAGGCCCTGGAGCGCTCGGGCGACCTGCTGGGCCGGGCCCTGACCGTGCTGTCCTGCCTGACCTCGGCCACCTACTGCCCCGACCTGGATGCCCTGGAGGAGCGGCTGGCCCCCGAGCTGTCCGCCCACCAGGACGCCTACACCCTCGATGCGCGCCTCTACCGGCGCTTCAAGGCCCTGGACGAGCAGGCGGCGAGCCTCGATGAGGAGACCGCCAGGCTCGTCCGTTTGAGCGTGGAGGCCTTCGAGCGCGACGGCGTCTCCCTGGAGGGGGAGCGGGCCGAGCGGCTGCGCGAGATCAACGCCCGCACGACCGCGCTGGAGTCTCGCTTCTCCACCCTGGCCACCGAGGCCATGCACGCCGCGGGGGTTGCCAACTACACGGCCGCCCCGGCGCTGGCCACCACACGCCCGCATGCGGAGCGCGTCGAGCTCCTGGCGCGGTCCATGTCCCGCGGCCTGGGCGGGGAGCACGACACGCGTGACATCGTCCTGGAGCTGGCGGCCCTGCGCGCCGAGCGGGCCGAGCTGCTGGGCTACCCCCACCACGCGGCCATCGTGGCCGCGCAGTCCGCCGCCCGGACCACCCGCGCCGTCTCCGAGATGCTCTCGCGCCTGAGCGGCCCGGCCATGGCCAACGCCCGCCGGGACGCCCGGGGCCTGGCCGAGCGCATGGCCGCCGACCCCCAGACCCGGCCGGGGGAGGCCTTCGGCCCGGCCGACTGGCCCCTGTACGAGGCCGCCGAGCGCAAGGAGCGCTTCGGCGTCGACGATGAGGTCCTGGCCCCCTACCTGGAGCTGTGGAGCGTGGTGGAGAAGGGCGTCTTCGCCGCGGCCACAGGTCTGTACGGCCTGACCTTCCACGAGCGCCCCGACCTGGCGGCCCACATGTACGACCCCACCGTGCGCGTGTGGGAGGTGCGTGACGGCCAGGACCGCGGCGCCCCCCTGCTGGGCCTGTTCGTCGGCGACTACTACGCCCGGCCCGGCAAGGCCGGCGGGGCCTGGATGTCCAGCCTGGTGGAGCAGTCCCACCTGCTGGACCGGCGGCCCGTGGTCATCAACTGCGCCAATATCGAGCAGCCCGAGACCGGGCCGGCCCTGCTGACCTGGGATGAGGTCATCACCTGCTTCCACGAGTTCGGCCACGCCCTCCACGGCCTGCTGGCCGACACCCGCTACCCCTCGGCCTCCGGGACCAACGTGCCCAACGACGTCGTGGAGTTCCCCAGCCAGGTCAACGAGAGCTGGGCCCTGCACCCCCGGATCCTGGCCTCCTATGCCCGGCACGTGGACACCGGTGAGCCCATGCCCCCCGCCCTGAGCGAGCAGCTGCGCCGCCAGGGCGCCTTCGGCCAGGGCTACGCCACCACCGAGTACCTGGGCGCCGCCCTGCTGGACCAGGCCTGGCACACCCTGGCCGCCCAGGAGGTGCCCACCGACCCGCAGGAGGTCGAGGCCTTCGAGCACCGGGCCCTGGCCGCCGCCGGCATCGACGACGCCCTGGTGCCGCCGCGCTACCGGTCCACCTACTTCTCCCACTGCTTCGCCGGCGGCTACGCGGCCGCCTACTACGCCTACATCTGGAGCGAGGTCATGGACGCCGACGCCACCGCGTGGCTGCGCACCGATGGCCAGGGGGCCATCGACGGCGACCAGGGCCTCAACCGCACCGCCGGGCAGGCCCTGCGCCGGGAGTTCCTCTCACGCGGCGACTCCCGCGACGCCCTGACCTCCTACCGGGCCCTGACCGGGCACGACCCGCAGATCCAGCCGCTCCTGGAGCGCCGCGGTCTGCTGTGAGCACGCCACCACCACACCCCTCAACGGAAGGAAAGCACATGGCCCGCGTCACCATTGTCGGCGGCGGCTACGGCGGCATCACGGTCGCCAAGGCGCTCGACGACGTCGCACAGGTCACCCTCATCGAGCAGAAGGACACCTTCGTCAACCACGCCGCCGCCCTGCGCGCCGCTGTGGACAGCCAGTGGGCCGACAAGATCTTCATCCCCTACGACAAGCTCCTGACCAACGGCCGCGTGGTGCACGGCACCGCCCTGGCCGTGCACGGCACCACCGTGGAGGTCTCGGGGCACGGCCCCATCGAGGCCGACTACCTGGTCCTGGCCACCGGCACCAACTACCCCTTCCCGGCCAAGCACCTGGAGTCCTCGGCGGTCATCGCCAAGGCCCGCATCGAGCGCATGCGCGCCAACCTGGCCCAGTCCGGGCGCGTGCTCATCGTGGGGGCCGGTGCCGTGGGCATCGAGCTGGCCGGGGAGATCACCTCCGCCTTCCCCGACATCGCGGTCACCCTCCTGGAGACCGCCGATCGGATCATCCCCGAGGGCGACTACAAGGAGGAGATGCGCCAGGCCATCGTCTCCCAGCTCCAGGAGCGCGGCGTGGAGATCATCACCGGCGACAAGCTCGCCTACCTGCCCCCGGTGGATGTGGGCGTGCTGGCCCCCTTCCGCGTGGACACCAAGAGCGGGCGGCGCATCGAGGCCGACATGTGGTTCCGCGCCTACGGATCGGCCGCCGCCACCGGCTACCTGGGCACGGACTACGAGGAGATCCGCCACTACAACGGCACCATCCGGGTCGACGACCAGCTGCGGGTCGTGGACCACCCCGGCGTGTGGGCCATCGGGGACATCACCGACGTGCGCGAGTCCAAGCGCGCCGACGCCGCCCGCGCCCACGCCCAGGTCGTGGCCCGCAATATCGCCGACCTCATCGCCGGCAAGCAGCCCACCGCCACCTACCGGCCCGGGCCGGAGATGGTGGTCCTGCCCCTGGGGCCCGGAGGCGGGGCCGCCCAGATCATGCGCGATGGGGTGCGCGTCGTCATCGGACCGGAGGAGACCAGCCGGATCAAGGGGGAGGACCTCTTCCTCGGCTTCGTGCGCGAGGAGCTGGGCGTGGCCGAGTGACCCGCCCCGCTGCTCCCGGCCCCCTCACCCGGTGAGGGGGCCGGCATCGGCTCGGGCACCATCGCCTCCACTCTGTTCACCACGGCGGGGGTTGCCGGTAGTGTGTCCTCCATGACGAATGACCCGCGGTCCGCGCTCAACCGACTCATCGCCGCTTTCGAGGCGCACCTGGATGCCGCCGTCACCGGTGACGAGTTCTCGCCGGCCGTGGTCGCTGCCGAGAACGCCCTCCAGGACGCCTTCTTCACCTACGACGACACCCTGTTCACCGCCTACGGCATCGAGCTGCCCTTCGAGACCTTCGACGGGGACGGCGAGGATGACGACGACTACGACGACGTGGACGACGACGTCGTGGATGACGACGATGACGATGACTACGACGATGAAGGCGACGAGGACGACTACGACGACGATGACGACGATGAGGACTACGACGACGAGGAGCCCGAGCGCCGCTGAGGCGCGCTGAGGCCGCCTTCCCCGCCGCCGCCTCGCCGTCCCCGGGCGCGCTAGAAGCGCTCGGGGTAGCCCATGGGCGGGGCGGTGACCTCGTCCAGGGCGTGGCGGATCTGGACGGGCAGGCGCAGGTCCTCGGCGGCCAGCGCCCCCTGGAGCTGCGCGGGGGTGCGGGCCCCCACAATCGTCGAGGAGATCCCCGGGGCGTCGCGCGCCCAGGACAGGGCGATCTCCACCGGCTTGCGGTCCAGGCCTGCGGCCGCCGTCGCCACCGCCTCGGTGACCCCCTGGTGGGCCTGCGCCAGGTAGGGGGCCACATAGGAGCGCAGGTGGGGTGAGGCCGCCCGGGAGTCGGGGGGAGTCGAGGAGCGGTACTTGCCGGTGAGCACGCCCCGGCCCAGCGGCGCGTAGCCGATGACGCCGAAGCCCAGGGCCGAGGCCGCGGGCAGCAGCTCGCGCTCCACCCCGCGCGAGAGCAGGGAGTGCTCGACCTCGACCGCGGCCAGGCCCGGGCCCTGGGCGGTGGCCTTGAGCAGGTCGGCCACATGCACCGTCACCCAGGCCGGGTGGTTGGACAGGCCCACGTAGCGGGCGCGCCCGGAGGAGACGGCCAGGCTCAGGGCGTGGGCCATCTCCTCCAGGGGGGTGGTGGTGTCGGGGACCTGCACCAGCCACAGGTCCAGGTGGTCGGTGCCCAGGCGCTGCAGGCTCATGTCCAGGGTGTCCAGGAGGGTGCCGCGCGAGGCGTCGGCCACGCTGGGCCGCTCGCCGGTGCGCCAGGTGCGCACCCCGGCCTTGGAGACCAGCACGATGTCATGGCGGTGGACGTGCTCGCGCAGCAGGGTGCCGATGACCTCCTCACTGGCGCCCTCGCTGTAGGAGGCGGCCGTGTCCACCAGGGTGCCCCCGGCGTCCAGGAGGATGTCGAGCTGCTCCTTGGCCTCCAGCTCGTCTGTGTCCCGGCCCCAGGTCATGGTGCCCAGGCCCACCGAGGACACGCGCAGTCCGGTGCGGCCGAGTCTCCTGTGCTCCATGGGGCTAACCGTAGTGGGTCGGCAGCCGTTTCCCGAACGTGACCTGCTGGCCCCGGTCCCCGCCGGCGCTCAGGCCGCCGGGCGGTGAGAAGCTCCGCAGCACCCTAGGGGAGCAGGCCCCAGAACTGCTTGCGAGCGGGCATGGCGTGGATGATCAGTTCTTCTCCTCCCTCGAAGACGAGGACCACGGTCTCAAGGAGGCGCGCATGGCGGTCGAACCCGAGCCGCAGTTCTCGGTGAGGCCAGCCCTTGTCTTCCAGTGGCTCGATCCACTGCGCCTAGTAGGCGGCATGGGTCACGTCCTGTGCAGCGATCCCATGCTTGAGGGCAGTGTGATGAACTCTCATGCGGCGAAGTCGGTGAGCGCTCGGCGGATCACCTCGGAGCGCGAGATCTGCTCACGGTCGGCAGCAGCGTCCAGGGCGGCGATCTCCTCGGTGGTCAATCGGACCGCAATGACCTGCATGGGCTGCGCTCCGCGGCCCGGGCGACCCCGCCCGCGCCTCTTCATCTCCTCGACGTCGTAGCCGGCCTCCGCCTCGGCGACCCACTGCGCGATCTGCTCCTCAGACACCATGCCATTATCGTATAACGATATTCCTCTGGTGGGGTGGGGACTGTGCAGGAGGTCTCAGGCCACAGGCATCAGGCCACCTGCCGGCGGGCGGTGAGGAGCTGGGCGACGCCGTCGTCGGGCAGCGGGGGAGCCTGGCCGCCGAAGAGCGGGCACTGGGCCTGGAAGGCGCACCAGTCGCACAGGCGGGAGCGGCGGGGGCGGAAGTCCCCGGCGCGCGCGCAGTCCTCGATCTCATCCCAGATGCGCGAGATCCTGGCCTCGGCGGACTCCAGCTCGGGGGTGCGCGGGTCGTGGGTGAGGGTGCGCCCGTCCTTGAGGTAGATGAGCTGGAGGCGCGCGGGGGCACGGCCCCGCAGGCGCCAGAGCACCAGGGCGTAGAAGCGCATCTGGAACAGGGCGTCCTGCATGTAGCGCGGGTGCGGGCTGCGGCCGGTCTTGTAGTCCACCACGCGCATGGCCCCGTCGGGGGCCACGTCCAGGCGGTCGACGAAGCCGCGCAGGAGCAGTCCGTCGGAGGTCTCGGTCTGGACGAAGAGCTCGCGCTCGGCCGGCTCCAGGCGCGTGGGGTTCTCCAGGGAGAAGTAGGTGCCGATGAGGGTGCGGGCCTCCTCCAGCCAGGACTCCACCTGGGCCGGGCCGCCCTCGAAGAGCTCCATGACCTCCGGGCTCTTATCCCGGTGGGCCTCCCACTGCCCGGGCAGCAGCTCCAGGGCGGCCTCGCGGCTGCGCCGGGGTGCGGGCAGGTCGTAGAGGCGCTCCAGAACGGCGTGCACGACGGTCCCCTTGTGGGTGGCCAGGGAGCCGGGCTCGGGCAGGCGGTCCACGGTGCGCAGGCGGAACATGAGCGGGCACTGCATGAAGTCCTTGGCCCGTGAGGGCGACAGGGCGGCCCGCCGCCCCGGGCCGCGCCCTCCCCGGGGCCCCGGGCCGGTGGGGCGCGGCGCACTGCCGGGGCGGGCCCCCACCGCGGGGATCGAGGCCTTGGCGGAGTCCAGGCCTGCCGAGCTCAGGTCTGGGGAGGCGGGCGTGTCATTCATGGGGGCGACGCTACCGGTGGGCGGCACTGCGAGGGCGCTGTGCCGCGCCCCTGTCCACAGGGCGGTGCGATCGACCGTGCGCAGGTCGCGCTGTGGAGCACGGCGAGGCGCGGCGGGCTGCGGATGGGTGGGGGAGCCTGCGCCGATCCGCCGCCGGGGGAGGGAGGGGGCGGGCCGGTTCTATGCGGCGGGCGTGGTCCCGGGCCTGCCGCGACGGCCCCGGCCGGACAGGCGCGCCAGGAGGGCGAGGACGCATGCGAGCAGCAGGAGCAGGACCCCGAGGGAGACGAAGACGCTCTTGCCCAGGGAGAACATGCCGCCGATCTGGGGCAGGGCCGTGGGGACCTGTGGGAAGGAGCGGATCATGAGGGCGGTGCAGGTGTTCTCGCCCCAGTCGCACAGGGCGCCGATGAGGGGGATCCACGTCACTGTCCTCCTCAGGGCCGGGCGCCCGGCCGCCCCGGGCAGGTGCCCGGCGAGTGCGCGCAGGCTCAGGCTGATCGCCAGAGCGGAGGCCAGCGGGTAGACCATGTCCAGGGGGAGCTGCACTGTGAGGTAGAAGCGGCGCCCCTCCTCGCCCAGGGCGGACAGGAGGTCGACCGCCTGGGCGTGCCCCAGCCCCGCGGGCATGAGGTCCGGGATGTGCCGGCCGCCCGCCAGGCCATGGAGGTGGGGGATGGTCACCGTGAGCATGACGGCGTAGATGGCGACCGCGACCGCGTACAGGCCGATGAGCAGCCAGGGCGTGGAAGAGGGTCTTGACCAGGGCCTGGTCGGGTGAGGGGATGGCCTGCGGGTGCGTCGGAGCATCATGGTGGCCACTGTGCACGACGCGGCTCGGCGCTGTACATCCGGTGCCTCCGCCGGCACCGGGCCCTGCCGCGTCCTATCGCGCCCAGGCAGGCCCAGTAGGCTCGCGCGCATGCCGTCACTGCCGTCCACCCCTGCCGCTGCCGCCTCCTCACCGACCGCCCGTGGGGAGTGGGTCCTGGGCCGTCTCGGCGGCGCGCCCATCGTCGTGGCCCCCACCTCCGCGCTGCTGGGACTCATCATCGCGGCCAGCTGGTACCCCCTGGTCTCCCAGGTGCTGGGGCCCTTCGGCATCGCGACCATCCTGGGTGTCGTCCTGGTCACCGTCCTGGGCGTGGCGGCCTCGGTGCTCCTCCACGAGCTCGCCCACGGCGCCGTCGGCACCCTCCTGGGGCGCAGGCCCACCCGCTACGAGCTCTACCTGTGGGGCGGGCTGACCACCTTCGGGGGCGCCCCCGCCACCTGGCGCCCCTGGAGGAGCGCGGCGGTCTCCCTGGCCGGCCCCGCCACCAACCTGGCGCTGTGGGCGGGCGGCCGGGCCCTCCAGGACGCCGCCGACCTGCCCATCCCCGTCTACGTGGCCACCTGGGCCCTGACCTGGGTCAACCTCGCCCTGGCTATCTTCAACGCCCTGCCCGGCCTTCCCCTGGACGGCGGCCACGCCCTGTCCTCCCTCATCGAGCAGGCCACCGGCAACCGACTGCTGGGGCTCAAGGCCGCCGCCTGGGGCGGTATCGGCGTCGTCGCCCTCATCGTGTGGTGGTGGGTGGGCCGCCCCCTCCTGGCCGGGCACAGGCCCGGCGCCTTCAGCCTCGTCATCATGGCCATGGTCGCCTGGACCATCGGCTCCACCAGTTGGCGGGTCCTGGGCCTGGGCCGCGGTGCCCGGGCCGCCCAGCGCCTCGACCTGCGCACGCTCGCCCGCCCCGTGGCCACCGCACCCTCCCACACCCCCATCGGCCAGGTGCGCGAGATCCTCGACGACGGCGCCGCCCTCGTCCTGGTCCGCGACGGCGACCAGCTGCTGGGCACCATCGACCGGGCGGGCCTGGACCAGCTGGACCTGCATGAGGGCGCCGGCGGGGACACCGGCCAGGGCGCGGCCATCACCGCCGGTCAGGTGTGCACCGTCCTGCCGTCCGCCGCCCTCACCAGTGAGATGACCGGCCCGGCCGCCGCCGATGCCATGAGCCGGGCCCGCGCCGTCTCGCGCTGGCTGGTCCTCATCGAGGCCGGGCGGATGCGGGGCGCCGTGCCCACCGGGGCGCGCTGACTCCCCGCGCCGCTGGGGGAGCCGATCAGGCGCGGTGGGAGTAGCGTTGCGCTGCCCCAATGCCCGACGTCGAGAGGACTCCCCATGGCCGCAGAGCACGGTACCCGCGATACCGCAGGCGCCACCATCACCATCGGGCTCATCGCGGCCCTGGCCATCCAGAGCGCCGTGCCGCCCTTCGCCACGGACATGTACTCCCCGGCCTTCCCCCGCGTCACCCGCGACCTGGCCACCACCTCCACCTCGGTGGGCCTGACCCTGACCGCCTTCTTCGTCGGCATGGGCCTGGGCCAGCTCATCGGCGGCACCGGTTCGGATCGGTGGGGCAGGCGGGCGCCCATGATCCTGGGCGGCCTGACCTGCACCCTGGGAGGCATCGTCTGCGCCCTGGCCCCAGGCATCGGCGTGCTCATGGCCGGGCGGGTCCTCCAGGGCCTGGGCGGTGGCGCGGCCGCCGTCGTGGGGCGGGCGGTCCTGGTCGACGTCGCCCGCGGGGACCAGCTGGCCCGCATCATGTCCATCCTCATGGCCCTGGGGGCCCTGGCCCCCATGATCGCCCCAGTGGCCGGGGGAGCGGTCCTGTCCGTGGCCGGCTGGCGGGCCATCTTCTGGTGCCTGGCCGGCTTCGGCGTGCTCATGATGGCCATGGCGGCCCTCCTCATCCCCGAGACCCTGCCCGCCCAGGAGCGCCGGGGCGGGGGACTGCGCCGCTTCGCCCAGGGCCTCCTGGATCTGGTCGCCCGACGGCGCTTCATGGGCTACATGCTCACCTCCGCCTTCTCCGGCTTCGCCATGTTCGCCTACGTCTCGGCCTCCTCCTTCGTCCTGCAGCAGATCAAGGGCCTGAGCCCCATGGAGTACTCGGTGTTCTTCGCCTGCACCGCGGGCTCCAGCATGCTCATGGCCATCCTCAGCTCCCGCCTGGTGGGGCGCCTCCCGCCGCGCCGGCTCATCGGGGCCGGCCTGAGCCTGTCGGCCCTCGGCATCACCGTGGTGACCCTCAGCGTGCTGGTGCTCGACCTGGCCCTCATCCCCCTGTGCGCGGGCTTCGTCACGACCATGGCCGCCCAGGGCTTCGTCTTCGGCAACGCCAGCGCCCTGGCCCTGTCCGAGGCCCGGCACATCGCCGGGACCGCCAGCGCCTTCATGGGCCTGGTCCAGGCGGCGGCCATGGGGTCCTCCGCCCCACTGGCCAGCTCCGGGGGCGGCGCCAGCGCCACCCCCATGGTGGTGGTCATGCTCGTGGGCATCACCGGAGCCTGGTGCGCCTTCACCCTGGCGGGACGGGGCGCCGCGCAGCACCACCTGCCCGAGGTCTGAGCCGGCCCCGCCGACGGCGGCGCGCCTCGTCCGCCCAGAACCCGCCTGCCCAGAACCCGCCTGCCCAGACTCCAGCCCAGAATGCGAGTGCGGGGTGCAGAAAGCGAGTGCAGGGTCATCGCATTCTGCACCCCGCACTCGCAATCCGCATTCCTGTGCGGCGACCCGGGATCCACATCAGGCGTGCTGCAAGCGCTGTCCACAGCGCTGGAGGGCTGCACTGGCAGCCCGAGTGATGCGGGCGCAACGTTGGCCCATGGAGACGAGCACCCGCGCATCAGCAGCCCTCGGCGGGATCAGCGCCGATATTCACCACCCCCTGGATCGCAGCCTCCTGCCGCGCCTGGTGCGCACCGGGCGCGGCGTGCGGGCGCAACGGCTCGTCTCCGTGGGAGCACGCGCCAGCCGACCCGGCCCGGGCCTGCGCCTGGCCCCCGGCATCCTGTGGGTGCCCCACGAGGAGGCCTCCCGCTGGCAGCACCAGTACACGCTCTGCCTGGCTCGGGCGATCACCGCCCAGGCCACCCAGCGCTCCATGCGCTGCCTGAGCCACACTTCGGCCGCCCTCATCCTGGGACTGCCCATGATGAGCCGGGAGCCGGATGTCTACGTCGCCGTGCCCTCCAGGCCCCGGCAGGTCCGCACCCCGCTGCCGCTGATCGGCGTCCCCTCCAGCGGCCCGCCCCGCCCGCTTCCCGGCCCGGGCCGCCTGTGCCGGCAGGTCTCCTTGTGGCGCCGCCAACTGGACCTCACCGGCGAGGAGATCGCCGTGGTCAATGGGATGGCCGTCACCAGTGCGCTGCGCACCGCCTTCGACTGCGCCTGCGATGAGCCCGCCCACAATGCGCTGGTCATCGCCGACGCCGCGCTGCGACTGGTGTGCCGCCCCCAGCGCCGCCGCCCCTGGGTGCATGAGCGGACCGAGGCCATGGCCCGCAGGGTCTGGGAGGGGCTTTTCGATCGTCACCCCCGTCGTCGAGGGATATCGCAGGCCCGAGCCGTCCTGGCCGCGGCCACCCCGATGGCCGACTCCCCGGGGGAGAGTGCGGCTCGCTGGCTGTCCCTGGCGCTGGGACTGACACCGCCCCGCCCCCAGTACCTGATCGAGACGCGGAGGGGGCAGTACTGGGTGGATCTGTGCTGGCCGGAGCAGGGCATCGTCATCGAGGTCGATGGCCAGGTCAAGTACGAGTCGCCGCAGGACCTCTGGGAGGAGAAGCGGCGCCAGGACGCGATCCAGGCTCAGGGCTGGACCGTCATGCGCATCACCTACGAGGAGTTCTACGACCTCCTGGCCCTGGCCCAGCGCATTGAATCGGTCTTCCCGGCCGGCACCGTGACAGCGGCAGTGCCCGCCGCCGGCATGCTCTGGCCCGGCAGGGGGCTCGACGATGGCCTGCCCGAGGGCTCGATGCTCGCCGCACCGCGCGGGTAGCGGGACAGGATGCGAGTGCGGGGTGCAGAATGCGATGACCCTGCACTCGCTTTCTGCACCCCGCACTCGCATTCTGGGCTGGAGTCTGGGCAGGCGGGTTCTGGGCGGACGGGGCGCGACGCCGTCGGCCGTGGCCCGAACCGCCCCCGCCCTCGCCCGGCGCGCCTGGGGCCTGGCCAATTCCCCGGGAGGCCATAGACTCCACCTGATGACGTCTAGCAGTCCCAGCGCGCCCAGCCCCCAGGACGCGCTGCCCTCAGCCCACCAGCCCCTTCCACGCACCGCCACCCAGGACGTCCTGGGCCAGGCGGGGCGCCGTGGCCCCTTCCGCTACGGCGAGCGCCTCCAGGTCACCGACTCCAAGGGCCGCAAGAGCACCTTCGTCCTGGATGAGCGCGGCTACTTCCAGTCCGTGCGCGGCTCCTTCTACCACCGCGACGTCGTGGGGCTGGCGGAGGGCAGCGTCATCACCACCGACACCGGTCACGAGCTCCTCCTGCTGCGCCCCCTGCTGGCCGACTACGTGCTGTCCATGCCGCGCGGCGCCCAGGTGGTCTACGCCAAGGACTCCGGCCAGATCATCGCCCTGGGCGACATCTTCCCCGGCGCCCGCGTCCTGGAGGCGGGAGTGGGCTCGGGGGCGCTGACCATGAACCTGCTCTCGGCCATCGGCCACAGCGGGCGCCTGATCTCCATCGAGCGGCGCGAGGACTTCGCCCATATCGCCGCCTCCAACGTCGACTCCTGGTTCGGCGGCCACCACCCCGCCTGGGAGCTGCGCACCGGGGACTTCGCCGACGTCGTGGAGGCCTGCGTGGAGCCGGCCAGCATCGACCGCATCGTGCTGGACATGCTCGCCCCCTGGGAGAACGTCGAGGCCGGTGCCCGCGCCCTGGCCCCCGGCGGGGTGTACCTGGCCTACGTGGCCACCGTCACCCAGCTCTCCCGCACCGTGGAGGCCCTGCGCCACAGCGGCCTGTTCACCGAGCCCGAGTCCTGGGAGTCCATGGTGCGCACCTGGAACGTCGACGGCCTGGCGGTGCGCCCCGACCACCGCATGGTCGCCCACACCGGCTTCCTCCTGTCCGCCCGCCGTCTGGCCCCGGGCTCCCAGCCCCTGACGCGCAAGCGGCCGCCTGCCCGCGGCGCCTACGACGAGGGCGGCTACTGGCTGCCCGAGGATGTCAAGGAGCGCACCAGCACCGACAAGAAGGTCCGCCGCGTCCTGCGCGACACCCGCGCCAAGCAGCCCGACGACGCCACCCCCGTCCTGCCCGGGACCCCGCAGCCAGCCCAGAGCGGAGGCAGCCATGACTGACGCCAGCGACCACCGCAGCCCGGCCGAGGCAGCCCGGAGCCGGGGCCGCGGCGACCAGGACTTCGCCAGCCACCAGCTGCGCGAGGCCCGCGCCGAGGCCGTGAGCCTGAGCGCCAAGAACGAGCGCCTCGTCGCCGCCCTGACCAGCGCCCGCGAGCGCATCGCCGAGCTCGGCGCCCAGCTCGACGAGGTCACCCTGCCGCCGGTGACCCTCGGCCTGCTCACCAGCCTGCCGACCGCCAGTGCGCCGCGGGGCGGGGCGGGGCGGGGCCGCGAATCGGAGGATGACCACAGGCCCCGCGAGGTGGGGGTCAACCTCTCGGGGCGCCACATGCACCTGGGGGTCCACCCCAGCGTGCCCCAGGAGGACCTCCAGGTGGGCAGGACCGTGGCCGTCAACGACCAGCTCCTCGTGGTCGACACCCTCCCGCCGCCCCAGACCGGTGAGACGGTCACCCTCGATGAGGTCCTGGGCCCCACCCGGGTGCTGGCCACCAGCGCCTCGGGTTCCGAGCGGGTCCTGACCCTGGCCTCCCACCTGGATGCCGCCGGTCTCAAGCCCGGTGACACCCTGGCCGCCGACCTGCGGGCCGACGTGGTCACGGCGGTGGTCGAGCGCACGAGTGTCGAGCAGCTGGTGGTCACCGAGACCCCGGATGTCTCCTGGGAGGACATCGGTGGCCTGGGCGCCCAGATCCAGGAGATCCGCGACGCCCTGGAGCTGCCCTTCAAGCACCCCGGCCTCTACCGCTCCTACGGGCTGCGCCCGCCCAAGGGCCTGCTGCTCTACGGGCCCCCCGGATGCGGCAAGACGCTCATCGCCAAGGCCGTGGCCACCTCCCTGGCCTCGACCACTCATGGGAGCTCGCGCAGCCCCGCCTTCCTCAACATCAAGGGGCCCGAGCTGCTGAGCAAGTTCGTGGGGGAGACCGAGCGCCAGATCCGGGCGATCTTCGAGCAGGCCCGCAAGGCCGCCGCCGAGGACCGGCCCGTGGTGGTGTTCTTCGACGAGATGGAGGCCCTGTTCCGCACTCGGGGCACCGGGGTGTCCAATGATGTGGAGACCACGATCGTGCCCCAGGTGCTGGCCGAGATCGACGGCGTGGAGGCCCTGCGCAATGTGCTCATCATCGGGGCCTCCAACCGGGAGGACATGATCGACCCCGCGGTCCTGCGGCCCGGGCGCCTGGATCTGAAGATCCGCATCGAGCGCCCCGACGCCGTGGGGGCTGAGGAGATCCTGGCCAAGCACCTGACCGCCGAGCTCCCCCTGGATCCCGCCGAGCTGGCGGCACGCAAGGGGGACCGGGCGGCCACGGCCGCGGCCCTGCGGCGCGCCGCTATCGACGCCCTGTACGCCAAGACCGCCGGGACCGCCGTCCTGGAGGTCGTCTACGTCGACGGGACCATCGAGACCCTGCACCTGTCGGACCTGGTCAGTGGGGCGATGCTCGCCGCCGTGGTGGCCAGGGCCAAGACCGCCTCCATCAAGGACGAGCTGGCCGGGGGCAGTGGCGGCCTGAGCACGGCCCGGGTCCTGGAGGCGGTGACCGCCGAGGCCCGTCGCAGTGAGGAGGTCACCGGGGCCAACACCCCCGAGGGCTGGACGCGCGTCCTGGGCGGCAGGCGCGGGGTGGTGCGCAGCGTGCGGCGCCTGGGCCCGCGGCCCACGGGGACCCAGGGCCGGCGGCCCGGTGGGACGCAGGTGCGGCGATGAGCGGCAGTGCGCTGGGGCCGGTGCGGCGCCCCGTGGGCCTGGAGACCGAGTACGGGGTGCTGGGCCAGCCCGGGGCCGGGGGCGGCCCCAACAGCCCTGGCATCCCCTCCGCCCCCGCCAACCCCATGGTCATGGCCTCCCAGATCGTCCAGGCCTATGCGGTGCGCTCACGAGCGGGCCTGGTAGGGCCCGATGGCCGGAGCGCTCCGGCGGTGCGCTGGGACTATGAGGGGGAGGACCCGCTGGCGGACATGCGCGGAGGCCGCCTGGATCGCGCCGACGCCGACCCCAGCCAGCTCACCGACGACCCCGAGCGCCCCGCGCCGAGCGCCGCCCCGCCCTGGGGGGACCGCCCCCGCCCCAGCGCCGAGGAGGCGAACCTGCCCCGGGCCACCACCGCGGTGCTGCCCAACGGGGCGCGCCTCTACGTCGATCACGCCCACCCCGAGTACTCCTCGCCCGAGGTGCTCACCCCCCGCGACGCCCTGGTGTGGGACCGGGCCGGGGAGGTCATCGCCAGGCGCGCCATGGCCGCCCATCTCCGGGACCTTCCCGGTCAGGAGATCGTGCTGTACAAGAACAATGTCGATGGCAAGGGCGCCTCCTACGGCTCCCACGAGAACTACCTGGTGGAGCGCTCGGTGCCCTTCGCCTCCCTGGCCGCGGGCCTGACCCCCTTCCTGGTCACCCGCCCCGTCATGGTGGGCGCCGGGCGCGTGGGCCTGGGGCAGCGCAGCCAGGAGCCCGGCTTCCAGATCAGCCAGCGCGCCGACTACATCGAGTCCGCCATCGGGCTGCAGACCACCTTCAACCGGCCCATCATCAACACCCGGGATGAGCCCCATGCCGACGCCGGCCGCTTCCGCCGCCTGCATGTCATCAACGGCGACGCCAACCGCTTCGATGTGCCCATCTACCTCAAGGTCGCCTCCACCAGCCTCATGCTGTGGCTCCTGGAGCACTCCCATCGCCTGGGGCGGGGCCTGGGCGCCCTGGAGGGCCTGGAATTGTGCGGGGATGCGGTGGAGGAGTGCTGGGCGGTCTCCCATGACACGGCGCTGACCCACCACCTGGCCACCCGCAGCGGCCCCATGACGGCCCTGGAGATCCAGCGGGCCTGCCTGGCGGCCGTCGAGGAGGTGGTGCGCCAGGGCTGCGGGGGCGCCGATGGCGCTGGTGGGGTCGCCGAGCACGCAGCGGATCAGGCGGATGCGGCCCTGTCGGTGTGGCGCCAGTGCCTGGACGCCCTGGAGCAGTGGGCGGCCCGGCGCAGCGGCCCGGCCCCCGCCCTGGTGGAGTGGGTGGCCAAGCTCGAGCTGTGCGAGGCCATGCGGGCCCGCTCGGGCACGGGCTGGGACGACCCCCGCCTGGCGGCCCTGGACATCCAGTGGGCCGACCTGCGGGAGGGCAGGTCGGTGGTGGACAAGCTCGACGCCGCCGGCCGCATCCACCGCCTGGTCAACCCCGATGAGGTCGAGGCCGCGGCCGATACCCCGCCCCGGGGCACCAGGGCCGCGGTCCGTGGCGCCGCCGTGGCCCACCAGCCCGCCGTCGTGGCGGCCTCCTGGACCTCCCTGGTCCTGGACCCGCCCGGCCGTCCCAGCCTCCTGCGCCTGGAGCTTCCCGGGGCGGTGGCCCTCAGCGACGATGAGACCGCCGCCATGATCGAGGCGATTGGTCGAGCGGCGCAGCCTGGGGGAGACTTGCCCCCACAGGACTGATCGAGGCCCCAGGCACAGCCCAGGAGGACAGCACCATGACACCCGTGACGCCGCAGACCGCAGGGCAGGGACGCATCCAGGCCGCCGGTGGCCCCGAGGCCCCCCAGGACGACGCCGTCACGGGCGCCCAGGTGCAGGTCACCGGCGTGGATGAGATCCTCGACGAGATCGACTCCGTCATCGAGACCAATGCGGCGGCCTTCGTCCAAGGATTCGTCCAGAAGGGCGGCCAGTGAGGATGAGCGGCTCACGCCCCACGGCACGCCGCATTATCGGGATCGAGACCGAGTACGGCATCACCTGCGCCTCGGGCACGGCAGGCCCGCCGCCCATGGACGCCGACCAGGCCGCCCGGGCCCTGTTCGACCCCATCATCCAGCGCGGGCGCTCCTCCAATGTCTTCACCCGCTCCGGGGGGCGCCTCTACCTCGACGTCGGCTCCCACCCCGAGTACGCCACCGCCGAGTGCGACCGCCTGGAGGACCTGCTGGCCCAGGACCGCGCCGGCGACCTCATCATGGCCGACCTGGCCGACCAGGCCAATGCGCGCCTGGAGGACAGGGGCGTGACCGGGCGCATCCACCTGCTGAAGAACAACCTGGACGCCGAGGGCAACGGCTTCGGCTGCCACGAGAACTACCTGGTGCGCCGCTCGGGGAGCTTCTGGCAGGACGCCCAGACCCTGGTGCCCCACCTGGTCACCCGCCAGATCCTCGTGGGGGCCGGGCACATCGCCCCCGATGCGCGCGGGCGGGCGCGCTACTGCTTCTCCCAGCGCGCCGATCAGACCTGGGAGGCGCTCTCGGCGGCTACCACCCGGGCCCGCCCCATGATCAACACCCGCGATGAGCCGCACGCCGACGCCGAGCGCTACCGGCGGATGCACATCATCGTCGGGGACTCCAGCATCGCCCAGGGCTCCACCCTGCTCAAGGCCGGGGCCATGGATCTGCTGCTGGACTACCTGGAGTCCGGCGGTGACCTGTCCGACCTGGCCCTGGCCGAGCCCATGCGCGCCATCCGGGAGGTCAGCAGCGACCTGAGGGCCGCTGTGGCCCTGGAGCTGGCCGATGGGAGAACCATCACTCCGGTCGACCTGCAGCACGAGCACCTGGAGCGGGTCACCGCCCACGTCCAGGCCGAGCTCGACCCCACCGACCTGCAGCGCCAGGTCCTCGACCTGTGGGGCCGGGGCCTGGAGGCGGTGCGCTCGGGCCGGTATGAGGCCGTGGCCGCGGAGCTGGACTGGGCGGCCAAGCTCCAGCTGCTCACCCGCTACACCCAGCGCACCGGCGCCCGGCTCGATGATCCGCGGGTGGCCCGACTCGCTCTGGCCTACCACGACGTCACCAGTGGGGAGGGGCTGCGGCCCCGCCTGGAGCGGGCGGGGCTGCTGCGCCGCTACATCGACCAGGAGGCCTGCCGGGCGGCGGTGACCCGGCCGCCCGCCACCACGCGCGCCCGCCTGCGGGGCGCGGCCGTGGCCCGTGCCGAGGACCTGCGCCTGGACCTCAGTGTGGACTGGGTGAGCCTGAGGCTGGACGACGGCGTCTGCCGCCCCGTCAGCCTGACCGACCCCTTCCGGGCTGTTGATGAGCGTGTCGATGCGCTCCTGGCGGCCATGGATGACCGGGGTCTCGACCCCGGTGCCGGGATGCGGCCAGCATGATGAGAAGATGCATCCGATGAGCAGCACACCGAGCACGCCCCCGGGGGCCGACGGCCCGCCGTTGACCCGTCGTCAGCGGCGCGCCCTGGAGCGCGCCCAGGAGGAGGCCCAGCGCGCCAGCACCGGCCAGGTGCCGCTCCAGCAGCAGGCTCAGGGCCCGGGGCGGGCTCAGCAGCCCGCATCGCAGTCGGCCAGCGCCACCTGGAAGCCCTCGGCGACAGACATGCCCGCGGTCCGCAAGCCCGCCGCGCAGGCCCGCGCCCAGGGCCGGCCCGCACCCCAGGCCCGGTCGGGCGCGACACCCGCCTCAGCGGTCGGCGCTGCACCTGCCTCGGCGGCTGGTGGGGCCGTGGCCTGGAAGCCGGTTGCGCCCGCCCGGCCTGCCGCGCCACCGGCGGCTCAGCCCGCTCCGGCCGCCCGCCCGGTTCCCGAGGCCCGGCCCGCTCCGGCCGGCCGGCCCACTCCAGTTGCCCAGCCCGTTCCTGTCACTGCTGGGCCCGCCGCGCCGTCCCCGGTGCCGGCATCCCCGGAGCCGGCCCCCCGGGACCGGATGCCCCGGGGCTCCGGGCCCCAGGAGGAGGCGCAGGCCCCGCAGGAACCGCAGGCCCTGGAGCCCGCCGCGGCCACCGGCCCCCAGAAGGCCATCGGGGCGGCCCTGGGCAGGCGGCCCCGGGGCCTGCTGGCCATCGCCCTGGCCGGCGTCGTCGTCCTGGTCATGGTGCTCGGGCCGCTGGCCGTGAAGAACCTCGGACTGCGCGGCGAGCAGGGGCAGGCCAGCGCCCAGGCCCTGGAGACGGTCCTGTCGGGCGACGACCCCCTGGAGTCCGTCGTCGAGGTCGCCGGGAGGCCGGGCGTGGTGCCCGTGGTCTCCCTCAAGGGGGCCCTGACCCCGGCCACCTCCCTGCACGAGGACCTCCTGGTGGAGGGCACCGGCCGCACCGTGAGCCAGGGCGACGCCGTCCTGCTGTCGATCTCCACCTTCTCCGGGCTCGACGGGCGCAACACCACCGGCACCGAGACAGGGGCCTCCCTGCGCACGGTCATGCTCGATGACGCCCTGGGCGAGGAGCTCGACAAGGCCATCGAGGGCAAGACCGAGGGCTCCCGGGTGGTGCTGCGCGCCCCCCACGAGGAGGACGGGGAGCTGACCACCGAGATCACCGTGATCGACATCCTTCCCACCGTGGCCACCGGGGAGGAGCGCGAGCCCACCAGCGGCATGCCGGCGGTGACCATCGACAAGGACGGCGCGGCCCAGATCTCAGTCCAGGGGCTCTCCGCACCCACCACCTCCAGTATCACCACCCTCGTCCAGGGCCAGGGGCCGCAGGTGGGCAGGGACGACCTGCTCATCGCCCGCTACTCCATCGTCAACTGGTCCACCGGCCAGGTCTCGGGCACCTCCGCCTACGGCACCACCGTTCTGCCGCGCTCCATCGACATGAGGAACACCCTGGCCGGGGTCTCCCAGCTGCTGGTCGATGTGCCCGTGGGCTCACGGGTGGTCCTGGCCCTGCCCGCCGATCAGGCGCGGGGGGAGGACGCGGTGGCCGTGGTCATCGACGTGCTGGCCATCGCCTCGCGCGACGACGCCCCGGCCACCGTCCCGGCCACCGAGCCCGCCGCCCCCACGGCCACACCGACCGCGCCCCCAACGGCCGCCCCCACCGCCACGCCCGCAGCCCTGCCCGAGGCCACGCCCGAGGCCACTGCCGCTTCCGGAGAGGAGAGGCCATGAGCCTGGCCATCCGCGTCATCCCCTGCCTGGACGTCAAGGACGGGCGCGTGGTCAAGGGAGTGAACTTCCAGGGGCTGCGGGACGCCGGCGACCCCGTGGAGCTGGCCGCCCGCTACGACGAGCAGGGGGCCGACGAGATCACCTTCCTGGACGTCTCGGCCTCCAGCGAGGGCCGCTCGACCATGATGGAGGTGGTCTCGCGCACCGCCGAGCAGGTCTTCGTGCCCCTGACCGTCGGCGGCGGGGTGCGCAGCGCCCAGGACGTCGACCGGCTCCTGGGGGCCGGGGCCGACAAGGTCGGGGTCAACACCGCCGCCATCGCCCGCCCCGAGCTCATCGGAGAGATCGCCCGGCGCTTCGGCAGTCAGGTGCTCGTGCTCTCGGTCGACGCCCGGCGCTGCCCCGAGGGCGTGAGCACCGAGTCCGGCTACGAGGTCACCACCCATGGGGGACGGCGCTCCACCGGTATCGACGCCGTGGCCTGGGCGGTGCGGGCCACCGAGTTGGGGGCGGGCGAGATCCTGCTCAACTCCATGGACGCCGACGGCGTCACCGGCGGCTTCGACACTGAGATGATCGACGCGGTGCGGCGCGAGGTGGGCGTGCCCCTCATCGCCTCAGGAGGGGCGGGACGGCCCGAGGACTTCGCCCGGGCCGCCGACCACGGCGCCGACGCCGTCCTGGCCGCCTCGGTCTTCCACTACGGGACCATGACCGTGGGCCAGGCCAAGGAGGCCCTGCGCCGCGCCGGGCACCCGGTGCGCTGAGGGCGGGCCACGGGGCATGGCCGCCCCGGGCGGCGGTGGGCAGTCCTCCCCTTTGCCTCGGCCCGACGGCTTCGGTATCCTCCGATCGGTTACGGTCCTCCTGTGACCTGTACCATGTCAGGGCGCCCCTCGGCAGCGCCCACCTCATCAGATCAGGATCCCCATGAGCACCTACCCCGGCCAGCCCGGACCGTACGACCCCAACGGCCAGGACCCTTACGCCTCCAGCCCCAATGCCGGGCAGGCCTATCCGGGCCAGCCCTACCCGGATCAGCAGATGTACAATCCCGCCGCCCAGCAGCCCTATCCGGGCCAGGCCGGCTACGGGGCGCCCTACGGCGGATACATGCCCAATCCCACCGAGAAGAACTGGATGGGCATCACCTCCCTGGTGCTGGGGATCTTCAGCGTGTGCTGCTGGGGTATCCCGGGTGTCATCGCGGTGATCTTCGGCATCCTCGGCATTCAGGCGGTCAATAATGGGGAGGCTGACAATAAGGGGCTGTCGATCGCCGGTATTGTCATTGCCGGGGCTTCTTGGGTGCTACTGATCATTCTGTGGATTCTGGGCGCATTGAATAGTTCTCTGAGTTCCTGAATGGATACACTCGTGGTCCATGCCGCCGCCCATCCACAGGTGCGCCGTTGCCGCTCCTCTCGTCTATGGCTGGGCGCCGCCACGCTGCTGAGCCTGCCCGTGGTGGCGGTGATCGGGGGAGGGGTCCTCTTCCCCCGCACCTTCTCCGTGGTCCCGGAGCTGTGCCTCATGCACCGCAGCACCGGGCTGTGGTGCCCCCTGTGCGGGGGGACGCGGGCCACCGCCGCCCTCATCCACGGGGACCTGCCCACAGCCCTGGGTTACAACCCCTTCGCCCTGGCCATCGAGCTCGTCGCCCTCCTGGTGGTCCTGCGCTGGCTCCTGCGCAGGATCCGGGGAGCGCAGGGAGCCTTCCTCACCGGCTGGGAGGCCACCGGCCTCCTGGTATCCACGGGCATCTTCTTCGTGGTGAGGAACCTACCGGGGATGTGGGTGCATATGGGTCCCCTCCTGGGGCCCCCGGGGTGAGCCGGCACCGTGACAGCATGGCAATGGAGGGGCGTGATGATGGAGAGGACTGCCCGATGACCGAGGATCCCTACCCGCCCTCAGGGCCGACCGGCGGCTCGCCCTGGGAGCATCACCTGCAGCAGCCCGGGGCGGCGGGAGGCGGCCACGACGGCCCCTACGCCGCCGTCGGGAGCCACCCGCCGGCGGGGGCGCCCGATCTGCCCGGGTACCCCGCGCCGTACGGCCATCCGCCGGGCGCCCACCCCGGCTACTACGCGGGCGCCTACCCGCCGGGGGCGCACCCCCGGCCCGATGAGATGAACTGGGCGGGGATCACCTCCCTGGTCTTGTCCCTGAGCTCGTTGGTGATCTCCTTGTTCGCCTTCCCCCTGGGAGGCGTCGCCCTGGTGATCTCCCTCGTGCTGGGGATCCTCGGCCTGGGTGCGGCGCGCGAGGGCAGGGCGACCAACAGGGGCGTGGCCCTGGCCGGTGTCATCATCTCGGCGGTGCTCATCGTCCTGGGAGTCCTGGTGATCATCATCCTGATCGCCATCTTCGGCGCCTTCATCCATGGCCTGGAATCGACGCCGTGAGACACTGCCGCGGTGACCACCTCCCAGGCCCCTGACACCCAGGCCCCTGACACCCAGGCCCCGGGCGGCAGCCCCGCAGGTGCCCTGAGCCCCTCGATCGCCCAGCGCCTCAAGCGCGATCCGGCCGGCCTGGTGTGCGCCGTCATCCAGCAGCACGACACCCGCGAGGTGCTCATGGTCGGCTGGATGGACGACGAGGCCCTGGCCCGCACCCTGAGCCAGGGGCGGGTGACCTTCTGGTCCCGCTCCCGCGGCGAGTACTGGCGCAAGGGCGACACCTCGGGGCACGCCCAGTACGTCAAGGCCGTCCACCTGGACTGCGACGGCGATGCCCTGCTCATCGAGGTCGATCAGGTGGGGGCGGCCTGCCACACCGGTCGGCGCACCTGCTTCCTGGAGGGCGGGGACCTGGGCGCCGTCGTCGGCGCCCGCCCCGCCGGCGGGACGCCGGCCTGAGGAGGCGGCCCGGGGGCGGATTTGCCTCGCGAGCCCCGGGCCGACGACGATGGTGCCCATCGCCGTCCAGGCCCACCTGCTCCGGCGGATCTGTGGAAGGAGGTGCGCGGTGGCCATCGACCAGACCGGGCGTTTCGAGCAGATCGCCGCCCAGGCGCGCGCGGCCGCCGACCAGCGCGCCAGTCGCGTCCCCCTGCGCCGGATCAAGGAGATGGCACGCCTGGCCCCCGGGGCCAGGGAGGCGCGCCAGGTGCTGCGCGCACCGGGGTGCACCGTCAGCGTCATCGCCGAGGTCAAGCGCTCCACGGCCACCTTCGCCGACCTCAGCGGATGCGGCGCGCCGGGGGTCCTGGCCCGCTTCTACGCCGCCGGGGGAGCGGCCTGCGTCTCGGTGGTCACCGGCCCGCGCGGGGCTCACGGCTCCCTGGAGGACCTCGATGACGTGAGGGCCGCGGTGGAGGTGCCCGTCCTGGCCAACGACCTGGTCGTCACCCCCTACCAGGTCCATGAGGCCCGCGCCCACGGCGCCGACCTGCTCATGCTCGACGCGCGCCTGGAGCCGCTGGTCCTCCAGGGCCTCATCGACCGGGTCCACTCCCTGGGGATGTGCGCGGTGGTCAAGGTGCGCACCCGGCGCGAGGCGCTGACCACCATCGAGTCCGGCGGGCGGATCGTGGCCATCAGCGCCCGCGACCCCGACACCCTGGCGGTCGACCGCGCCCGCTTCGAGCAGGTCGCGGAGGTCCTGCCCGCCGAGGTCATCAGGATCGTCGCCGGGGGAGTCCGGGGCCCCCACGACGTCATGGACTTCGCCCGCTGCGGCGCCGACGTCGTCCTGGTGGGGGAGGCCGTCATCCGCTCCACCGACCCCCAGCAGTTCGTCGCCGAGCTGGTCGCCGCCGGCGCCCACCCCTCCCTGCTCCACGCCACCCACCGAGAGGCCCCCTGAGTGCTCACCAGTGCCCCTGCCATGATCGCGGCCGCCGCTGCGCCCGCCTCCCTGCCCAGTCCCTCGACCGGGGTGTGGTACATCGGCCCCTTCCCGCTGAGGGCCTACGCCCTGTGCATCCTCGCGGGCGTCTTCGTGGCCGTGTGGTGGTCGGGCAGGCGCTACGAGGCCCGCGGCGGGGACAGGGACACCGTCCTGGACGTGGCCCTCCTGGCGGTCCCGGCGGGGATCCTCGGCGCCCGCATCTACCACGTCCTGTCCTCCCCGGACGCCTACGTCGGCCCGGGCGGGGACCTGGCCCTCATCCCCCAGATCTGGAGGGGCGGGCTGGGCATCTGGGGCGGCATCGCCGCCGGGGTCGCCGCCGGTGCCTGGCTCATGAGGCGCCGCGGCCTGCGCCTGGCGCCCCTGGCCGACGCCGTGGCCCCCGCCCTCCTGGTGGCCCAGGCCATCGGCCGCCTGGGCAACTGGTTCAACCAGGAGCTCTTCGGCGCGCCCACCACCCTGCCCTGGGGGCTGGAGATCGACGCCGCCCACCTGCCCCCGGGGTATCCGTCCGGCACGCTGTTCCACCCGACCTTCCTCTACGAGGCCCTGTGGAACCTCGCCGGTGCGGCCTTCCTGGTGTGGCTGGGGCGCCGGCTCCTGGCCCGCGACGGCGTCACCGGGGGCAGGCTCCTGTGGGCCTACCTCATGGTCTACACCGCGGGGCGGGTGTGGATCGAGGCACTGCGCATCGACGAGGCCGAGACCATCGCGGGCCTGCGCCTGAACGTGTGGACCTCGGTGATCATCTTCGCGGTGGGGGCCGTGGGCCTGGTCCTGGCCTCCCGCGGGGTGCCCCGCAGGCTCGACGACGCCATCGCCGATACCACCCGGCCCGCCGCGGAGCAGGAGAGCACTGGGGATCGGGGCGTCGGAGACCGTGAGGACGGCGAGGAGGAGAGCCAGGACGGCGAGGAGGACTCCCAGGTCACTGACGGCCGGGAACGGTGACGATAGTCCCAACTCGTGCGAGTATCGGGCACCTGCTCGGCCAAGCGCATGCGCGTCCCTTAGGCTTGACCCATGCGCAGAGCCAAGATCGTATGCACCCTCGGACCCGCCACCGACTCGCCCGAGCAGGTGCAAGCCCTGGTGGACGCGGGCATGAATGTCGCGCGTATCAACCGCTCGCACGGGCGGGTGGAGGACCACGAGGAGGTCATCGGGCGGGTGCGCGCCGCCGCCGAGGCCTCCGGCCGGGCCATCGCCGTCCTGGTCGACCTCCAGGGCCCCAAGATCCGCCTGGGCAAGTTCGTCAACGACCAGAAGGTCATGCTCAACAAGGGCGATGAGTTCACCATCACCACCGATGACGTGCTGGGCACGGTCAAGCGCTGCTCGACCACCTTCAAGGGCCTGCCCGGGGACTGCCGCCCGGGCGACCGCCTGCTCATCGACGACGGCAACGTGGCGGTGCGCGTCGTCGCGGTGACCGACACCGATGTGGTCACCCGGGTCGAGGTCCCCGGCTTCGTGTCGAACAACAAGGGCATCAACCTGCCGGGCGTGGCGGTCTCGGTGCCGGCCCTGTCGGAGAAGGACCGCGTGGACCTGCGCTGGGCCCTGGAGGTCGGTGCCGACTTCATCGCCCTGTCCTTCGTGCGCAACGCCGACGACATCAAGGACGTCCACGAGATCATGGACGAGGTCGGGGTGCGCATCCCCGTCATCGCCAAGATCGAGAAGCCCCAGGCGGTGGAGAACCTCTTCGACATCGTCTCGGCCTTCGACGGCATCATGGTGGCCCGCGGCGACCTGGGCGTCGAGATGCCCCTGGAGGCGGTGCCGCTGGTGCAGAAGCGGGCCATCGAGCTGGCCCGCCGTCAGGCCAAGCCGGTCATCGTGGCCACCCAGGTCCTGGAGTCCATGATCCAGAACCCCCGGCCCACCCGCGCCGAGGCCTCGGACTGCGCCAACGCCATCCTCGACGGCGCCGACGCCGTCATGCTCTCCGGTGAGACCTCCGTGGGCGCCTACCCGATCGAGGCCGTGCGCACCATGGCCCGCATCATCGAGAACGTGGAGGAGAACGGCGGGGAGCGCATCGCCGAGCTCGGCTCCTACCCGCAGACCCGCGGCGGCGCCCTGACCCGCGCCGCCGCCGAGATGGGCGAGCAGCTCGACATCACCTACCTGGTCACCTTCACCCAGTCCGGTGACACCGCCCGGCGCCTGTCCCGCCTGCGCTCCCCGATCCCGCTGCTGGCCTTCACGCCCCTGGACTCCACCCGCAACCAGCTCGCGGTCTCCTGGGGGGTCAACACCTACAGGGTCCCCGCGGTCCAGCACACCGACGACATGGTCGCCCAGGTCGATGAGATCCTCCAGGACAAGCACCTGGCGCAGGCCGGGGACACCGTCGTCATCGTGGCGGGCATGCCCCCGGGCACCCCCGGTTCGACCAACTCCATCCGCATCCACACCGTGGGGGAGACGGTCGACTACAAGGCCTGAGCGCAGGCGGCTGTGATCGCAGTGCACATGAGCAGTTGAGGAGATCTGGTCGTGTCCCATGAGTTGAAGGAGCTGAGCATCACCCTGCCCGAAGAGGTGGCGGTGGCGCTGGCCGAGCGGGTGGTCTCGGGCGCCTATGACAGCGAGAGCGAGGTCGTGCGCGACGGCCTCATCGACCTGTTCCTCCGCGAGGAGGCCGCTGAGACCTGGCTGCACGAGGAGGTGGGGGAGGCCTACGACGAGTTGCGCGACCACCCCTGCCTGGCGTGGGACGTCCAGGGCGTGCGCGCCCATCTGGCCGAGGCTCACGCCCATCACCAGGCACGGCCCCGGCCGTGAACCCCGACGTCGTCTTCTCGCCGTGGGCGCTGCGCCACATGACCGGGCTCTACCGGCGGATCGCCGAGGAGTCCGGCTCCTCCGACCTGGCCGAGGCCTACCTGTCGGCCATCATGGACCGCTGCGAGGCCCTGGCCGAGTTCCCCCTGACCGGGCGACTCCGCGACGACATCCGGCCCCATCTGCGCACTGTGGGGTTCAGGAATCGCGTCGTCATCGCCTTCGCCGTCTGCGACAACCGGATCGAGGTCCTCGGCGTCCACTTCGGGGGCCGCGATCATGACGGGCTGCAGCGCGGAGAGGCACCCACCGTTCACGTCGACTGACCCCGTGCTGCACATCTTCAGCACGGCCCGGCGAGGAGGGCTGACAGGATCGTGCGGAAAGGCCGGGGCCGTTGGCTGGTCCGGGGCCTGAGGATATGCAACGAGCGCGCACCCCTGGTCCCGAGTCCGAAAGCGCTGCGTCAAGGCTGCACTCCCATCCGGTGGGCACCTCGGCCGAATGGGGGGGACAGTTCGATCCGGAGGGGATCGTGGGGCCCGGGGTACCTCCGGTGGGACTCGAACCCACAACACTCCGATTTTGAGTCGGATGCCTCTGCCAATTGGGCTACGGAGGCGGCGCGTCCGCTCTCGAGCGGCGCCACGAGCCGAAGCATACTAGGATCTATGGTGTGAGCAACGAGTCCAGCACCACCCGATCCCGCAGGGTCCTCGTCGCCGAGGACGAGACCCTCATCCGCCTTGACATCGTGGAGACCCTGACAGACGCGGGCTACGACGTCGTCGCCGAGGCCTCCGATGGTGAGGAGGCCATCCGCCTGGCCCAGGAGCACCAGCCCGATCTGTGCGTCATGGATGTCAAGATGCCGGTCACCGACGGCATCACCGCCGCCGAGCGCATTCTGGACAAGCACTCCTGCGCGGTGGTCATGCTGACCGCCTTCTCGCAGACCGACCTGGTCGAGCGCGCCAGCGCCGCGGGGGCCATGGCCTACGTCGTCAAGCCCTTCACCCCGGCCGACCTCATCCCCGCCCTGGAGATCGCCCTGTCGCGGCACGAGGAGATCCTGTCCCTGGAGAACGAGATCAGCGATCTCACCGAGCGCTTCGAGACGCGCAAGCGGGTCGACCGCGCCAAGGGACTGCTCATGGAGCGCATGGGCCTGAGCGAGCCCGAGGCCTTCCGCTGGCTTCAGAAGACCTCGATGAACCGGCGCCTGACCATGCGCGAGGTCGCCGATGCAGTCATCGAGCAGGTCGGCGCCGCAGCCAACAGCAAGGACGACTGACCCCCGCCCCCGCGATCCCCGGCGGGCAGTCCTCAGGTGAACAGGCTGCGCAACGTCCCGCGGGCGATGTGCCTGCCCTTCTCGTCGCTCACACTGACCTCGTAGACGGCGGTGCGCCGCCCCCGGTGAATGGGGGTGGCCACCGCCGTCACCCATCCCTCCTCAGCCGGCCGCAGATGCGAGACCGTCAGCTCCGCCCCCACCGGCACCGAGCCGGTCGGCGCAGCCTCCCGCGCCGCGACCGAGGCCGCGGTCTCGATGAGCGCCGCCGTCGCCCCGCCGTGGAGGATCCCCACCACCTGGCGGGCCCCATCCACCGGCATCCGCACCTGCGTGAGATCGGCATCGCGCTGGACCACCTCCATGCGCAGGGTCTCCATGAGCGTGCCCTCCTCGTCCTCCTCCAGGCCGGCGTGCACGGCGCTGAAGGCCGAGATCGCCGATCCGGCGGGACGCGGATCGGGATAGGGGCGGCGCCCCGGATCCGGGAAGGCCACCGGCGCCGAGCTCGACGCCGACAGGGCGGCCAGCGTCTGGCCCACCGGCCCCAGGGGGCCGACAACCGTGGGCCGCTCCGCAGCGCCGGTGCCGCTGGAGGCGCCGTTGGGCGAGGGGCTAGTGGAGGAGGCGCCGTCGCAGGAGGCGTCACCCGAGCCGGTCGCGGGACTCGGGGGCGCGGTGGGGCTGTCGGGCTGCGTGTTGCTCATGGGCCTAGGCTGTCATGGTGAGCACCAACGCGACCAGCCCGCACCGACCCGGGAGCCAGGACCCCGCCAGGCTCCTGCTCATCGACGGCCACTCCATGGCCTTCCGCGCCTTCTACGCCCTGCCGGTGGACAACTTCACCACCTCCACGGGCCAGGCCACCAACGCCGTCCACGGCTTCACCTCCATGTTCCTGTCCCTGCTGGAGGGCGAGGCCCCCACGCATGCGGCCGTGGCCTTCGACCTGCCCGGGGGGACCTTCCGCACCGAGGAGTACGCCGAGTACAAGGGCACGCGCGAGGAGACCCCCCAGCCCTTCATCGGGCAGGTCGAGCTCATCGAGGAGGTCCTCGGGGCCATGGGGGTGCGCACCATCACCGCCCCCGGGTATGAGGCCGACGACATCCTGGCCACCCTGGCGGCCTCGGCCCAGGACGAGGGCCTGGAGGTCCTCGTGTGCTCGGGGGACCGCGACTCCTTCCAGACCGTCACCGAGCGCTGCACCGTGCTCTACCCGGTCAAGGGCGTCTCGACCCTGCGGCGCATGACCCCCCAGGAGGTCGAGGAGCGCTACGGCGTCACCCCCGAGCGCTACCCGGACCTGGCCGCCCTGGTGGGGGAGACCAGCGACAACCTGCCGGGCGTGCCCGGGGTGGGGCCCAAGACGGCGGCCAAGTGGATCGGCCTCTACGACGGCCTGGAGGGCGTCATCGCCCACGCCGAGGACATCAAGGGCAAGGCCGGCCAGTCCCTGCGCGACCACCTCGACGACGTCCTGCGCAACCGCCGGCTCAACCGCCTGGTCACCGACCTCGACCTGGGCCTGAGCATCGGCGACCTGCGCCTGGAGGGCGCCGACAGGGCCGGTCTGGCACGGGTCTTCGAGACCCTGGAGTTCCGCACCCTGCACCAGCGCTCCCAGCGGATCCTCAGCTTCGCCCAGCAGGAGGGCGCGGCGGCGCAGGCCGACGACGACGAGGGGCCCATGGGCCGGCTCCTCGGGCTGGAGGTGGGCGTCCTGGGCCATGACCTGGAGCCCGGGGGCCTGGGCGCCTGGCTCCAGGAGCACCTGCCCGCGCCGGGCCCCGGGTCCCGCCCCGCCCCGCTGGGCATCGACGTCGTGGGCGCCCTGCGGCCGGTCCAGGCCGACGCCCAGATCGTCTCCATCTCCGATGGCGCCAGCGCCGTGGCCATCGACACCGCCGAGCTCAGCGTCCAGGACGAGGCCGTGCTCGAGGCCCTGCTCGCCGACGTCGAGCGCCCCAAGATCGTGGCCGACGCCAAGGGGGCCTGGCACGCCCTGAAGGCCCGGGGCCTGAGCCTCGACGGCGTCATCGCCGACCCCTGCCTGGCGGGCTACCTGTGCCGGCCCGAGCAGCGCTCCTACGACGTGGATACCCTGGCGCAGCGCTGGCTCGACATCGACCTGGCGGGCCTGGCCGACGGCGCCGCGCAGGAGACCGGCTCCCAGCAGGCCCTGGACCTGGACTCCCTGTCCTCGGGGGCCGCCGGGCAGGCCCTGGCCTCCGCGCGCCGCGCCGCCGTCCTCCTGCCCCTCCAGGAGGTGCTGGAGGTCCAGATGGAGCAGCGGCGGGCCACCGCCCTGTTCACCGACCTGGAGATGCCCGTGGCCGCCACCCTGGCGGTGATGGAGGACGCCGGCATCGCCGTCGACGACGCCGTGCTGGCCACCCGGGCCACCGAGCTCGACGCCCGCGTCACCCATGCTGCGCAGGGCGCCTTCGCCGCCGCCGGGCACGAGCTCAACCTGTCCAGCCCCAAGCAGCTCCAGACCGTCCTGTTCGACGAGCTGAGGATGCCCAAGACCCGCAGGACCAAGACCGGCTACACCACCGACGCCGAGGCGCTGGCCGGCCTGCATGCCAAGACCGGCCACCCCTTCCTGGCCCACCTGCTGGAGCACCGCGACGCCATCAAGCTGCGGCAGACCGTGGAGGGCCTGCGCAAGGCCATCCAGCCCGACGGGCGCATCCACACCACCTTCCAGCAGACCATCGCCGCCACCGGCCGGCTGTCCTCCACCGACCCCAACCTGCAGAACATCCCCGCCCGCACCGAGGAGGGGATGCGCATCCGCGAGGCCTTCACCGTCGGGCAGGGCTACGAGTGCCTCATGACCGCCGACTACTCCCAGATCGAGATGCGCATCATGGCGCACCTGTCGGGGGACGAGGCCCTCATCGAGGCCTTCCGCAGCGGGGAGGACCTCCACCGCTACGCCGCGGCCCTGGTCCACGGCATCGAGGTCGAGCAGGTCACCGCCGAGCAGCGCAGCCACGTCAAGGCCATGAGCTACGGCCTGGCCTACGGGCTGTCCACCTACGGGCTGGCCCGTCAGCTGGGCATCGACAACGCCGAGGCCTCCGCGCTGCGGGACGCCTACTTCGCCCGCTTCGGGCGTGTCCACGACTACCTGGAGTCCGTCGTCGAGCAGGCCCGCCGTGACGGCTACACCCAGACGATGCTCGGACGCCGCCGCTACCTGCCCGACCTGACCAGCGACCAGCGCCAGCGCCGCGAGATGGCCGAGCGCGCCGCCCTCAACGCCCCCATCCAGGGCAGCGCCGCCGACATCGTCAAGAAGGCCATGGTCGAGGTCGAGGCGGCCCTGGCCGAGCAGGGCCTGGGCAGCCGCATCCTGCTCCAGATCCATGACGAGCTCATGGTCGAGGTGGCGCCCGGTGAGTCCGAGGCCGTGCGCCGCCTCCTGGTGGAGCGGATGGGCGCCGCCGCCGAGCTCTCCGTGCCCCTGGAGGTCGCCACCGGCTCCGGTCTCACCTGGCGAGAAGCCGCCCACTGAGTCAGCGCAATTGTGACCTTCGGCCGGGAGGGTGGAGGACGTCGGGGCCCCGCCGCCCACGTTGCCGTTGAAAAAATCCTGAACCAGGTGTTTCATTAAGGGTGAGAGGGTTTATTATGTATGGTTCTGGGTGGTTTGGGAGGGTGTGGTGGTAGTGCGGATCCCGCATGTGTGAGCGATGACACCTCCATGGCGGCACTTGGGGCGCGGATAGCGCAGTCACGGATTCGTCACATGCTGCTAGGGTTCACTCGTGCGTCCCTGGGCGTCTCGCGCGTGAAGGATTGTCTATGAACCTGTTCATCAGACATGATGTCAGCGGAATGACGCCCTGCTGCGCGGGGTCTGGTCCGGGCCGGTTCCCGTAGCAGTGGGATGCGCGGTATCTATCGACCCGAACCACCTATCCGCATTCGGAGCACCCACTCAATGACCACCACCACACCCAGCCCCGCCCCGGTCGCCGTCAACGACATCGGCTCGACCGAGGAGATCCTCGCCGCCGTCGACGAGACCATCAAGTACTTCGACGACGGTGACATCGTCGAGGGCACTGTTGTCAAGGTCGACCGCGACGAGGTCCTCCTCGACATCGGCTACAAGACCGAGGGTGTCATCCTCTCCCGAGAGCTGTCCATCAAGCACGACGTCGACCCCGACGAGATCGTCTCGGTCGGCGACGAGATCGAGGCCCTCGTCCTGCAGAAGGAGGACAAGGAGGGACGCCTGCTCCTGAGCAAGAAGCGCGCCCAGTACGAGCGCGCCTGGGGCACCATCGAGCGCATCAAGGAGGAGGACGGCGTCGTCACCGGCTCCGTCATCGAGGTCGTCAAGGGCGGCCTCATCCTCGACATCGGCCTGCGCGGCTTCCTGCCCGCCTCCCTGGTCGAGATGCGCCGCGTGCGCGACCTCCAGCCCTACGTGGGCCGCGAGCTCGAGGCCAAGATCATCGAGCTGGACAAGAACCGCAACAACGTGGTGCTCTCCCGCCGCGCCTGGCTGGAGCAGACCCAGTCCGAGGTCCGCACCAACTTCCTCCAGACCCTCCAGAAGGGCCAGGTCCGCTCCGGCGTGGTCTCCTCCATCGTCAACTTCGGTGCCTTCGTGGACCTGGGTGGCGTGGACGGCCTGGTCCACGTCTCCGAGCTGTCCTGGAAGCACATCGACCACCCCTCCGAGGTCGTCGAGGTCGGTACCGAGGTCACCGTCGAGGTCCTCGACGTCGACTTCGACCGCGAGCGCGTCTCCCTGTCGCTCAAGGCCACCCAGGAGGACCCGTGGCAGGCCTTCGCACGCACCCACGCCATCGGCCAGGTCGTGCCCGGCAAGGTCACCAAGCTCGTCCCCTTCGGCGCCTTCGTGCGCGTCGAGGACGGCATCGAGGGCCTGGTCCACATCTCCGAGCTCGCCCAGCGCCACGTCGAGGTGCCCGAGCAGGTGGCCAAGGTCGGTGACGAGGTCTTCGTCAAGGTCATCGACATCGACCTGGAGCGCCGTCGCATCTCCCTGTCGCTCAAGCAGGCCAACGAGGGCGTGGACCCCGCCTCCGAGGACTTCGACCCCTCCCTGTACGGGATGGCGGCCGAGTACGACGAGGAGGGCAACTACAAGTACCCCGAGGGCTTCGACCCGGAGACCAACGAGTGGCTCGAGGGCTACGACGCCCAGCGCGAGGCCTGGGAGGCCGAGTACGCGGCGGCCCACGCCCGCTGGGAGGCCCACAAGGCCCAGGTCGCCAAGGCCTTCGAGGAGGAGCAGGACACCGGCGCGGCCGCCCCGGCCGGCTCCTCGTCCTACTCCTCGGCCCCGGCAGAGGCCTCGGGCACCCTGGCCTCCGACGAGGCCCTGGCCGCTCTGCGCGAGAAGCTGACCGGCAACTGAGCCCCTGTATCAGTTGACGCTCATCAACGAGCCGGGAGGGCTCCACCCGCGGACCGCGGATGGAGCCCTCCCGGCTCGTGTGCGCCTGGGTACTACCTGGTTCCTCCTCCCCATCGCGGTGGCGGTCCGCGTGTGTGAGGCTTCCCCCGGCGCATGCGCCGCACCCGCACGGCAGGAGGACTGGGCATGATGAGCTGGGACGATCTGGTCGACGCCCTGGAGGACATGGATCCCCGGTCCCCCTCCCGCCCCAGTGTCATCGCCCTGCGCGATGCCCTGCTCTCCGTGCGCCAGGCCGGCGCCGGCGTGGACCGGGCCCCCGCGCAGGCCGCCCGCCTCCTGGCCGCCGTGGATCGGGCGTGGATCACCCAGCTGGGGCAGGACCCCGACACCACCACTGAGCAGATCGAGGCCATCGCGGAGACCTGCGAGGCGCTGCGCAGCGCCCACGGCGAGTCGGCGCTGCCCCTGCACTACGCGCGCGTGGAGCTGCTGGTGAGCCTGGGGCTGCGCAATGACGCCATCGAGCAGCTGCGCGTGGCCAGGCTCTTCTCCTTCGAGCAGCCCGACACCGGCGCGGTGCTGGCCGCCGCCCGGATGCACGACGACTACTCCGGCGTCATCCGCACCGCCACCGCCCTGGCCACACGCCCCGAGGCCGATCCGGTGGGGGCGGCGCGCACCCTGGGCGCCTCGCTGCTGCCCTACCTGGCCCAGGGGCGGCGCGTGGAGGCCGAGGACGCCCTGGCCTCCCTGACCGCCCTGGACCTGCCCACCGCCGAGCGCCTGCGTGCCCTGGGCGATCAGCTGGAGTACCTGGGCATGTCCTCCCAGTGGCAGCGCGCCCTGGCCGTGCTGCGGCACACGGCGCTGGACGGCGCGGCCCAGGCCAGCGCCTGGAGCCTGATGAGCACCGCGGTCGGCCTGTCCCTGGTGCTGCGAGAGGCGATCCGGGCCGACTACGGGCGCAACGCCCTGGGCGTCGCCCTGGACTGGCGCACCCCCTGGGGGGAGCTCACCCTCACCGCCTGGGACACGGTGGCCCGCTCCTACGACCAGGCCACTGCCTTCGTGCGTGCCCTGGCGGTGCGCTTCGATCATCGCAACGGCAACAACGGGGTGTCCCACCGCGTGGAGACCCAGATGGCGGCGGAGGCCTCGCGGTTGGCCGCCCGCTCCTACGGCACCGTCACGGGTCCCGTGCCACCGGATCCGGCGCAGCTGCGCAACCGGCCGGCCCTGCTGGCGCAGGTGCGCGAACTGCTGACCCTGGCCCGCGGCTACGGCATGGACTCGGTGCGCGAGCGGGCCATGTCCACTGCCGAGACGGTCAGCGCCTCCCTGGCGGAGGTCTCCGACGACGCCGACCTGGAGCTCGTCGTCGACCTGCGCCTGGCCTTCGCCCGGCTCCTGGCAGTCCTGGGAGCCAACGAGCGCGCGGAGAGGGAGAACCTGGACACCGCCGCCCTGTGCGAGAGCCAGGGCTGGGTCGAGAGCGCATGCGCCGCCCTGGCGCTGGCCTCCCACGCGGCGCAGGCCCGCGGCGACCGGACCACCGCCGAGCAGGCCTGGCAGGCGTGCCTGGAGCAGCTGGAGGCCTGGCCCCCCGGGCGCCCGGGGGAGCGCTGCTCCATCCTCACCGAGGCGGTGGGGGACCCCGGCCTGAGCGCACGGGTGCTCGTCGAGCTCGCCGCCGTCCTGACCCAGGGCGTCGAGCAGGACCACTCCCGGGCCTCCATCGTCCGGGAAGTGCTCTCCCGCGCCTCCGCGCAGCTCTCGCGCAGCGCCCACCCGCCGCGCGGGGTGGCCGGGGCCATCGCCTCCATCGAGGAGCGCATCGCCCCCTACGGGCGGGGCCGGGGCGGGAGGCGCCGAGGCGGCGGCGCACCGGTGACGGCTCAGGATGCCGGGCGGGATAAGGCGGTGCCCGCGCGCGGGCCGCGGCACCTGGCCTAGCCCCGGGCCGGATCCGGGCGCCGTCCGGGCCGGCGTCTGCTAGGTTCCTGCCATGCCCTGGATCATCCTGATCGCCTCGGGCCTGTTCGAGGCCGTCTGGGCCACCGCCCTGGCCCGCTCCGAGGGGCTGACGCGCCTGTGGCCCGCACTGGTCTTCGCCGCCTGCCTCCTGGTCTCGATGAGCGGGCTGGCCTATGCGCTGCGCGAGATCCCGGTGGGCACGGGCTACGCCGTGTGGACTGCCGTGGGCGCGGCCACAACCGTCGTCTGGGCCATGGCCACCGGTGCCGAGGCCGTGTCCCTCGTGCGCATCGCCCTGCTCATGGTGCTGGTGGGCTGCGTGGTCGGGCTCAAGCTCACTGAAGCCCAATGAGAGCCCGCCCGTCGCGGGACTCGCGCTGAGCCAGGAGCGGAGCGGCACCACATTCGCCCTCGAGGCGGGCATCATAGTGGTATGAGCCACTCAGCACTGACCACCAGCCGCCCCGCCGGGCGCGCCCTGCGCGTCGGTCTGACCGGGGGGATCGGTTCGGGTAAATCGACCGTCGCAGGCCTGCTCGCCGATCACGGGGCCACCATCATCGTGGCCGACGACGTCGCCCGCGAGGTCGTCGAGCCCGGCAGCCAGGGCCTGGCCGCCGTCGTCGCCGAGTTCGGCCAGGAGATCCTCACCCCCGAGGGGGCCCTGGACCGCTCGGCCCTGGGACGGATCGTCTTCGCCGACGAGCTGCGCCGGGCGCGCCTGGAGGAGATCCTCCTGCCGCTCATCGCCGCCGAGGCCTGGGCGCGCATCGACGCCGTGCCCGCCGGCCAGGTCGCCGTCTACGACGTGCCCCTGCTGGTCGAGGGCCAGATGCAGGACATGTTCGATCTGGTCGTCGTGGTCGAGGCGGATCTGGAGGCGCGTATTGAGCGCCTGGCCGAGCGCGGCCTGGAGGCCGAGCAGGCCATGGCCCGGATCGCCTCTCAGGCCACCGACGCCGAGCGCCGGGCCGTGGCCGACGTCGTCATCGCCAACTCCGGGAGCCTGGAGGACCTGTCCCGGGCCGTGGCGCATCTGTGGCGGGAGCGCCTGGCCCCGTAGGGGGCTCAGCAGGCCTTGCGCGCGGGGGTGCGGCTGGGTCCGATCGCCCCGAGGATCGTGGCGGATACGGCGAGGATGAAGGCCATGAGTGCTCCTGTTCAGCTCCGAGAGGGGTGGGACGTCGCGCGCGACCACCAGCCTAATGAAAAGACATATATATAGGGCAACAAATCAGGGGCTCCTCGTATCAATGTCGTTGCGGGGCGGCAACGGGGAGGCTGCGTGCCGGGCGCGTAGCCTGGGGCCATGCGCCCCGTGACCGAGCTCCAGCGAGCCGCCAAGCCCTTCGAGGTCATCAGTCCCTATCGGCCCAGTGGGGATCAGCCCGCCGCCATCGCCGAGCTCGCCGAGCGCCTGAGGGCGGGGGAGAGGGACATCGTCCTGCTCGGCGCCACCGGCACGGGCAAATCGGCCACCACGGCCTGGCTGGTCGAGCAGGTCCAGCGCCCCACCCTCATCCTGGAGCCCAACAAGACCCTGGCTGCCCAGATGGCCGCGGAGTTCCGCGAGCTGCTGCCCAACAACGCCGTGGAGTACTTCGTCTCCTACTACGACTACTACCAGCCCGAGGCCTACGTGCCCCAGACGGACACCTTCATCGAGAAGGACTCCTCCATCAATGACGAGGTCGAGCGCCTGCGCCACAGCGCCACCAACTCGCTGCTCACCCGCCGCGACGTCGTGGTGGTCTCCTCGGTCTCCTGCATCTACGGCCTGGGCACCCCCCAGGAGTACGTCGACCGCATGACCCCCCTGGAGGTGGGCCAGGTCATCGACCGCGACGACCTGCTGCGGCGCTTCGTGTCCATGCAGTACACCCGCAACGACACCGACTTCACCCGCGGCACCTTCCGCGTGCGGGGGGACACGGTGGAGATCATCCCCATGTACGAGGAGCTCGCCATCCGCATCGAGTTCTTCGGCGATGAGATCGAGGCGCTGGCCACCCTCCATCCGGTCACCGGGGAGGTCATCGCCTCGGCCGAGCAGGTCTTCGTCTTCCCCGCCTCCCACTACGTGGCCGGGCCCGAGCGCATGGCCCGCGCCATCGAGGGCATCGAGGCCGAGCTGGCCGAGCGCCTGGCGGTCCTGGAACGCGACGGGCGGCTCCTGGAGGCCCAGCGCCTGCGCATGCGCACCACCTACGACCTGGAGATGCTCCAGCAGATCGGGGCCTGCTCGGGGGTGGAGAACTACTCCCTGCACATCGACGGGCGCGAGCCCGGCACCCCGCCCAACACCCTGCTGGACTACTTCCCCGAGGACTTCCTACTGGTCATCGACGAGTCCCATGTGACCGTCCCCCAGATCGGCGCCATGTTCGAGGGCGACGCCTCGCGCAAGCGCACCCTGGTCGACCACGGCTTCCGCCTGCCCAGCGCCCTGGACAACCGGCCCCTGACCTTCGCGGAGTTCAACGACCGCATCGGGCAGACCATCTACCTGTCGGCCACGCCCGGGGACTATGAGACCCAGCTGGCCGACGGCGTGGTGGAGCAGATCATCCGGCCCACCGGGCTGGTGGACCCCAAAGTCGTGGTCAAGCCCACCCAGGGGCAGATCGACGACCTGCTCGAGCAGGTGCGCCTGCGGGTGGACAGGGACGAGCGCATCCTGGTGACCACACTGACCAAGCGCATGGCCGAGGACCTGACCACCTACCTGGCCGAGCGCGGTGTGCGGGTGGAGTACCTGCACTCCGACGTCGATACCCTGCGGCGCGTGGAGCTGCTGCGCGAGCTGCGCCTGGGGCGCTTCGACGTCCTGGTGGGCATCAACCTGCTGCGCGAGGGCCTGGACCTTCCAGAGGTCTCCCTGGTCTCCATCCTGGACGCGGACAAGGAGGGCTTCCTGCGCTCGACCCGCTCCCTCATCCAGACCATCGGGCGCGCCGCCCGCAATGTGTCCGGCGAGGTGCACATGTACGCCGACCAGGTCACCGCGGCCATGGCCGAGGCCATTGAGGAGACCGAGCGCCGGCGCACCAAGCAGCTGGCCTACAACACCGAGCACGGCATCGACCCCCAGCCGTTGCGCAAGAGGATCGCCGATGTCACCGACATGCTCGCGCGCGAGGACATCGACACCGCCGAGCTCCTGGCCGGTGGCTACCGCGGGCACGAGGACGCCGCCGTGCGGGCGGGCCGCCGCCGGGCGGCGGAGTCCACGGTCCGCGAGAGGCTGGCCGGCGCCGCCCAGGGCGAGCTGGTCGAGCTCATCAACGAGCTCACCCAGCAGATGCACGCCGCGGCCGAGGACCTCCACTTCGAGCTGGCGGCCCGCCTGCGCGATGAGATCCAGGATCTGAAGAAGGAGCTGCGGGGCATGCGCGCCGCCCAGTGAGACGGTCGGGCCCGGTGGCGCTCGTGGCGGGAGGCGAACCCACAGCACTCCGATGCCGGATCGGCCGGTCCCGGTGCGGCCGGGAAAAGCGGACCTAGGTCCCAGCCGGCTGATGCGGTGGCATCCAGGAGCGGCACCGGCGATGCAGGGGCCCGGTCCGTGATGCATGGGACCCGAGACAATGACCGGGAACTTCCCAAGGGGGTGCTGTCATTGCGATTCCCGCTCGGGATAATTACTGCATCTATTCATTACTGGGGTTAACTATTCATTTTCGGGCGGATGCCCGGGATCTTTGCTTTTTCCTCCAGGTGCAGGGATACTGAATGCGATATCATCCTGCTAGCCACAAGGGAGCGGCCGTATGAGTGACCCCATTGATGCCGGAGCCGGCACTGCCACAGCGGCGGAGCGGTCCACGAGTCGAAAGGTGCCTCTGGCGGCGCTCGTCGCCCTGGTCATCGGCTCGATGATCGGGGGAGGGATCTTCGGCCTTCCCCACCAGATGGCCAGCGCTGCGGCGCCCGGTCCCCTCATCGTCGGATGGATCGTCACCGGCCTGGGCATGCTCATGCTCGCCTTCGTCTTCCAGCGCCTGGCCGTGACCAAGCCGGAGATCGATGCGGGCATCTACGGCTACGCCCGTGCGGGATTCGGTGACCTGGTCGGATTCTCCTCGGCCTGGGGGTACTGGATGTCCGCATGGATCGGGAACGTCGGATACCTGGTCCTCCTCATGGCCTCCCTGGGGGTCTTCCTGCCCGGATTCGGCAATGGCAATACGGCCCAGGCGATTATCATCGCCTCCTTGGTGATGTGGCTCTTCCACGTCCTCATCCTCAGGGGGATCCGTGAGGCGGCCGTGGTCAACGCCCTGGTGACCATCGGCAAGGTCCTGCCCCTCATCGTCTTCATCGTCATCGGCATCTTCTCCTTCAAGCTGGAGCTGTTCACGGCCGACTTCTGGGGCACGGGCGACTCCTCCCTGGGCGGAGTCATCCACCAGGTCAAGTCCATGATGCTGGTGACCGTATGGGTATTCATCGGCGTGGAGGGGGCCTCGGTCTTCTCCGAGCGCGCCAGGTCCCGCACCGACGTCGGCCGGGCTACGATCATCGGATTCGTCTCGGTGCTCGCGCTCCTGCTGGCCGTCAACATCCTGTCCTACGGCATCGTCGCGCGCCCCGAGCTGGCGCAGCTGAGCGATCCCTCGCTCGCCGGCGTCCTGGAGGCCGCCGTGGGCCCCTGGGGCGCGAAGTTCATCGCCCTGGGACTGGTCATCTCCCTGGTGGGAGCGCTGCTGTCCTGGTTCCTCATGTGCGCCGAGATCATCCGCGTCCCCGCCACCGAGGGGCTCATGCCCCGCGTCTTCGGCAAGGAGAACGCCAAGGAGGTGCCCGCCGCGGCCCTGTGGCTGACGATGCTCCTGGTCCAGCTCTTCCTCATCTGGACCTACTTCAACGCCTCGACCTACACCGCGCTCATCCTCCTGGCCTCCTCGCTCATCCTGCTGCCCTACCTGCTCTCGGCGCTCTACCAGGTCATCGCCTGCCTCCAGGCGCGCAGCAGCGGCCGGCCGGTCCCCTGGACCGACATGGCCATCGGCGTGCTGGGCACCGTCTACGGCCTGTGGCTGCTCTACGCCGCCGGCCTGGTCTACCTGCTCTACACCTCGATCTTCTACCTCCTCGGCCTGCCCTTCTTCCTCAGGGCGCGCAGCGAGCAGCAGGCGCGCCCCCTCCTCAAGCCCCTGGAATGGGGCCTGGTGGCGGTCCTGGTCGCCATGGCCGCCTACGCCGTCTACGGCCTGTCCCAGGGGACCCTGTCCCTGTAGGGATCTCGCATCACCATCGAACAGAGAGGTTCACATGTCCACCACGGAAGAGACCACCAGCAAGCACGGAGTCTGGTCGGAGGTCGGCACGCTGCGCCGTGTCATGGTCTGCCGCCCCGGCCGGGCCCACGAGTTCCTCACCCCATCGAACTGCCACGACCTGCTCTTCGACGACGTCCTGGACGTGCCCAAGGCCCAGCGCGACCACGACACCTTCGTCAGCATCATGCGCGAGCGCGGCGTGGAGGTCCTGGAGCTGCGCGACCTGCTCTCCGAGGTCCTGAGCATCCCCGAGGGCCGGGCCTTCATCCTGGACCGCCGCGTCAACCACGCCACCATGGGGGTGGGCGTGGCCGAGGACCTGCGCGCCTGGATGGATGAGATGCCCTCGGCCGAGCTGACTGAGCTGCTCATCGGCGGACTGGTCTCCGACGAGGTCCCCTCCGACGTGCTGGGCACCGGCATCGCGCCCTTCCACGTCAACAGCGACGACCCCGAGATGCTCATCGCCCCCCTGCCCAACACCCTGTTCACCCGCGACAACTCCGCGTGGATCTACGACGGCGTGGAGCTGTCCCGCATGTACTGGGGCGCCCGGCGCCGGGAGGTCCTGCTGCTGACGGCCATCTACAGGTACCACCCCATGTTCAGCTACAGCCACCACACCTGGCTGGACACGGTGGGCAAGGACATGGGGCACACCTTCATCGAGGGCGGCGACATCATGCCCGTGGGCAAGGGCGTGGTCCTGGTCGGCATGGGGGAGCGCTCCACCTTCCAGGCCGTCAGCCAGATCGCCAAGTCCCTGTTCGAGGCCGGCTCGGCCGAGCGGGTCATCGCCGCCCGGATGCCCAAGGAGCGGGCCGCCATGCACCTGGACACCGTCTTCACCTTCTGCTCCCAGGAGGTGGTCAACATCTACGAGCCGGTGGTCAAGGCGATGGACGCCTTCTCCCTGCGCCCCGATGAGGCCGAGCGCGGGGGCATCAGGGTCGACTACGACGGCGATGACTTCCTGGGCACCGTCTCCCAGGCACTGGGCGTCCAGCTCCACGCGGTGCGCTCCACCGCCGGCCGCTACGGCGCGGAGTGCGAGCAGTGGAACGATGGCAACAATGTCGTGGCGCTGTCCCCGGGAGTGGTCGTGGCCTACGATCGCAACTACTCGATCAACGCCAACCTGCGCGATGCGGGTATCGAGGTCCTGGAGATCCCCTCCTCCGAGCTGGGGCGCGGTCGCGGCGGCGGCCACTGCATGACCTGCCCCATCGACCGGGACCCCGCCTACTGATCCGCCGATCAGTCGATTCACCGATCACGAGAACGAAGGAGTCATCGTCATGAGCCACGAGCTGTCTGGTCGTAGTTTTTTGAAGGAGTTGGATTTCTCTGCGCAGGAGTGGGGTGGTCTGCTGGAGTTGGCGGCGGAGTTGAAGGCCGCGAAGAAGGAGGGGCGTGAGGTCAAGCGGTTGGAGGGTAAGAACATCGCGTTGATCTTTGAGAAGACCTCGACGCGCACGCGGTGCTCCTTCGAGGTGGCGGCCTATGATCAGGGTGCGCAGGTGACGTATCTGGATCCTTCGGGCTCGCAGATGGGTCATAAGGAGTCGGTGGCTGATACTGCTCGGGTGCTGGGCCGGTTCTATGACGGGATCGAGTTCCGTGGTAAGGAGCAGGCTCATGTCGAGCAGCTGGCCGAGCTGTCGGGGGTGCCGGTGTGGAACGGTCTGACCGATGAGTGGCATCCCACCCAGATGCTGGCCGATCAGCTCACGATGCTCGAGCATGCGGGGGGCAAGGCGATCGGGGAGATCTCCTTTGCCTATCTGGGGGATGCGCGCAATAACGTGGCCAACTCCCTGCTGATCGCCGGGGCGCTGATGGGCATGGATGTGCGCATGGTGGCCCCCGCCGAGTTGCAGACCAGTGCTGAGGTGGTGGCCCAGGCCCAGCGCCTGGCCCAGGACAGCGGGGCACGGATCCTCATTACGGATGATGTGGCCGCCGGTGTGGCGGGGGTGGACTTCTTGTACACCGATGTGTGGGTCTCCATGGGTGAGCCCAAGGAGGTCTGGGATGAGCGCATCGCGCTGCTGCGGCCCTACCAGGTCAACGCTGAGATGCTCAAGGCCACGGGCAACCCGGGTGTGAAGTTCCTGCACTGCCTGCCGGCCTTCCACGACCGGGCCACCACGGTGGGCCAGGACATCTACGACAAGACCGGCATGGAGGGGCTGGAGGTCACCGACGAGGTCTTCGAGTCCGAGCACAACGTGGCCTTCGACCAGGCCGAGAACCGCATGCACACCATCAAGGCCGTCATGGTCGCCACCCTCGGAAACTGGGACTGAGAAACCGGCCCGGAGTCACGGCGGGCCCGCCCCCTGCGCAGCGCGGGGGCCGGGCCCGCCGCGCCGTGCGGGGTCGCGCACTCCACATCCCGGGAGGCGGTACCTCCGAGACCAGCCCATGGTCGGGACGTTAGACTCACAAGCACTGACCATGCGGAGGGGAGTACTCCCACAACGGTGGCGTCGTCATCACGGCGGACGGGGCAGCGGCCCTGACCCCCGGCGCCACAGGCCCGCGGCCGGGGTGCCATGCCCCGATCGGCGCGGCGGGAGGAGACCTCCGGTACCCGACCTGTACCGGAGGTACACCTAGTGGATGTCCACGCTCTTGGATGGATCGCCCTGGCGGCGATCATCCTGACCATGATCACGATCGACATCGTCGGTCATGTGCGCACCCCCCACGAGCCCACCATGAAGGAGGCCGCCTGGTGGTCGGTGGCCTACATCGCCATGGCCGTGGTCTTCGGCGGCATCGTCTGGGCGGTCTGGGGGCCGGTCTACGGGCAGGAGTACTTCGCGGGCTACATCACCGAGAAGGCCCTGAGCGTGGACAACCTCTTCGTCTTCGTCATCATGATCTCGGCCTTCCGCGTGCCCCGGAAGTACCAGCAGGAGGTGCTGCTGGCGGGCATCATCATCGCCCTGGTGCTGCGCCTGGTCTTCATCCTGGCCGGCGCCGCCCTCATCGAGAACTTCTCCTGGGTGTTCTACATCTTCGGCGCGTGGCTGCTGTGGACGGCCATCTCCCAGGCCCGCGAGGGCGTGGAGGAGCCCAGTGACCACGACCAGGAGTACGAGCCCAGCCCCTTCGTGCGCTTCATCTCCCGGGTCGTGCCCATCACCGACGGCTTCGTGGGCGGCAAGCTGGTCCACCGTCATGCCGGGCGCACCATGATCACCCCCATGATGCTGTGCATCATCGCCATCGGCACTGCCGACGTCATGTTCGCCGTGGACTCCATCCCGGCGATCTACTCCCTGACCCGCGAGCCCTACCTCGTTTTCGCCGCCAACGCCTTCTCCCTGCTGGGCCTGCGCCAGCTCTACTTCCTCATCGACGGGCTGCTCGACCGCCTCGTCTACCTCCACTACGGGCTGGCGGCCATCCTGGGCTTCATCGGCTTCAAGCTCATCAACCACGCCCTGCACGAGAACGAGCTGCGCTTCATCAACGGCGGCGAGCACTGGGAGGTCATCCCCGAGCCCTCCATCGGCGCCTCGCTCGGGTTCATCGTCGTGGTCATCCTCATCACCGTCCTCGCCTCGGTCATCAAGTCCCGCTCCGACGCCCGGGCGAAGGAGGTCTCCGCCTGATCGGCCGCGGGGTGCAGAAGGCGCCCGGAGCCGCCCAGTAGGCTCTCGACCGTGACCACGCCAGATGCCACCGCCCGGCCCCAGGCTCCCACCGGGCTGACCCGCGCCCAGGTGGAGGAGCGCGTGCGGTGGGGCCAGACCAATGCCTACCAGGAGAAGACCTCCCGCAGCGCCGCGCAGATCCTGCGGGCCAATGTCCTGACCATCTTCAACGGCATCCTGGGCTGCGCCCTCGTGCTCGTCCTGCTCGTCGGGCACTGGCCGGACGCCCTGTTCGGCTTCGTGCTGCTGCTCAACACCGCCACGGGCACCCTTGCCGAGATCCGCGCCAAGAGGGCCCTGGACCGCCTGGCCGTCCTGGAGGCGCCCCACGCCGTCGTCCTGCGCGAGGGCCGGGAGCAGGAGGTGGGCCTGGCCCGGGTGGTCCTCGACGACGTCGTGCGCCTGAGCGCGGGCCACCAGGTCCCCGCCGACGGCGAGCTGCTGTCCACCGACGGCCTGGAGATCGACGAGTCCATCCTCACCGGGGAGTCCCGGCCGGTGCGGCCCGCCCCCGGGGACCGGGTGCTGTCGGGCACCACCGTGACCGCCGGCACCGGCCTGTTCCGCACCACCGCCGTCGGCGCCCAGGCCTACGCCCACCGCCTGGCCCGCGAGGCCCGCAAGTACTCCCTGGTGGTCAGCGAGCTCCAGGCCGGCACCAACCGGGTCCTGCACTGGATCGCCTGGGTCATCGTCCCGGTGGCCCTGCTGCTGGTGTGGTCCCAGATGCGCCAGGCCGGCGGCGTGGCCCATGCGGCCGAGACCGGCGCCTGGCGCGTGGCCCTGGTGGCCGGGATCGCCGGCGTCGTGGGCATGGTGCCCCAGGGCCTGGTGCTGCTGACCTCGGTCAACTTCGCCACGGCGGCCCTGGGCCTGGCGCGCAGCCACGTCCTGGTCCAGGAGCTGCCCGCCGTCGAGGTCCTGGCCCGCGTGGACACCCTGTGCCTGGACAAGACCGGGACCCTGACCACCGGCCGCATCCGCCTGGGCGACGTCCTGGCGCCCCACGGGCCCAGTGCCGACGCCTCCAGTGCCGACCCGTCCAGCGACGGACCACTGGATGACGAGGCCATCGACGCCCTGGCGGTGCTCAGCGGGGGCCCTGACCCCAACCCCACCGCCCAGGCCATCGCCGAGGGCCTGGCCGGGCTTCCGCGGCCGCCGCGCGCCGAGGGCGGAGCTGCTGCCGCCGTGCCCTTCTCCTCGCGCCGCAAGTGGTCGGCCGTGCGCTACCGGGAGCGCACCTGGGTGCTGGGCGCCCCCGAGATCGTCCTGGGCGCCCAGGGCTCCGGCGGCGGGGATGCCGTGCTGGAGCGGGTCGAGGCGCTGGCCTCCCAGGGCGCGAGGGTCCTGGCCCTGGCCGTGTCCGACCACCCCTGGCAGGAGGGGGGCGAGCAGGACGAGCCCGCTCTGCCTCCCCGGCTCCAGGCCGCCGCGCTGGTCACCCTCGTGGAGGAGGTGCGGACCGATGCTCCGCGCACCCTGGCCTACTTCCGTGACCAGGGCGTCCAGGCCAAGGTCATCTCGGGGGACAACCCGACCACCGTGGCCGCCGTGGCCCGACGGGCCGGCGTGCGCGCCCCCGACGGGGGGCCGCTGGTGGCACTCGACGGGCGCGAGCTGCCCGCGCAGGCGGACACTCCCGAGCAGCTCCAGCGCCTCGCCCAGGCCCTGGAGGGCGCCAGTGTCCTGGGGCGGGTCACCCCCGAGCAGAAGCGGGCCCTCGTGCGGGCCCTGCGCGCCAGTGGGCACGTGGTGGCCATGACCGGCGACGGCGTCAACGACGCCCTGGCCCTCAAGGACGCCGACCTGGGCATCGCCATGGGCAACGGCGCCCCCGCCACGAAGGCCGTGGCACGACTGGTCCTGCTCACCGGGGAGTTCGCCTCCCTGCCGGGCGTCGTCGCCCAGGGCAGGAGGGTGATGGCCAACACCGAGCGCATCGCCTCCCTGTTCCTGGCCAAGACCGTCTACGCCTCGCTCATCGCCGTCGTCGTGGCCGCCACCGCCATCTCCTACCCCTTCCTGCCGCGCCAGCTGACCATCGTCTCCTCCCTGACCATCGGCATCCCCGCCTTCATTCTGGCCCTGGCCCCCTCCAGTCGGCGCTACCGGCCCGGCTTCCTGCCCCGGGTGCTCAGCCTGGCGGTCCCGGCAGGCGCCGTGGCGGCCGTGGCGACCCTGGTGGCGCAGAACTGGCTGGCCGCCACCGGCGCACCGCCGCAGCAGGCCACCACCGCGGCCACCCTGGTGCTGGTGGCCTCGGGCCTGTGGCTGCTGACCCTCACGGCCCGGCCCCTGCTGGGCTGGAGGCTCGGCCTGGTCCTGACCATGGCGGGAGCCGCCGTCCTGGGGGTCCTCATCCCGGCCGTGCGCGGCTTCTTCCGCCTGGCCTGGCCCACGCCCGGGACCTGGTGGGTGATCCTCATCGTCGCGGCAGCCGCCGTCGGCGGCATCGAGATCGTCCACCTGGTGCGCCGGCGCATGACGGCCCGCGACGGGGCCTGAGAGGGGCAGGGGGAGCGTGTTCGTGGCGCGTTTCTGCCCGTGACGAGGAGTGCCCCTAGGTGTACTTCCCTGGGAGGTTGTGAACGTCGGGGGTGAGGCGGAGGCCTCCGGCAGGATGTGGGCTACTCACTGCTCGCACGTTCCTTCCAGGAGGCCTCCATGACCCACGCTAACGCTCCTTTGACTCCCACGGGCCGATGGCGCCTGGCCAGATGCGTGGTCGACGAGGGGTGGGCGCTGCGCCGGGCGGCCGAGCGATTCCAGGTCTGCCCCGCCACCGCCAAGCGGTGGGCCGACCGTTACAGGGCCGGCCAGCCCATGGAGGACCGCTCCAGCCGGCCCCGCCGCAGCCCCTCGCGCCTGCCCAGGCGCACAGAGCGGCGGATCATCGCCCTGAGGGTCACCCGCCGTTGGGGGCCGCACAGGATCGCCTATCACCTGCGCCTGGCCCGCTCGACGGTCGGGCGGGTCCTGGAGCGCTACCGCATGCCCCCGCTGTCCCACCTCGACCAGGCCACCGGGCTGCCCGCGCGCCGCCGGGCCCCGATCAGATACGAGAAGGAACTGCCCGGCGAGCTGGTCCACGTGGACGTCAAGAAGCTCGGCCGCATCCCCGACGGGGGCGGGTGGCGCGCCCACGGGCGCGGCTCGCAGCAGGACAAGGCCGCCGGGCGCGAGCGCGACCGCGCTGCCCGGGGCGGGGCCAGCCCGTCTCGCGGCTACCGCTACCTGCACCACGCCGTCGACGACTGCTCCAGGATGGCCTACTCCGAGATCCTCGACGACGAGCGCAAGGAGACCGCGGCCGGGTTCTGGAAGCGCGCCAGCGCGTTCTTCGCCTCCCAGGGCATCACCGTGCGCGCGGTGATGACCGACAACGGCGCCTGCTACCGCTCGCGCGCCTTCGCCCAGGCCCTGGGAGAGGGCGTCAAGCACAAGCGGACCCGCCCCTATCGGCCCCAGACCAACGGCAAGGTCGAGCGGTTCAACGGACCCTGGCCGCCGAGTGGGCCTACGCGCGCGCCTACACCAGCGAGGCCGAGCGCGAGAACGCCTACGGCCAGTAGCTCCACCACTACAATAACGACCGGCCCCACACCGGCATCGCAGGCCAAACCCCCTCACAACGCGTTCACAACCTCACGAGGAAGAACACCTAGGCCTTGGTCGCCAGGACGTGCAGCCAGCCCCTGCGGGGGTGGTGGTCCGCCTCGACCTGCGTGAAGCCCGCGGCCTGGACGAGGTCGGCGAGCTCCTCGCCGTCGGGCACGGTCATGCCCAGGCGCTGCGCCCAGGAGCCGGCCATGCGGCGGTCGGCGAACTCATTGGCGATGAGGAGGCGCCCGCCGGGACGCAGAACCCGGTGGATCTCGGCCAGGCCGGCGGGCAGGTCCGGCCAGAAGTAGATGGTCTCGAAGGCGGTGACGACGTCGAAGAAGGCGTCAGGGAAGGGGATCGCCTGCGCCGATCCCTCCACGGCCCGCAGGCGCCCGGAGCGGGCGGCTGCCCTGTTGACCCGGAGGGTCGTGGCCACGGCGTCGGGGGAGTGGTCCACCCCGGCGACCTCCCGCCGGGTCAGCCGCAGGATGCGGGAGATGGCCTTGCCGCCGCCGCAGCCGATGTCGAGCACCCGGTCCGCATCCCGGATCCCGGCGGCCTGCAGGCCCCAGGTGTGGAGGTGGCGATGGCCGTGGTTCATGCCGCGCAGTAGGAGGCGGCCCACCAGCGAGGAGGGGTGGGAGAACTGCGACTCGGTGGTGGGCCCGGGGTGCTCAGCGGTGCTGGGGGTCATGACCACATGGTCCGCGCCGTCGTGATGCGGGACAAGGGGCGTCAGAAAAACGGTGCGCTACTGGGCGGGGGCCAGCACCCCGATGACCGGGTTCCACTCCCGGGCGATGCGCTCGGCGATGAGGCCCCGCTGCTGGAAGGGGTCGGCCTCCAGCAGGGCCAGAGCGTCGGCCTCATCCTCAGCGCGCACCACGATGAGGGCGTCATGGGTGCCCACGTAGGGTCCTGCCGCCAGCAGCCGGCCCTCCTGGGCCAGGCCCGCGTTGAAGGCGCGGTGGGAGGGGCGCACCTGGGCCATCTCCTCATCACGGTCGGTGACGTAGTGGTACTCCACGGCATAGATCCTGCTCATGGGCCCAGCCTACGCGCAGGGCCGGGTGCAGGGGCCGCGGCGGGCGCCCACCCACCACGGATGAGATGTGTCGAACACATGTACACAGGTGTTCAGGCCCTAGACTCTCACCTCGTGAACGACTCTCTCATCGTCCGTGGAGCCCGCGAGCACAACCTCAAGGGCGTGGACCTCGACCTGCCCCGCGACAGGATGATCGTCTTCACCGGACTGTCCGGCTCGGGAAAATCCTCCCTGGCCTTCGACACCATCTTCGCCGAGGGGCAGCGCCGCTACGTGGAGTCACTGTCCTCCTACGCCCGCCAGTTCCTGGGGCAGATGGACAAGCCCGACGTCGAGCTCATCGAGGGGCTGAGCCCCGCGGTGTCCATCGATCAGAAGTCCACCTCGCGCAACCCTCGCTCCACGGTGGGCACCGTCACCGAGGTCTACGACTACCTGCGCCTGCTCTACGCCCGGGCGGGTATCCAGCACTGCCCCACCTGCGACGCCGTCATCTCCTCCCAGACCCCCCAGCAGATCGTCGACCAGGTGCGGGCCATGCCCGAGGGGACCCGCTTCCAGGTGCTGGCCCCGGTGGTGCGCGGGCGCAAGGGGGAGTACCTCGAGCTCTTCGATGAGCTGCGGGGGCGCGGCTTCAACCGGGTGCGGGTCGACGGCCAGGCGCGCCGCCTGGATGAGCAGATCACGCTCAACAAGCGCCTCAAGCACGACATCGAGGTCATCGTCGACCGCCTCGTCGTGCGCGAGGGCATGCGCCAGCGACTGACCGACTCGGTGGAGACCGCCCTGGCCCTGGCCGAGGGGCTGGTCATCATCGAGCAGGTCGACCTGCCCCAGGACGACCCCTCCCGCGAGCACCGCTACTCCGAGAAGCGCGCCTGCCCCAATGAGCACCCCCTTCAGCTCGACGAGATCGAGCCGCGCACCTTCTCCTTCAACGCCCCCTACGGGGCCTGCCCGGTGTGCACGGGCATCGGCACCCGCCTGGAGGTCGATCCCGAGCTCGTCGTCCCCGATGAGGAGCTGACCCTGGCCCAGGGCGCCATCGCCCCGTGGTCCGGGCACCAGAAGTACTTCACCCGCCAGCTCGCCGCCCTGGGCGAGGAGCTGTCCTTCGACGTCGACACCCCCTGGCGGGCCCTGCCCGCCCGCGCCAAGGAGGCGATCCTGCGGGGCAAGGACTACGAGGTCAAGGTCAAGTACCGCAACCGCTGGGGGCGCGAGCGCGTCTACTCCTCGGGATTCGAGGGCGTCCTGGACTACGTCATGCGCAAGCATGACGAGACCGAGTCGGAGTGGTCCCGGGAGCGCTACCAGGGCTACATGCGCCAGGTCCCCTGCCCCGCCTGCCAGGGTTCCCGGCTCAAGCCCGAGGTGCTGGCCGTGCGGGTGGGGGAGCGCTCCATTGCCGAGCTGTGCGAGATGCCCATCAGCGAGGCCCGCGACTTCCTGGCCGGGCTGAGTCTGAGCGGCCAGGCCCGCCAGATCGCCGGCAGCGTGCTGGCCGAGATCGGCGCGCGCCTGGGATTCCTGGTCGACGTCGGCCTGGACTACCTCAGCCTGGCCCGCGGCGCCGCCACCCTCTCGGGCGGGGAGGCCCAGCGCATCCGCCTGGCCACCCAGATCGGCTCGGGCCTGGTGGGCGTGCTCTACGTGCTCGACGAGCCCAGTATCGGCCTGCACCAGCGGGACAACGAGCGCCTCATCGCCACCCTGGCCCGCCTGCGGGACCTGGGCAACACCCTCATCGTCGTCGAGCACGACGAGGACACCATCCGCGCCTCGGACTGGATCGTCGACATCGGGCCGGGCGCCGGCGAGCTGGGCGGACGGGTCGTCCACTCCGGCACCCTGGAGGGCCTGCTCCAGGCCCCCGACTCCATGACGGGCGACTACCTGGCCGGGCGCCGGCGCATCGAGGTGCCCGCCACGCGCCGCAAGCGCGAGAAGGGGCGGGAGGTCACCGTCGTCGGCGCGCGGGAGAACAACCTCAAGGACGTCACCGTCTCCTTCCCGCTGGGAGTCTTCACCACCGTCACCGGGGTGTCGGGCTCGGGCAAGTCCTCCCTGGTCAACTCGATCCTCTACCAGGTCCTGGCCAACCGGCTCAACCGCTCCCGCGGCGTCCCCGGGCGGCACCGGACCGTGCGCGGGGTGGAGAACCTCGACAAGGTCGTCCACGTCGACCAGTCGCCCATCGGGCGCACCCCCCGCTCCAACCCGGCCACCTACACCGGGGTGTGGGACCACGTGCGCAAGATCTTCGCCGCCGTGCCCGAGTCCAAGGTGCGCGGCTACGGCCCCGGGCGCTTCTCCTTCAACGTCAAGGGCGGGCGCTGCGAGGCCTGCAAGGGCGATGGCACGCTGAAGATCGAGATGAACTTCCTGCCCGATGTCTACGTGCCCTGCGAGACCTGCCACGGTGCCCGCTACAACCGGGAGACCCTGGAGATCCGCTACAAGGACAGGACTGTGGCCGACGTGCTGGACATGACCATCCACCAGGCCGCCGAGTTCTTCTCCGCCTCCTCGGTCATCTCACGCCACCTGGGCACCCTGGTGGAGGTGGGCCTGGGCTACGTCCGCCTGGGGCAGTCGGCCACCACGCTGTCCGGCGGAGAGGCCCAGCGCGTCAAGCTCGCCACCGAGCTCCAGCGCCGGGCCACCGGCCGGACCATCTACGTCCTGGACGAGCCGACGACGGGACTGCACTTCGAGGACATCCGCAAGCTGCTCGGTGTGCTCCAGGGCCTGGTGGACAAGGGCAACTCCGTGGTGGTCATCGAGCACAACCTCGATGTCATCGCCAACTCCGACTGGGTCATCGACATGGGCCCCGAGGGGGGCAGGGGCGGGGGCACCGTGGTGGCCGCCGGCACCCCGGAGAGGATCGCCTCCGTGGCCGAGTCCTACACGGGCCGCTTCCTGGCCCCGATCCTCAGCCGGGGCTGAGGGAGGCCCGTGCCGGCAGGGCCCGCGATCACTGCGGGCTGGAGGGGTCCGGGGAGCTGGAGGGGCGCTGGGAGGCCTGCTCCTCGGCGGCCGCCCGGTTGTAGGCCAGGGATAGCGCGAAGCAGACCAGGCCCGCCACCGCCAGGGCCAGGACCCGCATGATCGAGTTGTGCGAGCCCAGGTCCACGGCGGCGAGCTTGAGCACCGCGATGAGGACCAGGCCCAGGCCGTAGTGGCGCAGCACCGTGGCGCGCAGCCGGAAGCCCAGGATGATGCACACGGCCCCGGTCAGCAGGATGAGGATGGTCATGAGCACCGATTCCACGCTGCTGCCGCTGAGGATGAGCGCCGAGCTCCACAGGGTCAGGGAGCTGAGCAGGGCACTGGCCAGGGTGGCGTCCGTGGCGCCGAACCAGGCCCACACGAAGCGGTTGGCCAGGACCGCCAGAGCGGCCGCCACCGCGATGAGCGGCATCCGCCAGAGCAGGGAGTCCACGAGCACCGTCGCGGCCGACAGCATGGTCAGGACGCCCAGGGCTCCCAGCACCCAGCCCAGCCAGGCGTGGGGCGGGGCCTGCGTGGGCGCGGCGGGAAGGGCCTGGGGGAACTGCCCCGCCAGGCGCAGTGCGAGCAGGCGGTGCACCGTGGCCTGCGGATGGGCCAGCCCCAGCCACAGCAGGGCCGCCAGCATGACGCCGAAGATCAGCGTGGGCAGGACCGAATCCGTGCTCTGGGGCAGGAGGCGGCCGACCAGCGAGGGCAGGACGAGTGCCGCAGAGGCGGCCATGATCCACACGCTGATCCGCAGCGGCGGTGGGATGGTGGGGGCCGTGCCGGGCGCCTGCGGGGTATGCTCCCACCCCGGGGCGCTCTCAAGGACCGCGGTCAGGGTATGGATGGCCACGAGCGCGGCGATGAGGCCCACGACCTCCAGGGGGCGGCGCGTGGTCAGCAGGAGCGGCAGGCCCGCCAGTGCGCTGAGCGCCAAGAGCGGTGAGGTGAAGCGCTCGCGCAGCACCGGCACGCAGGCCAGCGCGACCACCAGGACCACCGGCAGCGCCAGGGCGGGCGTCGCAAATGCGGCGAGGATGCCCAGGAGAAGGGTCGTGACCAGGTGCACCGGGGCGCATGGGCGGCGCCAGCCCGCGGGCCCCGGGTCGAGCATGAGCGTGGAGACCGCTGCCAGCAGGCACAGGGCGAGGCCACTGGTCAGGGCGGTGAGCAACTCGGCCTGGGGCGTGGCGCTGAGGAGGTGGACCAGACGCAGGAGGCTGAAGCCCAGGACGATCCCCGCGACGGCCCAGTCGGCGCCCGCTGCGCCGCGGTACCCGGCGCTCCACAGCAGCCGGCTGGAGTCGAGCTGCTGGAGGAGCAGGGCGGCGCCGGTCAGGACCGTGAGCGCGATCGCCCCCAGGGAGGAGGCCTCCACCAGGACGGCGGCCGGGGTCATGAGCAGGGTCGCGCCCAGGACGACCAGGGAGGTCACGGGGTACCAGGCGGCCGGGCGCATGGGGCGCCCGCGCCGCGCCAGGATCGAGGTGATCGCTGCCAGGACGACGGCGTAGCAGCAGGCCAGGGCCCAGGTGCCCAGGTGGGGCTCGGGAGCCCACCAGGTCCGCCAGGAGGCGAAGCCGATGGTCACCAGGGCCCCGATGGTCGAGACCACCGCGGTGAAGACCTGGCCGGTCAGGCGCGAGAGGATGAGCAGGGCCGCGCCCCAGGCGGCCATGAGCGTGAAGGCCGCGCCCATGGGCAGGACGGCCAGGAGGGCCGCGCCGATGATGGACACGAAGCCCAGGGCGCCGCCGGTGCCGGTCATCGTCGCGGCGGCCACGCGCAGGTGCGGGCGGGAGCCGGCCAGCCGGGTGCCCCCGGCCACCAGGGACAGGCCGAGCAGCCCCAGGGCGCCGACCTTGACCCCATCGGGGATCGAGTCCCACACCAGGGCGATGAGGCTGACCGCCGCCAGCACCACCAGCAGCGCCGCCGCCGCGGAGAGCAGGTAGCGGCCGAGATTGCCCTCGCTGCGCATGGCCGCGGGCAGGAGCGGTGCGCTGGCCGCGGGCCGGGCCGGCGGCGTGGGCTGGAGTGGTGGCGTGGGCCCGGCGGCTGCCGGCGGCACCGTGATGTACCCGTAGGGCCTGGGGCCCTGTGCGGCGGGGGCCTGAGCGCCCTGGTCCCGCAGCCCCGGCGGCTGGGGCACCGCGGGTGGCGAGTCCGGTGGGACCTCGGGCGCCGCGCCCGGTTCGCCCTCGGACTGCTCGGGCTCCGGGCCCTTGACCTGCTCTGGCTCGGACGGCGCGGCCCAGCCCTGGGCGGCGTCCTCCTGCGCGGCGAGGCCCTTGGCGGCTGAGTCCTGGGCGGATGGATCCTGGGAGGCGGGCGACGGGATCGTGGCGGCCGGAGCGGTGGACGCAGGCGGGGTGGAGGGTGCGGGGCGCTGGGCCACCCGGCGGGCGATCCAGTCGAGCTTGCGCTCCATGAGGTCGAGCCGGGCGATGATCTCCGATGAGCGGTCACCGGGGCCGTATGGGGCGGGCATGTGGGACTCCCAGAAAGGCGGGCAACGTGGGAACAGCAACTATCATCAACCATGACCGTTGAGGCCGCAACGGCTACAAAGACTCAGGAAACCGTTCCAATAAGTGACATGCATCATAGTACTCAAAAACGAACGAAGTCGAACAGGATAGGACATGCGGGGGTGTCGTCGGATACCCTCATGCCATGAGCGAGAACGGACTGTCCCGGGCCCAGGCGAAGATGCGTGAGGCGGGTGTCGCCGCCGAGGCGATCGATGTCTTCAGCCACTACTACCGTGCGCTGGAGGAGGGGGCCACAGGCCTCATCCCCGAGGACACCATCGAGCCGCTGACCTCCATCGACTCCATCGAGGATGTCCAGGTCGACCAGGACGCGGCGCGCGAGGCCCTGGGGCGCACCGTCCTGATCAAGCTCAACGGCGGCCTGGGCACCTCGATGGGGATGGACCGGGCCAAGTCGCTCCTGCCGGTGCGCGAGGGTCGGAGCTTCCTGGACCTCCTGGTCGCACAGGTGCGCGCCGCGCGCGAGGCCCACGGGGTGAGCCTGCCGCTGATCTTCATGAACTCCTTCCGCACCCGGCGCGACACCCTGGAGGCGCTGGCCGCCTACCCGGACCTGGCGGTCCCGGGCCTGCCCCTGGACTTCCTGCAGAACCAGGAGCCCAAGCTGCGCCAGGACGACCTCAGCCCGGTGGAGTGGCCGGCGGATCCCGAGCTGGAGTGGTGCCCGCCGGGCCACGGGGACATCTACACCGCGCTCATGGCCTCGGGGGTGCTCGATGCGCTGATCGAGCAGGGCTACCGCTATGCGATGACCTCCAACTCCGACAACCTCGGTGCGGCCCCCTCGGCCAGGATCGCCGGCTGGTTCGCGGCCTCGGGGGCCCCGTACGCCGCCGAGATGTGCCGGCGCACGCCCGCGGATGTCAAGGGCGGCCACCTGGCCGTGCGCACCCGCGATGGCCGGATCATCCTGCGCGACACCGCCCAGACGCCCGCCGAGGAGATGCACTACTTCACCGACCAGTTCCGCCACCCCTTCTTCCACACCAACAACCTGTGGTTCGACCTCCGGGTCCTGCGCGAGACCCTCGTTGAGCGCCGAGGAATCCTGGGCCTGCCCCTGATCAAGAACACCAAGACCGTCGATCCCGCCGATCCGGACTCCACGCCGGTGGTGCAGATCGAAACGGCTATGGGTGCCGCCGTCGAGGCCTTCGAGGGCGCCACGGCCATCGAGGTGCCGCGCAGCCGCTTCCTGCCGGTCAAGACCACCAACGACCTGCTGCTGCTGCGCTCGGATGCCTACGAGCTCGACGACGCCGGGCTGCTGACCCAGGTGGCCCGGCCCGCCTGCACGGTGAGCCTGGACAGCCGCTTCTACAAGACGATCAAGGACTTCGAGGCCCGCTTCCCCCACGGCGCCCCCTCGCTGCGGGAGGCCGTCTCCTTCAGCGTCGCGGGGGACTGGACCTTCGGCGAGGGCGTGGTGGCCACCGGGCAGGCGGCGGTCGCCGAGGCCGGGTCGCCGGGCCGCGTGGCCGACGGCGCCCGGATCTGAGCGCGCCCGAGCGGCCGGCGCGGGAGGCCTTTGCCACCGGTGATCCGCGCACCGCTCAGGCGGCGTCACTCAGGCCGGGCCGCCGGCGCCCTCAGTGAGGCTCGGGCTGTCCACCGCCAGGTTCTCCACGGTCAGCGAGGCGCCCTCGTCCTGCGGGGGAGTGGCCAGGCCCCAGACCTGGCGGTAGAAGCTGAGCTCGGCCTCGTAGTGCCGGCGGATGTTGGCCGCCATGCGGAAGCCGTGGCCCTCGCCGTGGAAGACCTCCAGGGCCACCGGCGCGCCCTTGGCCCGGATGGCCTCGTACATGAGGGTGGCCTGCTCGGCCGGGACGATGGGGTCCTCCGAGCCCTGGACCAGCAGCAGGGGCGTGGTGATGGAGTCCACGTGCGTGATGGGGCTGCGCTCGATGAGCACCGGGTCCTGGGGGTCCTGGGTGCCGATGAGCTGGCCGATGTAGTGCGACTCGAACTTGTGGGTGGTGGCCCGCAGTCGGGTCAGGTCCGCGATGCCGAAGCAGGAGGCCGCCGCGGAGAAGACCTCGGTGCGGGTGATGGCCGACAGCACCGTGAAGCCGCCGGCCGAGGACCCGCGGATGGCCATGCGCCGCGGATCGACCAGCCCGCGCTCGGCCAGGAAGCGCGCCCCGCTGATGCAGTCCTCGACGTCGTGGATGCCCCAGTTGCCCTCCAGGGCCCTGCGGTAGCCGGTGCCGTAGCCCATCGAGCCGCGGTAGTTGACGTCCAGGTAGGCGAAGCCGCGGCTGGTCCAGTACTGGATGCGCAGGTCGTAGCCGGGTGCCGCGGTGGCCGTGGGGCCGCCGTGGACATTGACGATCAGTGGGGGCAGCTCGCCCTCGGGCCCGGTGTGGTGGGCCGAGGTCGGCGGGTAGTAGAAGCCGTGGGCGGTGGCGCCGTCGGTGCTCGTCCACGAGACCGGGTCGGGGAAGGACACGCCGATGGCCTCGGGCTCGAACTCGCCCGAGCCGCGCAGCACCTGGACCTGGCCGTTCCTGACCTCCACGATGCAGGGCATGGCCAGCTCATTGGAGGCCAGCATGACCACCCGGCCCGCCGAGCAGGCCACATTGCCGATGGGCTGCCAGCCCACGTTCCACTCCTCCAGCTCGCCGTTGGATAGCCTGATGGTGCCCAGGTGCCAGATCGCGTTGCGGGCCCAGGAGGCGATGAGGTGCTCGCCGTCCAGGACGTCGAAGGAGTGCGGCCCCAGCTGCCAGGCCGGGCAGGTGAAGGTGGCCTGGGCCGGGTGCAGGGCGCGGGTGCGCAGCTGCGCGGCCCACCCCTCCCGGTTGGTGCCGCGGCGCGGGAAGCCCTCGGTGCGGTAGAGGTTCCAGAACCCCGAGGAGTTCGAGCCGTGGACGAGCTCGCACTCCTCGGTCCAGCGCGGCTCGGCCACCGAGTGGCCCGACCCGCCGTCGAGCACCACCTGCTCGCCGATGGTTCCGTCGGGCAGCAGGTCGCCCACGTGCAGGGCGGCGTTGTCCCAGGGCATGCCCGGGTGGTCCCAGGTGATCCAGGCCAGGTGCTCGCCATCGGGGGAGATCGTGGGGGAGGTGACGAAGTCGGTGCCGCTGACGACGGTGCGCACGGCCTCGTCGTCGCGCGCCCCCGAGCCGTCCAGGGGGATGGCCACCAGGGAGTTGACGGGCTCGCCCGGGCCCCGGTGGTCCTCGCGCACGGCGTAGACCAGGCCCCGGGCCGTATCGATCTCCAGGTCCCCGTGGCGCACGTCCCCGTAGATCGTCAGCGGCACCAGGCCGCGCATGCGATGGGCGACGTCGTAGCGGTACAGGCGCCCGTCCCCGGCATGGGAGACCACGATGATCCCCCCGTCCACCGCGTAGGCCCGGCCCCCGTACTCGTGGACGCGGGTGCGCGCATCGACCAGCTCATCAGCCGGGGTCAGGGGCAGGACCTCGCCGATCTGCCCGTCGCCGTCGCGGCGCAGCAGGACATTGCGGCCGGCCTGGGAGGCGCGCTGCTCCACCCAGTAGGTGTCCGGGCCGTCGACCCGCACCTGGGACAGGCGCACCGTCCTGGTGGTGATCGTCCCCGGAGTGATGGGCGAGGGCCAGGTGCCGAAGGGGGCGGTGGTGCTCATGGTTCCTCCTGGGAGGCGCGGATCCCGGCGGGGACCGCTCCCAGGATCCCAGGAGCGGGCCGGCCGGCGCGCCGGGACGGCGGGCTGGTGGGGCGGTGGGACCGGTCCGTCCCGACCAAGGCACACCCTAACGTCCTTGCCGTGAGCAATGTGACACCCACTCGACATCCGGTCCTGCCCTTATGCTGTGGAGCAGAAGGGCCATCCCCGGCGGCCGGGCCGTATAGCCCGCCCTGCTGGGCGATCTGGACCATGCCGAGAGATGCCGAGAGATAGAAGAGGACCCCGGTGCCACCAGCCCCACACCCCGGCCGGCGCGCCGGACGCCGCCCTGCATCCTCATCAGACCTCCTGGGCTCAGTGCGCAGCCCGGCGGACCTCAAGCGACTGACCAGCGAGGAGCTGGTGGCCCTGGCGGAGCAGATCCGCCACTACCTCGTCCACTGCGTGTCGCGCACCGGCGGCCACCTGGGCCCCAACCTCGGCGTGGTCGAGCTCACCCTCGCCCTGCACCGGACCTTCGAGTCCCCGCGCGACACCATCGTCTTCGACACCGGGCACCAGGCCTACGTCCACAAGATGCTCACCGGCCGCCAGGACTTCAGCCGCCTGCGCGAGCGCGGCGGGCTGTCGGGCTACCCCGCCCGCAGCGAGTCCGTGCACGACGTGGTGGAGAACTCCCACGCCTCCACGGCCCTGTCCTGGGCCGATGGCATCGCCCGGGCCAATGCCCTGCTGGGCCACGGCGACCGCCACGTGGTGGCCGTCATCGGCGACGGCGCCATGACCGGGGGCATGGCCTGGGAGGCCCTGGACAACATCGCCGTGAGCGAGGACAAGCGCCTGGTCATCGTGGTCAACGACAACGGGCGCTCCTACGCCCCCACCATCGGGGGACTGGCCCACCACCTCGACGCCCTGCGCACCAACCCCGGCTATGAGCGGATGCTCTCCGGGGTCAAGCGCACCCTCCTGGCCCAGGGCGCCCCCGGCCGCGCCGCCTTCGACGCCCTGCACGGGCTCAAGCGGGGGCTCAAGGACGTCCTGGTGCCCTCGGCCTTCTTCGAGGACCTGGGCATCAAGTACACCGGCCCGGTCGACGGGCACGACATCACCGCCCTGGAATTCGCCCTGACCCGGGCCCGGGAGTACTCCCAGCCGGTCATCGTCCACGTCATCACCGCCAAGGGCCGCGGCTACACGCCCGCCGAGGAGCACAACGGCGACCGCTTCCACGCCGTGGGCCGCATCCACCCCGAGACCGGCCTGCCGGTGGTCGCCGAGCGCTTCGGGTGGACCTCGGTCTTCGCCGAGGAGATCGTCTCCCTGGCCCGCGCCGATGAGCGCATCGTGGCCATCACCGCCGCCATGCAGGCCCCCGTGGGCCTCCAGCCCCTGGCCGAGGCCATGCCCGAGCGGGTCGTGGATGTGGGCATCGCCGAGCAGCACGCCCTGACCGCCTCGGCCGGCATGGCCTTCGCGGGCCTGCACCCGGTGGTCGCCCTCTACGCCACCTTCCTCAACCGGGCCTTCGACCAGGTGCTCATGGATGTGGCCCTCCACCGCGCCGGGGTCACGATCGTCCTGGACCGCGCGGGCCTGACCGGCACCGACGGCGCCAGCCACAACGGCATGTGGGACATGGCGGTCCTGGCCCATGTGCCGGGCCTGCGCCTGGCCGCCCCCCGCGACGAGGCCACGCTGCGCCGGGCCCTCCAGGTGGCCGTGGGGGTCGAGGACCGCCCCACGGTGGTGCGCTACCCCAAGGGGGCGCTGCCCGAGCCGGTGGAGGCCCTGAGGGTCCTGCCGGCCGCGGAGGGCCCCGCGGGCGACCCCGACCCCTTCGAGCGCGTCGACGTCCTGTGGGAGGAGCCGCAGGGGACGGCGGAGCTGGTCATCGTCGCCGTCGGCCCCATGACCGGGGCGGCCCTGGAGGCCGCCGGGGAGCTGAGCCGCCAGGGCACCGGCGTCATGGTCCTCCACCCCCACTGGGTCATCCCCATCCCCGCAGCACTCACCCGGGCCGCCGCCGCGGCCGGCGCCGTGGTCGTCATCGAGGACGGCCTGGTCGACGGCGGGATCGGCTCCCAGCTGCGCGACGCCCTGGAGGACTCCCGGGACGAGCAGGGGGAGCACCCCGCCGCCACGGCCGTTCCGGTGGTGCGGCGCCTGGGGGTGCCCCGGGCCTTCCTGGAGACCGCCTCGCGCGAGCAGCTGCTGGCCGACTTCGGCATGGATGCTCCGGGGATCGTCCGCGCCGCCCGCAGCGCCCTGGAGGCCGCCCGCCGCCGGCAGTAGAGGCGGTGGAACGGCTGCGGGCGCCGCGCCAGGGCCGGCGCCTCGTGCGTCGTGCGCACCTATGGATCCGATCGGATCCGCCGCCGGGATCCACCGCGGGGTGGAGTGGGACTTTTGGGCATGATGGCGGGGATGGGGGCGGTGGCGGCACCTGTCGCATCCCGGCGACAGGCCCGGCCGGGTGGGACGGCCGTCCCATGGCCGGATCGGCCCGGCGCACCCCGAGCAAGTCGGCCCCATCTGGGCAGGAGCAGTTTTCCACGGGTCTCACCGGAGATCACGTGTCGGGACCAACGTCCCCAATGCTGTGGATGGGTGGGCCCCTTGTGAGTGACGACACCGGCATGTCCGGGACCCCTGGCCCATACGCCGGGGCACTGGGCATAGGCTGGTCTCGACGGCGTGTCAGGGCGCCGCCTCGCCTCACAAGGGCGATCGCAACCGGGCGGCGTGGGGCCGCCGACGCTAGGAGGGCCAAGGATGACCACCGAGGTCACTGCAACTGCCACGACCACCAGCAGAGAAGATGCCTGGGAGGGCTTCGTCACCGGTCCCTGGGCGCAGGGCACCGACGTCCGCGACTTCATTCAGCGCAACTACCGCCCCTACGACGGCGATGCCTCCTTCCTCGCCGGGGCCACGGACAAGACCCTGCGGCTGTGGGACACCCTGGAGAAGGACTACCTGGCCGAGGAGCGCAAGGTTCGCATCCTCGATGTCGACACCCACACCCCGGCCGATATCGACGCCTTCAAGCCCGGTTACATCAGCCAGGACGACGATGTCATCGTGGGACTGCAGACCGATGCGCCGCTCAAGCGCGCCATGATGCCCAACGGCGGCTGGCGCATGGTGGAGACCGCCATCAAGGAGGCCGGCAAGGAGGTCGACCCCGAGGTCAAGAAGATCTTCACCCAGTACCGCAAGACCCACAACGACGCCGTCTTCGACATCTACACCCCGCGCATCCGTGCGGCCCGCTCCTCCCACATCATCACCGGCCTGCCCGACGCCTACGGCCGCGGCCGCATCATCGGGGACTACCGCCGGGTGGCCCTCTACGGCGTGGACAGGCTCATCGAGCTCAAGCAGATCGCCAAGGACGAGGTGGCCGACAAGCCCTTCTCCGAGCACTGGGCCCGCTACCGCGAGGAGCACTCCGAGCAGATCAAGGCGCTCAAGAAGCTCAAGGTCATGGCCGCCTCCTACGGCTACGACATCTCCGGTCCCGCCCGCACTGCCCACGAGGCCGTCCAGTGGACCTACTTCGCCTACCTGGCCTCGGTGAAGTCCCAGGACGGCGCCGCCATGAGCATTGGGCGCCTGTCGGCCTTCCTGGACATCTACTTCGAGCGGGACCTGGCGGCCGGCCTCATTGATGAGACGCGCGCCCAGGAGCTCATCGACCACATGGTCATCAAGCTGCGCATCACCCGCTTCCTGCGCACCATCGACTACGACCAGATCTTCTCCGGAGACCCCTACTGGGCCACCTGGTCCGATGCGGGATTCTCCGAGGACGGCCGCTCGCAGGTCACCAAGACCTCCTTCCGCCTGCTGCAGACCCTGCGCAACCTGGGCCCCGCCCCGGAGCCCAACATCACCATCTTCTGGGACGAGCGGCTCCCGCAGGGCTACAAGGAGTTCTGCGCCCTGATCTCCATCACCACCTCCTCCATCCAGTACGAGGCCGATGAGCAGATCCGCGAGCACTGGGGCGACGACGCCGCGATCGCCTGCTGCGTGTCCCCCATGAAGGTGGGCAAGCAGATGCAGTTCTTCGGCGCCCGCGTCAACTCCGCCAAGGCGCTGCTCTACGCCATCAACGGCGGGCGCGACGAGATGACCGGCAAGCAGGTCGTCACCGGGCTGCCCGGCATCGAGGGCGACGCCCCGCTGGACTTCGACGAGGTCTGGGACAAGTACGAGAAGATGCTCGACTGGGTGGTGGCCACCTACGTCGAGGCCCTCAACATCATCCACTACTGCCACGACCGCTACGCCTACGAGTCCATCGAGATGGCCCTGCACGACTCCGAGATCATCCGCACCATGGGCTGCGGCATCGCGGGGCTCTCGATCGTGGCCGACTCCCTGAGCGCCATCAAGTACGCCAAGGTCACGCCCGTGCGCGACGAGACCGGCCTGGTGGTGGACTACGTCACCGAGGGCGAGTTCCCCATCTACGGCAACGACGATGACCGCGCCGATGACATCGCCGCCACCGTGGTGCACACGATCATGTCCAAGATCAAGGCCCAGCCCTTCTACCGGGACGCCATCCCCACCCAGTCGGTGCTGACCATCACCTCCAACGTCGTCTACGGCAAGGCCACCGGCAACTTCCCCTCGGGCCACCGCAAGGGCACGCCCTTCTCCCCGGGCGCCAACCCCGAGAACGGCATGGACACCCACGGCATGGTCGCCTCCATGCTCTCGGTGGGCAAGCTGGACTACAACGACGCGCTGGACGGCATCTCGCTGACCAACACCATCACCCCCCAGGGGCTGGGCCGCACCGAGGAGGAGCGGGTGGCCAACCTCGTGGGCATCCTCGACGCCGGATTCGTCCCCGAGGACTGCGCCGACATCTGAGCCGCCCGGGCGGCTGACCCAACACGACACCGATAGAACCCATCTCACGAAAGGGGCCGATCATGGCCACATACGAAGAGCGCCTCGCCTCCATGAAGGCGCAGCGCCAGAACAACGGCGGCGTCAAGGGCCTCTACCACGCCAACATCAACGTCCTGGACCGCAACACCCTCGAGGACGCGATGGAGAACCCCGAGAAGTACCCCAACCTCACGGTGCGCGTCTCGGGCTACGCCGTCAACTTCGTCAAGCTCACCCGGGAGCAGCAGCTCGACGTCCTCGACCGCACCTTCCACTCCCAGGCCTGAGCCCGGAGTATCAGCAGCGGTCGCCCATGTCTGAGACGACGACGGCCGCGCAGGCGGGCGGCCGGGACCAGGACTTCCTGGCTCCGGCCGCCCGCCTGCGCGGCGCGGGCATCGGAGGGCTCGAGGAGCTCACCGACCTCGAGCGCTCCGAGCGCCTGGAGCGGATGCGCAGTGGCGAGCTCGGCTCGATCCACTCCTGGGAGCTGGTCACCGCCGTTGACGGCCCGGGCACCCGGATGACCGTCTTCCTCAACGGCTGCCCTCTGCGCTGCCAGTACTGCCACAATCCCGACACCTTCCTCATGAAGGACGGCGAGCCGGTGGAGGCCGCCGAGCTGCTGCGCCGCATGCGCCGCTACAGGGGCGTCTTCCGCGCCTCCAAGGGCGGCATCACCCTGTCGGGGGGAGAGGTCCTCATGCAGCCGGCCTTCGCCGGCCGGCTCCTGTCGGGGGCCAAGGCGATGGGCATCCACACCTGCATCGACACCTCCGGCTTCCTGGGGGCCAACGCCAGCGACGAGATGCTGGACAACATCGACCTGGTGCTTCTGGATGTCAAGAGCGGGGACGAGGAGACCTACAAGCGGGTGACCGGGCGGTCCCTGGCCCCCACGATCGCCTTCGGCGACCGCCTGGCCGCCAGGGGCATCGAGATCTGGGCCCGCTTCGTCCTGGTCCCGGGCCTGACCGACGACCCCGGCAATGTCGAGAGGGTCGCCCGCATCATCGAGCGCTGGGACACCGTCTCGCGCGTCGAGGTCCTGCCCTTCCACCAGATGGGCACCGACAAGTGGGACAGCCTGGGGCTGACCTACACCCTGCGCGAGACCCGGCCCCCCGAGCCCGAGCTCGTGGAGTCCACGCGCGCCATCCTCCGCTCCCACGGCTTCACCGTGCACTGAGCCGGGCGCCGCGGCGGTACGGGCTCAGGCCAGGCGCTCAGCAATCCGGGGCGCCACCTGCTGAACCTGCCAGGGCCGGGCCCCCAGCGCCTCCAGGCGCTCTCCGATGGCGGCAGCACTGACCGGCACCGCGCCCGCGGCCCCATTCACGCCCAGGTCCCATGCCAGGCGGCGCTGGGCCTCCGGGGCCAGGAGGAGCTCCTGGGGCACCCGGATGGCCTCGGCGCGCTCACGCACCGCGCTGCGCACCAGCTCCAGGGCCGAGGCCGCCTCGGCGTGGTGGCGCTGCCAGGAGCGCGGCTGCGGCAGGGACTGTGGTCCCTGGGGCGCACGCGCCGGGGGAAGATCCTCATCGGGCATCTGGATGGCCCGCTCAATGGCGCGCCACCACAACTCCTGGTGCTGGCGGGCCTGACGGGAGGAGAACTCCTTGAGGGCATTCATCTTGCGCCGGGAGGTGGGACGGGCCACCGCCGCAGCCACCAGCGCCTGATGGGGCAGCACCTTGGAGGGGGTGCGGTCCAGCTCGGCGGCCAGCTGCTCACGGGCCGTCCACAACTCGCGCAGGATCGCCAGGGACCTGGGGGAGCGCACCGCCCGGCCCGCCCGCGGGGTCTTGCGCCACGGGTCGATCTTGGCCGGCCGTGGCGGGCGGGTGCGTACGTACTCGAACTCCTGGGCCGCCCACGGCGCCTTACCGGCGTCCTCCAGCTCCTGGGCCAGCGCCGCCCGCAGCTCGATGAGGAGCTCGACGTCCAGGGCGGCGTAGATGAGCCACGAGCGCGGCAGCGGGCGGGTCGACCAGTCGGCGGCCGCATGGTCCTTGGCCAGACGCAGCCCCAGCGTCTCCTCGACAACCGCGCCCAGGCCCACATGGGCCCGGCCCAGCAGGCGGGCCGCCAACTCGGTGTCGAACAGGCGGGTCGGGTGCAGGCCCAGGTCCTTGAGGCAGGCCAGGTCCTGGTCGGCGGCATGCAGGATCCACTCCGGCTCGCGCAGAGCGAGCCCCAGCCCACTGAGGTCCCCGGTGCCCACCGGGTCGATCAGGAGGGTCCCCGCGCCCTGGCGACGCAGCTGGACGAGGTAGGCGTCCTGGCCGTAGCGGAAGCCCGAGGCGCGCTCCGCATCAACGGCCACCGGGCCCGACCCCCGCGAGAGCGCCGCGACTGCCGCGGCCAGGGCCTGGGGGGTATCGGTGACCTCGGGCAGCCCCTCGCGCGGGACGGTGTAATCGACGACCTGGTCGGCGGGAACAGGGTGGTCCGTCGTACCCGGCGTATCGGCGGGCACGGCGCCGCGGTGGCTCACCTGCGGACCCCGGCCAGGCTGAAGGGGCGCACCGGCGCCGGCTCATGGCCCGAGGCCATGAGGACCAGCTCGTACCAGGCGGTCAGGTGAGGGCCGAGATCGGCCGTGGTGGGGGACCAGGACGCCCTGATCTCAGCATGACCGCAGGCGTCGCTGATCTGCAGTCCGCCAAAGGTCTCCGACAGCACTCGAGTGACCGTGCCCACCAGGTCATGGTAGCCGGCACCGGCGTCGTCGAGGCAATCGGTGAGCCAGGACCAGGCCGCCGGCCCCAGGGCGGGATCGTCCTGGATCTCGTCGTCGAGCTGGGAGCGCACCATGGCTACCATGCGGAAGTCGGAGTTCCAGGCCTCCTGCCCGGATGGGTCGTGGAGGATGACGAGGCGCCCGGAGCCCACCGGGGTGCCGCCCGCATGCCGGACAGTCTCCGCTGTCAGCGCAGCGGTGTAGGGTGCCATGCGCGCAGGGCCGGGGACCTCCTCCAGCAGGAGACTGCGCGGGCGGGGCGTGGTGCGCACAGAGAGCAGCGCCTCCTTGAAGCGCTCGGGACTCTCCTGTGCCTCGTCATCTTGCGGCCTACGACTGCCTGTCACGGCATGAACGCTAGCGGGGCGCCGCCTGGGCCCAGCGGTGCCACGCCGCGCACGGATGATTGCAATCGGCAATCCGCCGCCGGCGCCACCCGGCGGCAGCGGCCCGCTAAGGGGGCGCGCCCGCGAGCACCCCTGTGAATCCGCCTGTGAACGCTCACCGCGAACCCCGTGCGCCCCGTGCGGCGTGATGACCCCAAGGGGGGTGATGCGTTGCGTTATCGTGATCAACCCGGTCGCCTTCCATGGCCAGCACGTGCTCCGCTCCTGCACAGCACAGGCGGAGCGCAGTGGTTCCTGGGCGGCGCCGGAGGGGATATCGGCGTCATCCGGGCGGTGCCCGGCAGTGACCCGGCACTCGCCCGCCCAGTCAGCCGCAGACTCAGCCAGGAGGTTGGTGTGGAGACATCCACCCGCGCACAGCAGGGCCGCGCTCGCCCGGAGGAGGGGCGTGCGCCCGGTCTGGTCCCGGTCCTCCTGGGCGGGGACATCGGCGTGTACGCCCTGGCCCGCTGCTTCCACGAGGCCTACCGCGTGCGCCCGGTGTGCATCGCCCCGCACCCCACCGAGGTCCTCACCCGCTCCAGCATCGTGCGCACCGTGGCCCTGGGGGAGCGCAGCGAGCCCCAGGACTATGTGGCGGCCGCCCTGGAGGAGGCCAGGCGCACCCCCGGGGCCCGCCGCATCCTCATGGCCAACACCGACTGGCACATCCGCCTCATCAACGACCACCGCGATGCCCTGGAGGAGCATTTCGCCCTCCCGGTGCCCGGCCCCCGGGCCACCGCCGCGGTCTGCGACAAGGCCGTCTTCGCCGACCTGTGCCACCGGCTGGGCGTCCACACCCCTGAGACCGTGATCCAGGACTTCGCCGCCGCCCAGGACCCCGACTGGCGGCCCGCCGAGGTGGACCACCTGGGCTATCCGCTCATCGCCAAGCCCGCCTCCTCCGCCCAGTACAACGACCTGCGCATGCCGGGCAAGAAGAAGGTCTTCGTCCTGCAGGACCCCGCCGAGGCCTCGGCCCTGTGGGAGCAGCTGCGCCAGGCTGGCTTCCGGGGCCGGTTCCTGGCCCAGGAGCTCATCGAGGGCGATGACACCGCCATGCGCTCCCTGACCCTCTACCTCGACTCGCGGGGCCGCGCCGCCCTGACCGGCTCGGCCCGCGTGCTCCTGGAGGACCACGCCCCCACCATGCTGGGCAACCCGGTGGCCATGATCACCGAGCCCTTCGCCGAGCTCATGGAGCCGGCCATCCGCCTCCTGACCCACCTGGGCTACACCGGCTTCGCCAACTGCGACATCAAGGTCGACCCGCGCACCGGGCGGGCCCTGTTCCTGGAGATCAACCCCCGCATCGGCCGGAACTGCTACTACATGGCCGCAGCCGGGCGCAACCCGATCATCCCGGCGGTGCGCGACCTGGTCCTGGGCCGTGAGCCGGCCCCGGAGAGCCTGGAGGAGGAGGTCCTCTACAGCCTCGTGCCCCACCGGCTGCTGCGCCGCTACCTCCTCGACCCGGCCCTGAGCCGGCGGGTCGGCGAGCTCATCGGTCAGGGCCGCACCGCCAACCCCCTGCGCTACCGCCAGGACCGCTCGCCGCGGCGCGCCCTGGTGGTGGCCGCGCAGGAGCTCAACCAGTACCGCAAGTTCGCCCGCTACTACCCCCGCCCCACCGACTCCTCCTTCTGATCCTTCCGACCGCCGACACCACCCACTGATGACCAGCGACGAGAGGCCCACCATGACCAGTACCCGACCCCCCGGCAGCGAGCGCGCGCGCATACGCGAGGTGGACTGGGAGACCTTCCGAGCCATCGCCGCCCGCGCCCATGCCAGCCTGCCGATCGAGCAGACCTCGGTGTGGGACTCCTTCGACATCACCGCCCAGGGCCGCGAGCCCTGGGGCAGAGTGGTCTACCGCGACCGCCAGGGTCGTGATCGGGCGCTGGTGTCCCTGGCGCGCATGAGTGTGCGGGGCTTTCCCTACCTGTGGGCCCGCCACGGCCCGGTGTGGCTGGGGGCCGAGCCCACCGCAGGTGAGGAGCAGGAGCTGCGCGAGCTGCTGACCCGCGGGGTGCGGCGGCGCGACCCGCGGGTGGTCTTCCTGCGCCTGCACGCCGCCACGCCGGGGCCGGACTGCCACGAGTTGCTCCAGACGATGACCTACGACCGCACCGTCATCATCGATCTCAACCATGACGATGACGAGGCCCTCCTGGCCTCCTTCAAATCCCGTGGCCGGCGCGATGTGCGCAAGGCGCTGCGCAACGAGGAGTTGAGCTTCCACGACGAGACCCTCCAGGCCGAGGACGTCTTCGGCGAGCTCTACGAGATCCTCACCGAGACCGGTGAGCGCGACGGCTTCAGGGCCGCGCCCGAGAGGACCTACCGCACCATGCTGCGCGCCCTGGGCCCCAGGCACGCCCGTCTCTTCGTGGCGCGGCGCCGCGGCGAGGAGGCGCTGGCCTGGTCCCTGGTGACGGTCTACGGCGAGCAGGCCGTGCGCTACTACGCCGGCTCCTCGGCGCAGGGACGCCGGATGCGGGCCACCGACGCCCTGCTGTACCAGGAGGCCTGCCGGCTGCGCGCCGAGGGCGTGCGCCACTACGACCTCATGGGCGTGGACTCCAAGCGCGTCCCCGAACTGGCCGGGGTCCGGGAGTTCAAGAGCAAGTTCGCGCCCCAGGGGCCGGTCGATGTCCCCGGGGCCTGGGATGTGCCCGTGCGCCCCCTGCTCTACACCGGTCTGGTCAAGGCCATGGGCCTCAAATGGGGCCTCAAGCGGGGACTGGGGGCCCAGGCGGACAGGATCACCGGCAAGGGCGAGTCCGCCGAGGACAAGGGCGGTGAGAGGATCTCGGCGTGAGGCCCCCGGGTCTCAGGATGATGAGGGCCCGGGGCGGGCGATGAGGCTGGCCCCGGGCCCCAGCTCCTCAGGACCCAGGAGCCCCGGCTCCCAGGACAGCAGCGGCTGGAGGCCGCCGGGCAGGGCGCGCGGGGAGCCGGAGAGGTTGACGGCCACCACGAGGTCCTCGTAGGCCACGGTGATGAGCCCCTCGGCCTCCTCGACCCGGGGCCAGGCCCGGCGCTGGGACCACTCCAGGCGGCGGCGCAGGGCGATGAGGCGGCGGTACCACTCCAGCAGGCGCGCATGCTCCGGCCGGGCGGGCTCCTGCCAGTCCAGGCGGGAGGCCTCCACCGTCGCCGGATCCTGAGGGTCGGGGATCTGCTCGGCCCGCCACCCGAAGTCCGCGAACTCCTGGATGCGCCCGGCGCTGACCGCCTCGGCCAGGGCCGGGTCGTCGTGGTCGGTGAAGAACTGGAAGGGGGTGCGCGTCCCCCACTCCTCGCCCATGAAGATCATGGGGGTGTAGGGGCTGAGCAGCACCAGGGCCGCCTGCGCCGCCAGCACGGCGTCGTCCAGGCCCTGGGAGGGGCGGTCGCCCGCCGCCCGGTTGCCCACCTGGTCGTGATTGGAGGCGAAGACGACGAAGCGTCGTGGGTCGGTCCCCTCGGGCACCGGCGCCCCCCAGGACCGCTCCCGGAAGCTCGACCAGCCGCCGTCGTGCAGGAAGGCCCGGCGGTAGGCCTTGAGCCAGGCGCCGGGCTCGGCGAAGTCGGCGTAGTAGCCCTGCGACTCCCCGGTCAGGCGCGCATGCAGGGCGTGGTGGACGTCGTCGGCCCACTGGGCGCTCATGCCCAGGGCCGGCACGCTGGTGGTCGAGCGCGTCGCGGTGGGGGAGATGACGGCGACGTCGTTGAGGTCGGACTCGGCCACCAGGCCCAGTGGCCGCCCGAGCCTCTCGGAGAGCTCGGCCACCGCGTCGGAGAGCTCGGCGAGCACGTGGCGCTCGGAGTCGTCGATGATGGCGTGGATGGCGTCCAGGCGCAGGGCGTCGAGGTGGAAGTCCTTCAGCCAGCGCAGGGCGGCATCGATGACATAGGCCCGCACCTGGGTCGAGCCCGCCTGGTCGAAGTTGACCGCCTCGCCCCAGGGCGTGTGGTGAGCTCCGGTGAAGTAGGGGCCGAAGACGCTGAGGTAGTTGCCCGAGGGCCCCAGGTGGTTGTAGACCACGTCGAGGCACACCCCGATCCCGGCCCGGTGGGCGGCGTTGACGAAGGCCGCCAGGGCCCGCGGCCCGCCGTAGCCCTCGTGCACCGCCCACAGGCTCACCCCGTCATAGCCCCAGCCGGCCCGGCCGGGGAAGGGCGCCAGCGGCATAAGCTCGATCATGTCCACCCCCAGGGCCGCCAGGTGGTCCAGATGCTCGGCGGCGGCCTCCAGCGTGCCGGCGGGGGTGAAGGTGCCCACGTGCAACTCGTAGAAGACGCTGCCCAGCGCCTCGCGCCCCGGCCAGGCGGCGTCGCTCCACAGCGTCTCATCCCAGGCGGCGGTATCCACCCGGCGCGAGGGGCCGTGCACGCCGTGGGGCTGGCTCGCACTGCGCGGATCGGGGCGGTCGGGGGAGCCGTCCACCCGGAAGGCGTAGTCGACGCCGTCGCCGACCTCCACCGGGGAGGACCACCAGCCGCCCTCGCCCCGCTCCATGGCCACCAGCTCACCGGTGGCCGGCAGGTGCAGCTCGACCCGTGAGGCCGTGGGCGCCCACACCGGTACGCGGGGGCCCGGGGCGGGTGCCGGGGAGAGGCGGGCGCTCATGATCGGCCTCCAGCCGCATCCGCGTCCTGCCCGGCCGTGCGCTGCGCTGCGGGGGCGCCGGGGTCCTCGTACTGGTCGATGCGGGCCAGCACGGCCACCGGCTCATCGCCGATGACCTCGGACAGCTGCTGGGATCCGCCCTGGCAGCAGGCGCCGGAGAGCACGTCCTGCCAGGCGCCCTCGGGCAGGACGACGGTCTCCTGGCGCCATCCGCCCAACTGCTCCAGGCGCCGGTGCAGGCGCCTGGCGATGACCACGACATCGGGCTGCCCGTCGAGCAGGCGGGCGTAGGCGAAGGCCAGGGAGGTGGTCACCGGGATGGCCCGGTAGCCCGAGCGCGGCCCGACGAAGGTGTCGGGGCGGGCGGCCCGCAGGCGCGCCAGGCGCGAGACGAGGAAGAGCTTGTCCTCATCCAGGCTCCGGGGGCTCTGCCCGGCGTCGAGCCGCTCCAGCGTGGGGACGAGGCCAGAGGCTCCGGTGTAGTCCACCGGGCGGCGGTTATCGGGGTCCACCAGGGAGGTGCGGGTGGTCTCACTGCCCTGGTAGACATCGGCCACCCCCAGCCAGGTCAGTCCCACCGCCTTGCTGGCCAGGATGGTCGAGCGCACCGCGCGGGCGGTCAGTGCCGCGAAGGCCCCCATCTCCCGGGCCACATCCTCATCGGTGAGCAGGTGGGCGGCGTAGTCGGTCAGGGCCCTCTCCCTGGCCTCATCCGGGGCGGTCCAGCTCGTCCAGGTCTTCTGCTCGCGCGAGGCCTTGATGAGGTAGGCGCTCAGGCGCTCGACATCCATGGGGTCAGCGGAGTCCGGTGCCCAGGTGCCCCACAGGGTCTGCCACAGCAGGTTCTCGCTGCGCCCATCCAGGTCCACCGGGCGGGCCTGGGCCGTGGCGGCGCGCAGGCGGTGGACCAGGTCCACCCACTCCTGGGAGTAGGAGGCCAGCACATCCAGGCGGGCCCGCACATCCTCCCCGCGCTTGGTGTCATGCGTGGTGGAGGCCACCATGGTGCTGGGCCAGACCTCCTGGGTGCGGCTGGCCCAGGCATGGGCCTCATCCGCGCTCATGTCGAAGCCCGCCGGGTTCCCCCCGACCTCGGTGAGGCTGGTCAGGTGGGTCCAGCGGTAGAAGGCGGTGTCCTCCACGCCCTTGGCCGTCACCGCCCCGCACACCTGCTGGAAGCGGATGACCGCCTCGGCGCGCTCGGGGGAGTCGGACAGGCCCTCGGAGCCCACGGGCTCGCCCAGCAGGATGGCCACCACCAGGTCCAGGGTCTGGCCCTGGTCGGCCTCCAGGCGGGCGCGGGCCCGCTCGGCGTCGTTGTGCAGGATCGCGGCCGTCTCGGGGCTCGGTGCCGTCCCGGGCACCACGTAGGCGCGGTACTGGTCGGCGGCCACCAGCAGCTCGATGACGCAGTCGCGCAGGTCGCGGAAGGTGTGGTCGCGCAACCGCACGTCCTGTGAGGTCAGGGAGGACAGGATGCGGGCCAGGCGGTCGACCTCGGAGGCCAGGGAGCCGGTGATGATCTCGCGCTTGGCGCTCTCCACCACATGCTCGTAGGAGGTCGGCGCCTCACCGGTGAGCTCCTGCATGAGGGCGCCCAGGTGCCCGGCGCCCGAGCCGTCGACCTGGAGCTGGTCGATGCGCCAGGCGGCGTCATAGCCTGTGGTTCCCGCCACATTCCAGGCGGGGGGCAGGGACTCGGCGGGCGCCAGGATCTTCTCCGCGGCGATCCACGCGCCCCCGGTGGCCGTGAAGAGCTGGTCGAGGTAGCCGCCGGGATCGGCCAGGCCATCGGGGTGGTCCACCCGCAGGGCGTCGATGACCCCCTGGTCCATGAGCTCCAGGAGCAGGGCGTGGGAGCCGGCGAAGACCTCCGGGTCCTCCACCCGGATGGCCGCCAGGGTGCCGACGTCGAAGAAGCGGCGGTAGTTGATCTCCTCGTCGCCCACCTTCCAGTAGGCCAGGCGGTAGTGCTGGCGCTGGACCAGCACGTGCATGGGCAGCTGCTCGGTGCCCTCGGCCACCGGGAAGGCCTGGTCGTAGTAGCGCAGCACCCACTGCTCGCCCTCCTCCTCCTGGCCCGGGACCACCGTCTGCTCCAGGACCAGCTCCTCATCGGCCAGGACCTGGCCGATGCGCGCCCCCAGCACCGGCATGAGGATGGGCTCATCGACCGAGACGTCGAACCAGGCGGCGAAGGGCGACTGGGCGCCCTCGCGCAGCACCGACCACAGGGGCAGGTTGTGCCAGGCGGGGGTGGGCACCGCCATATGGTTGGGGACGATATCCACCACCACGCCCATGCCCGCCTCGTGGGCGCTGCGGGCCAGCGCCTCCAGGCCCCGGCGCCCGCCCATGACCTCGCTGATGCGCCGGTGGTCCACGACGTCGTAGCCGTGGGTCGAGCCCGGCGCGGCGGTCAGGACGGGGGAGAGGTACAGGTCCGTGACCCCCAGGGCGGACAGGTAGGGGATGAGCGCCTGGGCGTCGGCGAAGGTCATCTGCTCGCCCAGCTGGAGGCGGTAGGTGGTCACCGGGGTGCGGCGCCCCTCCTGGGGCACGTGCCCCGACCAGGGCGCGTAGCCGGCGGCCTGCCCGCCGGGGCTCACCCCGGCACCGGTCTCGGCGGTCTCACGCCCCGGGGCCGCGGTCTGCGCGTGCTTCGTGTTGTCCATGTCCAGCTCCGTCGGTCTCGGCTCGGTCGGGTCGGTGGGTGGTGGCGCAGTGCCCGGCGCTCAGGCGCCCGCGCCCCGAGGGGCCACCGGCACGGGGCTCGTGCCCGTCTGCGCCGGGCCGGCGGGCACCTGCTCCGGGACTCTCGATTCCGGGGCGCTGATGAGGAAGAGCATCGAGCGGGCCTCGACCGTGACGCTCTCCCCGGCCCCGAGCAGCGGGTCGGAGTCGCCGTCGACCTCGGGGGCGGTATCCAGGGCGACCTCCCAGGCGGGGGAGTAGCCCCGGGTGGGCAGGGTGAACTCGATGTCCTCCGCGGAGGCGTTGATGAGCACCAGGAAGGAGCTGTCCACGATGCGCTGGCCGCGCGCGTCGGGCTCGGCGATGGCCTCGCCGTTGAGGAAGACCATCATGGAGCGGGCGTACCAGGTGCCCCAGTCCTGCTCGGTCATGGACTGGCCCGAGGGGGTGAGCCATTCGATCTCCCCCAGCTCGCTCTCGCCCCCGTGCCCGGCATCGCCGGAGAAGAAGCGGCGACGGCGCAGCACCGGGTGGTCCCGGCGCATCCATACCATGGTGCGGGTGAAGTCCAGCAGCTCCTGCTGCTGCTCGTTGAGGTCCCAGTGCACCCAGGACAGCTCGTTGTCCTGGCAGTAGACGTTGTTGTTGCCCTCCTGGGTGCGGCCCATCTCATCGCCGTGGCAGAGCATGGGCACGCCCTGGCTGAACAGGATGGTGGCCAGGAAGTTGCGGATCTGGCGCGCGCGCAGAGTGGTGACGGCCGGGTCGTCCGTGGGGCCCTCCACCCCGCAGTTCCAGGAGCGGTTGTTGGAGTCGCCGTCGGCCCCGCCCTCCTTGTTGGCTTCATTGTGCTTGGTGTTGTAGGACACCAGGTCCCGCATGGTGAAGCCGTCATGGGCGGTGACGAAGTTGACCGAGGCCACCGGGGTGCGCCCCGAGTGCTGGTAGAGGTCGGAGGAGCCGGTGATCCGGGAGGCGAACTCGCCCAGGGTCGAGGGCTCCCCGCGCCAGAAGTCGCGCACGGTGTCTCGGTACTTGCCGTTCCACTCGCTCCACAGCGCCGGGAAGCCGCCCACGTTGTAGCCGCCATCGCCCACGTCCCAGGGCTCGGCGATGAGCTTGACCTGGGAGAGCACCGGATCCTGGTGGATGATGTCGAAGAAGGCGCTGAGCTTGTCCACCTCATGGAACTGGCGGGCCAGGGTGGAGGCCAGGTCGAAGCGGAAGCCGTCCACATGCATCTCGGTGACCCAGTAGCGCAGGGAGTCCATGATCATCTGCAGCACGGCCGGGGAGCGCATGAGCAGGGAGTTGCCGGTGCCGGTGGTGTCGAAGTAGTGGGCCTGGTCGCCGTCGACCAGCCGGTAGTAGGAGGCGTTGTCGATGCCCCGGAAGGACAGGGTGGGTCCCATATGGTTGCCCTCGGCGGTGTGGTTGTAGACCACGTCCAGGATGACCTCGATGCCGGCCTCGTGGAGGGTCTTGACCATCGACTTGAACTCCTGGACCTGCTGGCCGTCGGTGCCGTGGGCCGCGTAGGCGTTGTGCGGGGCGAAGAACCCGATGGTGTTGTAGCCCCAGTAGTTCGACAGCCCCTTCTCCTGGAGGTGGGAGTCGTTGACGAACTGGTGGACGGGCATGAGCTCGATGGCGGTGATGCCCAGGGTCTTGAGGTGCTCGATGACCGCGGGCTGGGCCAGGCCCGCATAGGTCCCGCGCAGCTGCTCGGGAACCTTGGGGTGGAGCCGGGTCAGGCCCTTGACGTGGGCCTCGTAGATGATCGTCTCGTGGTACTCGTAGCCCGGCGGACGGTCATGCCCCCAGTCGAAGAAGGGGTTGATGACCACCGAGCGCATCGTGTGCCCCGCGGAGTCCTCCTCGTTGCGCTCCTGGGGGCTGAGGAACTGGTAGGAGTACAGGCTCTGGGAGGGCACGACCTCTCCCGACATCGCCTTGGCGTAGGGGTCCAGGAGCAGCTTGGAGGGGTCGCAGCGGTGCCCGCTGGCCGGGTCGTAGGGGCCGTGGACCCGGTAGCCGTACTTCTGCCCCGGCGCGATCCCGGGCAGGTAGGTGTGCCAGACATCGCCGTCGACCTCGGTCAGCGGGATGCGGTGCTCGGCGCCCTGGTCGTCGAAGAGGCACAGCTCCACTCCGGTGGCCGCGGCGGAGAACAGGGAGAAGTTGGTGCCCGCCCCGTCGTAGGTCGCGCCCAAGGGGTAGGGCTGGCCCGGCCAGATCTGTGGAGTCTGAAGTGTTGCCATGGCACAACCTTGCCACGTCCGGGCTGTTGGAGCAGTGCAGTGGGTGGGCGCTGAGGCGCGCAATCTGTTCGCCCAGAGCCCCTCCCGGGGGCGGCGCGCAGGTGGTGGGGCCGCCGGGTGGCGCCTATCGCCGTCGACGGCAGTGACCCACGTCATGAAGGAGGTGGGGGTGTTGGCTTTGCCCGCGCGCCGGCCCTCTGCTAACTTTCTTCCCGCACCTGATGAGGGTGCCACGCGGATGTGGCTCAGTTGGTAGAGCATCACCTTGCCAAGGTGAGGGTCGCGGGTTCGAGTCCCGTCATCCGCTCGGGCGATTGGCGCAGCGGGAGCGCGCTTCCCTGACACGGAAGAGGTCACTGGTTCGATCCCAGTATCGCCCACCAGGCCCGCACCGGCGGCGCCAGCACATGGGGATGAGGCCCGGGACTCGCAGTCCCGGGCTTTTCTGTGCCGGGTCCGTGCTGGACGTGGGCTGGGCTCTTGTGCCGTGACCGCCGAGTCTGCGGCGCTGAAGCCCTGCCGGCCTGCGGGAGGAGGAGGGCGCTGTGTCCTAGTTCCCCCTGGCGGAGGAGAGGCGGACAACTGCTCGTGCCCTAGGGTTATGGGTAGAACGCCTGCGTCCGCGGGCAGGGCGATCGCGCGCGCCGCCGCACAACGGCGCCGCAGACCGGCAGGATGGAGAACAGACAGGAATGGCAGCACGCTTCACGCACCTGCTCCCAGTGGTGCTCGGAGGGGATATCGGCGCCTACGCGCTGGCCCGCCAGCTCCACGAGGCCACCGGAGCGCGGGTGTCCCTGGTGGCCTCCGAGCCGATCGTCGCCATCTCCCGCTCCAGCTATATCGACGTTCTCGCCCTGCCCGCGGGCGCCGGTGACGATGAGACCATCGCCCTGCTGCGCAGGCTCGTGGCCGGCCGGGGCGAGCGCAGTGCCGTGCTCATGGCCAACACCGACGCCGCGGCGGCCCTCATCGCCTCGCGACGCGACGAGCTCGAGCCGACCTACGTCCTGCCCTTCCCCGACATCGAGGTTCTGGAGCGCGTGAGCGACAAGGCCTCCTTCTCCCGCCTGTGCGCCCAGGTGGAGGTCGGCACCCCCCGCGAGGTCGTCGTCGACCTGGCCGACCCGCAGTGCCAGCCCCCCACCCGGTCCGCCGAGCACGGGCTGGCCTTCCCCCTGGTGGCCAAGGCCGCCATCGGCTCGGACTACGACCGGGTCTCCTTCCCCGGCAAGCGCAAGATCTGGTTCATCGACGACGCCGAGGAGCTCGCCGGCATGTGGCAGGCCCTCCAGCGGGCCGGCTACCGCTCGCCCTTCCTGCTCCAGGAGCACATCCCCGGGGACGACACGGCCATGCGCTCGGTGACCGTCTACATGGACTCCACCGGGGCCATGCGGCTGGTGGCCTCCGCCCGAGTCCTCCTCCAGGACCACGCCCCCTGGCTCATCGGCAATCCGGTGGCCATGATTACCGAGCCCTTCCCCAGCCTGTGGCGGGCCACCGAGCGCCTGCTGGCCCACGCCGGCTACCGGGGCTTCGCCAACCTCGACATCAAGGTCGACCCCCGCGACGGGCGCGAGCTGTTCCTCGAGGTCAACCCGCGCATCGGCCGCAACTCCTTCTACCTGACCGCCGCGGGGGCCAACCCCATGACCATCATGCTCGAGGACCTCGTGGCCGACCAGCGGGGCCCGCGCACCGAGGTCACCCGCCAGGTGCTCTACTCCCTGGTGCCCCTGCGCCTGCTGTACCGCTACCTCAGGGATCCGGGCCTGCGCCACCGCGCCCGCGCCCTGGCATCGACCGCCGCCGACCCGCTGCGCGATCCCTCGGAGCGCTCCTTGCGACGACGGGTGACCATCGAGCTCCAGCGACTCAACCAGTACCGCAAGTTCGCCCGGTTCTACTCCGAGCCCTCCTCCCACTCCTCCACCCCCACCGACTGACAGGTCCTGTGATGTCACTCACCACGCCTCAGCCCTCCACCGGTACCGCCGCACCCCGGCCCGCCGCCACTGCCACTGCGGCTGCCACTGCGGCGCAGCCCGCACCCCGCCCCTCCGGGGCCCTGAGCACGCCGGGATTCAGCGAGACCCTGCGCCCCACCGATGCGCGCGGGATGCGCCTGGCCGTGGGCAACACGCCCGCCGCCGTGGAGCAGACCGACTGCTGGGAGCGCTTCGAGGAGGCCATGGGCCGCCCCCTGTGGGGCCGCTACCTCTACGAGGACGCGGGCAAGCCCGTGGCCGCCATCGCGCTGTACCGCTACGAGCTGGCAGGCCAGGCCTTCCTGTGGGCCAAGCACGGGCCGGTCTGGCTCAAGGAGCAGTCCCCCCAGCGCGAGGCCCACCTGCGCGAGCTGCTGCGCACCGAGGTCAGGCGCCGCGACCGCTCCATCCGCTTCATCCGCATGCACGCCCGCTACGGTGCCAAGGACCTGCACGAGCTCATCTCCACCATCACCTACGACCGCACCTTCGTCATCGACCTGACCCCCAAGAAGCCCGAGGCCATGGCCGCCGCCATGCCCAAGGACGGGCGCCGCGCCGTCAAGCGCGCCGAGAGGGTCGCCCGGGAGGCCGGCTGCACCATCAGCGACGAGACCGGCCTGAGCCGCCAGGACTTCGAGGAGGTCTACGAGGTCCTGCGCGAGACCGCCGAGCGCGACGGCTTCACCCCGCACGACTCCGAGGTCTACTGGACGATGCTGACCACCCTGGGCGCCGAGCACGCCCGGCTCTTCGTCCTGCGCAAGGACGGCCGGCCCCACGCCTGGGACCTCATCCTGACCTCCGGCAAGGACGCGGTGGCCTACTACGGGGCCTCCTCCAACGAGTCGCGCACCTTCCGGGGCGCCGAGGCCCTGGACTGGTGGGCCGCCTGCACCCTGGCCCAGGAGGGCTACCGCGGCCTGGACCTCATGGGGGCCGGCTCGACCCGCGTGCCCTCCCTGTACACGGTGGGCCAGTACAAGAAGCGCTACGCCCAGCACGTCACCGAGGTCGACGGCGCCTGGGACGTGCCCGTCTCCACGATGGCCTACCGCCTCATGGTCAGGGCCAAGCGCCTGCGCGACGCCCTGCGCTCGCGCCACCAGGAGGCCGTCGACTGAGCCGGGCCCCCGCAGGACGCCCAGGCCAGCCGAGGCCAGTAGACTCACCGCCACCGGGTGCACCAGTGCAGCGCCCGAACAGCACGACCGCCCAAGGAGACCATGTCCATGTCATCGCAGCCCACCTCCCAGATCACCGTTGACGGCGTCGAGCGGAGCATCGGGGCGGGCACCACGGGCACCGAGCTGTTCGAGTCCTCGCTCAAGGACGGCGTGGTGGCCATGCGCGTCAACGGCGAGCCCTGGGACCTGGATCGCCAGATCCCCGCCGGCGCCGTCGTCGAGCCCATCACCCTGGACTCCGAGGACGGGCTGGGCATCCTGCGCCACAGCGCCACCCACGTCATGGCCCAGGCCGTCCAGGAGATCTTCCCCGAGGTCGACCTGGGCATCGGCCCCTTCATCACCGACGGCTTCTACTACGACTTCGGGGGCATCGACGCCGTGACACCCGAGCTCATGCGCGAGATCGAGAAGCGCATGAAGCGCATCATCAAGGAGGGCCAGCGCTTCCGCCGCCGCGAGATCAGCGAGGCCGAGGCCGCCGGCGAGCTGGCCGACCAGCCCTACAAGCTCGAGCTCATCACCACCAAGGGGACCGGCGCCGAGGGCGCCTCGGTGGAGGTCGGCTCCGGGGGCCTGACCATGTACGACAACGTCCGGCGCGACGGAACCGTGGCCTGGACCGACCTGTGCCGCGGCCCCCACCTGCCCTCCACCCGCCACATCGGGCAGGGCTTCGCCCTGACCAAGTCCTCCTCGGCCTACTGGAAGGGAGACCAGTCCGGGGACTCCCTCCAGCGCATCTACGGCACCGCCTGGGCCTCCAAGGACGACCTCAAGGCCTACCAGGCCCGCATGGCCGAGGCCGCCCGGCGTGACCACCGCAGGCTGGGCGCCGAGCTCGACCTGTTCTCCTTCCCCGAGGAGCTGGGCGCGGGCCTGCCCGTCTTCCACCCCAAGGGCGGGGTCCTCAAGCGCGTCATGGAGGACTACGTGCGCGCCGCCCACATCGCCTCCGGCTTCCAGTACGTGGGCACCCCCCACATCTCCAAGGAGGAGCTCTTCCACATCTCCGGGCACCTGCCCTACTACGCCGACGGCATGTTCCCGCCCATGGACGACGAGGGCCAGGCCTACTACCTCAAGGCCATGAACTGCCCCATGCACAACCTCATCTTCGCCAGCCGCGGGCGCTCCTACCGCGAGCTGCCGCTGCGCTTCTTCGAGTTCGGCACCGTCTACCGCAACGAGAAGTCCGGGGTGCTCCAGGGCCTGACCCGCGTGCGCTCCATCACCCAGGACGACTCCCACTCCTACTGCATGCCCGAGCAGGCGCCCGACGAGGTGCGCCACCTGCTGCGCTTCGTGCTCACCCTCCTGGCGGACTTCGGCATGGACGACTTCTACCTGGAGGTCTCCACCCGCGACGAGGACGGGGCCAAGCGCGAGAAGTTCATCGGCTCGGACCAGCAGTGGGCCGAGGCCACCGCCATCCTGGAGCGGATCGCCGCCGAATGCGCCGCTGAGAACGGGCTGACCGTGGTGCCCGACCCCGGCGGCGCCGCCTTCTACGGCCCCAAGATCTCGGTGCAGGCCAAGGACGCCATCGGCCGCACCTGGCAGATGTCCACCATCCAGTACGACTTCAACCAGCCCCACCGCTTCGGCCTGGAGTACACCGCCCCCGACGGCTCCCACCGCGAGCCGGTGATGATCCACTCCGCCAAGTTCGGGGCCCTGGAGCGCTTCATCGGGGTGCTCACCGAGCACTACGCGGGGGCCTTCCCCGCCTGGCTGGCCCCAGAGCAGGTCCGGCTCATCCCCGTGGCGCAGGCCTTCGACGACTACGTCGACGACGTCGCCGCGAGGCTGCGCGCCCAGGGCGTGCGCGTGGAGGTCGACCACTCCGACGACCGCTTCGGCAAGAAGATCCGCAACGCCGCCAAGGACAAGGTCCCCTTCACCCTCATCGCCGGTGGGCAGGACGCCGAGGCCGGCGCCGTCTCCTTCCGCCTGCGCGGCGGCGAGCAGGTCAATGGCGTGCCCGTGGACCAGGCCATCGCCCACATCACCACCGTCATCTCCGAGCGCATCAACGACCCGGAGGGGGAGAGGCTCAGCCGTGAGTGAGGAGCGGGCCATGGGCCAGGGGACTGAGGCGGCGGGGCGGCCCGGCCCCCCGGCGGAGGAGCCCTTCTACCACGAGGGGGCGCCCTCGCCCTTCCAGCGCCTGTGGACCCCCCACCGCATGGCCTACATCGGCGGCCAGGACAAGCCCACCGATGACTCGGTCTCCCAGTGCCCCTTCTGCCGGCTCCCGGGGCGCGGGGACGAGGAGGCGCTCGTCGTCCACCGGGGCCGGGCCTGCTACGTGCTGATGAACCTCTACCCCTACAACACCGGGCACCTCCTGGTGTGCCCCTACCGGCACGTCTCGGACTGGACCCGGGCCACCGCCCAGGAGCGCATCGAGATCGGGGAGCTGACCGCCCGCGCCATGGAGGTCGTGCGCCATGTGGCCCACCCCCACGGCTTCAACCTGGGGATGAACCAGGGGGAGGTCGGTGGCGCCGGCATCGCCGCCCACCTCCACCAGCACATCGTTCCCAGGTGGATGGGGGATGCTAACTTCATGCCCATCATCGGCCGGACCAAGCCTGTGCCCCAGCTCCTGGGCGAGCAGCGCGACATGCTGGCCGCCGCCTGGGAGGCGGCCCCCACCGGCTGCCGGGACGAGGCGTGAGCCGCCCGGCCCCGCGGCCATCGACGCCATCACTGATGAGGACAAGATGCTCGGCACCCACGGACGAGGCCTGACCACCACCGTGCTCACCCCCCTGGCCCTGGCCCTGGCCAGGACCGGCGTGAAGCCCAACACCCTGACGGTGTGCGGCACCGTCCTGAGCGTGGGTGTGGCCGTGGCCTTCCTGCCCCGCGGCAGCTTCGTGGCCGGCCCCCTCCTGCTGGTCGCGGTACTGGCCGCCGACTCCTTCGACGGCGTCCTGGCGCGAGCCACCGGCACCTCCTCGCAGTTCGGGGCCTTCCTGGACTCCACCATGGACCGCCTGGCCGACGGCGCCGTCTTCGCCTCCCTGGCCGCCTGGGCCGCGCTGCGCCTGGAGGCGGGCGCCCTGCGCACCGCGACTGTGGTGGTCTCTCTGGCCGTCATCGTGCTGGCCGCCGCGGTGCCCTACGCCCGGGCCCGCGCGGAGGCCGTGGGAGCCACCGCCTCGATGGGCATCGCTGAGCGCACCGACCGGCTCCTGGTGGCCCTGGGGGCCTGCCTGGCCGTCGGGCTGGGGGCGCCCCCGTGGGTGCTGACCCTGGGCCTGGGCTGGGTGGCCCTGGCCTCCTTGATCACCGTCATCCAGCGCGTGAGCGCCGTGGCCCGGCAGATGGGCGGGGCCCCGGGGGAGGAGCATCCGTGAGCCCGATCCCTGTCGAGACGCTCTACCGCCTGGCCTGGCGCGGCGTGCGGCACCTGCCCCCGTCCCTGGGCTACGCCCTCTTCCACGCCGGCGCCGACGTGGCCTGGGCGCTGCACCGACTGCGGTCCGGGGTCGGCCGGGCCGGGGGAGTGGGCCAGCTCGAGCGCAACCTGGCCCGCCTCCTGCCCGAGGGCGGCTCCCGGCGCACCCTGAGCCGGGCGAGCCGGGCGGGAATGCGCTCCTACATGCGCTACTTCTATGAGGCCTTCGCCCTGCCCGGCATCAGTGGGGAGCAGCTCCGGGCGCGGGTCCGTCAGGACCTCGACCCCCGGATCCGCCAGGATCTCCAGTGCTCCAGCGTCGTGCTGGCCCTGCCCCATATGGGCAACTGGGACCTGGCCGGGGCCTGGGCCTGCCGGGAGCTCGCCCCGGTGCTGACAGTGGCCGAGCGCCTGGAGCCCCCCGACCTGTTCGAGCAGTTCACCGCCTTCCGCCAGGGCCTGGGGATGAGGATCCTGGGCCAGGCCCGCGGCGAGAAGGTCTTCGAGCCCCTCGTGGCCGCCGCCCAGGAGGGCCGCTACGCCATCGCCCTGCTGGCCGACCGCGACCTGTCCTCCAGCGGGGTGCGCACCGGCATCGCCGGGCACCCCGCCTATGTGGCCGCCGGTCCCGCCGCCATCGCCCAGCGGCTCGACCTGCCCCTGTACGTCGCCGCCATCCACTACGAGCGGCTCACCGGCCAGCGCCGACGCCGGGCCGGGGGCGCCTGGGGACTGGTGCTCACCGTGCGCCGGGTCCCGGTGCCGTGGGCCGCGGGCGGCTCCTGCCAGGAGCCGCCCGCGGCCCAGGACAGGCGCGAGCAGGTCGTGCAGGCCACCCGCGCCTGGGTGGCGGCCCTGGAACCGCTCCTCATCGACCACGCCGTGGACTGGCACATGCTCCAGCCCGTCTTCGAGGCCGACCTCGACCCCGAGCGCCTGGCCCGCGGGCGCGCCCGCGAGGCCGGCGGGACGGCGACCCCGGCCCCCGCGCAGAGCGCCGGGATGACCCAGGAGGCCCCATGAGGATCGGAATCGTCTGCCCCTACTCCTTCGACGCCCACGGCGGCGTCCAGGTGCATGTGATGGACCTGGCCGCCGAGCTGCGCAGGCGCGGGCACGAGGTGCGGGTCCTGGCCCCGGCGGGCCAGGACACCGAGCTGCCCGACTGGGTCACCAGCGCCGGGGACTCCATCGCCATCCCCTACAACGGCTCCATCGCGCGTCTCAACTTCGGGGCGGTTGTGGCCCGGCGCGCCCGGCGGTGGCTGGAGGAGGGCGACTTCGACCTGCTCCACATCCACGAGCCCATCACCCCCAGCGTCGGCGTCCTGGCCCTGCAGGCCGCCAGCGGCCCCATCGTGGGCACCTTCCACGCCGCCATGGATCGCTCCCTGGCCAGGGAGCTGCTCTCCCTGGCCGCGGTCCCGCTCATGGAGAAGCTCTCCGGGCGCATCGCCGTCTCCGAGGAGGCCAGGCGCACCCTCATCCAGTACCACGGCGGCGACGCCGTGGTCATCCCCAACGGCGTGAGCACCGGGCCCTTCCTGTCCGCGCCCAAGGACGACCCGCGCTTCCAGGGCACGGCCCAGGCCCCCACCGTCTCCTTCCTGGGGCGCCTGGACGAGCCCCGCAAGGGACTGCAGGTGCTGGCCGCCGCGATCCCCGCCGTCCTGGAGGCGCTGCCGGGCGCACGCTTCCTCATCGCCGGGCGCGGCCAGGCCCAGGAGACCCGCGCCGCCCTGGCGCACCTGGGGGACTCCGTGGTCTTCCTGGGGGGCGTCAGCGACGAGGACAAGGCCGCCATGCTGGCCTCGGCCACCTGCTACGTCGCCCCCCAGACCGGCGGGGAGTCCTTCGGCATCGTCCTGGTCGAGGCCATGGCCGCCGGCACCCGCGTCATCGCCTCGGACATCACGGCCTTCTCCGACGTCCTGGGGCAGGGGGCCTACGGCGCCCTGTTCCGCAACGAGGACAGCGCCGACCTGGCCCGCGTCATCATCGAGACCCTCACCGACGATGAGGGGGCCCGTGCCCGCTGCCGGGCAGCCTCGGCGAGGGTGGGCCGCTACGACTGGTCGGCCGTGACCGACGAGATCCTCGACGTCTACGACATGGCGCTGTCGGCCAGCCACACCCGCGTGACCCTGGCCCCCGGGACCAGGACCATGGTGGCCCGCCTGCGCGACGCCTGGGAGGACGGATGATGCCTGTGACGCCCGAGATCCTGGGCACCTGGAGCGGCGCCGTCGTGCTCCTCATCGCCCTGCTGGTGTGCGGCTGGGCGCTGTACGCCCGGGCCGTGCGCGTGGACCGCCTCCACCGCCAGGTCCTGGGGGCCCGCGCCACCCTGGAGGCCCAGCTCCTGCACCGGGCCCAGGCGGCCGCCGAGCTGGCCGACTGCGGCGCCCTGGACCCGGCCTCGGCCCTCCTGCTGAGCCGGGCCGCCCACGACGCCCTGGAGGCCGAGGGCCCCATCGTCTCCGACGGACTGGACCCCGCCCCCCGGCTCGACGCGCCCCGGCCCGGCATGCGCGAGCGCAGTGTCGTGGAGTCCGACCTCAGCCGGGTCCTGCGCACCGTCCTGGATGAGCCCACCCGTGCCGCCCTGGCCGGCCCCGGGGCCGCCTCGGCCCTGGCGCGCCTGGACCGGGCCAGTTACCGCCTGGTGCTGGCGCGGCGCTTCCACAACACGCATGTCAGCCAGGCCCGTGCCCTGCGCGCCAAGGCCACGGTCAGGCTGTTCCACCTGGCCGGGCACGCCCCCATGCCGGCGACCTTCGAGGCTGACGACGAGACCCGTCCCTTCCCCGAGTCCCCGCGGCTCCCGGAGGACGGAGCATCAGGAGACCCACAGCGATGAGCACACCGACCCCCGGCCAGGGCCCCTGGGCGCCGCGCCCCGGATATCAGCGGGCCAGGCTGCCCCAGCTGTCCACCACGGCCTCGGGGGCCCCGCACAGTGCGGCGGCCCCGCCCCAGGGCCTGGGGCCCTACCCCCCGATGAGCCCCTCCGGTCCCCCGCCGTGGAGCGCCTCGGGTACCGGGAGCTCAGGAGGATGGCGCCGGATCGTCAGCACCATCCTGGCGGTGCTGTGCGCCCTGGGCCTGGTGGTCGTCCTGGTGGTGGTCTCCGCCTCGGCCTCGGACATGTCCCAGGTGGCCCTGGCCACCCTGCTGGCCCTCATCCCCCTGGGCATCGTGCTGCTGGTCGTGTTCTGGATCGACCGGTGGGAGCGCGAGCCCTGGGGCATGATGCTCCTGGCCTTCCTGTGGGGGGCGGGCTTCTCCACCGTCATCTCCCTGGTGGTCAACACCACCACCACCGTTCTGGTGGCCGAGTCCAGCTATGACCTGGAGGGGGCGATGCTCGTCTCCGCCGTGGTCTCGGCGCCCATCATCGAGGAGCTCACCAAGGGCCTGGGCGTCCTGGTGGTCTTCCTCATCTGGCGGCGCACCTTCAACGGCGCGGTCGACGGCATCGTCTACGCCGCGGTGGTGGCCGGGGGCTTCGCCTTCGCGGAGAACATCCTGTACTTCGTGAGGTACTACGACCTCATCGTGGAGGTCTTCATCCTGCGGGGCGTCTTCTCGCCCTTCACCCATGTGATCTTCACCGCCTTCACCGGGGCCGCCATCGGGTTCTCGGCCCGACGGCGATCCCGGGCCGCCTGGCTGTGGTGCACCCCCATCGGCCTGGTGTGCGCCATCGTCCTGCACGCCTTCTGGAACGGTGTCATCGCCGCCGCCCCCCAGTACTACTTCCTTGTGGGGATCCCCTTCTTCATCTCCTGCGTCGGCATGATCATCTGGCTGCGCTGGGCGGAGCGCATGAACATGCGCAGGCGCCTGGCCGACTACTCCCGGGCCGGCTGGTTCTCCCCCGGGGAGGTCGCCATGCTCACCACCGGGGCGGGGCGCGCCCAGGGGCGGCGCTGGGCCACCGCCCGCGGCCCGGCGGCCGCCAGGGCCATGGCCGACTTCCAGAAGGGCGCCGCCGCGCTGGCCCAGCTGCGCCAGCAGGCGGTGGACGGACACGCCGGAGGCGACTTCGCCGCCGAGGAGCGCCGGGCCCTGGAGAGCATCACCCACTCCCGCAGGGTCTTCCTGGGACAGGCCTGAGCGCCCAGCGTGTAGCATCGGCACGGCCCGCCGGCCCCCAGGGCCCTCTTCCACAGGCACCCATCGCGAGGACCATGATGAGCACGATGAGCACGACGAATGCGACTACCGGAACCCCCACCATCAAGCGCGGCATGGCCGACATGCTCAAGGGCGGCGTCATCATGGACGTGGTCACCCCGGAGCAGGCCCGCATCGCCCAGGACGCGGGGGCCGTGGCCGTCATGGCCCTGGAGCGCGTCCCCGCCGACATCCGCTCCCAGGGCGGGGTGGCCCGCATGTCCGACCCCGACCTCATCAGCGGCATCATCGATGCGGTTTCCATCCCGGTGATGGCCAAGGCCCGCATCGGCCACTTCGTCGAGGCCCAGGTGCTCCAGTCCCTGGGAGTGGACTACATCGATGAGTCCGAGGTCCTCACCCCGGCGGACTACACCCACCACATCGACAAGCAGGCCTTCACCGTTCCCTTCGTGTGCGGGGCCACCAACCTGGGCGAGGCCCTGCGGCGCATCACCGAGGGCGCGGCCATGATCCGCTCGAAGGGCGAGGCCGGCACGGGGGATGTGTCCAATGCCGTCACCCACATGCGCACCATCCGCGATGAGATCCGCCGGCTGACCTCCCTGCCGGACGACGAGCTCTACGTGGCTGCCAAGGAGCTGGGCGCCCCCTACCCCCTGGTCGCCGAGGTGGCCGCCACCGGGCACCTGCCCGTCGTGCTCTTCACCGCCGGGGGGATCGCCACCCCCGCCGACGCCGCCATGATGATGCAGATGGGCGCCGAGGGCGTCTTCGTGGGCTCGGGCATCTTCAAGTCCGGGGATCCGGCCAAGCGGGCCGCCGCCATCGTGCGCGCCACCGCCCAGTTCGATGACCCCGCGGTCATCGCGGAGGTCTCGCGCGGCCTGGGCGAGGCCATGGTGGGCATCAACGTCGAGGACGTCCCGGCCCCCCACCGCCTGGCCGAGCGCGGCTGGTGAGCCGCCCGCGCGCCGCCCGGCAGGCCCGGCCCCCGGGACCGGGCCACCGGCGCCACCCCGCCGTCCCCGAGGACTGGGCCGAGATCCTCGACCCCGCCGAGTGGCGTCTGGGCCCCGACGGCCTGCCCTTCCGCCGCGCCGCGCGGGTGCTGGCCCTGACCGCCCAGGGCCAGGTGCTCCTCATGGAGGGGCACGACGTCGCCGACCCCGAGCACCGCTGGATCTTCACACCCGGCGGCGGGCTGCGGCCCGGGGAGGAGGCGGCCGCCGGGGCGGTGCGCGAGCTGGCCGAGGAGACCGGGCTGCGGGTCGAGCCCGGTGACTTGGAGGGCCCCATCGCCCAGCGCGACGCCGTCTTCCGCTTCGCCCGGGTGGTGTGCCGCCAGCACGAGAGCCTCTTCCTGCTGCGACTGCCGGCGACCACGGACCTGGATGCGGCGGGGTGGACCGCGCTGGAGCGCGAGGCCGTGGACTCCATGCGCTGGTGGGGCGCGGCGGACCTGGAGCAGGCCAGGCGGCAGGGCCGGGAGATCTACCCCGTGGCCCTGCCCGGGCTGGTGGCCGAGCTGGCCGCCGGCGGCTGGGACGGGCGGCCCCGGGACCTCACCGACCCCGTGGACGCCCGGGACCTGGCCGGCCTGGCAGGCGGGCACGAAGAGACGGCGATGAGATCACGATCAGTCCGCGATGGAGCGATGACGGGAGGGGATGAGGCGTGAGCACCGGCGATCGGCGGCAGGACCGGGGCGTGCGGCCCTCGACACTGGGCGGGCGCACCCCCCGGGCGCTCTTCCCCGCGCCCTCCCGGCTCGATGGGCGGCCGACCGTCGGCGTCCTGGCCCTCCAGGGGGATGTGCGCGAGCACAGCCTGGCCCTGGAGGCCGCCGGCGCCCGCGCGGTGGGCGTGCGCAGCGCCCGGGACCTGGGCTCGGCGCCGGGGGAGCGCCTCGACGGGATCATCATCCCCGGAGGGGAGTCCACGACGATGAGCACGCTGCTGAGCGCCTTCGGGATGCTCCGGCCGCTGCGCGGCCTCATCGCCGCGGGCCTGCCCGCCTACGGCTCCTGCGCCGGCATGATCATGCTGGCGGACCGGGTCGAGGGTGCCGAGGAGGGGCAGGCCTTCCTGGGAGGCATCCGCATGACCGTGCGGCGCAACGCCTTCGGGCGCCAGGTGGACTCCTATGAGGAGGACCTGGTGGCACCGGCCCTGGGGGCCGACGAGGGCCACCCCCTGCGGGCGGTGTTCATCCGGGCCCCCTGGGTGGAGGAGGTCGGTCCCGGCGTCGAGATCCTCGCCACGACCCGCGCGGGGCGGGCGGGGGATGACGCTCCAGGTTCAGGCGGTAGGATCGTGGCGGTTCGTCAGGGCCGGATGCTCGCCACCGCCTTCCACCCGGAGGTCGGCGGGGACCACCGGGTCCATGACATCTTCGTCGGGATGGTCGGCGAGGCGGCGTGCGACCGATGAGCGCCGCGCTGCGGCGACTGCCGGGGCGGACCAGCTGACCAGCACTCATCGCACATACGCAAGGAGAGCACATGTCGGGTCACTCCAAGTGGGCCACCACCAAGCACAAGAAGGCTGCCATCGACGCCAAGCGCGGCAAGCTCTTCGCCCGCCTCATCAAGAACATCGAGGTGGCCGCCCGCACCGGCGGTGGGGACCCCACCGGCAACCCGACCCTCTTCGACGCCATCCAGAAGGCCAAGAAGAACTCGGTCCCGGCCGACAACATCACCCGCGCCGTCAAGCGCGGCAGCGGCGAGGAGGCCGGCGGCGCCGACTGGCAGACCATCATGTACGAGGGCTACGGGCCCGGGGGAGTGGCCTTCCTCGTGGAGTGCCTCACCGATAACCGCAACCGCGCCGCCTCCGATGTGCGCGTGGCCTTCTCCCGCAACGGCGGCAACCTGGCCGACCCCGGCTCGGTGGCCTACAACTTCTCGCGCAAGGGCGTGGTCGAGGTGGCCAAGGCCGAGGGCGTCGACGAGGACTCCATCCTCATGGCCGTCCTGGACGCCGGCGCCGAGGAGGTCGAGGACATGGGCGAGGCCTTCGAGATCTACTCCGAGCCGGGCGACATCGTCGCCGTGCGCACCGCCCTGACCGAGGCCGGGATGGACTACAACTCCGCCGAGGTCCAGTTCGTGGCCGCCACCAGGGTGGAGGTCGACGCCGACGGCGCCCGCAAGGTCTTCCGCCTCATCGATGCCCTGGAGGACTCCGACGACGTCCAGAACGTCTTCACCTCCGTGGACATCTCCCCCCAGGTCGCGGCCGAGCTCGACGCCCACGAGGACTGATCCTCCCGTGCCCGCCACCGGCCCCATGCGCTCCAGGCACGCACTCATCGCCCAGCAGCGGATCCTCGGCATCGATCCGGGACTGACCCGTTGCGGGCTGGGATGCGTGGATATCGACGCGCGCCGCCAGGTGCGGCTGGTCGAGGTCGGCGTGGTGCGCACGCCGCCCTCCCAGAGCCCCGAGCTGCGCCTGCTGACCATCGCCGAGGCCATCGAGGACTGGATCGCCAGGCTCGGACCCACCGTGGTGTCCATCGAGCGGGTCTTCGCCCAGGACAATCTGCGCTCGGTCATCTCCGTGGCCCAGGTCATCGGGGTGGCGATGACCGCCGGCGCCCGCGCCGGCCTGGAGGTGGCCCAGCACACGCCCAGTGAGGCCAAGGCCGCCGTCACCGGCTCCGGTATCGCCGACAAGGCCCAGGTCCAGGCCATGGTCACCCGCATCCTGGGCCTGGAGGCCCCGCCCCGGCCCGCGGACGCCGCCGACGCCCTGGCCCAGGCCATCTGCCACGGCTGGAGGGGCGGGGGCACGGGCAGCGACGACGCCGCCGAGATGGTCTCCGCAGGCGGAGCGGTGCGCGCCTCGGCCCGCACCCCGGCCCAGCGCCAGTGGGCGGCGGCCCAGGCGGCCGCGCGACGCACCGGCGCGGTCGACCCCCGCCGTGCGCGGCGCTGAGGCCCGCGCCTGCTAGGCTCCGAACAACCGTTCGAATCCGTCTCAGCCAGGAGATGCCACCCGCATGATCGCCTCACTGCGCGGCACTGTTCTGGACATCAGCCTCACCAGCGCCGTCATCGAGACCGGCGGCGTGGGGATCAGCGTCCAGGCCACCCCCACCACCCTGTCCCGCCTGCGCGTGGGCCAGGAGGCCTTCCTCCACACCGAGCTCATCGTCCGGGAGGACTCCCTGACCCTCTTCGGCTTCGCCGAGGCCGACGAGCGTGACGTCTTCACCACCCTCATGAGCGCCAAGGGCGTGGGCGCCAAGCTCGCCCTGGCCATGCTGGCCGTCCACACCCCCGACGCGCTGCGCCGCGCGGTGGCGCAGGAGGATGTGGCCGCCCTCAAGCGCGTGCCGGGCCTGGGGCCCAAGGGCGCCCAGCGGATCCTCATCGACCTGGCCGGCCGGCTCGGCCCCGCTCTCGGCTCGCAGCCCGCCCCGAGCTCGGCGGCCGGACCCCAGGCGCAGGCTCCCGCCCGGGACGAGCCCCACCCCGACGTCGTCGCCGCCCTGACCCAGCTGGGCTGGAACGAGTCCAGCGCCCGCCAGGCGGTCACCGCCGTGGCGGCCGACAGCGCGGTGGATGACGCGGCGGATACGGCGGCGCTGCTGCGCGCCTCACTGCGGTGGCTGGGGAGCGCCCGCCGTGGATGACCAGCGCGTCGTCGGCGCCGGGGCGATCGAGGGCGAGACCGCCGCCGAGGCGGCCCTGCGGCCCAAGCGGCTGGAGGACTTCACCGGACAGGAGGTCGTGCGCGGCCAGCTCTCCGTGGTCCTGCGCTCGGCCCTGGCCCGCGGCGTCAGCGCCGATCACGTCCTGCTCTCGGGGCCGCCCGGGCTGGGCAAGACGACGCTGGCGATGATCATCGCCGCCGAGCTCGACGGCTCCCTGCGCCTGACCTCCGGGCCCGCCATCCAGCACGCCGGCGACCTGGCCGCGATCCTGTCCTCCCTGGAGGAGGGCGATGTGCTCTTTATCGATGAGATCCACCGCCTGGCCCGCACCGCGGAGGAGATGCTCTACCTGGCCATGGAGGACTACCGGGTCGACATCGTGGTGGGCAAGGGCCCGGGGGCCACCTCCATCCCCCTGTCCCTGCCGCCCTTCACCGTGGTGGGGGCCACCACCCGCGCCGGGCTGCTGCCCGCCCCCCTGCGCGACCGCTTCGGCTTCACCGGGCACCTCGACTTCTACGGGCCCGCCGATCTCACGCGCATCCTCAGGCGCAGCGCGGGCCTGTTGGGGGTGGCGCTCGAGGAGGGGGCGGCCGCCGAGCTGGCCAGCCGCTCGCGCGGCACGCCCCGGATCGCCAACCGGCTCCTGCGCCGCGTCCAGGACTGGGCCGAGGTCCACGGCAGCCCCGGGCGCCTGGACCTGGAGGCCGCCCGCGCCGCCCTGGAGGTCTTCGAGGTCGACGCCCTGGGCCTGGACCGGCTCGACCGGCAGGTCCTGCTGGCCCTGTGCACGCGCTTCGGCGGGGGACCGGTGGGGCTGACGACACTGGCGGTCAGCGTGGGGGAGGAGCCCGAGACCGTCGAGACCGTGGCCGAGCCCTTCCTCGTGCGCGAGGGCCTGGTCGTGCGCACCCCGCGCGGGCGCTCGGCCACCGTCTCGGCCTACGAGCACCTGGGACTGCCCGCGCCCCCGGAGGGCACGCTGTTCTCCTGAGGGCGGCCGGTGCCACGGCTGCTTCGAGACCGTCTTGTGCCCGACTCCTCGCCAGGGGCTGGACCCCGCCCAGCACCCGTGCCCTAGACTCGCCACCGTCGGCCCGTGCCGGCCACCGCCACCGATGTGAAACGGAGACGCCCCCATGGAACTGCCCATCTTGCTGATTGTCGTGCTCGGAGGGATGTGGTTGATGTCCTTCTTCGCCCGCAAGCAGCAGAGGAGGATGGCGCAGGAGCAGGCCCGCCGCACGGAGGAGGCCATGGTCCCCGGCACCTGGGTGCGCACCACCTCCGGCTTCTACGGCACTGTTGTGGAGGTCGACGGCGACGTCGTCACCCTGGCCACGCCCCTGGGCGATGAGACCCTGTGGGACAAGCGCGCCATTGTCGGGGCCGAGGATCCCCCCTTCGCCTCGGCATCGCAGGCCCGGTCCGAGACCGCCGAGTCTGAGACCGCAGAGTCTGAGACCGCCGAGTCTGAGGCTTCCGAGCTTGAGGGCACCCAGGAGCCGGAGGCCGACGACGAGGATGCGGCTGAGGAGACCGCTGACAAGGCCTGAGCGCCTCACCTGCCCCGGGCTCGATGGCCGGGGCGCAAGCCGAACGTTTCGAGCCTTCTCGCCCAGAGCGCTCGTACCACCTCAGGAAGGGACCACGTGTCCAGCACAACAAAGCGCATGCGCCCGGGGCGTCGCCTCGTGATGCTCCTCCTCATCATGGCCATCGGCCTGGGGGCACTGGTGGCGGGCACCGTCACCCACCGCACCTCCATGGTCCCAGGCCTGGCCCTCGACCTGGAGGGCGGCACGCAGATCATCCTGACCCCCACCACCACCGACGGCTCGGCCATCACCGATGCGGACATGGACCAGGCCATCGATGTCATCCGCCAGCGCGTGGACGCCTCCGGCGTCGCCGAGGCACAGATCTCCCGGCAGGGCGGGCAGAACATCGTCGTCTCCCTGCCCGGCAGGCCCAGCGAGACCACCCTGGAGCTCATCCGCACCTCGGCGGTCATGTACTTCCGCCCCGTGCTGCGCATCGTCGACCCCGCCAGCGCCCTCCAGCAGGCCCAGATCGCCCCTCAGGCCGACCCGGGCGCCGACCCGGGCCAGGGCGCTGCTTCCGAGGAGCCGGAGGAGTCAGCGGCCCCCGCCGATCCGGAGCTGCCCGATCCGGGCGCCGGTGCCAGCGCCGACCCGGCCGTCTTCGTGCCCGAGGGCGGGGCGCGCGCCGTCGACATCGCCACCACCGAGCCCCAGGAGCCGGGCGAGGGGCGGGCCGAGGACCCCCAGGCCGACCCCGAGTCGCAGGCCACCGCCGATCAGGCCGCCCCCCAGGAGGGCGGCGAGAGCCCCGCCCCGGCAGCCCCCACCGCCCCTGCCGAGGGCGCCACGCCCGGGTCCGGCGTCGACCGGGAGCAGATCGCGACCCAGGCCGCCGACGTCAACGGCGATGGGACCATCTCCTCCGACCCGCTGCCGGCCACCTCCCAGGACAACTCCTCCGACCAGTGGCTGACCGAGCAGCTCATCTACGACGCCTACATGACCGACTGCAGCGACCCGGCCAACCTCACCGGGCAGTCCCAGGACCCCTCGGTGGCCGTCATCTCCTGCCCCCGTGAAGGCGGGCCCGGCGCCTACATCCTCGGCCCGGCCGACATCTCGGGAACCGAGCTGTCCAACGCGGTCTCCGGCCTGGAGACCACCGCGCAGGGCGGGACCACCAACAACTGGGTGGTCAACCTGGAGTTCAACTCCGAGGGCACCACGAAGTTCGCCGACCTGTCGGGCCGGCTCCTGGCCTATCGCGATCAGGCCACCACCGCCGCCATGAGCGGAGGCGCCCCTGATGCCAACAGTGCCGCCAAGGCCCAGTTCGCCATCGTCCTGGACGGCCTGACCATCATGGCCTCGGGCTTCAACCCCGAGGTGACCTCGGCGATCACCGACGGCCGGGTCCAGATCAGCGGCCAGTTCGACCAGGCCAGCGCCAACACGCTGGCCAACCAGCTGTCCTTCGGATCCCTGCCGCTGAACTTCACCGTCCAGTCCGAGCAGCAGATCTCGGCGACCCTGGGCACCGAGCAGCTGCGCAACGGCCTCATCGCCGGCCTCATCGGCTTCCTGCTCATCATCATCTACCTCATCTGGCAGTACCGCGGCCTGGCGCTGGTGGCCGTCACCTCCCTCATCGTGGCCGCGGCCATCACCTACCTGACCATCGCCCTGCTGAGCTGGGCCATGGGCTACCGCCTCTCCCTGGCAGGCGTGGCCGGGCTCATCGTGGCCATCGGCATCACCGTGGACTCCTTCATCATCTACTTCGAGAGGATCCGCGACGAGGTCCGCCACGGGCGCACCCTGCGCGCCGCCATCGACGAGGGCTGGACGCACGCCCGGCGCACCATCATCGTCTCCGACATCGTCAACATCGTGGCGGCCGTCGTCCTGTACTTCCTCGCGGTCGGCGGCGTGCAGGGCTTCGCCTTCACCCTGGGGGTGACCACCGTGGTGGACCTGGCCGTCGTCGTGCTCTTCACCCACCCCTTCATGGAGTGGCTCCAGCGCTTCCGCTTCTACTCCGAGGGCCACCGCCTCTCCGGCATGGACCCCGAGCACCTGGGCGCCACCTCCGGATCCACCTACGGCAGGGCCCGCGAGGCCCTGGCCGAGGGCCTGACCACCTCCCTGGCGCGGCGCAAGGCGGCCAAGCGCAGGGCCGCCCGCGACGGCGAGGCCGCCGCCTCATCGACCACCAGTGGAAAGGACGGTGAGGCCAAGTGACCTCCCTCGCCTCCATCGGCAACGACCTCTACGCCGGGCGGACCTCCATCCCCTTCATCGGCAAGCGGAGGCTGTGGTACTCCATCGCCCTGCTCATCGTCGCGGCCTGCGCGCTGCTCCTGGGCACGGTGGGCCTCAACCCCGGCATCGACTTCAAGGGCGGCTCCGAGGTCTCCGTCACCGGTCTGAGCTCGCCGTCGGTGGGCCCGGCCAACAAGGTCCTGGAGGCCTCGGACCTGCACACCGGCGCCTCGGTGACCACCATGGGCACCTCCGGGGTGCGGGTGCAGACCAGGGCCCTGGACAAGCCCCGGCTCGACGCCCTGTCGACCGACCTGGCCGAGGCCTACTCGGTCCAGCCCGAGGCCATCACCGCCACGACCGTGGGCCCCACCTGGTCGGCCGACGTCACCGCCAAGGCGGTGCGGGGCCTGGCGATCTTCCTGGCCCTCGTGGGCGTGCTCATCTGGGCCTACTTCCGCACCTGGAAGATGGCGGTGGCCGCCCTGCTGGCCCTGTGCCATGACATCGTCATCACCGTGGGCATCTACGCCCTGTCCGGATTCGAGGTCACCCCGGCCACCATCATCGGCGTGCTCACCATCCTGGGCTACTCCCTGTACGACACCGTCGTGGTCTTCGACAAGGTCCGCGAGAACACCGAGGGATTCGAGTCCCAGAGCCGCTCGACCTACGCCGAGCTGGCCAACCTCGCCATCAACCAGACGCTCGTGCGCTCCATCAACACCTCCGTGGTCGGCGTCCTGCCGGTGGCCTCGCTGCTGGTGGTCGGCGCCTTCCTCCTGGGCGCCGGGACCCTGCGCGACATCGCCCTGACCATGTTCATCGGCATGATCGCCGGCACCCTGTCCTCCGTGCTCCTGGCCACCCCGCTGCTGGTGGACCTGCGCTCGCGCGAGAAGACGATCACCGAGCAGGCCGAGCGCGTGGCCAAGGCCCGCCGCCAGCGCGTGGAGGAGGCCGGCGACGACGAGGAGGCCCTGGAGGCCCTGGCCGCCGCACCGGCCGCATCCCCCCTGGTACCAGGACACCACCTGGGCGTGACCGCCCAGCCCAAGAGGAAGAGGAAGCGCTCATGACATCAGCGACCACGGCCGGCCACAGCGAGACGATCTGCGAGGACCTCACCCGCCTGGTCCTGGACAACCTGCGGGAGATCCCTGACTTCCCCGAGCCCGGGGTGCTCTTCCGGGACATCACCCCCCTGCTGGCCAACGGCCCGGCCTTCGTCTCGCTCGTCGACGGCCTGGCCGACCACTACCGGGGCCGCATCGACGCCGTCGCCGGCCTGGAGTCGCGCGGCTTCATCTTGGCCGCCCCGCTGGCCGTGCGCCTGGGCATCGGCATGCTCACCGTGCGCAAGAGCGGCAAGCTGCCCGGCCCGGTCATCGGCGTGGACTACGACCTGGAGTACGGCAGCGCCCGCATGGAGCTGCGCCCCGAGACCGTCCAGCCCGGCTCGCGCGTCCTGGTCATCGACGACGTCCTGGCCACCGGCGGCACCGCCGCGGCCTCCATCAGCCTCATCGAGCAGGCCGGCGCCCGGGTCGAGGCGATCTGCATGCTCCTGGAGCTGCGCGACCTGGGAGGACGCGCCAGGCTGGAGGGCCGCGAGGTCGACTCGGTGGTCATCTTCTAGGCCCACGCGCCCCGCCACCACGACCGGAGCGACCACCCGGACACGGCCGCCACCAGCCGCCCAGTGAGCGGCCAGCGCCCCAGCGCGGATATGATGCGGCAATGACGGATACTAAGAGCGAGCCGGTCGCGGCGGGAGACAGTGTTGTTCCCGGCTCCCGCGTGCGCAGCCGTCTGGCCTGGTTCGGCGCCCGCGGGCACGCCACCCCGGCGGCCATCGAGCCGCTCCTGCGCGCGGTGCGGGCCAACCACCCCAAGGCCGACACCAGCCTCATCGTGCGCGCCTACGAGGTGGCGGAGAAGGCCCACTCGGGCCAGCGCCGCAAATCCGGGGAGCCCTACATCACCCACCCCGTGGCCGTGGCCACCATCCTCGCCGAGCTGGGGATGACCCCCCAGACCCTGGCGGCGGCCGTCCTGCACGACACGGTGGAGGACACCGACTACAGCCTCGAGCGCCTGCGTGCCGACTTCGGCGACGAGATCGCCCTGCTCGTGGACGGCGTCACCAAGCTCGACAAGCTCCAGTACGGTGACGCCGCCCAGGCCGAGACGGTGCGCAAGATGATCATCGCCATGTCCCGGGACATCCGGGTGCTGGTCATCAAGCTGGGCGACCGCCTCCACAACGCCCGGACCTGGAAGTACGTCTCGGCCGAGAGCGCCGCCCGCAAGGCCAAGGAGACCCTGGAGATCTACGCCCCCCTGGCACACCGGCTGGGCATGAACACCATCAAGTGGGAGCTGGAGGACCGCTCCTTCAAGGCCCTCTACCCGGGGGTCTACGAGGAGATCGAGCACATGGTGGCCGAGCGGGCCCCGGCCCGTGAGGAGTACCTGCGCCAGGTGCGCCTCCAGATCGAGGAGGACCTGCGGGTCAACAGGATCAAGGGCGTGGTCACCGGGCGCCCCAAGCACTACTACTCGATCTACCAGAAGATGATCGTGCGGGGCAAGGACTTCGACGACATCTACGACCTGGTGGCGGTGCGGGTCATCGTGGACTCCATCCAGGACTGCTACGCCGTCCTGGGCGCGCTGCACTCGCGCTGGACGCCGATGAGCGGCCGCTTCAAGGACTACATCGCGGTGCCCAAGTTCAACCTCTACCAGTCCCTGCACACCACGGTGGTGGGCCCGGGCGGCAACCCCGTGGAGATTCAGATCCGCACCCACGAGATGCACCGCATGGCGGAGTACGGCGTGGCCGCCCACTGGAAGTACAAGGAGAATCCCAACGCCTCGGGCCCCAGCCCCAGGAGCGGCCCGCCCGGGGACGGCGACCAAGGCGAGATGGGCTGGCTGCGCCAGCTCCTGGACTGGCAGAAGGAGACCCAGGACCCGGCCGAGTTCCTGGAGGCGCTGCGCTACGAGATGGCCGGCACCCAGGTCTACGTCTTCACCCCCAAGGGGGATGTGCGCTCTCTGCCCTCAGGAGCCACACCCGTGGACTTCGCCTACTCGGTGCACACCGAGGTCGGCCACCGCACCGTGGGCGCCCGGGTCAACGGCCGCCTGGTGCCCCTGGACACGCGCCTGGAGAACGGCGACACCGTGGAGGTCTTCACCTCCAAGGCCGTCAACGCCGGGCCCTCCAGGGACTGGCTGAGCTTCGTGGGCTCGACCCGCGCCCGCAACAAGATCCGCTCCTGGTTCTCCAAGGAGCGGCGCGAGGAGGCCATCGAGGAGGGCAAGGGCGCCATCGCCCGGGCGATGCGCAAGCAGAACCTGCCCATCCAGCGGCTGATGAACCACGACTCGCTCATGGACGTGGCCAAGACCCTGGACAAGGGGGACATCGAAGGCCTCTACGCCGCGGTGGGCGAGGGGCACATCTCCGCCCAGCACGTCGTGGACACCCTGGTCTCAGCCATGGGCGGGGAGGCCGGCGCCGAGGAGACCCTGGCCGAGGGCGTACTGCCCACCCGCGCGGCAGCGCACCGGCGCCCCCGCACGGCCGATGCCGGGGTGGTGGTGGCCGGCATGGATGAGGGGGACGTCTACGTCAAGCTCGCCCGCTGCTGCACCCCGATGCCCGGGGATCCGATCGTCGGCTTCATCACTCGCGGCTCGGGCGTCTCGGTGCACCGCGCCGACTGCCAGAACGTCGAGCAGCTCGAGCGCGAGCCCGAGCGGATCGTGGGGGTCAGCTGGGCCCAGCAGGCCCACTCCGCCTACCTGGTCCAGCTCGAGGTCGAGGCGCTGGACCGCGGCGGGCTCCTGGCCGACATCACCCGGGCCCTGGCCGATGCGCATGTCAACCTCGTCAGCGCCAACATCGCCACCAGCAGGGACCGGGTGGCCAAGGGCCGCTTCGTCGTCGAACTGGCCGAGGCCGGGCACCTCGACCACATGCTCTCAGCCCTGCGCCGCATCGACGGCGTCTTCGATGCCCGCCGCACCCTGTCCTCCACGAGGCGGATCGGCGGCTGATTCCTGCGAGGCCGGCAGCAGGGACTCGATGATCCCGGCGGCGCGCGGGCGCCCCGCGGCGGCCCCGCCCCGGCAGTGGGTCAGTGCCAGGAACAGGGCGACCCGGCTGACTCCCGCGCCCCGGGCCATCGCGATGGCCGCCACGGCCTCGCCGGCGGGGGCGGTGCGCGCGACATCGACGGCGGCCCGGGCCAGAGTGGCGCAGCGCTGGCCCGCCACCGTGACGATATCCATGCGCGGCAGGTGGGCGCGGTGGATCTGGTGCCTCCTCCACCGGGCCCGGTCCTTCTCATCGACGCTGACCACCAGGCTGCGCGGCGGCGGGCCGCCGGCGTGCACCCACAGGGCATTGGCGCCCAGCAGGATGCAGTCGGTGAGCAGGAAGGGCGCCAGGGCCGCCACGCGCCCGGCCGGGGTGCGCAGCGTGTCGACGGGGTAGAGGCGGCTCAGGACGGGCACGAGGATCCGCTCATCGAGGCCGGGGCAGCGCAGCAGGCGCAGCTCGTCGTCCTCAGGCGCCTCCAGGATGGGGACCAGGGGCTCGGGCTCCAGGTGGGCCAGGGCGGCATGACCGGGGACGCAGAGGGCCTGGACCCCCAGCCGTCCACGGCGCGCCGGGGGGCTCGCGGGCGGCGGCGGGGCAGGGGGAGCCGGCGGGGACGCGGGTGAGGAGGCCATGCCCCATGGTGCGCCCGGCCGCTCCAGGGCGCAGCGCGAGCAGGAGGCCTGTGGAAAACCGCTCGGGGCGGCCTGCTTGACCCTCACGCAGCGTCAGGCGCGAGGGTGGAGGGGTGCGAGATGCTCTGCTCATGAAGGACGACAACCACCGCCCTCAGGACGGCGGCGCCGGCGCCTGGGAGGACAGCGCGGGCATGACCGTGGGTGCGGCCGCCGGCCTGCTGGGGATCAGTGTGCGCACCCTGCACCACTGGGACGCCATCGGCCTGGTCAAGCCCTCGGGGCGCAGCCTGTCGGGCTACCGCCTCTACTCCCAGGACGACGTCTCCCGTCTCCAGCGGGCCCTGGTCTACCGGGCCACGGGGATGCCCCTGGCCCGGGTCAAGGAGGCCCTCGACGAGACCGGGATGGATGCCCGAGCCCACCTGGCTCGCCAGCGCGAGCTGCTGGAGGAGCGCATCGCACGGCTGGCGCGGATGGTCCGCGCCGTGGACACCATGATGGAGGCCATGATGGAGCGTGAGGACACCGGGATGGCACTGACCGTCCAGGAGCAGGCGGAGATCTGGGGAGACGACTGGGATCCGGCCTACGCCGAGGAGGCCGAGCAGCGCTGGGGCGAGACCGAGGACTGGGCCGAGTCGGCCCGCCGCCAGGCGCGCATGTCCAAGGCCGACTGGATGGAGGCCCATGAGGCCACAGAGAGCCTGGAGGCGGGCCTGGCCGAGGCCTTCGTCCGGGGCGTCACCCCGGGAAGCGCACAGGCCAATGCGCTGGCCGAGCGCCACCGCGCCGAGCTCAATCGCTGGTTCGAGGTCACCGTGGCCAAGCAGGTGATCATCGCCCGCGGATATGTGGGCGATGAGCGCTTCGCCCGGCACTACGATCGGCGCGCCGAGGGCCTGGCGGCCTGGCTCAAGGAGATCATCGACGCCAACGCCCTCGCCCAGGGGGTGGATCCCGCGGCCGCCCAGTGGGGCTGAGCCGCCAGCCCCCTCGATCTCGTACCCCGGCCCTCGATCCCGTGGGTCGAGGGCCGGGATCGAGGGCCGGGGTACGGCACCGGCACGGCCTTCCCCCGGTGCCGGGGCCGGTCAGGCCTTGGCGGAGCGGCGCACCTGGTCGAGCCAGGCGCGGCGGGCCGTCAGGGCCGCCTCGGCCTCGGCGACCTTCTTGGCATCGCCGGAGGCCCTGGCGGCGTCGAGCTCCTTCTCCAGGGAGGCGATGGCGTCCTCCAGCTGACCGGCGAGCCCCTCGGCACGGGCCTTGGTCTCGGGGTCGGTGCGGCGCCACTCGGCGTTCTCGGCCTCGCGGATGGCGTCCTCGACGGCGCGCATGCGCCCCTCGATGCGGCGCAGGGCTGAGCGGGGCACGCGGCCGGCCTCCTCCCAGGCGTCCTGGATGGGGCGCAGGGCCTTCTTGGCGGCCTTGATGTCCTTGATCGGCAGGAGCGCCTCGGCCTTGGCCACCAGGGCCTCCTTGACCTTGAGGTTCTCGGCGAACTCGGCGTCGACGGCCTCATCCTTGGCGCGGCGCGCGTCGAAGAAGACCTGCTGGGCGGCGCGGAATCGGGCCCACAGGGCGTCGTCCTCCTTGCGGGAGGCGCGCCCGGCCTTCTTCCACTCGGCCATGAGGTCGCGGTACTTCGCCGAGGTCCCGGCCCAGTCGGTGGAGTGCTGGAGCTCCTCGGCCCGCTTGATGAGGGCCTCCTTGGCGGCCTTGACCTTGGACTGCTTGGCATCCAGCTCGCTGAAGAACTGGCGGCGGTGGCGGTCGAAGGTGGTGCGGGCGTGGGAGAAGCGCTTCCACAGGCCGTCCTCGGAGCTGCGGTCCAGGCGCGGCCCGCGGCGCTGGGCCTCCTTCCAGGTCTCCAGCAGCTCGCGCAGCTCGGCACCGGAGTTCTTCCACTGGGTGCGGGCGGGGTCCTGGGCGGCGATGGCCTCGGCCCGCTCCACGATCGCGGTGCGGTCCTTGAGGGCCTGCTCCTTGGCGGCGGCCCGCTCGGCGGCCACGGCGGTGCGCCGCTCGGCGGCCACTGTGCGCAGGGCGGCGAAGCGGGCGCGCAGGCCCTCCAGGTCGCCCACGGCGGCGGGCTGGGCCAGGGACTCCTCAATGGACTTCAGGGTGGAGTCGATCTCGCGCACGCTCAGGTGGGGCAGGCGGGTGGCGAACAGGTCGATGGTGGCCTTGAGGTCCAGGTAGCGGCGCACGTAGAAGGCCATGGCCTCGGCCACGGGGGCATCCGGGAACTGGCCGACCTCGCGCTCGGCGCCGCCGTCCTGCACGAAGACCCGGCCCTCGCCGTCCACGCGCCCCCACTTGGCGGCGTCCATGGCCTCCTGGGGGTCGACGGGCGGCTCCGCCGGGGCTGCGGGGGCCGAGGGCGCCGCGGCCCCCGGTGCGGGGACCTCACCGGGGGCGGGGGTCGGGGCAGGGCCGCCCTCCTCGGGGGAGGCGGTCTCCTCGGCAGCGCCCTGGTCGGCCTGCTGCTCGGAGTCCTCCGGCTGGGTGGCCGCCGGCGTCTGCGCGGGCTCCGGCCTCTCGGTGGGCTCCGGTGCGCCGGGAGCCCCGTCCTGGGCGGGCTCGGCGGCAGCGGTGATCGCCGGGTCGTCCTGGGACTGGCCGCTGGGGGACTCGGGCGCCTGGGACTCAGGCTCGGAACCGGACTCGGCCTCGGTGGTCGCCGCCGGCTGCTCCCGCGGCTCAGCCGTGGGGGTGGTCACGGGGGCGCTGGCCCCGCTGGTGCTGGGGGCGTCGTCGACGGCGGGGTCCTGCGCCTGCGCGGTGGACGCGGCAGTGGGGTTCAGCTCGCTGGTGGGCTGGTTCTGCTCGGTCACGGGGATGCTCCTTCATGTTGTGACGGGGTTGGGAGCGGTGCTCCACTTCCGTGCGCGCCCGGCATCGCCGGGTGGTGTACGTGCCGCCGGAGGGCGGCAGTGCCCCGGATTCTACGTGCTCACGCCGCGGCAGTCAGGCCTCGATCCGAGCCCCCATCCGCATGGGCTCCGATCGCGGCCCGGCGGCTACCGGCTGAGGCGTGCAGGTTGGGCGTCACTTCGCGACAGGCGCGACACTTGGCGGAAAGGGCGACACCTACAGGGTACGTCCATTCCGCGAAGCGACGCCCGATCCGCCAACCGACGCCCTACTGCGCGTCCTGGGCCTCGGCGTCCTCGGACTCCAGCGCCAGGACCGGGCGCAACGGCACCAGGGAGTGCCACCTGGCGGGCAGCCGGTCGTAGTGGGCGAGGAACAGGTCGGTGACCTCGGCGCCGCCCAGGAGCCGCAGGCCGGGGTTCTCGGCCTCCAGGGCCGCCGCCTGACTCGTCCAGGAGCCCAGGGTGACCAGGAACCCGCGCTCGCCCGCGACCATGGCACCCAGGAGCGCCTGGGCCTCGGGGCGGCCGGCGGAGATATTCGTGTGCAGGCAGCGGACCTTGGTCGCCGGCCCCTCCAGCCCCAGGGCGTCGCGGTGCGCCAGGAGGTCCACCGCGCCCTCGCCCGGGCGGTAGCAGGGGCGGGTGTGGTAGCCCATGGCCTGCAGGAGGTCGGCGATGAGAGCGGTGAATTCCGAGCGGCTGATGCCGTGCACGAGCCGCTCGGCGATGACGTCGAGGGTGCGCTGCTCGATGCACTCGGCGTCGGGGAAGGGGCTGCGCGTCTCCTGGGCGTCCCAGGCGGAGTCCTGGCCCTGGTCGGCACTCGACTCCTGGGCCGCGCGGCGCTGGGCGACGAAGGCCTCCTGGGTGGGGGCCGACAGGAAGGCCTCGATCTCCGGGGCGCTCAGCGTGACCTGGAAGAAGGTGGAGCGCGCGTCGATCTCGTCGAGCAGGTCGCGGGAGAAGACGGAGCGGGCCACACCCGTGCGCCGCCAGCGCACCGCCACCCGGTGCCGGTGCTCGGGGGCCTCGGACTCGTAGTAGTAAGGGCCGGCCACGCGGCCGAAGCTCAGGGTGCGGGTGGTGGGGTCGGGGGCGATGACGACGTCGCCCGGCGCCATGGCGTGCACGAAGCAGTAGAGCTGGTCGGCCCGGTCGGTGACCACCGCGGGCCGGGCCTGCGGGTAGGCCTGGGTGACGGCCTCGGCGAAGGCCTCGGGGGAGGCCTCGCAGGTCTGCAGGTCGGGGGTCGAGTCGAAGCCCACCGAGACGAAGCCCGTGCTGCCATCGCCCAGCAGCTCGCCGTGCGGAATCGTGGTGTTGTGGATGCCCCAGATGCTCATGCCTCTTCTTCCTGCCTTGTCGGGAAAGGAGAATCTACCGCCTCATCCTTGTCTGATCGCCACGACCTACCGCATCACGGATGTGTCACGGAGCACCCTGCTCGTCGATTATGACGGGCCCGCAGGTGCTCCCCACGGCGCCCTGCGGCAGGGGCCCGTGGCCCGGTGCAGTACTATGCGGCCATGATCGCGTGATCCGCTCCCAGCCCCCATGCCCCTGCGTCGAGCGCCGGTACTCCGGCGCGCGAGGATCACGATGCCACCGATCACCCTGGACTCCGTCTCCTTCAGCCACAGCGCTGAGCCCCTCCTGGTCGACATCACCGCCACGATCACCGATGGCGAGAGGGTCTGCCTGGTGGGCCCCAACGGCTCGGGCAAGTCCACCCTCCTGGACCTCATCACTGGGCGCCTGAGCGGGCACAGCGGCACCATCACGGCACCGGGCGCCTGTACCTCACCGAGCCCGGAGGGCCGGCCCGCCGGCACCGTGGCCTCCTTCCTGCACGAGGCGACGCGCGAGGCCCACGAGATCACCGCCCTCCTGGAGGAGCTCGCCCAGGCGATGGCCCAGGCCGGGCGGCAGGACCGGGTGGACCCGGCGGACCTGGCGGCACGCTACGACGCCGCCCTGGCCCGTGCGACAGCGCTGGAGGCCTGGTCCCTGGAGGCGCGCACCGCCCAGGTGCTCGACGGCCTGGGGCTGGGCCACCTGGAGGGGGACCGGCAACTGGCGTCACTCTCACCGGGGCAGCTCCGTCGCCTGGCCCTGGGCGCCACCCTCCTGGCCAGGCCCGAGGCACTGGTCCTCGATGAGCCCACCAATCACCTCGACGAGGAGGCCTCACGCTTCCTCGGCGAGGTCCTACGCTCCTGGCAGGGCCCGGTGCTCTTCGCCAGCCATGACCGAGCCTTCATCGACGAGACCGCCACGGCCCTGCTCGACCTGGACACCGAGGCCTGGCGCGCCCTCCACACGGCGCAGGGGCAGCAGGACCTCCACGGCGCCTACCGGTGCTCGGGGCGCTACAGCACCTACCTGAAGGACAAGGCCCGTGCCCGGGCCGCCCACGCGCGGATCCACGCCGACCAGCAGCACCTCAAGGCCGCCCTGGTGGAGCACCGGCGCCGCTCCGAGCATGTCGGGCACCGGGGAGCCCCCGCCCGCACCGAGGCCCGGATGGCCAGGAAATTCTACGCCGATCGGACCCAGAAGGCCGCCACCCGCCGTCGATCCGAGGACGATGAGCGCCTGGCCGCCCTGGCCCGACATGAGGTCCGCAGGCCCCGGAGCTACGCCCTGGACCTGGGGCTGGCGCCCCTGCCACCGGCCGCCGAGCATGGCGCGCTGGCCATCGCACTGCGGCAGGCGGCCGTGCCCGGAAGATTGGCCCCCGTCACACTCGACCTGGCCGCGGGAGAGCACCTGCTGGTCACCGGCGCCAACGGCTCGGGCAAGTCCACCCTCCTGCGGTGGCTGGCCACGGGCGCCCCGCCCACGGCGCAGTCCTCGGGCAGTGCGATCACCGCCTCACCCGCCCACCTCGTCCCCCAGGACCTGCCGCAGCCCGGGCACACGGGCATCGATGAGGCCACCTGGAGCGGGGGCGTGGGGGAATGCGGCCGGGGCGTGCTCCACCCCCGGCTGTGGACCACGCCCATCGGCGAGCTCTCCGCGGGCAACCAGCGGCGCGCCCAGTTCGCCCTGGCAGCCGGCGCCGCGCCCGCGATCCTGCTCATCGACGAGCCCACCAACTACCTGGACCTGGACACCCTGGAGGCGCTGGAGAAGGCTCTGAGGCCCTGGAACGGCACCCTGGTGGTGGCCAGTCACGACCGCTGGCTCATCGAGCACTGGTGGGGCCGGCGCCTCCGTCTGGAGAGCGCGGGCACGTAGTCTGGGCGGCATGATCATCGAGCGCACGATCGCCCCCGTCTTCGCCGCCAACTGCTACGTGCTGGCCCCCGGCCCGGGCGCCCCCGCCCTGGTGGTGGACCCCGGGGCTGGTGCCGTGCCCGGCATCCTGGCGCTCCTGCGCTCCCACCGCCTGACCCTGGGCGCCATCCTGCTCACCCACGGGCACGCCGACCACGTGTGGGACTGCCAGCGGCTCATCGCCGCCGCCCACGCCGAGGGCCTGCTGTGCGCCGAGGACGCCGTCGATGTCCCCGTCCACATCCCCGCCCCCGACCTCTACCGCCTGGAGGACCCCGATGCCACCACCGGCATCAGCGTCGAGGGCCTGGGCTTCGCCGATCTGGCCGGCACCCCCTGGCTGGCCCCCCAGGACATCCGGGCCTTCCCCGCCGAGGGCTTCTCCCGAACCGTGGAGCTCGTGCCCTCCATCGCCGTGCAGGCCGTGGCCGCGCCCGGGCACTCCGAGGGCTCCAGCCTGTTCCTGCTCAACGCCACTCTGGCCGAGAGCGCCCTGCTCCACGAGGCCGAGGTGCCCGAGCTCATGGAGGCCGACCCCTCCACCCTCGATGAGCCCCGCGACTACCTCGTGGCCCTCGACGGCGACGTCATCTTCAAGGGAGCGGTGGGCCGCACCGACCTGCCCGGCGGCGACCAGGTCCAGATGCTGGGGACCCTGCGCTTCCTGGCCACCGCCCTGTCCCCGCAGACGGTGCTCCTGCCGGGCCACGGAGCCGCCACCACCATGGCCCACGAGCACCACGCCAACCCCTACCTGGCCGAGGCCAAGGTCCGCGGGGGCGACCTCAAGGCCTGAGGCCGGCCGCTACCGCGCTCCGCGGCTCGCCGTGTCGTGCCCTCGTCCCCATCTGGTCCCTCAGACCCACGGGATCGACGGCGAGGCTGCGAGATCGCGGGAAGGGCCGCATGGGGCGGGCGCACCGCCCGGGTCCGGGCCGGCCCCGCCGCCATGACACAATGCCGTCCATGGCACAGGAACGGGCACAGGCACGACTCGCGCAATCCTCCCTCTCCGGCTTCCCCGAATGGCTCCCCGCGGGGCGGGTGGTAGAGCAGTCCTTCGTCGACGCCCTGCGCCGCACCTTCGAGCTGCACGGCTTCAGCGGCATCGAGACCCGCGCCGTGGAGCCCCTGAGCGAGCTGACCCGCAAGGGGGAGACCTCCAAGGAGGTCTACCTCCTGACCCGCCTGCAGGCCGACCCCGCCGAGCAGGCCGGGCAGGAGGGCAGGGCGGACCCGGCCAAGCAGCTGGGCCTGCACTTCGACCTGACCGTCCCCTTCGCCAGGTACGTCGTGGACAACGCCGGCACCCTGACCTTCCCCTTCAAGCGCTACCAGATCCAGAAGGTCTGGCGCGGTGAGCGCCCCCAGGAGGGCCGCTTCCGCGAGTTCATCCAGGCCGATATCGACATCGTGGGCGACGGCGCCCTGCCCCTGCACTACGACGTCGAGATCCCCCTGATCATGCACGAGGCGATGGCGGCCCTGCCCATCCCCGCGGTGACCATCCACGTGTCCAACCGCAAGGTGGCCCAGGGCTTCTACCAGTCCATCGGCCTGGGTCAGGACCAGCTCATCGAGGTGCTGCGAGTGGTGGACAAGATCGACAAGATCGGGGCCGAGGGCGTGCGCGGCGAGCTCGTCTCCTCGGTGGGCGCCACCCCCGAGCAGGCCGAGCGCGCCCTGGAGCTGGCCGGGATCAGCAGCACCGACGCCCAGGAGGTGGCCCGGGCCGTGCACAGCGCCCTGGGCGGCGCCCAGCCCAGCGCCCTGCTCGAGCAGGGCCTGGCCGAGCTCTCCGACCTGCTGGCCGCGGCGGCCGCGCGCCGCCCCGGCGCCCTGGTGGCCGACCTGAGGATCGCCCGCGGGCTGGACTACTACACCGGCACCGTCTACGAGTCCTTCATGGAGGGCCACGAGGACCTGGGCTCGGTGTGCTCCGGGGGCCGCTACGACAGCCTGGCCACCAACGGCAAGCGCACCTTCCCCGGCGTGGGCATCTCCATCGGCCTGTCGCGCCTGCTGGCCCGGGTCGTCAGCGCCGGCCTGCTGGAGGTCAGCCGGCCGGTGCCCACCTGCGTGCTCGTGGCCGTCACCGACGAGGAGCACCGTGCCGCCTCCGACGCCGTGGCCGATACCCTGCGCTCCCGCGGCATCAGCGCCGACGTCGCCCCCACGGCCGCCAAGTACGGCAAGCAGATCAGGTTCGCCGCCAAGCGCTCCATCCCCTACGTGTGGTTCCCCGGCCAGGAGGGCCCCGACTCGGTCAAGGACATCCGCAGCGGTGAGCAGGTGGAGGCCGCCGCCGGCACCTGGCAGCCTCCCCAGCAGGACGCCGCCCCCCGCGTCCTGCCCGCCACTGCACCTGCCCCGGCGGCCGACGGGGCACGATGAGCACCGCGGCCCACGAGCCCGCGGCCGGCGCGCCCCAGGGGCAGGGCGCCGCCGGCGTGCCGGGGGCGCAGGCCGCCGTCACCGGCCTGCGCGACCGCCTCTTCGGCCTGGAGCTGCCCTACTCCCTGCCCGGGGCGCAGGCCGCCGCCTCCCGCAGCCGCCTGGTCCGCGACCAGCTGGGGGACTACATCCTGCCCCGCCTGGCCAGCCTGGACGCCCCCGTCCTGGCGGTGGTGGGAGGATCCACGGGCGCGGGCAAGTCCACGCTGGTCTCCTCCCTCGTGGGCCGGCATGTCAGCCTCAGCTCGGCGATCCGGCCCACCACGCGGCGCCCCCTCCTGCTGCACGCCCCCGAGGACGCCCCCTGGTTCGAGGGGGACCGGGTCCTGGGCTCCCTGGCACGCATGCGCGTGCCCGAGGACGCCCCCGCCAGCCCGCCGACCAGCCACACCCCCCGCGAGCTGGAGCTGCGGGCCTGCTCGGTGCTGCCCCACGGCCTGGCCCTACTCGACGCCCCCGACATCGACTCGGTGGTCGAGGACAACCGGGAGCTGGCGGCGGGCCTGCTGGCCAGCGCCGACCTGTGGATCTTCGTGACCACCGCCTCCCGCTACGCCGACGCCGTGCCCTGGGACCACCTGAGGGCCGCATCTGAGCGGCAGGTGACCACCGCCGTCGTGCTGGACCGGGTACCGCCCGGCGCCCAGCAGCCGGTGGAGGCCGACCTGCGCCGCCGGCTGGAGGAGGCCGGCCTGGCCGACTCCCCGGTCTTCACCATCGCCGAGACCGCCATGGATGAGCGGGGCCTGCTGCCCGCCCACGTCATCGCACCCCTCCAGCAGTGGCTGGGGGCCCTGGCAGCCGACGCCGATGCGCGCCGCCGCATCGCCCGGCGCACCCTGGCCGGGGCGCTGGCGGCGGCCCTGGCCCAGTGCCAGTCCCTCGTGGTCGAGCTGGAGATGCAGGAGGCGGAGTACGAGCGCCTCTCGCGGCTGGCGCACGAGGAGCACGACGGCGCCCTGGAGCGGGTGGTGGAGGCCACCGCTGACGGCTCCATGCTGCGCGGGGAGGTCCTGGCCCGCTGGCAGGAGTTCGTGGGCACCGGGGACCTGCTGCGCTCCCTGGAGGCCCACGTGGGCCGCCTGCGCGACCGGCTCACCGCGGCCCTGCGGGGCCGGCCCACCCCGGCGGCCCGCGTGGAGGAGGCCATCGAGTCCTCCCTGGTGGGGCTCATCACCGCCGAGGCCCAGCGCGCCGCCCTGGAGACCGAGCGGGCCTGGAGGCGCTCGGGCACCGCCGGCGGGCAGCTGGAGGCCGCCCTGGGCGCCCTGGCCCACCAGGGGCCGTTGGAGGATGAGGCCGCCGCATTGGTGCGCCGGTGGCAGCAGGAGGTCCTGGGCCTCATCCGCGCCGAGGCGGCCGATAAGCGCCTGACCGCCCGGCTGCTGTCCCTGGGCGTCAACGGCGCGGGCGTGCTGCTGATGATCCTGGTCTTCGCCCACACCGGGGGCCTGACCGGTGGGGAGATCGGCATTGCGGGGGGCACCGCCGTCCTGGCCCAGCGCCTCCTGGAGGCGGTCTTCGGGGACCAGGCCATGCGCGCCATGACCCGGCGCGCCCGCGACGACCTGACCGCCCGCGTCGAGGCCCTGCTCCAGGCCCGTAGCCGGGCCCTGACCGAGATGCTGCGCCGGCCCCGGCCACCGGCCGAGGAGCTGCGCCAGGCGATGGCCGCGGCGCGCCACGCCACCGCGCAGGCCCTGGGCCGGCCCGGGGCGGGGGAGGAGTACTGATGCGCATCCCACGCACACCCGTCCCGGAGCAGGGGGACCGGGGGGCCGCGGCGATCGCGGCCGCAGACGCCGATCTCACCGGAGACCTGGAGGCCCTTCAGCGCGCCGTGGAGCTGGCCGCAGGCCTGGGCATCGACCAGGAAGATCTGGCCCCGGCGCGCGAGGTCATCGAGCGGGCGGGCCAGCGCCGTCGCCTGGCGCCCCAGGCCACCGTCGTGGCCCTGCTGGGGGCCACCGGATCGGGCAAGTCGAGTGTCTTTAACGCCCTGGCGGGCGGCGAGCTGGCCCGCGTGGCCCCCACCCGCCCCACCACCTCCCAGCCCCTGGCGCTCATCGGCCCCGGGCCGGTGGTCCCGGGCGCCACGGCCCTGCTGGACTGGCTGGAGATCGGCCAGCGGGTCCAGCATCCCGGCTCCCCGGGGGCCCCGGCCCTGGGGGAGGGGACGATCCTGCTGGACCTTCCCGATATCGACTCCGATGAGCTCGCGCACCGGGCCATCGCCCAGCGCCTGGCCAGCAGGGTCGACCTCCTGGTGTGGGTCCTCGACCCCGAGAAGTACGCCGACGGCGTCGTCCACCACGACTTCCTGGCCCCCATGGCGGCCCACGCCGAGGTCACCGTCGTGGCCCTCAACCAGGTGGACCGGCTCGATGACCAGGCCCGCAGCGCCGTCCTGGAGGACCTGGCCCGCCTCCTGGAGCGCGAGGGCATGGGCGCGGCGCCCGTCATGGCCCTGAGCGCCCGCACGGGCGAGGGCGTGGCCGAGCTGGCCGGCGCCATCGCCTCGGTGGCCCAGGCGCGCACGGCGACGGCGCGGCGCCTGAGCGCCGACATCCGCACCGCGGCGCGGGGCCTGAGCGCCGGACTGGGGCTGGAGGGCCCGGGGCAGCCGGGTGCTCCGCCGCAGTGCGCGGATCCTTCAGCGCTCGACGACGTTACCGATCTTCAGGCGGCGGCCTTCAGGGCCTCGGGCGCTCAGGTGGTGGCCGAGGCTGTGGCCGGCGCCTACCGGCACCGGGCGCGCATCGCCGTGGGATGGCTGCCGGTGCGCTGGGTGGAGCGCCTGCGCCGCGACCCCCTGGGGGTCCTCCACCTGGGCGGCGCAGGCCGGGAGGCCGCGGCCGGGCGGGCCTCGGGCAGCAGGGAGGAGGGCGCCCCCCTGCCGGCCAGCTCCCTTCCCCAGGCGCCTGCGGCGGCGGCCGGGGCCCTGCGCATCGCCGCCCACACCTACGCCCAGCGCGCCTGCGCGGGCCTGCCCGCCCGGTGGGCGGGTGAGGCCGTGGCCCGCAGTGATGCGTGCGCCCAGGCCCTGGCCCCGCACCTGGACGCGGCCGTGGTGTCCACCGACCTGGAGCAGACCCGGCCCCGATGGTGGTCGGCGGCCAACGCCCTGCAATGGCTGGCCTTCCTCACCGCGCTCGTCGGCGGGCTGTGGCTGGTGGCCCTCCACCTCATGGACCGCTACCTGCTCATCACCGCCGACCCGCCCCGGTGGGGGCATGTGCCCTGGCCCGTCATCCTGCTGGTGGCTGGCCTCGCCCTGGGCCTGGTGCTGGCCCTCATCTGCGGCGGCATCGCCCGGGTGGCCGCCTCCCGGCGCTCCCGGCGCGCCCGGGCCCGGCTGCGCCAGCGGATCAGCGGGGTCATCGAGGAGCACATGGTGGCGCCTCTGCGCCAGGAGCTGGCCTCCTGGGGCGAGTTGGTCGGCCTGCTCGACCGGCTGGTCCAGGGACGATAACGGGCAGCGAAGGGGCGTATGAGCGTGGCGATCAGGGATAACCACCCACAGGGCTGCCAGCAGGGCCGCCGCAGGCCCACGGTGACGTCTACTCGGCGGACTGCCCGTGCCGCGCTCTGCTCGATGTGGTCGCGAACAAGTGTTCGGCCCTGGCCATCGGTGCCCTGGATGAGCGCGCTTCGATTCGGTGAGCTTCAGTGCAGGCTCCAGGGGATCTCGCCGAAGGTGCTCACCGCGACGCTGCGCCGGCTGGGGAGCCATGGGCTGGTGCACCGGGAGGTGATCCCGGCCGTTCCCCTGCACGTGGAGTACTCACCGACCGATGCCGGACGCAGCGCGGTCCCTCGCGCCATTGGGCGCGGGGCGCCCTCGGCGCGGCGACCATGCCAGTGCCTGCCCCCATCCAGAATGCGATCACGGGGTACGGATGGCGATCACCCCGCAGTCGCTATCCGTACCCCGCGCTCGCATATCACCAAGCCCTGGCACTGCCGGGAACTCGAGGCCCACGACAGCGTGGTATTCGGCATCCACCGTCTCGTACCTTCGCCATCGATCTCGTAGGTCAGAGGTACGAGACGGAGCTCTAAGGTACGAGAGGGCGTCTTAAGGCAGGGCGGACTGGGGCAGGGACTCGGTGAACTCGGCCAGGGCGGTGCCGACCGAGTCGTAGATGTTGAACACCGCGTCCACGCCCCGCTCTCGCATGGCCTGGGCCTCGTCGTCGAACTGGGCGATGGCCAGGACCTGGCCCTCGAACTTCGAGCGCTCCAGCCAGTCCAGCACGTGCAGGTTGGCCCCGGGCTCGGGCATGGCCAGGACCGCCTTGGTGGCGTGGACCGCCTCCAGCTTGTCCCAGAAGGACTGGTCGGTGGCGTCGGCCTCGATGACGCGCCACCCGCGCCGGGAGAGCTCCTCGACCTTGGTGGTGTCGGAGTCGATGCCCAGCACGCCCTGCTCCTGGTCGTCGATGAGTCGCTGGTAGGTGGCCCGCCCCACCCGGCCCATGCCGAAGATGACGGTGCGCACCCCGGTGAGGTCCAGGGCCTGCTCCTCGGGATGGAGCCGGGCGTCGGAGCGGGAGGGCAGGCGGTCGGTCATCCGCTGCACCAGGCGGGCCGGGTGGCGGTTGACCACTGAGGAGGCGATGAAGGACAGGGCCAGCGCCAGGCTGATCGCGGCCGTCCACTCCTGGCCCACCAGGGCGTGCTCGGCGGCCACCGCCACCACGATGAGCGCGAACTCCGAGTAGGCGGTCAGGGACAGGCCCGTGAGCACCGAGGTGCGCCGTCGCATCCCGAACACGCGCACCAGGCCGGTGTAGACGACCGCGCGCAGGGGAAGCAGTACCAGGAGCACCCCGGCCAGGACGAAGGCGCCCGCTCCGGGGATGCCGCCCAGGCCGATGGACAGGAAGAAGCCGATGAGGAGCAGCTCCTTGATGGTGAACAGGGCGCTGGAGAGCTCCTTGGCCGCCGGGTGGGAGGCGAACAGGACCCCGACCACCAGGGCGCCCAGGTCGCCGTCGATCCCCAGCAGGGAGAAGAGGAGGTAGCCCGGCAGCAGGGCCATGGAGATGCCGAACAGGGTGCGCATCTCCCGGTGGTCGATGCGGTCCAGGACCGTGCCCAGCAGTCTGCGCGCCGGCCACAGCCCCACCAGGACCACCGCCCACGGGGAGGGCATCTCGCCGGAGACCACGGTCATGTACAGCACCGCGGCGATGTCCTGCAGGACGAGCACTCCGATGGCGATGCGACCGTAGAGGGAGTTGAGGTCGTCGCGCTCCTCCAGGAGCTTGACGACGATGACCGTGGAGGAGAAGGACAGGGCGAAGCCGAGGATGAGCACGCCGGCGGGCGTGATGGGCCCGACCCTAAGGCCCAGGACGAGCAGCCCCGCGATGAGGGCGCTGCCCAGCGCGCTCAGGCCCACCATGGCGCCCAGGGCGGTGCCCACGACCTCGCGGCGCGCCAGGATGCGCAGGTCGACCTTGAGCCCGATCATGAACAGCAGAACGGCCACGCCCAGCTCGCCCAGGACGTGGACGGCCTCCAGGGCGGGCACGTGGGAGGCGCCCAGGAGGAAGCCCGCGGCCAGGAAGCCCACCAGAGGCGGCAGCCGCAGCAGGGTGGCGGCGAATCCGAGGACGACGACGGCGCACAGGTAGATCGCGGGGACAAGACCGGCGACGTGGGTGTCCAGTATCACGAGTGCCTTCCCGCCGTTTCCTGCGATGTCACAGGATGCCAACAGTGGCGCCACCTGCGATATTCCCGCGGCCGGGGCCCGTCTCAGCAGGGCTCCGGCCGCGGGAGGGGGTGCGGGTGCGGGCCAGTGGTGCCGGGCTCGGAGGAGCCCGGGATCAGCGGGCGTCGCGGTTGCCGCGGTAGCCGCCGCCGCGGTTGCCGCCGAAGCGGCCCGAGCCGCGGTCGTCGCGTCCCGAGCGGTACCCGCCCCGGGCGTCGCCGCCGCGGACGTCGCGTCCACCGCGTCCGCCCCGGTCCTCCCAGCGGCGTCCGCCGCGCTCATCCCGGTCCCAGCGCCCGCCGCGGTCCCCGCGCTCGCGCCGGTCCTGCCAGCGGCGTCCGCCGCGCTCGTCCCGGTCCCAGCGTCCGCCGCGCTCACCGCGGTCCCCGCGCTCGCCGTCGCGGCGGGGCCCCGCGCGGCGCTCGCCACGGTCCTGGGGGCCGGACCAGCCGTGCCCGGGACCCTGGTCGGGGCGGATGCGCAGCTCGCGGCCGCCGAAGGTCGCCCGACCCATCATGTCGAGCTGCTCGGGGCTCAGATCGGTGTGGATGGTCACCAGGGAGAAGGACTGGAGGATGTCGATCTTGCCGATATCCGAGCCGCTGATGCCGCCCTCATTGGCCAGGGCGCCCACGATCGCCCCGGGCTGGACGCGGTCGCGGTGGCCGACCTCGACCCGGTAGACGGTGCCAGGCCCCTCGTCCTCACGTCGCCCGCCGCGCGAGGCCCCGCGCTTGCCCTCGGGGCGCTCGCCGCGCTTGCGGTCATGACGGCTGCCCTCGAAGGACGCCGAGACGAAGGTGCCCTCGGAGTCCAGGTTCTCCTCGCGGCGAGGGCGCCGGCGCTCCTCACCGTCCTGACGGCGCTGGGGGCCCTCATCGCCCACCGCCAGGGCCAGGAGCGTGGCCGCGAGATCCTCGGCCTCAATGCCCAGGTCCGTGGCGGTGGCCTGCACCAGGGGCAGGTACATGCCCAGCCTGCCGCGCTCGTGGCGGGCGGCGGCGCGGCTCAGGAGCTTGGCGGCGCGGTGCTCCGAGACGTCGGCGGGGGAGGGCAGGGTGATCTCCTCCAGGCGGGTGCCGGTGAGGCGCTCGATCTGGCGGAGCTTGCTCTTCTCCTTGGGGGTCAGGAAGGTCACGGCCTCACCGCTGCGCCCGGCCCTGCCGGTGCGCCCGATGCGGTGGACGTAGGCCTCGGCCTCCCGCGGCACGTCGAAGTTGACCACCAGGCCGATGCGGTCCACATCCAGGCCTCGCGCGGCCACATCGGTGGCCACCAGGACGTCCAGGGTGCCGGCGCGCAGGCGCTCGACCAGGCGCTCGCGCTCGCGCTGGGGCACGTCCCCGGAGATGGCGGCGGCCTGGATGCCGCGGCCGGCCAGCTCGATGGCCACATCCTCCGCGGTGGACTTGGTGCGCACGAAGACAATGGCGGCCTGGGCGTCGGTGACCGCCAGGACGCGGGAGACCGCACCGATCTTGTGGCGGAAGGGCACCACGGCATAGGTCTGGTGGACCGTGGCCACGGTGGAGGAGGGTCGCGAGACCTCGACCTGGACCGGCTCGTGGAGGTGCTGGCGTGCCACCGCCTGGATGGCGGGGGGCATCGTGGCCGAGAACAGGGCGGTGCGGCGCTCAGCGGGCAGGGACTGCGCGATGGTCTCCACGTCGTCGGCGAAGCCCATGCGCAGCATCTCGTCGGCCTCGTCCAGGACGAAGTAGCGCACCTGGTCCAGGGCCAGGACGCCCTTGTCGATGAGGTCGATGACCCGGCCCGGCGTGCCGACCACGACCTGGGCGCCGCTCTTGAGCGCGCCGATCTGGGGGCCGTAGGGGGCGCCGCCGTAGACGGCCACCACGTCCAGGCCGCGTGAGCGCGAGGCCATGTCGGTGATCGCCTCGGCGCTCTGCAGGGCCAGCTCGCGGGTGGGGGCCAGGACCAGGGCCTGGACCTCGGGGTCGCGGGCGTCGACGGCGTCGAGCAGGGGCAGTCCGAAGGCGGCGGTCTTGCCGGTGCCGGTCTGGGCCACGCCCACGACGTCGCGACCGGCCAGGAGCACCGGGATGGCCTCCTTCTGGATGGCGGTGGGCGTGACGTAGCCCATGTCGGTCACGGCGCGCAGCAGGTCCGCGGGCAGGCCGAGGTCGGCGAAAGTGGTGCCGGACTCCTGCGGCGACTCGCCGCCGTCCTCGATGCCGGTGCCCGTCTCGGGGGCGGCGGGCTCGTCGTCGATGAAGGGGGCGTGGCCGTCGACCTCCTCCTCATCCATCTCAGTGCCGTCGTCCTCCTGCTCGCTGCCCTCGGGGCCCTCGGGGTCGGCCTCGGGAAGGTTGCGCTCGACGTCGTCCTCCTCGTCCTCGTGCTCGACGTCCTCAGGATCGCCGGGGGTCTCCGAGGAGGGGGGAGTGGCGAAGTCCTGGGGTGAGCCGGGGGAATCCGGCGAGGAGGCCGCTCCGGGCTCGGCGGTGGGGGGTGGGACGACCTCGTCCTGCCCGCGGGAGGCCTCCGCGGCGAAGAGGGCGTCAAGACTCAAGGGCTCGTTGCTGGTGCTCATGATGTTTTTCCCGTCTCTGTCCCCATGGCGTGGAAGGGGACTGCTGAGGAGTGTGGGGGAGGACTTGTGCCCTCCGCTCTTGCCGCACCTGGCCCACCACACTCGCCCTGCACCGGTGTGGAACTCGGTGACTGACGGACTTGACGCACAGACTCACGGGGTGCTCGCCGGGCACTGCGGTGCCGGGAGGCCCGAACGGGGTCAACAGACGCGGATCGCTCCGGTGGCGACTCTACGTCAGGCCTCATCGATACGGCAGTGGTGCTGGGGCAGGTCACAGGTGAGGTCCGTTACCATCCCGATGCCGTCGATGCCCCGCCTGCTCCCGGGCGTGCCGCTCCCCGGCGCCCCGGCCCGGCTCGACCGGTCATCCCGATGAGAAAGGCCCATTTGTGACTGAATAGAGACCTGGATAACGAACGTATATTTTTAAACGATGAGGGTCGTGGATGTTCTAGGTGCTCGCAGTGAAAGGTCGTCGACGCTGAATGAGCGATCTCATGATGTTGTGACGCCGGGCATCCTGCGCTGCCGGTCAGAGGCCCCTTCGCCGCCCGGCTGATATCGAATCGCGTCACCGATGGCGATACCATGGGCCTGTGATGGGGTGCGTGGTGCCTTGGGGACGAGGATTTCGGATCGCAGTCCCGTGACGGTCCGATGGTCAACACGGCCACTCATTCTACTCATTTTCTCAGTGCTCAGGTGGTGCCTATCGGGCATCCAGGAGCATCCCAAGAACTGCCCACGAAACGGTACGACCCGATGCGACTCTTACAGCGGCCGAGCGCGGCCGGCCCCCTGCGGAGGCGGGCCGGCGCTGCGCTTGTCATGCCCGCTGCTCTCGGCGTCCTGCTCGTGGCTCCGGCCTCCGGCAATGCCGCCACGGGCGTTGAGGCGGCTCCCGAGGCCGTCGCCACCGCGCAGGCCACCGGAGCCCCTGACGCTGGACGGGCGGTCGAAGAGACGGGTGCGCGTGACGAGCTCCCCGGGCCGAGGGGCGTCGACGTGCCCGAGGAGGCCTGCACCCCCGCCGTCGTCGTCAATCTCCCCGGAGGGGAGCCCGCCGGAGGCGCCGTGCCCGCCTACACCGTGGGCCAGGCCCTGTCCATCGCGGCCACCGGCTGGTGCGAGACTCCCGGCACCGCACTGCCCGACCCCGAGATCACGGTCAACCTCCACGGCCCCGATGAGCTCAAGAGGTATGAGACCGGCAATGTCCTCTACCTCGCCGACAGTGGCGAGGAAGCCGGCAGTGCCATCGGCGACCTGCCCTTCGACCAGCTCCTGGAGGAGGCCCGTGCCTTCAACCACGGCGCCGACATCCCCGGCACGGGGACCTTCAGCCTGACCCTCACCAGCGATGAGGACGTCGTGACCACGGGCATCTTCACCGTCTCCGAGCCGGGCCCGTCACCCTCGCCCGGGCCGGAGCCAAGCCCGACGCCCACGCCGGAACCGGAGCCGGCACCGTCCCCCTCGCCCGAGCCGAGCCCGGATCCGGCACCCGAGCCCTCGGCCTCCCCGAGTCCTGAGCCGACGGCGCAGCCCTCTGCGTCGCTGCAGCCCTCGCCCGAGCCCTCTGCTTCGCCCGAGCCGTCCGCCTCGCCCAGCCCCGAGCCGACGACCTCCCCCACCTCCGCCCCGACCACGGGGCCCGTGCCCACGCCGAGTCCCACCACGGCCCCTACGGCGGAGCCGACGACGAGGCCCGGCCCCGGGCCCTCGCCGCAGCCCACTGCTCAGCCGACGGTGTCGCCGGTGCCGAGTGCTGAGCCGACGTCAGCGGGCACCGAGCCGCCCCCGGGGCAGCCCGCAGACCCAGACCCGCCCGCGGCGCCGGAGCCCACGCCCTCGGCCGATCCTCTCGCGCCCCAGGACCCCCAGGAGCCCCCGGCCCTCGAGCCCTTCGAGCCGCCGGACCACTCCTCGGCGCTGAGCAAGGACAGCGAGGACATCGCCCCGCCCGCCGCCGCGCCCACCGTCCCGCCGGTGCCCGCCCCCGAGCAGGACCGGGCCTCCCAGGAGCCGGGCGGCGAGAATCGTGAGGCCGATCCCGGCGCGGCGCAGCAGGCTCAGCCCTCGCCCCCGGCCGAGGACGACCCCCAGCAGCGGCCCGCCGGGACCCCGCGCGCCCCGGTCTTCAGCGCCTCGGAGCTGAGCGCCGACAATGCGGGTGCCCTGTCCGGGGCCCGCCAGGGCGACCTGGTGACCCTCATCCTGCCCTCCTCCGCGGTCACGCAGGGGGAGTGGGTCTCGGTTTTCGTCTTCCCCGGGGCCCAGAGCCCGGGCTGGGTGCAGGTCGATTCCACCAACTCGGTGGCCATCGACATCTCCACTCTCGGCTCGGGCAGCTATGAGCTCGTGGTGGCCGATCGGGACAACGTCCTGCTGGGCTGGGCCCGCCTGGAGATCGCCGAGGCCGCCTACAAGCCCGGTGATACCAGGCAGGCGCGCGTCCTGCCCGGGGCCCACGTCGCCGACGGGCCCGGGTACATCGGGCCCGACGACTGGCTGCTCGTGGGGGCCGGCGGGCTGCTGGTGCTGGGAGCCGCGAGCTTCCTGGTGGCGGCCCGCTCAGGGGTGGCCGTGCTGCGGGGCTGACGACGATATGACAGCCGCAAGGACCCTCACGGCGCCGCTGGGGGACGGCCGCCGCAGGCAAGGCCGGAGCGGGGCATGAGACCACCGCTGCAGCAGGAGACCGGGGATGGGCAGATGTGTGAGCAAGGAAGGACGGGCATGCGGGAAGTACTCCTGGCGAGGATCGCCTCGGTGATCGCTTCGGTGAGCCGTGCGCCCCGCAGCGGGCGCGATCTGGCCGCGGTGTGCCTCATCGCCCTGGTCCCGCTGCTCATCCTGTCCGCGGAGGGCGCCCCCGCCCGGGCCGATACGTCCACCGGGCCCTCCACCAGCGGCACCGCCTCCACCGTCAGCCCCTCCACCGTGGCCGTGGGAGGCACCCTCATGTTCACCGTGTCGGGCTTCCCGCGCGGCGCCACGGTCCAGATCCTCATCGACGACGGAGCCCTGGCCGCCTCCCCGGAGGCCTCCGCCATCGTGGCCACGATCAGCATCGAGGAGGACGGCACCGCCTCGGGCTCCTTCGAGTTGCCGGACTACGTGGGGCTGGGCTCGCACTGGCTGCGCTTCCGCGTGTCGGCGGGGCAGGACGTCCCCACCTCCACCGTGCGCACCGCCGATTACACCAACAAGAGCCCCTACTTCACCGTGGCGGGCGTGACCGTCATCGGCGGGGCCGAGACCATTCCCACACCCACCCCGCAGCCGGACCCCACCCCACCACCCATGGCCAACACGGTCGGTGGCTCCGGGACGGGCACGCGGCCCGAGGCTCCCGCCGCCCTGCAGCGCAGCGCGGCCGCGGACGCCTTTCCCGCCGTGGGCCACTCCATCCTGGCCCTCAGCGCGCTCCTGGTGCTGCTGTCCATCGTCGTCGTGGTCAACCGGCGCCGCCTGGCCCAGCTGAAGCGGAGCCAGGGGGCGATGGCGCAGCGCGGGCTGCACGCCTGATCGGGGCGCCTGGGAGCCCGGGCTAGACTGCCGACGGCGCCCGCCCGTCTCGCGGTGCGCCCCGACGGGCACCGGGACAGTGCCCCACACGGAAGGAATCCAGCACCGTGCTGCGAACCCGCACAGCAGGCTCCCTGCGCTCCGAGGACATCGGCACCACTGTCACGCTGACGGGGTGGGTGGACCGGCGCCGCGATCACGGGGGCGTGGCCTTCATCGATCTGCGCGACGCCTCGGGCATCGCCCAGGTGGTCATCCGCGAGGAGGTCGCCCACGACCTGCGCGCCGAGTACGTCCTGAGGGTCATCGGCGAGGTCGCCGCCCGCCCGCAGGGCAATGCCAACCCCAGCCTGCCCACCGGGGAGATCGAGGTCGTGGCCACTGACGTGGAGATCCTCAACCCCGCCGCCCCGCTTCCCTTCCAGGTCTCCGACCACGCCGAGGACGCCGGCCAGGTGGGGGAGGAGGCCCGCCTGAAATACCGCTACCTGGACCTGCGCCGCTCGCCCATGCAGCGGGCCATCCGCCTGCGCTCCCAGGTCTCGGCGGCGGCACGCCGCGTCCTGGAGGCCCACGACTTCGTGGAGATCGAGACCCCCACCCTGACCCGCTCCACCCCGGAGGGCGCCCGCGACTTCCTCGTGCCCGCGCGCCTGGCCCCCGGCTCCTGGTACGCCCTTCCCCAGAGCCCCCAGCTGTTCAAGCAGCTGCTCATGGTGGCGGGCATGGAGCGCTACTACCAGATCGCCCGCTGCTACCGCGATGAGGACTTCCGGGCCGACCGTCAGCCCGAGTTCACCCAGTTGGATGTGGAGATGAGCTTCGTCGAGCAGGACGACGTCATCGCCGTGGCCGAGGACGTGCTGCGCGAGGTCTGGGCGCTCATCGACTACGAGCTGCCCACCCCGATCCCGCGGATGACCTACGCCGAGGCCATGGAGAAGTACGGCACGGACAAGCCCGACCTGCGCTTCGCTCTGGAGCTGGTCGACCTCACCGACTACTTCGCCAACACCTCCTTCCGGGTCTTCCAGAGCCCCCACGTGGGAGCCGTGGTCATGCCCGGGGGCGCCTCGCAGTCGCGGCGCACCTTCGACGCCTGGCAGGAGTGGGCCAAGCAGCGTGGCGCCAAGGGCCTGGCCTACGTGACCGTCGGTGAGGACGGCGAGCTGGGCGGGCCCGTGGCCAAGAACATCTCCGAGGCCGAGCGCGCCGGGCTGGCCCGGGCCGCCGGCGCCCAGCCGGGGGACTGCATCTTCTTCGCCGCCGGCACCATCGAGGCGGCCCGCGCCCTGCTGGGGGCCGCCCGCCTGGAGATCGGCAGGCGCTGCGGGCTCATCGACGAGGACCAGTGGTCCTTCGTGTGGGTGGTGGACGCCCCCCTGTTCAAGGCCTCCGCGGAGGCCCGGGCGGAGGGCGACGTCGCCCTGGGCGCCTCGGCGTGGACGGCGGTCCACCACGCCTTCACCTCGCCCAAGCCCGAGTGCCTGGAGACCTTCGACACCGACCCGGGCAGCGCCCTGGCCTACGCCTACGACATCGTGTGCAACGGCAATGAGATCGGCGGCGGCTCCATCCGTATCCACCGCGCCGACATCCAGGAGCGGGTCTTCAAGGTCATGGGCATCAGCCAGGCCGAGGCCCAGGAGAAGTTCGGCTTCCTGCTCGAGGCCTTCAGCTTCGGGGCCCCGCCGCACGGCGGCATCGCCTTCGGCTGGGACCGCATCGTGTCCCTGCTGACCAGGGCCGACTCGATCCGCGACGTCATCGCCTTCCCCAAGTCCGGTGGCGGCTACGACCCGCTGACCGACGCCCCCGCCCCCATCACGCCCGAGCAGCGCAAGGAGGCCGGCGTCGACGCCGAGCCCGCCTGAGGCCCCGGCCGTCCCCACTGCCCGTCCCGCCACGGTCGGCGGGGCGGGCAGTGGGACGGGCAGTGAGGAGCGGCGGCGCCGTGATGAGGGCAGGGGCGGGTCTCAGATGCGTCCGTAGACGCAGGAGAAGCCGCGCTGCCCTGCGGCCCACTCCTCCTGGCTGGGCCCCACCGTGCTGATCTCGTGGCTGGTGCCCAGGTCCAGCCCGTAGCGCTCGGCGTAGGCGGCGGTGCAGATCGCCTGGACCTGCGGGTCCTCCTCCAGGGCCCGGGCGACGCTGGTGGCCGACGACGCCGGGTCCATGTCGCCGCCGGCGAAGACGACCCACTGGGCCCGGGCGCAGTCCGCCTGCTGGACGGTGGTGCCGCCCAGTGGTGAATCGCTGTGGTTGAGGCAGGTGCCCACGGGCCAGGGCATGGACTCCGAGACGGGGATGCCCTGCTCGTCGACCCGGGCCGGGGCGGGCAGGGCCCCGGTGGGCGCACCGGGGGTGGGCGCCTCCTCCGGGACCGCCTCCCCGACGGCCTGGGCCGCCGTGCCGGCGGGATCCTGGGCCGTGGCTGTGGCCGGGGCCGGGGGCGGGGTGCTGGTTGGCGCGGCGGAGGTGGTCACTGAGGCCTGCTGGCTGTGCAGCAGCGTGCGGATCCCGAGGATGCCGGCGGCGATGACGACGCTCCCGACGATGGTCCCCAGGATGAGGACACCCGCGGTGGCCTGGGTGCTCATGGCCGTGGAGCGGGAGGCGGAACGCTTCGCCCCGGGGCCTGCCGGGCCCGTGGGCGACCACCGGTCGGGCGGCGGTGCGGCGCTTGGAGGCTCTGCGAGGTGCTGGGAGGCGGAGGCCGCTGCCAGGAGCACGTCCTCCCGGCCTGCGGCGGCGCTGGAGTCCAGCCCGCCCCGGAGTGCGGCCAGCGCCTGGGCCAGCTCGGTGCCATCGCGATGGCGCTGCGCGGGGTCGGGGTGCATGGCGCGATCCAGCACCAGGCGCAGCGGGCCGGGGATACGGGGGTCGGAGGTGTCCACGGGGGCGTGCAGAGTGCTGACGATCTCCGACAGGCTCATTGCTCCGCCGTCCCTGCTGGTGCGCGGCGAGCGCCCGGTGACGAGGCTGAACAGGACCGCGCCCATGGACCACACGTCCCCACTGGCGGCCGGGGCGCTGAGGGTGAAGGCCTCGGGCGGGGCGAACTCGGGGGTCAGCGTATCCAGGGTGACCGAGGCGGCGCGGTCCTCGCGCTCGATGGCTGCGATGCCGAAGTCTCCCAGCCGGGGAGCGCCGTAGGCGTCGATGAGGATGTTCCCCGGCTTGATGTCCCGGTGCAGGACGCCTGCACGATGCGCCGCGCCCAGGGCGCCGCAGACCGCCTCGATGATGCGCACGGCGTGGGCCGGGGTGAGCGGGCCCTGCCTGAGCAGGTCGACCAGTGAGCCACCGTCACAGCGCTCCATGACCAGGTAGGGGCGCCCGTCGCGCAGTACCCCGGCGTCGATGAGGGAGACGGCGTGGGGGTGGCCGCTGACGCGGCTGGCCGCGCTCATCTCGCGGTGGAAGCGCCGCCGGTTGCGCTCGTCGTGCAGCATGCGCGAGTCGATCTTGACCGCGACCGGACGCGCCAGGGAGAGCTGCTCCCCGGCGTAGACGGTGGCGAAGCCGCCTCGCCCCAGGACCCCTTCCAGGCGCACCCCGGGTACCGGTGGCACCTCGGACGGCGAGAGGGTGGGTGGCGGGGGCGCGGTCATGGGCTCATGATCCGCAAGGGCGGGCCGCTTGTGCAAACCTCAACGGCGTCCTCGACTCCAGTGCCGGGCGCTGCGCACAGAGCACGGACTCCCGTCCCGCGGGCCGCTGGGCGCCGTCGGGAGGGGAGTCCGTGGCTGCTGGTGGAGGGGGCTCAGGCTGCGTGCGTGCAGGTGGCGCAGGAGCAGTCCTCGCAGGAGCACGAGGAGCAGGAGTCCGAGCAGTGCTCGCAGGAGCAGGTGTTGTGGTTGCAGGTGGGGCAGGAGCAGTCCGAGCACTCGCACACGGCGCAGACGTCGGAGCAGTCCGGGCAGGAGCAGGTGGTGCACTCGTCGTAGTGGCCGTTGTCCTCGCGGTGGGCGTGGCCGTCGTGGATGTAGTCCACGTGGTCGCCGTGGATGACGGCGGGGTGCCCGCAGTCGGGGCCGTGGGTGTGGGTGTGGGCCTCGGCGGGACGGTGCTCAGTGGTGGCAGTCATGGTCGTGCTCCTTCATATGTCCGAGTGCATCGAGGAAGATCGATGCGACGTGGTCGTCGATGAGGGAGTAGAGGTTCCGCCTGCCGTCCCTGACGGCCTCGACCAGATGGGTCTCACGCAGCAGGCGCAGGTGGTGGGACACCAGTGGCTGGGAGACGCCGAGAAGCTCGACGAGCTCGCTGACATCCGCGGGTGACTCGGTCAGGCGGTAGATGATGCTCGCCCTCATCGGGTGTGCAAGGGCCTTGAACAGCTGCACGACTGGTGAGTCGTCGGTCAGTGGCCCGGTGATGGGCGTGTCGTCCCCTTGCATAAAAGGGACCTTATATCAGTGGAGCTTGATATGCAAGCGCCTTGATGTGTCGTGTCGTCGTCGTGGGTGCCCCGCCCGGTGCGGCGGGTATGGTGGGCGCCCGGCACCGTGGTGCGACCGTGCAGCCGCGCGACAGCCCCGGCGGGCATGGCTCGTTCCGCCGCCTGGGCGGTGCCCACGGCAGTCCCATCACCGCAGGAGGCAGAGTGCAGGCAGCAGGCGAGCAGCGCCGCATCTACGCGCATCGGGGCCTGAGCGCCCTGGCCCCGGAGAACACCCTGGCCGCGGTGCGCCTGGCCGTGGAGCGCGGGGCCACCTGGGCCGAGGTCGATGTCGATGTGATCCGCGACGGCACGGTCATCGTCCTGCACGACTCCACCCTGGATCGCACCACTGATCGCTCCGGTCGCTACGACGATCTCGTGGCGGCGGATCTGTCGGGGATCGATGCCGGATCCTGGTTCTCCCCGGACTTCGCCGGTGAGCCGCTGCCCACCCTTCCCCGGCTGCTGGAGATCGCCACCGCAACGGGGCTGGGCCTGAATCTGGAGCTGAAGTCCAATGAGGCGGGCGGCTCGCGCAGTCTGCTGCTGGTGGAGCGGGTCGCCGCCGAGCTCGAGGCCCGGGGCATGGGCGAGCGGGTGCTGGTCTCCTCCTTCAACCACCTCCTGCTCTACCTGTTCAAGCAGCGCCTCCCGCAGGTGCCGGTGGCCTGCCTCTACGGCCGGCCGGGCCCCTACGGGGACTGGCGCTCGACCATGGAGCTCACCGGCGCGGAGCACATCCATCTGGAGGATGCGGGCCTGACCCGTGAGATGGTCCAACTGGCGCGCGGTGCCGGCTACGGAGTGGGCGTGTGGACGGTCAACTCCCGGGGGCGGGCCAACGAGCTGTTCAACTGGGGCGCCACCGCCGTCTTCTCCGATAATGCCCACGAGATGCTCGACCTGGCGCGGTAGGCGCGGTCCGGTCGGCGCCGCCCCGGGGAGCGGAGCAGGCCTCCAATGATTGTGAGTGCGGTCACCGGATGTAGCATGGAGGCATGTCGCGCTACATCGAGCTGCACCCGGACAACCCGCAGACCCGCCTGGTGGCCAAGGTCGTCGATGCCCTCAGGGACGGCGGTCTGGTGGCCTATCCGACCGATTCCGGCTACGCCCTGGCCTGCGCCCCTGGCAATAAGGAGGGCCTGGACCGGATCCGCACCATCCGCCAGTTGGACGTCAAGCACAACTTCACCTTCATCTGCGCCGACTTCGCCCAGGCCGGTCCGCTGGCGATCGTGGGCAACAACGCCTTCCGGCTCATCAAGCGCCTGACCCCGGGCCCGTGGACCTTCATCCTCAAGGGCACCAAGGAGGTGCCGCGCATGACCCTCAACCCCAAGAAGCACACCCTGGGCGTGCGCATCCCCGACCATGCCATCACCCAGGCCCTGGTGGCCCAGTTCGGTGAGCCGCTGCTGTCCTCCACGCTCATCCGCCCCGGAAGCACCGAGCCGGAGACCGATGGCTGGCAGATCCAGGACACCCTGGGCCATCTGCTCGACGTGGTCATCGAGGGGCCGGTGGGCCAGGCCCGCTCCACCACGGTGGTCGACCTGACCGATGACGTTCCCGAGGTGCTGCGCGAGGGCGCGGGGGACGTCTCCCTGCTGTAGCGCCTCCCTGTTGCGCCACGGCCTCCCAGGGAGAGGCGGCTAGTCCTGGGCCGGCCGGGTCGGGGCGGGGCCTCGCAGCGACTCCAGCCAGCCCGGCGACCACCAGTTCCAGCTTCCCAGGAGCCCCATGACCGCGGGCACCAGCAGCGCGCGCACAAGGACCGCGTCGAGGATGACGACGATGGTCAGTGCCAGCCCGAGCTCCTTGAGCGCCGGCAGGCCGCCGGCCTCCAGGCCCGCGAAGACCACCACCATGGGCACCGTGATCAGGGCGATCGTGCGATTCGCGGGCCGCAGGCCCCGCTCCGTGGAGGTCGCGTGGTCGAAGCCGGACTCGCGGTACTCGCCGATGCGGGTCAGCGCGACGACCTCGTTGCTCAGGGACAGCCCCAGGCCCAGGCAGGCCGCGCCGGCCACCACCGCCACCTCCAGGCCACCGCCGAGCCTCAGGCCCACCAGGGCCGAGGCGTAACCGTGCTGAATAAGCCAGGCCAGCAGCCCGAAGGACGAGGCCAGGGACAGGAAGGTCACCAGCAGTGCCCGCAGGGGCATGAGCAGGGAGCCGGTGAGCAGGAACAGCAGCATGATGGTGGACATCGCCACGGCTCCCAGCGCCCGGGGCAGGCCGGCCACGATGGCCTCGCGCGCATCGAGCTGGCTGGCGGCCTGGCCCGTCACCCAGTTGTCCACCGGGGCGGGCAGGGCGCGGATTCCCGCCACCGCGCTCTCGGCCGAGGCCGAGGAGGGCTCGCCCTTGAGGTCCAGGTAGACCACCGTGTACTCCCCGGCCGTCGACGGGCTCAAGATGGCCTCGACCCCCGGCACCGCCGCCACCTGCGTGTTGATGAAATCGGTGACCCTGGTGCCGGTGCCCGCCAGGATGAGCGTGGCGTCCTGGCCCGCGGCAGCCGGGTAGTCCTCCTGGAGGACTCTCCAGTGGTCGTACTGGGACGAGCCGGACGGCAGGTGCTCAGCAGAGGGGGTGACCACCTGCAACTGGCGCAATGGCAGGGCCGCGGCCATGAGCAGGAGCAGGCAGCCGGCGACCACCACCCACGGGTAGCGCCGAGGCCCGGGGCCCAGCCCGTCAGGGCGAACCGCGCCCCGACCCGCCCGGCCCGGCAGGGGCAGGCGTGCCAGCGGGGAGGGCCCCGCCAGGCGTCGGCCCGGAAGCACCAGGAGGGCCGGCACCAGGGTCAGGGTCACGGCGGCGCCCACCAGAATGGTGATGGTGCAGGCCAGGGCGATGGCCTGCAGGACCCCGCCCTCCAGGAGCGCCAGGCCGGCCAGGCCGATGCCCACCGCCAGCGTGCTCAGCATGACCGTGCGGCCCGCCGTGCGCATGGCGGTGGTCATGCACGTGGTGATGAGCAGATCGCGCCGTCCAGTGCGGCGCCGTCGCTCACGGCTGTCCTCCAGGGCGAACTCGCTGTCGGCGCGGCCCAGCTCCGCACGGTAGCGCAGCGTGAGCATCAGGCCGTGGGCCAGGGGGAGCGCTGTGGCCACCAGGACGGCGACGGCGATGACCAGCGGCTCGATGCCCATGAGCAGGCACAGCCCGTAGAGCGCGCCGAGACTCGTCGCCAGGGAGGCCAGCGCCGCCAGGAGTGGAGCCAGGGCCGCGATGAGGCTCCGCAGGATGAGGATCATCGCGAGCAGGACGATGGGCAGGATGATCATCTCGGCGGTGAGCAGGTCGCGCCCCGCCTGCGCGCTGATGGCCTGGTCGATCAGCCGCTGGTGGGAGACGATGCCCGTGGCCCGGGGCTCCACATCGCCCAGCTCGTCGGGGACCCGCTCCAGGCGGGAGGCGACCCTGTCCACCAGGGCATTGAGCTCCCTGGTGTAAGCGCTGTCCTGGGGGTCGGCCACAGCCGTGCCATTGGGGTTGACAGTGACCACGATGATGAAGCTGTCGAGGTCCTTGGAGGCCATGGAGCGGGCAGCGGGGGTGGAGAGCATCCCGGGGACCACGAAGGGGTCCAGCACATTGGAGGTCCCCGCCAGCCGGGCCAGGTCGGCATGGGCCGGGGCCAGGGCCGCGGCGATGTCCTGTTGGTGCTGGGTACTGCTCAGGTCGACGTCGGAGACCAGGAGGGTGACCGCGACGGCATCCCCGGCCAGGGAGTCCAGTACCTCCTGGCCCACGGCGCTCTGGGTGCCCGGCAGGCTGGAGGAGGGGGCCGCCAGGCGGCTGAAGAGGCTCGGCCCGCCCAGGCCGGTCAGCGCCGTGGCCGCCAGGGCCACCGCGACCAGCCCCCAGGTGAGGATGACGAACCAGGCGTCCTTGACGACGCGGTGGGCGAACCAGGAGAGCATGGGGCGATTGTCTCATCCGGCAGGCGGCTGCCGCCGCATCGCGGGAACATGCCCGCGGACCACGCCGGCGGGCCCCGTCCAGTGGTGGGCGCCCGTGCGCCGGCGCCGTCGGGGCGCCGTGGGGCGTCGTGGGGCGGGCCGCCCCGGCCCCGGGGGCGATAGGGTCCGGGCATGGACCTTTTCGAGTCTGCCGGCACTGATGAGGCCGGACTGCCCGACGATGGGCACGCGCCCCTGGCCGTGCGCATGCGGCCGCGCTGCCTGGAGGAGCTGGCCGGGCAGGACCACCTGCTGGCCCCCGGCTCGCCGCTGCGGCGCCTGGTGGAGCCCGGGCACGGGGCGATGGGCGGGGCGGGGGTGTCCTCGGTCATCCTGTGGGGGCCTCCGGGCACCGGCAAGACCACCCTGGCCTACCTCGTGGCCCGCGGCTCGGGCCGCCGCTTCGTCGAGCTCTCCGCAGTGACCGCCGGGGTCAAGGACGTGCGGGCGGTGGTCCAGGAGGCGCGGCGCCAGCTGGCCGGCTCGGGCCAGGAGACGGTCCTGTTCGTCGACGAGGTCCACCGCTTCTCCCGCTCCCAGCAGGACGCCCTGCTGCCCAGTGTGGAGAACCGGTGGGTCACGCTCATCGCCGCCACCACCGAGAACCCCTCCTTCTCCGTCGTCTCACCGCTGCTCTCGCGCTCCCTGCTGCTGACCCTGCGCCCACTGGAGGCCCGGGACATCGCCGCCCTGGTGGACCGTGCCCTCAGCCACGAGCGCGGCCTGGCGGGCCGTGTGGGCATCACCGATGAGGCCCGCGAGCAAGTGGTGCGCATGGCCGGCTCCGATGCGCGCAAGGCGCTGACAGTGCTGGAGGCGGCCGCCGGCGCCGTCCTGGCCGACCAGGGGCCGGGGGGCGCCGACGGCGAGCCGACCACCGGCCCGGAGCGCGGCCCGGAACACGGACCGACCATCGGCCTGGAGGAGGTGGAGCGAGCCGCCGATGTGGCCGCCGTGCGCTACGACCGCCAGGGCGACCAGCACTACGACGTCATCAGCGCCTTCATCAAGTCCATGCGCGGCTCGGACCCCGACGCGACCATGCACTACCTGGCCCGCATGATCGCCGCGGGGGAGGACCCCCGCTTCATCGCCCGGCGCATCGTCATCCAGGCCTCGGAGGATGTGGGCCTGGCCGACCCCAGCGTCCTGTCCACGGCGGTGGCCGCCCAGCAGGCGGTGGCCATGGTCGGCATGCCCGAGTCCGGCCTCATCCTGGGCCAGGCGGCCCTGGCCGTGGCCACCGCGCCCAAGTCCAATGCCGTGACCGTCGCCCTCAACCGCGCCCTGGCCGATGTCAGGGCCGGCAAGGGCCAGGCCGTGCCCGCCCACCTGCGCGACGCCCACTACCGGGGCGCCGAGGCGCTGGGCCACGGTCAGGGCTACCTCTACCCCCACGACTTCCCCCACTCGGTGGTGGCCCAGAGCTATCTGCCCCAGGACCTGGAGGGCACCGAGTACTACCACCCCACGGCCAACGGCTTCGAGGACCGCCTGGCCCAGCGCCTGGCCAGCGTGCGCTCCATCCTGCGCTCCCAGCGGTAGGCTTCCGACGTGAACGACGATCCGCGCGGTGGCGGTGCCCAGCCCGCCAGCCGCACCCTGGTGCCCCTGATGATCGGGGCCTGCGCGGGACTGCTCTCCGGGCTGTTCGGGGTGGGCGGCGGCATCCTCATGGTCCCCGCACTCGTGGCCGTCCTGGGGCTGGACCAGCGCCGGGCGGCGGCCACCTCCCTGGTGGCCATCATGCCGGCGGCCCTGGTCGGCGCCATCAGCTACGGGCTGCGCGGTGAGCTCTCGCTGAGCGCCGCCGCCCTGCTCGTGGCCGGCTCCCTGGTGGGCACCCAGATCGGGGTGCGCCTGCTGCACCGCCTCCCCACGGGCGCCCTGAGGTGGGTCTTCGTCGGCTTCGTCGCCCTGGTCATCGTGGGACAGGGGCTCTCGGCCCCGGTGCGCGCCGGCGAGCTGGCCCTGGACGTCCCCCGGTGCGCCGCCCTGGTGGGCATTGGGATGGTCGCCGGCCTGCTGGCGGGCCTGGTGGGTGTGGGCGGGGGAGTCGTGGTCGTCCCCGGCCTGGAGATCGTCCTGGGCGCCGGCGATCTGCTGGCACGCGGCACCTCCCTGGCGGCCATGGTGCCCACCGCCGTGTCGGGCACGGTGGGCAACCTGCGGCGGGGCAGTGCCGATCTGCGGGTGGGCCTGCTGGCGGGAGCCGCCTCGGCGGCGGCCTCCCCGCTGGGCACGATGCTGGCCGCCTACCTGAGCCCGACGGCGGCGCGGTGGCTGTTCACCGCCTTCCTCCTGGTCGCCGTGGTCTCGGTGCTGCGCCGTCGGCGCTCCTGAGCAGCGGGCGCGGCAGGCTCCCGCCGGGGCCGGCCGTGATGAAGATCGCCTCACAGCGGGGTCATGGGAGATGCGGCCGGCGGCGACGTCGGGCTAGAGTTCTGGAGTTGCCCGCCTGCGCCCGGCGCCCGGTGGGCCTCCTGGGGTCATGGCCCACTGCGGCTGGCCCCGCGCCGCTGGCGGCCGCCGGCGGCGTGCGATCACATCTCCGACAGGAAGAAGTCACATGAGCTCCTCCCGCTCCCGTCGTCAGGTGCGCCTGTCCCGCGCCCTGGGCATTCCGCTGACGCCGAAGGCCGTGCGCTACTTCGAGCGGCGCCCCTACGGTCCCGGCGAGCACGGCCGCGCCCGGCGCCGCACCGAGTCCGACTACGCCGTCCGGCTCAAGGAGAAGCAGCGCCTGCGCGCCCAGTACGGCATCCGCGAGGCCCAGCTGCAGCGCGTCTTCGAGGAGGCCCGCCGTGAGAAGGGCCTGACCGGTGAGTCCCTCGTCGAGCTGCTCGAGATGCGCCTGGACGCCCTGGTCCTGCGCTCCGGCTTCGCCCGCACCATCGCCCAGGCCCGCCAGGCCGTCGTCCACCGCCACATCCTGGTGGACGGCAAGGTCGTGGACCGCCCCTCCTTCCGCGTCAAGCCCGGCCAGACCATCCAGGTCCGCCCCCGCTCCCAGGTGATGGTCCCCTTCCAGATCGCCGCCGCCGGCGCCCACCGCGACGTGCTTCCCCCCGTGCCGGACTACCTGAGCGTCGAGCTGGAGAAGCTCTCGGCCTCCCTGGTGCGCCGCCCCAAGCGCGACGAGGTCCCGGTCACCTGCGACGTGCAGATGGTCGTCGAGTACTACTCGCGCTGATCCCCACCCCCGCGATGCATGCCGGGGCGCCCCGGACCGCTCAGCGGTTCGGGGCGCCCGGTGTATCGCGCAGTACGCTCGGATGCGGCGGGCCCGCCCGCAGTGCACCACCGCCCGCCGCCGTGACGGGCACACCACCCACGAACCAGGATGAGGACCCCGATGCGCACCTCTGAGATCCGCAGCCGCTGGCTGGACTACTTCGCCCGGAAGGACCATGAGATCCGGCCCTCGGTGCCCCTGATCTCCCCGGACCCCTCCATCCTGTTCACCGTGGCCGGGATGGTCCCCTTCATCCCCTACATCCTGGGCACCGAGCCGGCGCCCTGGCCCCGCGCCGCCTCGGTGCAGAAGTGCATCCGCACCAACGACATCGATAATGTCGGCTTCACCACGCGCCACGGCACGTTCTTCCAGATGAACGGCAACTTCTCCTTCGGCGACTACTTCAAGGAGGGGGCCATCTCCCTGGCCTGGGAGCTGCTGACCTCCTCGACCCAGGAGGGCGGCTACGGGCTCGACGGCGACCGGCTGTGGATGACGATCTGGGAGGAGGACGAGGTCTCCCTGGACTACTGGACCCGCGTCATCGGCGTGCCCGCCGAGCGCATCCAGCAGCTGCCCTTCGAGGAGATCTCCTGGTCCACCGGCCAGCCGGGCCCGGCCGGGGCCTGCTGCGAGATCCACTACGACCGGGGCCCGGCCTACGGTCCCGAGGGCGGCCCGGCGGCCGATACCCAGGGCGACCGCTTCCTGGAGATCTGGAACCTCGTGTTCGACGAGTTCCTGCGCGGTGAGGGCCAGGGCCACGACTTCGAGCTCGTCGGCACGCTGGAGCCCACCGCCATCGACACCGGCGCGGGGCTGGAGCGCCTGGCCTTCCTCATGCAGGACAAGCCCAACATGTATGAGATCGACGAGGTCTTCCCCGTCATCGGGGCCGCTCAGGAGCTGTCGGGCAGGACCTACGGGCGGGGGGCCCAGGCGGGCCCCGGCTCGGATGCCTACATGGATGACGTGCGCATGCGCATCGTCGCCGACCACGTGCGCTCGGCCCTCATGCTCATCGGCGACGGCGTGCGCCCCGGCAACGACGGGCGCGGCTACGTGCTGCGCCGCCTCATCCGCCGCGCCGTGCGCTCCATGCGCCTGCTGGGCGTGGACGAGGCCACCCTGCCCACCCTCATGACCGCCTCCAAGGAGGCCATGAAGGCCTCCTACCCCGAGCTGGAGGAGAACTGGGCGACGATCAGTGATGTCGCCTTCGGCGAGGAGGAGGCCTTCCGCCGCACCCTGGCCGCGGGCACCACCATCCTGGACACCGCGGTGGCCAAGGCTAAGAAGGAGGCCGGCGGCGCCACCCCGCTGGTCTCGGGGCGCAGCGCCTTCGAGCTGCACGACACCTACGGCTTCCCCATCGACCTGACCCTGGAGATGGCCTCCGAGCAGGGGGTGGCCGTCGACGAGGCCGCCTTCCGCGACCTCATGGCCGAGCAGAGGGAGCGGGCCCGTGCCGATGCGCGCGCCAAGAAGACCGGGCACGCCGACCTGCGCGTCTTCCAGGACCTCCAGCGCCAGATGGAGGGGGGCTCGACCTTCCTGGGCTACACGGAGGCCTCGGCCGAGGCCTCCGTGGCGGCGGTCCTGGTCGACGGCGCCCCCCGGCCCACGGCCACCGCCCCCGCCCAGGTCGAAGTGGTCCTGGACCGCACCCCCTTCTGGGCCGAGATGGGCGGCCAGCTCGCCGACCAGGGCACCATCCGTCTGGCCGACGGCGGGGTCATCGAGGTCGACGACGTCCAGGCACCCCTCAAGGGCCTGACGGTCCACCGCGGCAGGCTCACCGAGGGCGGTGTCACCGTGGGGGAGAGGGCCTTCGCGCAGATCGACACCGAGCGGCGCCTGGCCATCGCCCGGGCCCACACCTCCACCCACATGGTCCACCAGGCCCTGCACGACATCGTCTCGTCCAACGCCACCCAGGCGGGCAGCGAGAACTCCCCCTCGCGCCTGCGCTTCGACTTCCGCCACGGCTCGGCCCTGGCCCCGGACCAGCTCGCCGGTATCGAGGAGGAGGTCAACACGCGCCTGGCCGAGGACCTGCCGGTCACCGACGAGATCATGGACATCGACGCCGCGCGCGCCGCCGGCGCCATGGCCCTGTTCGGGGAGAAATACGGCAAGGAGGTCCGCGTGGTCTCCATCGGCGGGGACTGGTCCAAGGAGCTGTGCGCCGGCACGCATGTGCCCACCACCGGCCGCATCGGCCGCATCACCCTGCTGGGGGAGTCCTCCATCGGCTCGGGCGTGCGGCGCATCGACGCCCTGGTGGGCCAGGGCGCCTACGGCTTCCAGGCCCGCGAGCACGCCCTGGTCTCCCAGCTCTCCACCCTCGTGGGCGCCCGGCCCGAGGAGCTGCCCGAGCGCATCGAGTCCCTTCTTGGGCGCCTGAAGGAGGCCGAGAAGAAGGTCCAGGCGGCCGAGCAGGCGGCGACGGCGGCCCGTGCCACCGAGATCGTCGAGGCGGCCGCCCTCGTGGGCGACGTCCGCCTGGCGGCCCTGTCGCTGGGGGAGCTGTCCTCGGCCGACGGCCTGCGGCCCCTGGTGGCCGATGTGCGCGAGCGCATGGGCCAGGCCGAGCCCGTGGTCGTGGCGGTGGGCGGCGTCGTGGGCGCCCGGCCCGTCATCGTCATCGCCACCAACGCCCCGGCCCGGGAGGCGGGCATCAAGGCCGGCGCCCTGGTGCGGGTGGCGGCCAAGGCCCTGGGCGGCGGCGGTGGCGGCAAGGACGACATGGCCCAGGGCGGCGGGCAGGATCCCCAGGCCCTGCCCGAGGCGCTGCGCGCCGTGGCAGAGGCCCTGCGGGGCTGAGCCGCCCCATGGGTGAGAGTGCTGCGGGCATGCGCCCGGGGGTGCGCCTGGCCTTCGATGTGGGCAAGGTTCGCATCGGTGTGGCACGTTGCGATCAGGACGCGATCCTAGCGTTTCCCGTGGAGACACTCAGGAGGGACCGCTATGGTGCTGACCTTGATGAGGCAGCAGACCTTGTAGCGGAGCACGAGGCCCTCGAGGTGATCGTGGGCCTGCCCAGGCGCATGGGCGGTGGGAGCTCCTCCTCGACGAGGGACTCCCGGCGCTGGGCGCAGGAGCTGGCCGGGATCATCGCACCGGTGCCGGTGCGCCTGGTCGACGAGCGCCTGAGCACGGTCTCGGCCCATAGGGGCCTGCATGAGGCGGGGCTGCGGGAGAAGAGCTTCCGCAGCATCGTCGATCAGGCCGCTGCTGTTGTCATACTGGAGCAGGCCCTCGCGGCCGAGCGCAGCACCGGTGCGCCTGCCGGGGAGCGCGTCCACCTGAGCAAGAGAGGCAGAGCGTGAGCCACGACGATTTCTTCGCCGAGCTCGGCATCCAGCGTGAGGATGCTGCAGACGCCAACAGCAAGGTCAAGGGCCGCAGGCAGCGGCGCCTGGAGAAGGTCGAGCGTCGTCGGCGCAAGCGCCGTCGGCACTGGCTGACCTCGATCGTGCTCGTCGTCGTGCTCACCGCCGTGGGCGTCGTGGGCTACAAGGCCGTGACCTATGTGCGCGACTCCTCCTCGACGGCCTCCGGCGCCCAGGACTACCAGGGCACCGGTGAGGGCGAGGTCGTGGTGACCATCCCCGAGGGCGCCTCCGGGCAGATCATCGGCGAGCTGCTCCAGGAGGCCGGCGTCGTGGCCACCGCTGGCGCCTTCGTCGAGGCCTACAAGGCCAACGCCAACTCCGGCAATATCCAGCCGGGCACCTACACGCTCAAGACCCGCATGTCGGCCGCCAACGCGGTGGCCGCCCTGCTGGACCCCACCTCGAAGTCCGAGCACGCCCTGACCGTGCCCGAGGGCTTCACCAAGAACCAGATCAAGGAGCGGCTCATGACCGTCGGCGGCTTCACCGCCGAGGAGGTCGACGCCGCCTACGCCGACACCGCGGCCATCGGCCTGCCCGAGGTGGCCGGGGGCAATGTGGAGGGCTGGCTGGCCTCCTCCACCTACGACATCTCCCAGGACGCCACCGCCACCGAGGTGGTGGCCCAGATGGTCTCCACCACCACCTCGCGCCTCAAGGCCCTGGGCGTGGCGGAGAAGGACTACCAGCAGGTCCTCATCAAGGCCTCCATCGTCGAGCGCGAGGTCTCCCAGCCCGAGTACTACGGCCAGGTGGCCCGGGTCATCGAGAACCGGCTGAAGGACACCGACGGTGAGACCCAGGGACTGCTCCAGATGGACTCCACCGTCCTCTACGGCCTGGGCCGGGTCGGCGGCATCCCCAGCCCGGAGGAGACCGCCGATGACTCCAACGCCTACAACACCTACAAGCATGCGGGCCTGCCGCCCACCCCGATCGGCAGCCCCAGCGAGGAGGTCATCAAGGCGGTCATCAAGCCCCCGGAGGGCGACTGGCTCTACTTCGTGACCGTGGACCTGTCCACTGGCGAGACGCTCTTCGCCACCACCCACGCCGAGCAGGAGGCCAATACCGCCCGCCTGCGCGAGTACTGCGAGAAGAACAAGGAGGTCTGCCAGGGAACCCCGATGCCCACGGAGGGCTAGGAGGGGCGAGGCAGGCGCAGCAGCGCAGCACGACGGCATCACCGTCACGCAGGATCACATCGCAGGAGCAGGGCCGATGGAGCAGCAGGCCGCCGCAGCGGCGGGCAGGCCGGGCCAGGAGCCCGGGGGGCGCGGAGCCGTGCGGGGGCCGCGGGAATGGCGCGCCGCCGTCATCGGTGCCCCGGTGGCCCACTCCCTGTCCCCGGTGCTGCACCGGGCCGCCTACGCGGACCTGGGCCTGGAGCACTGGTCCTATGAGGCGATTGAGGTGGCCCCGCCCCGGCTGCCCGTCCTGCTCGATGAGCTCGCCGCCCCGGCCGATGGGGATGCGGGTCGGGCGACCTGGGCGGGGCTGAGCGTGACCATGCCCCATAAGCAGTCGCTGCTGACCCTGCTGGATGCGGTCGATCCTCTGGCCCGGACCGTGGGGGCGGTCAATACCGTCATCGCCCAGCGCTCGGGAGCGGGGCCGGCGCTGCTGGCCGGCTTCAACACCGATGTGGCCGGCATTGTGGAGGCCATCGCCGAGACCCGGCAGGGCGGTGCTCGGGGCCGTTCGCGGGCACGGGGAGGCGGCGCGCTGGTGCTGGGCTCGGGGGCCACGGCCTGCTCGGCCCTGGCGGCCCTCACCGAGCTCGGCGCTGGCCCCATCGCCGTGGCGGCGCGCCGTCATTCCGGCCCCGGCCGGGCCCTGAGCGCCGCGCAGCGGATGGGCATCGAGATCGAGGCTCTCACCTGGACCCCCGGCGAGGAGAGCAGCGACGCCGCGATCGCCCAGCGGGCGGCCCAGTCCCAGGTGGTGGTCTCCACCCTGCCTGCCCGGGCCGCCGACACCCTCGTGCCTCACCTGGCCCCGGGCTCCGCCCCCGGCGGGGAAGAGCCGAGGCGGGGGCCGGGCGAGGCGGCGGTGCTCCTGGACGTGGCCTACGACCCCTGGCCCTCGGCACTGGCGGCGGCATGGCAGGCGGCGGGCGGGCTGGTGGCCCCGGGCTGGCTCATGCTGCTGCACCAGGCGGTGGCCCAGGTCCGCCTCATGACCGGTCGCACCCCCCGCATCGCCCCGATGCGCGCGGCACTGGCCCGGGCGCTGGAGGCGCGCTGAGCGGGAGATCCGCCCGTCATATGGGATGATCGACGTCATGCTTCGATGGATGACCGCCGGTGAGTCCCACGGCCAGGCCCTGACCGCCATGATCGACGGCGTGCCCGCGGGGGTGCAGATCACGAGTCAGGAGATCGGGGCCGCGCTGGCACAGCGCCGCCTGGGCCACGGGCGGGGCGCCCGCCAGGCCTTCGAGCGCGATGAGCTGAGTATCCTGGGCGGCATTCGCCACGGGCGCACCCTGGGCAGCCCCATCAGCCTGCTCATCGGCAACTCCGAGTGGCCCAAGTGGTCCACGGTCATGAGCCCCGACCCCGTGCCGCCGCAGGACCTGCTCATCGATGCGGGCACCGGGGATGAGCGGGAGATCGCGCGCAACCGGCCCCTGACCCGGCCCCGCCCCGGGCACGCCGACCTGCCCGGGATGTTCAAGTACGACCTGCCCGATGCCCGTGGGGTGCTGGAGCGGGCCTCGGCCCGCGAGACGGCGGCGCGCGTCGCCCTGGGCGCGGTGGCGCAGGCCCTGCTCGACCAGGTCGCCGGCATCCGCCTGGTCAGCCACGTGGTGCGCATCGGCGAGGTGGCCCTGCCCGAGGGGGCCGCAGTGCCCTCGCCCCAGGACGTCGCCGACCTGGATGCCGACCCGGTGCGCTGCATCGATGCCGCCACCAGCGCCGCCATGGTCGAGCACATCGACGCCACGCGGAAGGCGGGGGACACCCTGGGCGGGGTCGTGGAGGTCATCGCCGAGGGGGTCCCGGTGGGCCTGGGCACGCATGTCTCCGCCGACCGCCGCCTGGACGCCCGCCTGGCGGGGGCGCTCATGGGCATCCAGGCCGTCAAGGGCGTGGAGATCGGCGATGGCTTCGCCGAGGCGGCCCGCCCCGGATCCCGGGCCCATGACGAGATCGTGGCCCTGGAGGCGGGCCGCGCCCAGCGCGCCACCAACCGGGCCGGCGGGATTGAGGGGGGCATGTCCAACGGCTCGCCCCTGCGGGTGCGGGCCGCCTTCAAGCCCATCTCCACCGTGCCACGGGCCCTGCGCACCGTGGACCTGGCCACCGGGGAGCAGGCCACGGCCCTGCACCAGCGCTCCGATACCACCGCCGTGGTGCCCGGGGCGCTCATCGCCCAGGCGATGGTGGCCCTGGTGCTGGCCGAGGCCCTCATGGACAAGACCGGCGGGGACTCGGTGGGCGAGGCCCGCCGCAACCTCGCGGCCTACCTGGAGCGGGTCGCCGAGCGCACCCGGTGGGCCCAGTGACTGCTGGATACCGGTGACCACTCAACGGCGGTGAGGAGACTGATCATGACCCATTCGCACATCCCCCAGGTCATCCTGCCCGAGGACCGCCTGCCGCTGGTGCTCGTGGGCCTTCCCGGCGCGGGCAAGACCACGGTGGCGCGGCTGCTGGCCCAGGCGCTGGGCGTCCAGGTGACGGACACCGATGCGGAGATACGCCGTCGGGCCCGGATGACGATCCCCGAGATCTTCTCCGCCGAGGGCGAGGAGGGCTTCAGGCAGCGCGAGCACCGGGCCCTGCACGCGGTGCTGGACTCCCCGGCGGCGGCCCAGGGCGTCATCGCCCTGGGCGGGGGCGGGGTGCTGCGGGCCGACAACCGCCGCATGCTGCAGGGGCGCACGGTCATCCACCTGGTGGCCAGCCCCCGGACCGCTGCGGCGCATGTGGGCGACGGCGCCGGGCGGCCCCTCATCGGCCCGGGCGCCGACTCCGATGCGGCCCGTGCCGCCCGGGAGGGCGCCGCCTACCGGGCCGATGCCGTCCTGGCCCGGATGGAGGCCCTGGACGCCAAGCGCACGCCCCTGTACGCCGAGGTCGCCACGCTGAGCGTGCCCACCGATGGGCTGAGCCCGCAGCAGGTGGCCGCGCTCATCCTCGTGGCCCTGGGCGTGGAGGCCCCGCAGACCGCCCGGGCCCTGGCCACCCTCGACCTGCCCTCCCAGGAGGCCGCTGAGGCGCAGGCGGGCGCAGCGCCGGGGCCGCAGGCCGGGACGCGGGCGGAGGGCCGGGCCGGGAGCGCTGATCGGGCTCCTGGAGGGCGGACCGCTCCGGAGGCCGACCGTGCCGTGGGGCCGCGCAGCATCGGCGTGGGGGGCCCGCGCCCCTACCGGGTGCTCATCGGCCAGGGCCTGGAGTCCCAGCTCCTCGACGCCGTCGCCTGTGCGCCGGGCGGGGGCCGTGGCGGGATCGCGCTCATCCATGACCGGGGCGTGGGGGAGCTGGCCGCCTCCTATGAGGCCCGGCTGGCCCGGGCCGGGCTGAGGACGGGGCGCATCGAGGTGCCCGGCGGGGAGGGCGCCAAGACCACTGAGGTGCTCGACGGCGTGTGGGGCGAGCTGGGCGCCATGCGCCTGGGGCGCGATGGGCTGGTGCTGGGCGTGGGCGGGGGAGCGACCACCGACCTGGCGGGATTCGCCGCGGCCACCTGGCTGCGCGGCGTCCCGGTCATCCAGGTGCCCACGACCCTGCTGGCCATGGTCGATGCGGCCGTGGGCGGCAAGACCGGCATCAACACGCAGGCGGGCAAGAACCTCGTGGGGGCCTTCCACCCCCCGGCGGCGGTCCTGGTCGACCTGGGCTCCCTGGCCACGCTCGATGCCCGCGAGCTGCGCGCGGGCCTGGCCGAGGTCATCAAGTGCGGCTTCATCGCCGACCCCACCATCCTCGACCTCATCCTGGAGCGCGAGGAGGCCGCCCCGCCCCTGGCGTGGGACAGCCCGGTGCTGGCCGAGCTGGTGGCCCGCGCGGTGGAGGTCAAGGCCGGGGTGGTGGGCGAGGACCTCACCGAGTCGGGCCTGCGGGAGATCCTCAACTACGGGCACACCTACGCCCACGCCATCGAGCGGACCACCGACTACCAGTGGCGTCATGGGGAGGCGGTGGCCGTGGGCTGCGTCTTCGCCGCCGAGGTCGCCCACCGCTGCGGCAGGATCGACGCCGAGACGGTGGCGCTGCACCGACGCGCCTTCAGCGCCGTCGGCCTGCCGGTGGGCATCCCCCAGGCCCGGGGCCGCTGGGAGGAGATGCGCGGGGTGATGCTCAGCGACAAGAAGGTGCGCGCCGGGGCGCTGCGCCTGGTGCTGCTCGACGGCGTCGGCAGGCCCATGCGCACCGGGGCTCCCGCCGAGGTGGTCCTGGAGCAGGCCCACCAGGCCGTGTGCGCCGAGGAGGGCGGCCGGTAGTGGCGCAGGAGGTCGCGGCCCCGGGCCCGCAGCGGCCGGCCCCTGCCCCCCTGGCGCTCATCGGCCCGCCGGGGGCGGGGTGCCGCAGCGTGGCCGCGGCGGTGGCGCGCCTGCGGGGGCAAGCGGTTGCAGACGTGGCGGGGCGCACGGCCGAGGCCCTGGGGGTGGCGGCCGAGCACGCCCTGGTGGCCGTGGGGGAGCAGGCCTACCGGCGGGCCGAGGCGGCGGCCGTGGTCGAGGTGCTGGCCGAGGCGCTGGGGCCGGCGGCGGCCGGTCAGGAGGGGGCCGGAGGAGCCCCCGGTGGCGGGGTCGTGCTGGCGCTGGGCTCGGGCTGGGTGGACCAGGCCGAGGCCCGCCGCGCCCTGGAGGCCTTCAGGGCCGGGGGCGGACGGATGGTGGCCCTCGGCGCGCAGGGCCGGGTGCTGGCCTCCCGCAACGGCCTCAACGCGCCGCGCTCGGTGGCCCTGGGGCCCGTCCACCACCAGTTCATCAGCATGCTGCGCCAGCGCGAGGAGGCCTGCCGCGCCCTGGCCGAGACGGTCATCGACACGAGCACTACCAGTCCCGAGCAGGCCGCCCGGCGTGTGCTGGAGCACCTGGGGACGCCGTCGTGACGCGCGGGCGGGGAGATGGGGGCGAGGCAGTGATCCGCGTGACATGGGGGGCCTGCGGAGTGCCTGGTGGGGCGCGGTAGGATCTCCCTGTTCTAAGACGGCAGCGACAGTGAGGATTGTGCACGTGGCGACGACTAATGATCTGAAGAATGGACTGGTTCTCAACCTGGAGGGCCAGTTGTGGCAGGTGGTGGAGTTCCAGCATGTCAAGCCGGGCAAGGGCCCCGCCTTCGTGCGCACCAAGCTGAAGAACGTCCTGTCGGGCAAGACCGTGGACAAGACCTTCAACGCGGGCCTCAAGGTCGAGACCGCGACGGTGGATCGCCGTGACATGCAGTACCTGTACAAGGACGGGGACGACTTCGTGTTCATGGACGTGAAGTCCTATGAGCAGACCTACGTGCCCTCGGCCACTGTGGGCGATGCGGCCACCTTCATGCTGGAGAGCCAGGACGTGGTGGTGGCCTTCCACGAGGACACGGTGCTCTTCGTGGAGATGCCGGCCTCGGTGGTGCTGACGGTCTCCCACACCGAGCCGGGCCTCCAGGGCGACCGCTCCTCGGCGGGCACCAAGCCGGCCACGGTGGAGACCGGTGCGGAGATCCAGGTGCCGCTGTTCCTCAACACCGGCGACCGGGTCAAGGTCGACACCCGCACCGGCGCCTACATCTCCCGCGTCACCGACTGATGGGCGTCCAGGCCCAGTCCGAGGGGGCCGGCCCGGCCGGCCGCAGTGACAAGCACCCCGTCACCGCCCGCACCAAGGCCCGGCGCCGCGCCATCGAGATCCTCTTCGAGGCCGACCAGCGCGGCATGCTCAGCCCTGGGGCCCCGGGGCGCGGGGAGCGCCTGGCGGATTTCGCCGCCGAGCGCGCCGTGACCTCGGCCAACCACACGCAGGCCCCCGCCTACACCCGCGAGCTCCTCGCCGGCGTGGCGCAGCGCCTGGAGGAGGTCGATGAGGCCATCGAGACCTACGGGCAGGGCTGGACCCTGGGGCGCATGCCGGCGGTGGACCGGGCGATCGCCCGCGTGGCCGCGTGGGAGATCATCTACAACGACGAGGTCGACCCGCCGGTGGCCGTCGATGAGGCGATGACGCTCAGCCGCATGCTGTCCACGGATGAGTCGCCCCGCTACCTGGGGGGGCTGCTGGGCAGGATCGCAGACCTGGCGGACACCCTGCGCTGACGGGGCGTGACGCCGACGGCACGCGCGGTACTGACGGGTGGTGGCCGCGGCGTCGACGGGGGTGGGGAGGAGTGCCGATCGCGTCCAGGGGGCGTGCGGCCTACTGTCAGCCCATGAGCAGGTATGCCGATGGGCTGTGGGGAGCGCGGGAGGCGCATGCGATCGGCTACCCGGGGGCCTTCCCCCATCCGGTGGGACTGACGCCGTGGGCGGCGGCCCTCTACTGGTGGCGTCGGCGCCGCTCGACGGCCAGGCTCCTGGCGGCCTCCCTGTGGTGCTCGGGGGTGGGGGCGGGATACGGGGCCTGCGGGCTCTTGGCCCAGGCCTCCCGGCTGGATGCGCGTGGGGACCTGAGTGCCGCGGCCACGGACCTGCTTCTTGTCATGGTGGTGCTGTGCCTGCCGGTGCTGGCGGTGGTCCCTGTGGCGATCTGCCTGGCGGCGGTGGGGCTGGGGCGGCTCAGTACGATCCCGGCCAGTGACGACCCTGTGGGGGTGGAGGATCCTCGATCGGGCCTGCTGGCGCTGGTGGCCTCCTGCGTCTGCGGCATCCCGCCGTTCGTCATGCTCGGCTTCGCCTTCATGGCCCTGGGGGAGGCCGACGACGGTGTGCGTGGCGACCTGGTGGGGACCATGGTCGCCAATGCGGTGCTCACGGTGGTCGGAGGCGTGCTGGTGGTGGTGGGGGCGGCTGTGCTCCGCCGTTCGGATCTGGCGGGGCGGCGCACGATCCGCTGGGTGCCCGGGGTGCCCATGGGGCCGGTGGCAGTGCCGGTGCAGGCGACGCCGTCGGCGGTGGGGCCGGTGCAGGTGCCGGTCGGGGTGGCGGGCTGAGCTACTCCGGTGGTCTGGCTGCGGCCCGGTGCAGGCGGTCGAGGGTGGCGAAGCGCTGCTCGGCGTAGGGCAGGCTGACCTCGCGAAGGAAGTCGGCCAGGGTGTGCTGGCCGTGCTGCTCCAGGGCGGTGATGAGGCTGCGGATGTCCTCGGGGCGGCGGTTCTGGCTCATCTTGGCCTTGCCCTCGATGTGCTCGATGGTGACCTCCACGGCGACGATCGCCCGGGACATGGCGGTCAGGCTCTCCTCGCCCACGGCCTGGAGGAGCTCGGGGGGCTCCATGCGGGTGGTGAGCTCTCGGGCGGCGGCCAGGGCGGCCTGCGGGCTGGGGTCGATGCGCACCCGGCCCCGGATGTGGAGGGTGATGTAGTCCCAGGTGGGCACATCCGGGTCCTGGGCGCTGGTGGCGTACCACTGGGGGGTGATGTAGGCGTCGGCATCGTCGAGGATGACCAGGCCTGGGCCGAGGATCGGCTTACGGGCCTGGGGGTTGTTGCGCACCAGGTGGGTCACCAGGACGCCGCGCTCCTCATCGAGGTGGAAGGGCACGAGGGTGGAGGCGGGCCCGTCGTCGTGGACGGTGACGAGGTTGCCGGAGCGGGGCTGGGCGAGCATGGCGGTGGCATAGTCCTGGGGGAGCTGGAAGTGCCGCGGGACGTACATGGCCGGGTGCTGGTGGTGGGCTCAGTGGAGCCGGGCGACCCGGTAGGCCTGCTCCTCGGCACGGCCGTTGCGGGACTCGTGCAGGCGGGCGATGGTGGCCAGCCGCTGCTCGGCGTAGGGCAGGGTGACCTCGCGCAGGTACTTGACCATGGTGGTCTCGCCGCGGTCCTCCAGGGCGCAGATGAGGCTGCGCACGTCGTCGGGGTGGCGATCCTGGCTCATCTGGGCCTTGCCCTCGATGTGGTCCAGGGAGATCTCGACGGCGACGATGGTGCGGGCCATGGCGGTCAGGCGGGCCTCGTCCACGGCGTCGAGCACGGCGGCGGGCTCGGTGCGCAGGGTCAGCTCCCGCACGGCGCGGATGGCGCCCTCCAGGCTGGTGTCGATGCGCATGGCGCCGCGCACGTGGACGGTGATGTAGTCCCAGGTGGGGACGGAGGGGGCGACCTCGTTGGTGACGTACCACTGGGGGGAGATGTAGGCGTCGGCCTCATCGAGGATGACCAGGGCCGGGCCGATGGAGTGCTCGGTGACCTGGGGGTTGTCGCGCACGAGGCGGGTGACCAGGACGCGGCGCTCCTCATCGAGGTAGAACGGCACCAGCGTGGCGGCGGGGCCCTGGGCGTGGAAGGTGACGAGGTTGCCCGCCCGCACCTCCTTGAGCAGGGTGGTGGTGTAGGCCTCGGAGAGCTCTAGGTGCCGGGGGACGTACATGCGACGATGCTAACGGCGGGCGGTGGGTCTCTGTGGGCGACACGAGAGTCATCCCAGGAACTGCCCAGGTAGGAGCCGGGGGCGGGCCCTGCCGGGGCCCCGGTGCTTCGCTGGGTCACCCGGGCGGAGCTGGGCATCGACGGCGTTGTGGCGGGATGGGCGCCGGATGCGTATAGGTGTGGGTCTGGAGGGGCTCTGGAGGGAGCGCGAGGGCACTCGCAGAGGAGTTTGTGGGACTTTAGTCCTGTATGTCGGATGTCTGATGTTGGCGGGGGAGGGTGACTTTTCCGCATGGTGTCGTTGGATTCCGGGTGACGGGGGCGCTGGAGGGGCGTCGCTGGCGCTGTGGCGCTGACCTGTGCTGATGTGGTACAAAGGGGTCTGTGCCGGGGCGGTCTGGAGGGTGCTGACGGGTCGCCTGCGCTGCGCCTCGTATCACTGCTGGTCACAGGGGGTGGTTCGAGGGGTGGGTCAGAAGGCACCTCGCGCCATAAGGTGCATTGAGACTTTGCCAAGCAATACTGGACTCCCCTAGGATGGTGTGTCAGAAGGCACCTCGCGCCATAAGGTGCATTGAGACGCCAGGCGGCTGCCCGGCGAGCATCCTTCGCCGCGTCAGAAGGCACCCCGCGCCATAAGGTGCATTGAGACTTAGGCTACGTGGCTGCGAGACGGTGTTGTGTAAGTCAGAAGGCACCCCGCGCCATAAGGTGCATTGAGACGCCGACGAGGAACGCGCCGGTAGAGGGCTCGGAGTCAGAAGGCACCCCGCGCCATAAGGTGCATTGAGACTCGCGCCAACCCTCCTGGCGGCGCTCCTCCTGGAGGTCAGAAGGCACCCCGCGCCATAAGGTGCATTGAGACTTGGTGGGCATCGCCAACGCCGATACAAAAAGGGCGTCAGAAGGCACCCCGCGCCATAAGGTGCATTGAGACTTGGTGGGCATCGCCAACGCCGATACAAAAAGGGCGTCAGAAGGCACCCCGCGCCATAAGGTGCATTGAGGCCAGCAGGGTCATCATCAGCACGACTATGACGACGACGTCAGAAGGCACCCCGCGCCATAAGGTGCATTGAGACAGAGCGGCCGCCGGCGCCATGGCCGGCAGCTGGCAGGTCAGAAGGAACCCCGCGCCATAAGGTGCATTAAGAGGGATGAATGCTGTCTGCGTTGATCGTGTTATTTGCGGCCTCTTGCGAAGAAGGGAGAGATTGTCATGATGTCGCCGCCACGTCGGCATCATTCGCGCCGAGTGCGCTCCGACAGTGCCGAGAGCCTGGCCAAGGATGCCCTCCGCCCGCAGCTGCGGATCTCGGGCCAGTACCTGGGCGTGTCCCTGTCGGAGTTCCAGGCGTCCCGCATCATCGACTCCGTTCCGCAGTCCTGGGAGCAGGACGAGCTCTTCATGAGCGCCACCTCCGTTGAGAGCCTGAAGAAGTCCTGGCGTGTGGTCCTGGCCCGTGACGCCCGTGATGGCGAGTTGCGCCACCAGACCGAGCAGATTGCCGGCCACCTCGATGAGGTGCTCGCCGAGCTCTCCCGATCCCTGCGGGACGGCACCTTCCGCCCAGCGCCCCTGGCCCAGGTGCGCCTGCCCAAGAAGGAGGAGGGCGATTACCGCACCTTGGACATCCCCTCGGTACGGGACCGCATTGTGGAGCGGGCCCTGGTCGATGCCCTGGGGCACCGGGTGGACCAGGCCATGTCCCCCTGCTCCTACGGCTACAGGCTCGGCCTGGGCGTCGATGACGCCATCGACCACCTCACCGGCCTGCGCGACTTGGGAATGGTCCACGTGCTGCGCACCGACGTGGAGGACTTCTTCCCGCACGTGCGCCTCGATGCCGTGCTCAACATCCTGGGCAATCTGCTCCCCAGCCGACGGCTGCTCGCACTCGTCGCGCTCCTGGTCGTTCCGCGCCGCACCTGGCGGGGGCGCACGATCCGCTCCGGAGGGGTCGCGCAGGGCTCGGCCCTGTCGCCCATGCTCGCCAACCTCGCCTTCACCGCCGTCGACGAGGCCATGACGCGCACAGGAATCGGGTACGTGCGCTTCGCCGACGACATCGTCGTGTGCGCCGACACCCAGGACCGGCTCCTGGAGGCCCTCGACCTACTCACCGCGCAGGCGGCGGCGCACGGCTTCACACTCAATGAGGACAAGACCATGCTCACAGGATTCGACGAGGGCTTCTGCTACCTGGGGGAGGACCTCGGGTCCACCTACCCGGTGCACGACCCCCACCACGACATCGACCGCGACACCAACCCCGATCGGGTCGTCTATGTGGGCCGCGACGGCGCCCGGGTGAGCGTGACGCGCGACAGGCTCGTCGTGGAGTCCGCCCACTCCATCCCCTACCTGTCAATACCGCGCAACGCGGTGCGCAGGATCGTCCTGACTGGGGCCGTGGGCCTGTCCGCCGGTGCCCGCTCCTGGGCGCTGTTCAACGACGTCGACGTGGTGCTACTGTCCCGGCGCGGCACCTATCTCGGGCAGCTCTCCGGCAAGCGGTCCGACCTGGCCGCCCAGCGCCTCATCGCCCAATGCGATGCGGTCAGGGAGGAGACCAGGAGGATGCCGCTGGCCCGGATCATCGTCGCCTCCAAGATGCGCAACCAGCTGCGTCTGCTGCAGCGCACCGCACGGCGCTCCCACGAGGCCGACCTTGCCGACACCCTCGATGCGATCCGGGAGGGCCTGCAAGAGGTTCCCAGCGCCCAGAGCCTCGATGAGCTCATGGGCCTGGAAGGGGCCGCGTCCGCGGCCTACTTCGCGTTGCTCGGACGCCTCGTCCCTCCCGAGGTGTCCTTCCCCGGCCGCTCCCGGCGCCCTCCTCTGGATGTGGCCAATGCGGCACTGTCCTACGGCTACGCCCTCCTGCTGGGGGAGTGCACGGCGGCCCTCTACGCCGCGGGTCTGGAGCCGTCCCTCGGGCTGCTGCACGCATCCACCGACCGCCGGCCCAGCCTGGCCCTGGACCTTATGGAGGAGTTCCGGCCCCTGCTCGTGGATCGTGCCGTTCTGGGGCTGCTGCGCACCAAGCGGCTGCGCGTCGAGCACGGCGGCCCGGTCCCTGAGACCGTCTCCCAGGAGCGGTCGGATGGCGTATGGCTGACCTCCGAGGGCCGCAAGGTGCTCGTCGATGGCTACGAGGCGGCCCTCCAGCGCACCACGGGCGGGGCGCTGCCGGGCTTCTCCGGGACATGGAGGAGGCACATCCACCATCAGGCCCAGCGCCTGGCCAGTGCACTGTTCAACCCCGACTACGAGTGGACGGGCACGTCATGGCGGTGAGTGTTGTGGTGGCCTACGACATCGCCTCGAATTCGCGCCGCAGCAGGCTCGCCGCGGCACTCCAGGCCTGGGGGTACAGGATTCAGGAGTCCGTCTTCCAGATCAGCCTGGAGGAGGCCGAGCTGGAGGGGCTCATCGAGGAGATGGAGGACATCATTGAGAGCACCGACGACGTGGTGCATATCTACCGCCTGTGCCGCCCCTGCCGAGATCGCATCCAAGTGCTCGGCACGCCGCCGAGTCAGGATGACGGGGGTCTGTACCGGGGCCTGTTCTGAGCGTGGAGGACGACGGGGCGGGCGTGGGGACCCGCCGAAGAGCACAGGAGTAGGACCTTGATCCCAAATATCAGATGTCTGACCTTCGCGTGGGAGGGGGACTTTTCCGCATGGTCTCGTTGGATTCCGGGTGGCGGGGGCGGTGGAGGGGCGGCGCTGGCGCTGTGGTGCTGACCTGCGTGGATGTGGTACAAAGGGGTCTGTGCCGGGGCGGTCTGGAGGGTGCCGACGGATCGCCTGCGCTGCGCCTCGTATCGCTGCTGGTCACAGGGGGTGATTCGAGGGGTGGGTCAGAAGGCACCCCGCGCCATAAGGTGCATTGAGACAATCGGCGTGTCTGCCTTTGGCGAGGCAAATAGCCGTCAGAAGGCACCCCGCGCCATAAGGTGCATTGAGACACAACACCATATCTTTTCCCGGGTTACTGCCGGTGTCAGAAGGCACCCCGCGCCATAAGGTGCATTGAGACTCCATGCAGACGGAGGGCTCGATGCGCACGAGCGTCAGAAGGCACCCCGCGCCATAAGGTGCATTGAGACTTGGTCATGACTGACCTCCTCCTTCAAAAGGTCCTCTGTCAGAAGGCACCCCGCGCCATAAGGTGCATTGAGACTTGGTCATGACTGACCTCCTCCTTCAAAAGGTCCTCTGTCAGAAGGCACCCCGCGCCATAAGGTGCATTGAGACTTGGTCATGACTGACCTCCTCCTTCAAAAGGTCCTCTGTCAGAAGGCACCCCGCGCCATAAGGTGCATTGAGACTGAGCCTGTGTTCGCCAGTGTCCCGGTTGTAATGTCAGAAGGCACCCCGCGCCATAAGGTGCATTGAGACTGAGCCTGTGTTCGCCAGTGTCCCGGTTGTAATGTCAGAAGGCACCCCGCGCCATAAGGTGCATTGAGACTGGGTCGATCGAGTACCTCACGACCACGTCAATGGGTCAGAAGGCACCCCGCGCCATCAGACGCATGGGAGACCACGCTGCGGTGCAGGTCGGCTTCTAGCCGTCCCCCTGGAAGACGTCATGCTCCGGGGAGACTCCTGGAACACGAGAGGTGCCGCGGGAGCCTCGGCGATGGGGGCCGATCGACTCGGATGCTGCATGCCTTCAGGGCCTGATGGCCGGCTGATCCGCATGATTCCGGGGATGTCCCGGTGGATGGTCGGGCAGTGGGGGCTGAAGATGTGCGACGAGGCGGTCCGACGGTCGGGGGTAGCGGGCGGGCGCCCCGAATCGGCAAGGCCGCCCGGCAACGTCCGGAGTGTTATGACCTAACAAAGATGGGCTGGCCCGGCAGGGGTGAAGGAGGCAGTGTCAAGCCCTGCCCTGGAAAAAGCCGGGAGCGCACCACTCATTCCGAGATCAATCAACGAAAATTACGCAAACATTCAGTCCGTTTTCAGCAAGATGTCAGATGTCCTGTTTCTGGCGAAATCCCGCCGATCAAGGGAGTCCGCCGGGGTGAGGAGCCGCTATTGGGGGTCTATAGTCATAGGTGAGGCACAGTACTGATCCGGCAAACTGTCACCCGGAACTTGCGTCCGTGACAGGATGCGCACAGGTTCAGGCAAGGAGAGGGCGAGACCCCATGCACCTGGTCATGCTCGAGACCAACGGAAACCAGCGCTACGTCTTCTCCTCGCCCCGCCAGCGGGAGAACGTCGGCGGCTCCTACCTCCTCACCATGCTGGCCCCCTGGACGCTGGCCCTCGCTGAGCAGGAGGGCATCAAGGCCACCGAGGTCTCCGTCTCCTCCGGCAAGATCATCCTCACCGTCCCCGATGAGGACTCGGCCAGGCGCCTCATCGGCAAGGTCACCCGCCGCGTCCTGGCCCTGGCCCCCGGCATGGACGTCACCGGAGTCTTCACCGAGCTCAGCACCGAACCGGACGAGCCCCCCGCGATCACCGAGGCCGACCTCTCCGGCATCCACGTCATCGCCGGCCGCTACGCCCTCAGCCGCCCGCCCGCCGAGGCCCGGTTCCCCCAGGCGCCCTTCCTCCAGCGCGGCCACGACTCCGTCCTGCCCGCCGCCCCACCCGCTGAGCTCTTGAACCAGACGCCATCCATGACCACCGCCTACTCCCTGGCCAGCCAGGTCAAGCGCGCCTGCTCGCGCGAGGCACGCCAGAACCTGGTGAGTAAAGCGGAGCGCAGCGAAGCACTCAAGGAGGTGATTGCCGGCAGGAATGCTGCTGCGCTTCTGGCTGACAGCCTCTTCGCACTGGAGAAGGCCTTCGATGCGGACCGCATTACCCAGAAGCAGGAGGATGGGCCCAGCAGTGAATCTACTAGCCGCTCCATACCCGACCTATCCAAGATCGCCGTCATCCACATCGACGGCAACGGCGTCGGCGCCATCATGCAGAGCCTTGAGACAAGTATGCAGAAGGTACCGGAGCAAGTCCTGGAGCAGGTGATCTCTTGCCGTAAGGCCGACGCTGATGCTCTACGCCGCTTCCTCCTGCAAGTCAACACCAGGCTCGATACCGCTGTCGAGCGCTCGTTCTTCACCGCCTGGGCCAGCGTTGCGCAGTGGTGGCTGACTGCCAACCCCCGATCCAGTGTCATTCCCGTCGTCCCCATCCTCCTGGGAGGCGACGACGTCACTGTCCTCACCGAGGGCTCGTATGCCCTGCCATTCATGGTGACCTATCTTCGGGCCTACGAGGAGGCCACTAGCCGTGACGCGCTCCTGTGCCACCTGAGCCCCAGGGCGCAGGAGCAAGAGAGGCCCAGCCCCATGACCGCAGCAGCCGGCGCCGTCATTGTCCCGAGGCCCTTCCCCTTCCACCTCGCCTACGACCTGTCCGAGAATCTCGTCAGCAAGGCCAAGAAGGTTGGCAAGAGCGCGGGCCAGGGCAAGGAGCGCTCCACCCTCACCTACCACGCCCTGTTCGACTCCACCATCGTCGAGGCGGACGAGCTCATCAAGGACTATGAGACCTTCACTGCTCGGCCCTACTGGTTGCACGACACTCATGGCCCCACGTCGCAGTCCTGTCCAAAGGCCAGCGCCGCAGAGGACTCCGCCGAGGAGAAGAACGGTCCCGCTGCGAAGAAGGATCTTCCGCACCAGAGCTGGCCGCACATGGTGAACCTCGCCAGGCACTTCCGAGGCCTCATCAGCGAGGACGCCCGCGCTTTCCCCAAGACCCGCGCCGCCCGCATCCGCGGCCTCCTCTCCGACAGGGCCCTGGCCGCAGCGCAGGGTGATGGAAGTAGGGAGAAGAAGCTGGAGGCCATCATCGATGACGAGTGGCAGGATGCGCGCCGCGTCCTGGGCGACACGCTTATCGATACCATCGACGACCCCCGCTACGTCTTCGACCTGCTCGAGCTCGCCGACCTGCTGCCGGTCTCCTACCTGGAGCAGGCCGCCCCCATTGCCGCTACAAGTACCCCAGTCACCAGCGAAGCCGCCACGAGCGCCCCAGCCACCAGCCAGGAGGAGCAGTGAACCCGCACAGCAACCCCCTGACCCTGCGCCTGACCCTGACCTCCGACTGGGGCGTGGAGACCGGCACCGGCATCGCCGGGGGAGTGGACGCCGTCGTGGAGAGGGAGGCCGGCAGCGGCGGCCGGCCCATCATCCGTGGCACCGTCATCACCGGGATCCTGCGCGAGCAGGCCCTCAACGCCGCTCACGCACTGGATGGCGCCCAGCCCCATGGCCACTGGCGCCAACTCGCCCTCGCACTATTCGGCACCGGCGACCAGCACCGCCCCACCAGCCTGGACCAGCCCACCGACGAGGCCCAGCCCGACAGGCACCCCACTCCCACCAGGCCCCCACGGGATGCGGGCCCGCACGCGGTCGACCAGTCCCGACTCATCGCCCTGAGCGACGCCCCCATCACCGTCACCAAGGTCGAGGATGAGAACGGCCAGGCGCTCGCCCCCACGCACTCGGTCATCGGCGTGAGCATCGACGAGGAGACCGGGGCCGCCAAGGAGGACTTCCTGCGCCTGTTCGAGCGGGCCGGATGCGGCCACGGCGACAGCACCGTGACCCTCCTCGATGAGAGCGTGGACCCCACCACACCCGTCTGGACCGAGCAGGGCCGCCAGGACGCGCGCCTCCTACTGGCCATCGCCGCCCAGCTCGTCACCGCCGTCGGCTCCGACCGCACCAGTGGGGACGGCCAGTGCCGGGCCGTGCTCATCGACGGCGACCAGGAGCTGGACCGGCAATGGTGCCGCCAGCAGCTCGAGGCACTCAGCGCCCACCCCACCACCCCCAGCATCCCCAGCCGCTCCCGCCCCGCGCCCGCCACCCTGACCCGCCGCAGCACCACGGCCCCCGAGATGGCCACACGGGCCACCCTCACCATCGACCTGGATGCGCCCCTGGTGTCCTACGAGGTCCCCTACTCCAACGAGGTGCGCTCCCTGGACTTCCTGCGCGGGACTGTCCTGCTGCCCTGGATCCACGCCCAACTGCGCCGCGCCCACCCCGGTGACCAGGCCGTGCGCGACGCCGTCGTCAACGGTCACCTGCGCGTCAGCGACGCCACCCCCGTCGTGGGAGGCGTGCGGGGACTGCCCGTGCCCCTCGTGCTCTCCCAGCCCAAGGTGAAGACAAAGGGGGACATGGGGGAGAGGCTCATCGAGGTATGGAACCGGCTGATATCCGCTGAACCCGAGGTCGTCCACACGCCCCTGCGCTCCAAGTACATCTTCCCCTCCTGCGACGACACACCCGCCGGCTTCGGCGCCCCGGCACTCGTCGGCCGGCAGTCCACCGCCATCAGCACCGCCACCGGCGCCGCCAGCAGCGGGCAGCTGTTCATGGTTCGCGCACTACCGGCCGGGGTACGGCTCCAGGCCGAGGTGAGCCTGTCCCAGGAGCTGGCCGACACCGTGGCCGACCGGCTGCCCGAGATCCTCAGCGGCCCCGCCCGGCTGGGCTCGCGGCGACTGTCCGGCACCTATGGGCAGACCACCTGCCAGTTGGGCGACCTGGAGGCCCTGGGGGCCGCGGAGGCCGGGGCCACTGCCCCGTCGAATGACGGAGCCCAGGACGACGACCGCGCAGGAGCCGTCACTGTCTGGTGCACTTCCGACCTGCTCCTGCGCTCACCGGGCCTGGGGCCCGCGGGCGGCATCGGTACTCTCCTGGAGGCCCTGGGCGGCGGCATCGAGGTCAGGCTCGTGCCCGACCACGCCGGCGGGGACACCGGCGTCCAGTACGCTGCCGGACTGCGCTACCGGCGAGTCGACGGCTGGTCCGCCGCCGGCCAGCAGCCGCGGGCCAGCCGCATCGCCATCCAGGCCGGCTCCACCCTGCGCATCCGCCCCGAGGATTCCGGGCAGGCGCAGGAGCTGCGCAAGCACCTGGCGGCGCTTGCCCGCGACGGCCTGGGCCAGCTGCGCGAGCAGGGATACGGGCGCATCGTCGTCGACCATCCGCTGCTGGAGAAGGACACCTTCACCGTGCGCTCCCTCAAGCACCACCACTTCATCGGGGAAGGGCAGGAACGATGAGCCTGACTCGCTACGAGCTCAACCTGAGGCTGACAACGCTCTCCCCGCTGCACAGCGGCGGCGCCGAGTACCAGGTGGACCGCTCCGCCGAGCGACGAAATCGCCCACGTGATGCGGAGGGCGAGGAGCGTCAGGCCGAGCCCCGGCTCTTCGTGCGCGACGCTGCCAACCGGCCCATCCTGCCCGGCCGTTCCATCAAGGGCGCCCTGCGCGCCGCATGGATACGGGCCTACGGGCACAATGCCGCAGATGCCATGTGCGCCCTGTGGGGCTGCCAGGAGCGGGCCAGTGCCCTCATCACCCACCCCATCGACCTCAGTGAAGCGGCGCGGGTGGAGCGCACCGGTATTGCCGTGGACCGCTACTGGGGCAGTGCTGGAGACACCGCGCTGTTCGTCCACGAGATCGTGCCGGAGGGCCAGGAGCTGACGCTGCACCTCAGCGGGCAGGTCGGCTCCATTGAGGACGACGGCCCGCAGGAGGAATTCCAGACTCTCCTGGGCCAGATCGTCGCCCTGCTCAAAGCCGGGAGGGTGAGCCTGGGCGGTCGCGGCAACGCCGGCTGGGGGCGGGTCGCCCTGGAACCGGCACTAAGCACCGGCTCGATCGCCGTCGTACGCCACCACCTGGACAGCCCGGAGGGACTGCGCCAACTGCTCAGCCCCAACCCCGCTACCATCGATATCCCCCTCGCCACTGACCTTCCGGACGATGCCCGCCTGAGGATCGACATCACCTGGGACAGCCCCACCGGCGTCCTCGTGGCCGAGCCGCGAGATAAGAAGGAGCGGGGAAGCGACGATGACCCGGACGGCAAGCAGCCCGTGCCCACCCGGCCCCTGAGGACGCGCTCGAAGAAGGGCGGTCAGACCGATGAGACGAGCCCGCTCGTCCTGCCCGGCTCCAGCGTGCGCGGGGCGCTGCGCAGCAGGGCCAGCCGGATCGCCCGCACCATCCTCCTGGCAGGGGAGCCCGCGCCGGGCACGCCGCGCGACTGGTCCACCACCGAGGTCCACAAGCAGCTCGCCCAGGACCCCGCCCTCGTGCGGGCCCTGTTCGGCAGCACCGAGCGGCGCGGCGCCGTGAGCGTCCTGGAGACCCTCGCCCGGGGCCAGGCCCAGCTCAAGGAGCGCACCCACAACGCCGGGGACCGCTGGACCGGGGGAGCCCTCAAAGGGGGCCTCTACGCCGAGGAAGTACCCGTGCCATCGACCAGGTGGGACTGCATCTGCTTGGAGGTCGACCTACTACGACTCGGAAAGGACCGCCATCGCCAACGTGCGGCCCTGTGCCTGCTTGGCCTGGTCCTCGCTGAACTCTCCACCGGCACACTTCCTCTAGGTAGCCGCGGAACTCGTGGATTTGGAGCGGTCAATGTCACCAGTTTAAAAATAGAAGGCGATGACGAGTTACTCGACGGTACCTGGATACTACCAGTCGACGATGTGCCCAACTCCAGGAGAGGGGCTGCTATCGCCGAGGATCTTCTCGTGTACCTGCAGATAGTTAACGAAGAGATCAGCCCAGGGGATTGGGCGGATTACCTTAACGACCCCGTGCCTGCCGATCGCATTGGAGGGGATAAGTGATGAATCAAGAAAATGTCTCGAGGGGAGAGCACCTCGCCAAGAGACTCGGGGAAACACTGCCCACGCTGGGCCGTGCCTCATGGACCACTCATACCGATACGCATGGGACTCTGGCCGATGCCCTGAGGAGATGCGAGGAAGCTGGCGACTGGATGGGACTGGCTGAAACCACTCAGGGGACCGTGACCGTGCGCAGGATTAAGAACTGTGGAATCATGGACATGAAAAACCAGGACGTGAACCGGGAGACGGTCTATGAACTCCGGCTTTGGCAGCCCGAAGGCGGGAACGATGATGGAGTAGTCGCTCACGAGCTGCGGTGGCTCAACGGTGCAGGGTACGCCGAGACAACGGTGTACGAAAACGAGCACATCGGAACCAGGCAAGGCTGGTGTCGGATCAACTCCTATCTCCAGCATCGATCGTCTGGACGTCCAGGAGAGGCTGCCACCATGACCAGCCTGGAACTCTTCGCTGAAGAACAGGCCTACGGGAATACTGTCATCGTCGACGAACTATTCACAGGAAGGTGGGCCTAAAATGGGGAGGTTTCATTCCGCAGTAAATCGTGTTCCTGTGCTGAGGAAAAAGGCAAAGAAAGGTGCAGAGGGTGGAACACTACCTCGATCGATCTTCGCTGACTTCGAAGGTGAGGGTCACGACCATCTTCATCCGAATCGTTGGTCGGGTGAGATTGATATTCAGCTCACGACAATGACGCCTCTCGTCTTCGGAGAGCAGAAAAAGTCGAGCAATAGAAATAAGGCGTCGACTGTCCGCCTTCCGGTGGACGAGAATGGCCGGGTCATCATTCCTCCCACGATGATCAAAGGAATGATATCACGAGCCTATGAAACGTTAACCGCGTCAAGATTTCGCATCTTCGAAGATCGGTCTCAACGTCTCACCTATCGGGCAGATGCAGCGGAAGCACTGCGCCTTATTCCTATTCGCGTTACCGAACATCGAGGCAACGGCGACCTTGAAGCTGAGCTTCTGTGCGGTGCCTCGCTTCGTGAGTACACCGACGACAGTACTACCTACCCAATTATGCCCGCTGCATGCCTTCAAGGGGTGTCCGACAGTAGCAATGCACATACTATCATATCCTTGGATGGAGGATTGGCGGAGCTTCAAAAAATGGCACCTCACGGGAAGAGGCTGTGTTGCCGTATGGCACTATGCCTCCATCCAGCTCGTGGGAAAATAGGACCTTATGCCTACTGGCAGGTGACGCACATTCAGCCGGAGGATCATGACTCAATGATCGAGGTTTGTCGAATTAAATCTGAAATTCACGTCGTCAAGGATGTGTCTGTCGAGGCGTCGGGGTATGTCTATCGAACGGCACGGGATGGGAGACCTGCCTCTGATGTGTTCTCTGGGAAACATGATGAGCGCTTCTTTTTCTCCACGTCGGATAACCCGCCAATTCGTGTCATGATTCCTCGACAAGTCGCCGAGGGGTATAAAGCAATCGCTGATGGATACTTGGCTCAGCGCAAGGACGAGGAAGATAGAAAAGTCACTGGCACTCCTCAATATAATCGTATCACCGACGAAGCGCAGCGGAGTGGTGATTCAGGGCGTCGAGAACTCGGATGCGGCGATCTTGCATACGCTACGCTTTCCGATAACGATTACAGTAGGAGTATGAACAACACTGAGCCGCCCACGGTTCTTGAGGTCGTGCCCACCATGGTTGGACGTCGCGCCTACCCTCTCTCCCCTCGAGATTTAGCCGAGGCGCAGGAGGTATTGCCATTGTCTAACCGGGGCGAGGCTAGTGCTGCTGATCGGCTCTTTGGCTATGTTGTCAAGACGACAGTTGACGGCGCGGAAGGGGGAGCTGTCGCCTTGAGAGGCAGAATTGTCGTGGGTCCAGTTGACACCACGAAAGTAGAAGTGCAAGCGAAGTCTCAATTGTTAGCCCCCCTGCTCAGTCCAAAGCCGACTTCTGCGAGACGTTTTATTACCGATAGCGAGGGGCGGACACCTACGTACAGGGGGCGGCCGCTACCCCGTACTGCTTGTTATAGTGAAGGACAACTTCTTGGTGCTGCAGCGTATCCGGTGAACCGAAACAACCTCGAGAACTCCGGCTTCCCAGGGACTGCCAAGCGTGCTGGTCAATCGTCGGATGGAGACTCCTCAGGAGAATCTTTATGTTTCAGAGTTAAGGACTGGATCGGTACTGGAAACGTTATGACTTGCACTATTTATATCACTGATGTGGAGGCAGAGGAATTAGCCGCCCTTTTGTGGGTTTTATGTCCTAATAATCTTGTTCCTGCTCAAGAGAAGAAAGGAAACCCTGATGCCCAGGGATTCCTTCGGATGGGGCTTGGAAAACCGCTAGGATTGGGCGTCATTAAAGTCGAAGTGCCTGAAAACGGTGTGCGCATGACTACGGGATATGACTTATCTCGACAGTACCGTTGTCTTACAGGATGTCTTGGGCTTCCCGGTGCCTCAAAGGAGCCCCCTGTGTTCAATGATGACTTGGTAAAAACCCTCAGTGATATGCCATGGGTAAAGGCTATGCAGCGAGCTGCCTACGGATACAGCGACGGCGTGGTTGTGAGATATATGAACTTGGACGAGAATAAGAGGAATAATCGAACGAAAGACGGTCATCCTGCGAGTGGAGCTGGATTTTCGCCACGGAACCTTGCCGACGATGGTCAGAAACCACTTACCATCGAGGATGGCCAGCCATCCAGCACTCGTCACAGGCGTTGACGTGGTCGACGATAGTTAGGTTTTGAAGCGATCTTGTATCGTAGGATATTGCTCTGCCAGGCAAGTTTATTGAGAAATTGTGCTCGACCTCGATTATTTTACGGCGATGCCATGAAGAGGCGAGACATTTTTCCATCGTTATAAGTGAGCATGGAATAGAATTCGACTGCTAGGAGTTGCTGCTATGACGTTATTAATCCACGTCGTTGGTCGTTCTGATCTCGGTATCAGTGATGCCACCGATACTCATGGCAGGGTGCCATTTCATGAGCGGGCGCGTTTCGAGCCTGATCGAATCAAAGAGTTGCAAGGCCTGAATCCGACGGATTCCGCTGCAGTTCTGGGATGTCTTCTCGATGGGAATTTCCCTGCCAGCACCCGTCGCGAGAAGGCCCGAGGAGAAAATGTCAGTTGTGCGGGTGGGACACCGCTATCGAAATATCTTAGTGTTCTCCAGCAGGACCGGCATCATGACAACATCCGGATTGTCATGCTGTGCACCTCCGCGGGAACGACAGCCACAGTCGATATCGCCAATGCCCTCCACCGACTGCTAACCAAAGGAGATATTCAGAGAGAGCTCAAAAGGCGCTATGACCTGTCGGTCAATGTGGAACGGCCCATAGAGATCGATGACATGAGAGCCATCGATAGTGTGGTCGAAGCCGTGGAAGGCATTCTTGATCGCAATCCAGGCCATGCCATTCTTTCCCTCACCTCCGGTGCGGCTGCCATCGTTCTTGCGGCAGCCGGAGTGCTAGCGACAGCACGTTCGCATAATTCTTCTCTCCTGTTACTTCCCCGAACCGATTCTAAACAAGAAGGAGAACTGGTCAGCATATCCCTGCCGTCAGGTGTAACAGAATCTCCCACGCGAGGCTGGTTCATGGGCCTCGGGCTTCCTCTGCTCATTGACGAGCAAAGGGCTGTTGAGGACTGCGAGGTACACCAGGCGGCCGAAACAATTAGGCGTGCTACAGGCGGTTCGTGCGCGCTCCCAACTCCCCAAGACCTGGGAACTCTGGTCCTCACGGACCTCTCACGTGGTGATCTGGCAGCGGCACTTGCCGTGCGCGCCTGGATGGTAGCGGAGTACCGCAGGCGGCTCAAGCAGTACATACAAGACAATGATTGTTCCGAGAATGATATTCGGGACTACATTCTTAGAAGACCGGGAAGAGCAGGAAGAGACCGTCATATCGGCGGCGCCTACGAAGATTTCAGGAAGATGAAGGATCGGGGGGAGACATTACTGCCTCATGACGAGTGGCTCTGGAATCACCAGTGGCTTAATGATGCAGGAAAGAACGCTACTCATAGGTTCGCTCATGCGTCAGCAAGCGATACTGACATGCTGAGTAAGATGCTTGATACCTTCAAGGATTGCGGAATTGATCGGCCGTCGTGGCTGTCCTGGCCAGGGCCCGACATTGTTCTCCTCTCAGTTCAATCGCATTCACGAGGGCAGGGTCAACACCATCGGCAGTCGCCAGGTAAACAGCTTATAACTAATTCTCCTCAGCCGCAGATTCGTAGGGCCGCCAGTGTCCAGACGCCCCTGTCCGCGCATATTCTTATCCTGTCCGCCGACTCCGCTGATATAGAGGAACAGGCGCATAAGGATGCGGAAGAACTCTCCAACTGTGTTGACTTACATGAAGGATGGAGTGCAGTCTCCACCAGTATTTGCTCGTACGGATCTCCGTTCCAGTTTACCTCGCTTGAGGATATGAGCGACAAGATGGGCCAGTTGAGTCGAGAGGTAAGCAGATACCTGGAGCGTATGCGTGAGCGGCCCCGTGCGATCGTCGTACACGCCTCGGGTGAGAAGGAGGCAATTTTTTCTGCACTTCGAGGAGCGCAGAATTATGGCGCTGAACGTGGCGTACCTGTATTCCTCATCTCTAGCTATCATGAGGACGGTAAGGAAATTCCTGGCGTTCACCAGTTCGGTTTGGACGCGGAGGTGCGCACCACTCTGTTACGGGCAGCTCAATCCTGCGTTAACCGCCTTGATCTACTCACCGCAGAACGCCTGCTGGCTCTTGGAGACCGGCAGGCAGCCAATCTATCTGAGAAGGCCGGCGACCTGGCCGATAGGCTCGCCCGGTTAGCGGGCGTGAGAAATCTCGATTCTGTTGCTCCCGGCATCCTCTCGGTTCTCCAAGGTGTGGCGTCAGCATGGACGCGCTCTCGCACCCCTGACGCACGCGCCCGCCTCATGGTGATCGCCGGCGAACTCTTGGCTGATCCTCCTAAAAATGAAGCCCATGGCGAGAATCGCATTCTGAGGAAATCCCGTAACTTTGATCTCGGATCGTGGGACGAAGCTCAGGCTTCGGATCTTCTCGCGCTCATCGTCCGGACGCGAAATAATACATCGATCACTCACGGTCGCGGAGATCGTGATCCGTTCGTTGCTGCTTGTTCAAGCGCTTTCCGTTCTCCCTCCCCTAGGGAAGAATCGTTAAAGGGCATGTATTATGTTAATGGTGTCTCCTATCCGGATCTTCTAGAAAAAGCAGTTGAGGCCGTGAAGAACGAGCACACCCAGGAGGCCGACAACTGGGATGATGACTATGCTTCGCTATGTGAGGCAATGGATGAACTGCTGGAGAGGGATCTCAGATGAACGAGAACGATAGTTACAGTTCTGAGGTGCCGTTCCCCTATGTTGATCATCAGAATGATCTCCGGATATCGTTCATTATGGAGGGATGTGCACACGGCTCCTGGAACGATCTGTTTCCTGTGAATGCAGGAGAAGGGTGGCAATCGGGGCCGTTGACGTTCCAGAATTCGCCCGACGATCAAATGACCTGCGATCGCCGTTGCGGTTATTTTCATCATCCTGTCGCTGATCGACTCTTGAGGGATGATGCCCGTCGTCACATGATCGTTAGGCATTCTCTGCGGCTTGCTCCGATTATTATGGCGGATGGATCCACGCTCGACATCGGCGCATTAGAGGTTCTTAATATCGGCAAGAAATCTGCGGGAGAGTTGTCCTTCTTTCTCGTGATTCATGCTCGCGCCACAGATGATAGCGTGGGCTTCGTTACCAGCCGATTCGGAGAAGGAGTGATTAACTCTTTACGTGAGGCATTGGAAGAACTGATCCGGGAATGCTCTCGTGATACGTGCTCTGATCCTCTCTTGTGCTGTAGTACCTATCGTGATCTGCATCCTCGGGTATTCACTCTGGCCTGGGTTCCTTACCGGTGCGCCAATAAATTTCTCTCGTCGATAGCGTTCAGCGGACGTCCTGGCAGTAGTTCGACCGAGGGACAGGAAGTTGGAGGTCAGGACGCTCTGGTGCGACTTCCGATCGAGGATGAGATGCGTAATAAGATCACCGGGTCCTACCGCCCCGGAGGACGGCTGGGACGTCAGCACTGCGCCGTGCTCGGCTGGCAGATGGCGTGGATGCCACTCAGTACCTCGCCTGAGTTTGGTGATTACGTTGCCGAAGAGGTTATGGCTTCCACGCATATGCTCTCCCAGAGCTGGTCGATGACTATCCATGAGCACGCTGTGGCGTATATCCAGCGTCAGGACGATGGCTGGGAGGGGAAGGCACGCCTTCACGCATTCAGCACTCACCTAGACGTCTACCTCTTGATACTCCTGGCGCGCGTGCGGGTCAAGGCGTTGTCGAGGCGCCTTGGCGAAGTGGCCTCGGAACTACGAGACCTCGTTCCCAGTGGTGATGATGATTCTCTGCCGCACGCAGTTCCCGACCTGGATCAGGCTATCGATCAGGCCATTGCCCTGGATAGTGAGGCTGTTGTCTTCTTAGCGGGAGAGTGGTGGACTGATGTCACGGACAACCAGCAGTGCGACCGCATTCTCGGCTGGATGCAGCAGGCGGGAAGCCTGGAGCGTTCCGTCCAGCAAGTGATTGATCAGGTCCACCAAGTGCGTGAGAGCGTGCAGAACCTCTTGGAGAGGCAAGAGCAACGTATTGAGGCGGAGCGCCAGAGATCAACCAGCGTTATCGAAAGAGCTCTGGCTGTACTCACCGTTGTGGGTATACCGCTCACTCTCCTCCTGGAGATCTGGATCAACGGGGAGTCCCTACTGAACCTCAGACTTACCGGGGCAGCGTCGTGGGCCTGGTTCGCGGGTGGATTGGTAGTAGTTGTGCTCGGCTCGTTGGCCCTTGGCCAACTACTGACGCTTGTGCTCTTCAAAGAGTCTCTGCGCAGCCTCTTACGCCGCAGTGAGAGCGTCGGACGGAGCCGTGATAGAAGAACGGACGCTGATGAGACGTAGCGTTCGCCGTCAGTCATTGAACCGACGACCGATATGCGAGTTGGGGTGCAGGATGCGAGTACTCCGCACTCGCATCCTGCACCCCAACTCGCATATTGCCTGGCCTCAGTTGTCATAACGGATGCACGGCGTCGCAGGCGAACCCGGTGAGGTGGCCTACCCGACAGGCTCCACATCCAGCACCCCCATCCCGAAGGAGGTGTGGGAGCCGACATTGGTGAAGCGCGCCAGCGACATGAGCTGGGAGAACACTCGGGTCGCCCGCCTGCCCGCCACGGCAGTGATCCGCAGATCGCCCTCGCGCGCGGAGATCCGCCGCGAGGACAACCGGCCACGGCCATCGGCCCGCGGCATCCCCAGGCCCGTCCTCACCGCGTAGGTGCGATCCTCAACGGCCAGCACCTGGCACAGCTCCTCCCTCCCCGGCAGCTGCGGCGCTGTCGCCGCATCCCACTGCCTCCACCGGGCGCCCAGGCTCGTGGCCAAGGACGCCGGAGAGATGGAATCCAGGTGGCGCCCCCGGGAGGTGAACACCGTGGGGGAGAGCAGGCGCACCTCCCAGGCACAGGCCCCGTCGTCCTCCACCAGCTCCTCCCAGGAGGCCTGCTCCAGGACCTGGGCCTCCACCGGGATCAGCGGAGGCTCCCCACCCCCGCCATCGCCGATCGCCAGCACCCCGCCCCAGGCCAGCCACCCGTCCAGCGTGTCCAGCAGCCGATCATCGAGCAGGCGCAGCTCCACGCCGAGATAGCCCGGCTGCGCCGTCATCGCCCCCAAGCAGTACGGCTTGGTGCCGGCGAGTTCATGCGGCGGGCGCGCCTCCAGCGCCGGCACCCCGGCCGCCCGCGCCGGCGAGACCCCCTCAGGCAGGTCGAAGACCCTGCCCCACGCGGCATGAAGCCGTCGAGGAGTAGCCTCCACCGGTGCGGGCGTATCGAAGTGGACCAGAACAGTACTGGGCACGAAAGCCACCTCCAGGCACGTCTCGGCGCGGCAGCGCAGGCTCCACTGTCCCACGTCGCCGCGCCCGACATGCGGGTTCACCGCAGGCAGCCCGACACCATGCCCGCAGCACCGCCGCACCCGCAGTGCCCACGCACCCGGGCCGGGCGCCGCTAGGAGTCCATCTGCCACACGCCGATGTAGTCGATCTCCATGGCGGCCTCGGTGAACGTCGTCGTGTCGATCTTGACCACCTTCTCCTTCTCCTGCTCCTTCTCGGCCCACCCGGCCTGCGAGCACAGCCGCAGGTAGTAGGGCTTGTCCGGCCCGAAGGCCTTGGCCCACAGCTCGGGGCGCTCATCGCTCCTGACCTCGTGGTACATGCGGCCGTCGAAGAAGAAGGAGATGCGCTCCGGGGTCTTCTCCATGGCGAAGACATGGAACTCGGTGAGGTCGGGCCTGGGCTCCACGCCGACGGGTCGATGCCGGTCCGTCACATTCTCGTCGTAGGTGTAATGGACGTCCGCGCTGACCTTGCCGGTGCTGTCACCACCGCCCCCGGTCTCGGCGATGTCGATCTCCCCATCACTGCCATCGACGGGCCGTATCCAGATCCCTGCCCACAGTCCCTCATGCGACTGGGGAAAGCGCGCCCTGACCTCCACGCGGCCGTAGGTGAAGTCCAGCTTGCCGCGGGTGACGATGCTGGCGGTGTCCACATCGCGCACGGTCTTCCGACCGGCCTTCGTGTCCTTCTCGTTGGGCCACCTGGTGATCGGCACCTCGCGCTTGCGCCACAGGATCCGGCCCACGCCATCCCTGACGTCGTGGGTGTCATGGGTGATAACACCCCAATCGTACTTAACATACCCGGGGTTCCAATCCGGGTAGTGCTCGCCCCAATACGTGGTATCGAAGTCGGTGCCGGTGTCGAAGTGGTCCTCGTACAGGAGCATGGAGAAGGTGTCCGTCCCCGCCGGGGCGCTCGAGGTCACCTCCAGGTCGGTGTCGATCACATCGGTGGGGGATTCCGCTCTCCTGGAGAGGTAGAAGGTCTGTGTCACCCGCGAGCCCTGAGTGATGGCGCCATCGGTGACGGACAGGTGCATGCCGGGCACGTCGGCGAGCCTCGCTTCGATCGTCTCCCCGGTGACGGTGGTGCGCAGGATCCAGACCTGCTCACCCGGATAGGAGGACACCGGCACGGAGGGGCCCTCGGCGATCACTGTCGTGCCCGCGGGCTCGCAGCGCTCCAGGCGCAGGCGGATCCTCTCCCTCTCGTTGTACACCAGGGCCCGGTAGCAGGTCCTGCCCTCCTGGCGGACCGCCGTGGAGATGTACAGGGCGCCAGGCGCCTGGGTGTAGTCGTAGAGCCACGAGGCGTCGGCGCTCTGGTCGGCCAGGCAGTCCTCGATGGTCTCCTCGATCGTCTCGCCCGGGTTGATCGTGCGCACGAGCCGATGGGCGACGCCGTCCGCCATGGCGGTAGCGGGCACCAGCAGCCCGGCCGCCCCGATGCCGGCACCGGCGAGGGCGGTGCGTCGGGATATGCGTCGGGATATGTGCCGGGGCATCTGTCGGGATAAGGGATTCATAGGTGGCCTTTCACTCATGGAGGCCGAAAGAGGTTCTTACTCAACAGGCAGGGGCCCGCTCTGGCCTCCGCACTCAGGTCCTGCCGTTCTCAGGTCAAGCACGAATTCAGTGTGGCAGCCTTGATTCATCTGTGACAGAGCCTTGACCCATCTGTGACAGTGTTCAGCGCCGGATCACGGCCCCAGGGACGGCAGCACGCTGTTGCCGCCCCACCGGATCAACGGGCTCGTGATGATGTGAGCAGGCGTCTTCTCCAGCCCTTGGCCTTCCAGGGAGGGCAGGGGAGTGCCTCTAGACCGCCGGGCGTGAGCGCAGCAGATCGGCCAGGGACAGGGGCGGGCGGCCGGTGAGGCGGGCCACGTCCTCGGAGACGGTGGACAACTCGCCCGAGGCGATGGCGGTGTAGGTGCTCACCCAGGCATCGACCTCCCAGCGGGGAGCACCGTAGTGGGCGCGCGAGGCGTAGGCCTCCTCCAGGCTCTCCTCGCGGTAGACGGTGGGACGGCCGGTGACCTCGGTGATGATGCGCGCGGCCTCGGCCATGCTCAGGGCCTGGGGGCCGGTGAGGTTGTAGGTGGCGCCCTCGTGGTGGGTCCTGCCCGCGGCCAGGTCGCGCAGGACAGCCGCGGCCGCGGCGGCGACGTCGGCCCTGGCCACCGTGGCCACGCGGCCGTGGCCGGCGGGTCCGGTGATAGCGCCGTCGGCGGAGACCTCGATGAGGAAATCGGTGTAGAAGGAGTCGCGCAGGAAGGTGAAGGCCATGCCGGACTCGCGCAGGGCGGCCTCAGTGTGCCAGTGGGTGCGCGAGAGGGTGAAGGTGGCCTGGGGCGAGGCGCCCAGGAAGGAGGTGTAGACGACGTGGCGCACGCCGGCGGAGGCGGCCGCCTCGATGAAGGTGCGATGCTCCTCCAGGCGGCTCTCGGACTCGGCGGCGGAGACCATGAGGAGCAGCTCGATACCGGCCAGCGCCCGGCGCGCCGCCTGGCCATCCCCATAGTCGGCGACGGCGACGTCCTGGGCCCAGGCGGGGGCGCGGGAGGCGTCGCGCACCAGGAGCCGGGGCTCCAGGCCCGCGGCGCGCAGGTCCTGGGCCACCATGGCGCCGACCTTCCCGGTGGCGCCGGTGATCGCCATGGTGGGTGTGGATGTCCGGCTCGTGGCCGCCTGATCGGCATGTGTCATGGAGGTGTTTATACCGATAGACACCGGCGCTGGCCAGTGCGCACCGGCGGGCCTCCCTGCACCAGGCCTTGCAGTGGAGCCCTGCCTATGCGCCTGGCATGGACGCCTTGCCGGGGCCGGTGCACGATCGGGGGGGCCTTGAGGACGCCCTGCGGTGCCCGCGGCGGCGCGCCGGCTGCGCACGAGGCTCAGAAAGGACCTCACATGGCGGAATGGGCGACACTTGGCGGTTTGGACGACACCTGTAAGTGCCGTCCAAACCGCCAAGTGTCGCCTCCGTCGCGAAGTGACGCCCAACCGGCCCCACGCGACTCCCGGGGCGGTGCCCTGCTCCGCGGCGGCCCGTGGGAAGACGCGCGGAGCCATCCTCGAGAGCCATCCCCGAGCCGTCCCCGGGGAGGCGCCGGGGCTGCTCGCGCCCTCCCTGCGCCCTCCTCAAGCCCTCCCCGCGCCCCGCGCTCTGGAGGCACGTGGAGACACCCTCCACCCTCCGACCCCGCCACCTGGTCGATCGCCACAACGATGTGACCAAGGCCCCGTGCGAACCGGCGTCCACACCGTGGGCAACGGGCGCGGACCGGACCGGCGGCCACTACAGTGTCACCCGACCGACAACCTTTAAATCCGTCCAGTGAGGCGGGGAAGGGGGCCATCATGGCCGCACGTTCGTCAGGCGCCCCAGGCGCATCATCCCAGGGCAAGGGGATTCTCGGACCTCCCGAGATCGCCCGCTCCCTATTCCGGATCGCTCACGAGATCCTGGAGCGCAACAGCGGGAGCCAGGACCTGGTGGTCCTGGGCATCCCGAGCGGGGGAGTCCCACTATCCCAGCGGCTGGTCGAGGCCCTCGCCGTCGCCGCGGCCAAGGAGCCGGGCGCCACCGCCGCGCCGGCCATCCCCATCGGCACGCTGGACATCACCATGTACCGCGACGACCTGGGCCGCCACCCCATCCGCGTGCCCCGCCCCACCTCCATCCCCGAGGAGGGCATCGATAACAAGGTCGTCATCCTGGTCGACGACGTCCTGTACTCCGGGCGCACCATCCGCGCCGCCCTGGACGCCCTGGGCGCCATCGGGCGCCCCCGTGCCGTCCAGCTCGCCGTCCTGGTCGACCGCGGCCACCGCGAGCTGCCCATCCGCGCCGACTACGTGGGCAAGAACCTGCCCACCTCCCGCTCCGAGAAGGTCGTGGTCTCCCTGACCGAGCTCGGCGCGGACCACGACGCCGTGACGATCATCCCCGCCAGCCCCGCTCAGGAGGCCACCCGATGAAGCACCTGCTCTCCGCCAAGGACCTGAGCCACGACGAGGCCGTCATGCTCCTCGACACCGCCGAGGCCATGGCCGCCACCCAGCGCCAGTCCGTCAAGAAGCTGCCCACCCTGCGCGGCAAGACCGTGGTCAACCTCTTCTTCGAGGACTCCACCCGCACCCGCCTGTCCTTCGAGGCCGCCGCCAAGCGCCTGAGCGCCGACGTCATCAACTTCTCGGCCAAGGGCTCCTCCCTGTCCAAGGGCGAGTCCCTCAAGGACACCGCCCAGACCCTCCAGGCGATGGGGGCCGACGCCGTCGTGGTGCGCCACAGCGCCAGCGGCGCCGCCCACCTGCTGGCCCACGCCGGGTGGATCGACGCCCCCGTGCTCAACGCCGGGGACGGCACCCACCAGCACCCCACCCAGGCCCTCCTGGACGCCATGACCCTGCGCCGCTGGTACGACCCGCTGACCCGAGAGGGCTCCGACGGCTCGCCCGCACCGGGGGGCCGGGACCTGGCCGGGGCCCGCGTCATCATCGTGGGCGATGTCCTGCACTCGCGCGTGGCCCGCTCCAACGTCGACCTGCTGGCCACCCTGGGCGCCGAGGTCACCCTCGTGGCCCCGCCCACCCTCCTGCCCGTGGGCATGGAGAACTGGCCCTGCAGCGTCTCCTACGACCTGGACGCCTCCATTGCCGAGATCCAGCCCGACGCCGTCATGATGCTGCGCGTCCAGCGCGAGCGCATGAGCGCCGCCGGCGGGGGCTTCTTCCCCAGCCCCGCGGAGTACGCCCGCACCTACGGCCTGGACCTCATCCGGCGCCAGGCCATGCCCGAGCACGCCATCGTCATGCACCCCGGCCCCATGAACCGCGGCCTGGAGATCACCGCCGAGGCGGCCGACGACCCGCGCTCACGCATCATCGAACAGGTCGGCAACGGGGTCTCCGTGCGCATGGCCGCCCTCTACCTCCTCCTGGCCGACGAAGGGAACCAGCAGTGACCTCCCACCTCCTGACCGGCGTTCGCCCCTACGGCGAGGACGCCACCGACATCCTCATCACCGACCGCACCATCACCGCCATCGGCCCCGAGGCGGCCGCCCAGGCCCCCGAGGACGCCACCCGCCACGACCTGTCCGGCCTCATCGCCCTGCCCGGCCTGGTCGACATCCACACCCACCTGCGCGAGCCCGGCGGGGAGAGCGCCGAGACCGTGGCCACCGGCACCCGCGCCGCCGCCATCGGCGGCTACACGGCCGTCTTCGCCATGGCCAACACCAACCCCGTCCAGGACAACGCCGGCGTGGTCGAGCAGGTCCTGCGCCTGGGCCGCGAGGCCGGCTGGGTCGACGTCCATCCCGTGGGCGCCGTCTCCGCGGGCCTGCGTGGGGAGCAGCTCTCCGAGATGGGGGCCATGGCCGCCTCCGAGGCGCGGGTGCGGGTCTTCTCCGACGACGGCAAGTGCGTGTGGGACCCGGTGCTCATGCGCCGCGCCCTGGAGTACGTCAAGGGCCTGGGCGGCGTTATCGCCCAGCACGCCCAGGACCCCCGCCTGACCGAGGGCGCCCAGATGCACGAGGGCGCCCTGTCGGCCGAGCTCGGCCTGCGCGGCTGGCCCGCCGTGGCCGAGGAGTCCATCATCGCCCGCGACGTCCTCCTGGCCGAGCACGTGGGCTCCCGCCTGCACGTGTGCCACGTGTCCACCGCCGGCAGCGTGGAGATCATCCGCTGGGCCAAGTCCCGCGGCATCGACGTCACCGCCGAGGTCACCCCGCACCACCTCATCCTCACCGATGAGATGGCCCGCACCTACTCGCCCCGCTACAAGGTCAACCCGCCCCTGCGCACCCAGCGCGACGTCGAGGCCCTGCGCGAGGCCCTGGCCGACGGCACCATCGACGTCGTGGGCACCGACCACGCCCCCCACCCGGTGGAGGACAAGGACTGCGAGTGGGCCGCCGGCGCCTTCGGCATGACCGGCCTGGAGACCGCCCTGAGCGTCCTCATCGAGACCATGGTGGCCCCCGGCCGCATGGGCTGGCGGGACCTGGCGCGCGCCATGTCCGACCTGCCCGCGCGCATCGGCGGCCTGGAGGACCAGGGGCGCGGCATCGAGGTGGGCGCACCGGCCAACCTCACCGTGGTCGATCCCCAGGTGCGCCGCATCGTCGACGGCGCCGCCCAGTGGACCCGCTCCACCAACACCCCCTACGCGGGCATGGAGCTGCCCGGCCAGGTCAAGGCCACCTTCCTGCACGGGCGGCCCACCGTCCTGGAGGGGGCCCCCGTCGAGCGCGGCGCGGGTACCGTGGCCTGAGGCCAGATCCCCCTGCGGGCGCGGCCATGCGGCGGCCCGGCGCAGTCCTGCTGAGGAAGGACGGCCAGCCGCTCCGTGGCCGCGCCCGCGCCCACCCGGCCGGCTCGGCACCACCCACCGACCCCAGAACCCACCCTCCAGGAGGATCCGCCGTGACCACCCAGCCCAGTCAGCCGAGCCGGACCCCTGCGGCGCCCACGGCGCAGGAGGAGCCCTTCGGGGCCAGACTGTCCGCAGCCATGGACGATCATGGCCCCCTGTGCGTGGGCATCGACCCCCATGAGGGCCTGCTGAGCGCCTGGGGCCTTCCTGACACTCCCGCGGGCCTGCGGGACTTCGCCCTGCGCACGGTGGAGGCCGTCGGCGGCCGCGTGGCCGCGGTCAAGCCGCAGTCGGCCTTCTTCGAGCGCCACGGCTCGGCGGGCATCGCCGTGCTGGAGGAGGTCCTGGCCGCGCTCGGCCAGTGCGGCACCCTGAGCATCCTGGATGTCAAGCGCGGGGATATCGGATCGACGATGGCCGGCTACGCCCAGGCCTACCTGGCTCCCGGTGCGCCCCTGGCCGCCGATGCCATCACCGTCTCACCGTACCTGGGCTACGGCTCCCTGGCCCCGGCCCTGGAACTGGCCGCCGCGAACTGGCGGGGCGTCTTCGTCCTGGCCCTGACCTCCAATCCGGAGGGCGCCGGCATCCAGCATGCCCGCGGTGAGGGCGGGCTGGCGGTGGCCCGCAGCATCGTCGAGGGGGTGGCCGCCACCAACGCCGCTGAGCGGGAGCAGGGCCAGGGCAGTGCCCCGGGTGATGGGCGGGGCCGTGGGATGGGCAGCGTCGGCCTGGTGGTCGGTGCCACTGTGGGCCGGGCCGTCACCGAGCTGGGCATCGACCTGCGTGCCACCGCGGGGCCCCTGCTGGCACCCGGGGTCGGGGCCCAGGGGGCCGGGGCCCGCGAGCTGGAGGAGGTGTTCGGCCCGGCCATGGCGCAGGTCCTGGCCTCGACCTCCCGGGCGGTCCTGGGCGCCGGGCCCCGCGTCGACCAGCTGCGCCGCGCCGCGCTCGAGGCCATCGCTCAGGCGGCCCAGGCCCTCAGGCCGGGCCGGTCCTAGGCGTACTTGCCTGGAAGCGGGTGCGCCTCCCTGGGGGGCTGGCAGCGGGGAGGGAGGCGGGTGGGGTCCGCGGCGGGCCAGGGCTGGCTGAGGGGCGGGCTCGGTTCGGCGTCACTTCGCGACAGAGGCGTCACTTGGCGGGAAGAGCGACACCTACAGGTGTCGTCCAAGTCGCGAAGTAACGCCCTTTTCGCCAAGTGACGCCCAACGTGAGTCCTGCGGCCCTCCCGAGCCCCTGGCCCTCTGAGGCGATGGCCCGGCCCCAGGCGGAGACGGGCAGTGGTGCGAATGCAGCGGGACGGCGTGGGTGCCTGTGGGAATGCTGTGGAGATTTCCTCCAGCCTGTGTCCCGTTGGTGGTGCATAAACGACCAATCGGAATTATCCTTGTGTTGTGTGTCACCGACGACGAGGTTAAGGAGGACACTCATGGCGCTTCCTACGCTGACACCCGAGCAGAGGAGCGAGGCACTGAAGAAGGCCGCCGCCGCGCGGCTTCGCAGGGCCGAGGTCAAGGCGGAGCTCAAGAGCGGCAAGATGAGGCTCTCCGAGTTCTTCGAGGCTGCCGACCGCGAGGAGGTACTGGCCAAGATGAAGGTCAAGGCGCTTCTGCTGTCGCTGCCCCGGGTGGGCACGACCACCGCTGAGACCATTCTGACCGAGGTCCGCATCGCCGAGTCGCGCCGCGTGCGCGGGCTGGGCGCCAACCAGAGGGCGGAGCTGGTCAGCCGCTTCGGCTGACCGACGGTCGTGGGCGGGCCCGGCCCCCATCCCGTGCCCGTCAGGACCCAGTACCCCGTGCCGGGAGCCCAGGATCCTCGCTCCCGGCACGGGTCCTTGCGCGCCTGCGCCGCGGGGCCGCCGGGCCGTTGTCCCACGGCGCTCCCATCGTCCATCATGTGCCCATGAACCACGACTGCGCCGCGGCCAGCCCCTCCAACGCCGGCGGGCCGGCTCGCCTGACCGTCCTGGTGGGTCCCACGGCCGTGGGCAAGGGCACCATCGTCGCCGAGCTGCGCAGGCGCCACCCCGACCTGTTCGTGTCCATCTCGGCCACCACTCGCGCCCCGCGCAGCACCGAGACCGACGGCGTGCACTACCACTTCGTCAGCCCGGAGGCCTTCGACGAGCTCGTCGCCCAGGACCAGATGCTGGAGTGGGCCACCGTCCACGGGACCCACCGCTACGGAACCCCCCGGGGCCCGGTGGAGGCGCAGCTGGCCTCAGGGCGCCCCGCGCTGCTGGAGATCGACCTGGACGGGGCCCGCCAGGTGCGCCGCTCCATGCCCCAGGCCCAGATGGTCTTCGTCGCCCCGCCGAGCTGGGAGGAGCTCGTGGCCCGCCTGGAGGGGCGCGGCACTGAGGACAGCCGGGAGCGGGAGCGGCGCCTGGCCACCGCCCGGGTCGAGCTCGACGCCGCCGCGGAGTTCGACCACATCATCACCAACGACACCGTGGCACGTGCCACGGATGAGCTGGAGTCCCTCATGGGCCTGACGGGCTAGACTGGCCCGACGCAGCATCGACGTGACCGAACGTCACAGAACCGGAGTGCCATACATGCTCGGAACCTCCCCTCAGCCTGAGGGCATCACCAACCCGCCCATCGACGAGCTCCTGGAGAAGGTGGACTCCAAGTACGGGCTCGTGGTGGAGGCCGCCAAGCGTGCCCGGCAGATCAACGCCTACACCCAGCAGCTCGAGGACAACCAGTTCGAGTTCTTCGGCCCGCTGGTGGAGACCGACCTGGAGGAGAAGTCCCTGGGCATCGCCCTGCGCGAGATCGCCCAGGACAAGCTGGAGGTCATCCCCGGGGACGTGGCCCGCGCCCGCCGCGCCGAGGCCGAGGCCGCCCGTCGCGCCGCCGAGGAGGACATGTTCTCCGACATCGACCTGGACGCCCCCATCACCCTGGAGGGCGAGGCCACCACCACCAGCCTGGATGACATCCAGTTCTGAGGCCGCCCCCGTCCCCGGCCCTGCCGGGGTACGCGTCGTCGTCGGCGTCTCGGGCTCCATCGCCGCCTACAAGGCGCCTTTCGTCATCCGCCTCCTGCGCGAGGCCGGCCACGAGGTCAAGGTCGTGGCCACCCAGGCGGCCCTGCGCTTCATCGGCGCGCCCGCCCTGGCCGCCGTCAGCGGCCGGCCCGTGTCCACCGGGGTCTTCGACGACCCCGCGGCCGTGGAGCACGTCGCCGTCGCCGAATGGGCCGAGCTGGTCCTCATCGCCCCCGCCTCCGCCGACCTGCTGGCCCGCCTGCGCGCCGGCCGGGCCGACGACCTCCTGACGGCCACCGTCCTGGCCACCCAGGCGCCCGTCCTGCTCGCCCCCGCCATGCACACCCAGATGTGGCTCAACCCCGCCACCCGCGACAATGTCGAGGTGCTGCGCTCCCGCGGCCTGGAGGTGCTGGATCCCGATGCGGGGCGGCTCACCGGTGCGGATACCGGCCTGGGCCGGCTGCCCGAGCCCGAGCGCATCGTGGCCGCGGCCCTGGCCCTCCTGACCCCGAGCCGGGCCGGCACTGGGCGGCAGGCCGGGGAGGGCGCCGGGGGAGCGGCGCCCGGGCGGGCCCTGCGCGGGCGCCACCTGGTCATCTCCGCCGGGGGGACCCGCGAGCCCATCGACCCCGTGCGCTTCCTGGGCAACAGGTCCTCGGGCCGCCAGGGATGCGCCCTGGCCGCCGCTGCCGTGGATCTTGGTGCCCGGGTCACCCTTGTGCAGGCCCATGTGGACCACGCGCTCCTGAGCGCCCTGCCCGCCGGGGTCGAGACCCAGGCCGTGTCCACCGCCCTGGAGATGGAGGCGGCGGTGCGCCGCGCCAGTGCCCAGGCCGACGTGGTCATCATGGCGGCCGCCGTCGCCGACTACCGGCCCGCCCATGTGGCGCAGGCCAAGATCAAGAAGCGCGCCGGCGCCCAGGCCCACCCCGGTCCTGCAGGCGCTGCGCCCGCGCCCATCGAGCTGGTGGAGAATCCCGACATCCTGGCGGGCCTGGTGGCCCGCCCGCCCCGGCCCGGCCAGCTCATCATGGGCTTCGCCGCCGAGACCGGGGATGAGCAGGGCGGCGTGCTGGACCACGGCGCCGCCAAGGCCCGCCGCAAGGGCGCCGACCTGCTGGCCGTCAACGCCGTGGGGGAGGGCGTGGGCTTCGGGGACGTGCCCAACAGCGTCGTCGTCCTGGATCGCCACGGCCAGGAGGTCACCCGCGCGCAGGGCAGCAAGGAGCAGGTGGCCCGTGCCCTCATCGGGCTGCTCGCCCGGCTCCTGGAGACCGCCCACGGCCCGGACCCCCAGGCACTGCTCGGAGGCCCGGCGCAGGACCGGTGACGGGCCCCGCGGTACTCAAGCGTGTCCCACTGCACCCGTCCCACAGTGCGCGAGGCCGATGAGTGTGCCGCGCCGGGGCGGTTACCATGTGCCGGTGAGTTCCTCTCTGCGCCTGTTCACCTCCGAGTCGGTCACCGAAGGGCACCCGGACAAGATCTGCGATCGGGTCTCGGACGCCATCCTCGATGCGATCCTCGAGCAGGACCCCACGGCGCGCGTGGCCGTGGAGACCATGGTGACCACCGGCCTGGTGCATGTGGCCGGGGAGGTGACCACCGAACGCGCCTACGTGGAGATCCCCGAGATCGTGCGCTCGGAGATCTCCCGCATCGGCTACAACTCCTCCGAGGTGTGCTTCGATGCCCGCTCCTGCGGGGTCTCGGTCTCCATCGGCCAGCAGTCCCCGGACATCGCCGCGGGGGTGGACAAGGCCCTGGAGGCCCGCCAGGACTCCGGGGCGATCGACCCCCTCGACCTCCAGGGCGCCGGGGACCAGGGCCTCATGTTCGGCTACGCCTGCGATGAGACCACCGCTCTCATGCCGGCCCCCATCCACCTGGCCCACCGCCTGGCCGAGCGCCTGGCCCAGGTGCGCAAGCAGGGCATCCTCGAGGGCCTACGCCCCGACGGCAAGACCCAGGTGACCATCGGCTACGACGGCGACCGGCCCGTCAGCCTGGCCACCGTCGTCATCTCCACCCAGCACGACCCGGGCCGCGACCGCGATTGGCTCACCCAGGCCATCACCAAGGCCGTCATCAACCCGGTGCTCCAGGCCCAGGCCGAGCAGGGCCTGGAGCTCGACGCCAGGGACACCCAGATCCTGGTCAACCCCTCCGGGCAGTTCGTCATCGGCGGCCCGGTGGGGGACGCGGGCCTGACGGGCCGCAAGATCATCGTCGACACCTACGGCGGGATGGCCCGCCACGGCGGCGGTGCCTTCTCCGGCAAGGACCCCTCCAAGGTGGACCGCTCCGCCTCCTACGCCATGCGCTGGGTGGCCAAGAACGTCGTCGCCGCGGGCCTGGCGCGCCGCTGCGAGATCCAGGTGGCCTACGCCATCGGCTCAGCGCGGCCAGTCGGCTTGTACGTGGAGACCTTCGGCACCGAGACTGTGCCTGTCAGCCGCATCACGGCGGCGGTGGAGCAGGTCTTCGACCTTCGGCCCGCCGCCATCGTGCGGGATCTGGACCTGCTGCGACCGATCTACCGGGCCACCAGTGTCTACGGCCACTTCGGCCGGCCAGGATTCACCTGGGAGGCCACCGACCGCGCTGAGGACCTGCTCGCAGCCCTGTGACCGAAGAGGAGGAGGCCGCCATGGGCCACAGCACCGGGGTGCACGACGCCTCCTCCTCAGCCCCGCCCCCAGGCACCGGGCCGGGGGAGCAGGGCGTGCTGCTCGCCGCCCCGCCGGCCGCCCAGCGGCAGGTAGGAGTCCCCGGGGTCGAGCTGCCCGTGGCCCGGGTCGTCCTGGACACGGTGGTCCCGCACCTGGACCGCACCTTCGACTACGCCCTGACCCCCGAGCTCGACCAGGCCGCTCAGCCCGGCACCCGCGTCATCGTGCGCTTCGGCGGGCAGGAGATGCGGGGCTGGATCTGGTCGCGCTCCGCGACGACCACCCACCTGGGGGCCCTGAGCCCCGTGCGCCGCGTCGTCTCCGACCTGCCCGTCCTGCCCGACGCCACCCGCCGGCTCATCGAGGCCGTGGCCGCCCGTGGCGCCGGCACCCGGGCCGACGTCGCCCGCCTGGCCGTGCCCCCACGGCACGCCACCACCGAGGACTCCATGCGGCACCAGCCGCCGGCGGCCCTGCCCACCTGGCGAAGGCCCTCACCCGAGGGCACCTGGGAGGCCTACAAGGGCGGCCCCGAGCTGCTCACCGACCTGGCCCGGGGCGGCTCGCCGCGCGCCGCCTGGTGCGCCCTGCCCCCCGTGGAGGGCGTCAGCGCCTCCTGGATCCACTGCGTGGCCGTGGCCGCCCAGGCCGTCCTGGCCTCCGGGCGCGGCGTCCTGGTGCTCGTGGCCACCACGGAGCGGGCCGAGGCGGTAGCCGCCACCATGCGGCGCCTGCTCGATGAGGAGGACGTCGTCGTCCTGTCCGCCGAGCACGGGCCCGCCCGGCGCTACCGCGCCTTCCTCAAGCTCCTGCTGGGGCGGGCGCGCGTGGTCGTGGGCACCCGGGCCGCCGCCTTCGCCCCCGTGCACCGCCTGGGCCTGGCCGTCATCTGGGACGACGGCGACCACCGCCTCGACGAGCGCCACGCCCCCTACCTGCACGCCCGCACCGTCCTGGAGCTGCGATCCTCCCTGGAAGGGGCCGGCCTCATCCTGGCCGGCTACAGCCGATCCGTGGAGACCCAGGGCCTGGTGGAGCGGGGAGTGTGCCAGGACCTTGAGGCCCCCAGGGAGCTGCGGCGCGCCGCCGCAGCGCGCGTCGTCATCCCAGCCGCCGAGCTCGACGCGGAGGGGGCCTCGGGTGGTGCCCGCATCCCCTCCCTGGCCCACCGCCTCCTGCGCCGCACCCTGAGCACGGGGCCGGCCCTCATCCAGGTGCCGCGCAGTGGCTACGCGCCCGTGGTCGCCTGCCAGGCCTGCCGTCGCGCCGCCCGCTGCGCCCACTGCTCGGGGCCCCTGGCCATGACTGCCCAGAAGCGCGCCGGGTGCCGCTGGTGCGCCCGGCCCGCCGCCTCCTGGGCCTGCCCGCACTGCGGGGGCACCGTCCTGCGCATGGTGCGCGTCGGCTCGGCGCGCACCGGGGAGGAGCTGGGCCGGGCCTTCCCCAACACACCGGTCGTCGTCTCCGGGGCCCGGGAGGGCCACGGGGTGCTGCGCACCGTGGACGCCTCGCCCCGGCTCGTGGTGGCCACACCCGGGGCCGAGCCCGTGGCCGAGGGCGGCTACGGCGCGGTGCTCATCCTCGATGGCGGGGTGCTCTCGGGGCGCCCGGAGCTGGGCGCCACCAGTGAGGCCCTGCGCTGCTGGACCAATGCCGCGGCGCTGTGCGCCCGGGGTGGGACGGTCATGCTCCTGGGCCTGCCGGATCCCAGGACCTCCCAGGCGCTCCTGAACTGGAATCATGCCCTCTTCGCCCGTCGGGAGCTGGCGGAGCGCGAGGAGCTCCACCTGCCGCCCGCCTGGCGGACGGCCCGCCTCGATGGGCCGCCGCGCGCCGTCGAGGCCCTGCTGGCCCACGCCCGGCAGGAGGGCTACGAGACCCTGGGGCCGGTGAGCGTCGCGCCCGCCGCGGGGCCGCAGGCCGACCGGGAGGCGCCCAGCGTGTCGATGTCCCGGGCCCTCGTGCGCTGCCCCTGGGAGCAGGGCGACGAGCTCGCCCGAGCGCTCCGGCTCTTCACCCGTGAGCGCTCGGTGAGGCGCGATGAGGCGGTGCGCATCGAGCTCGACCCGACCTTCCTGTGGTGAGGCCACGGTGCTCTGCCACCCGACGGGGAGGAGCCCTCAGGCCCCCGCGGCGCCCCTCCCACTGAGGGGCCGGGCCGGGCGCGCGGGTGGAACCACTGAGGGCAGCAGCGGCTCCACGGGCGCATGGCGGCCCGGGGCGCCGTCGGCTCCCGAGGTCGTGGAGACCAGCAGTGTGAGGTAGCCGGTGGCCGTGATGCGCACATCACGGCCCTCACTCAGGGCGGTCACCGCTGCGCCGTCGACGACGGCGATGACCATCTCGGGCTCCAGGGGCGAGCCCAGGTGGCGCAGTACCCGGGAGACCGCGGCGTTGAGGCGCTGGCGACCCTCCCGGTAGGCCTGCTCCACCGGGGCCGAGGTGCCCGCCGCGATGAGCTGGAGGTAGTGGCCCATGTAGGGGCCGTGGGCCGGCAGCGTGGCCTGGAGCAGGAAGCCGACGCGCTCGGGCAAAGGCGGCAGGGCGGTGAGGGACTCGACGTGATCCGCGACCCTCTCCGCCCGCGAGGCCCACAGCCCGATATTGAGCAGTCCCGCCTGGTGGAGCAGATCGTCGAGACCGCTGAAGTAGTACGTCGTGGCCGACAGCGAGCACTCGGCGCGCTTGGCCACGCTGCGATGGCTCACGGCACCGGGACCCGCCTCGCGGATGATCGCCGCAGCAGCCTCGATGATGCCCTGGCGCCTGTCCGATCCCCTGGAGGTGATACTGGTGTCCGCGCCGCCGCGGCTGGAGGCGGAGGAGGCATCCTCCCCCGATCTGTTCTCGGACATGGCAGCCATGGTATGCCGGTGGGAGCCGCAGGGCCCGCTGATCACAGGCGTGCCGGTGGCACCGCGCCCGCGGTGCCACCGGCACGCCGAGGGCCACTACCGGGCGTCTGCCGCCCCACGCGCCGGATCTGCGGCGCTGCTGGTCAGCTCCGAGCCGTGGATGACCCGCGACATGAGAATGGCCACCATGGCGATGATCGAGACGGCGGTGAGGTAGACCGCCGGTGCCAGCGGGGAGCCTGTGGCCTTGATGAGCCAGGTGACGATGTAGGGGGTCGTTCCGCCCAGGAGGGCGTTGGCGCCGTTGAAGGACAGGGCGAATCCGGAGTATCGCACCTCGGTGGGGAAGGACTCGGCCAGGAAGGTGGCCAGGGTGCCGTCATTGGCGGTGAGGATGAGCGCGAAGACGATCTGGCAGGCGATGACCGCGATGAGCATCCCAGCGGCATGCGTCATGATGTAGAACAGCGGGATGGTCAGGATGATGAAGGCCACGCAGGCGCCGATGAGCATCCGGCGGCGGCCGAAGAGGTCGGACAGGTGCCCCATGACGAAGATCGCCGCGATGTAGACGGCCAGCATGATGGAGGTCGCCAGGGTGGCGGTGTCCGCGCTGAAGCCCAGCTCCTCATGGACGTAGGTGGGCATGTAGCTCAGCAGCATGTAGAAGGCCACGGCGTTGAGGCAGGAGACACCGAAGGTGATGAGCACTTCGCGCTTGTGGGAGCGCAGGAGCTCGAGCAGCGGCTCGATGGAGTTCCCGGCGCTCTTGTCCTGGGGCAGCTCCTCGACCATCTCCTGGTAGACGGGGGAGTCCTCCAGGTGGACCCGGATATAGCGGCCGATGAGGCCCAGGGGACCGGCCAGCAGGAAGGGGATCCGCCAGCCCCAGCTCTGCATGGCGGCGTCGTCGAGGACCATGAACATGCCCGAGACCATGAGGGAGCCGGCCAGCAGGCCCGCGGCGGTGGAGGCGGGCACCAGGCTGGTGTACATGCCGCGCTTGGCGGCCGGGGCGTACTCCGCCAGGAAGGTCCCGGCACCGGCGTACTCCCCGGAGGCCGAGAAGCCCTGGACCATCCGCAGCACCAGCAGGCCCAGCGCCGCGACCACGCCGATCGAGGCGTAGCCGGGCAGCAGACCGATGAGGAAGGTGGAGCCGGACATGAGCAGGATGGACCAGGACAGTGCCCAGCGCCGCCCCTTCCTATCGCCCCAGGCCCCCCAGACCACGGCGCCGATGGGCCGCAGGATGAAGGACACGGCGAAGATGGCGTAGGTGTTCATCAGCTGGGTGGTGGTGTCGCCGGCGGGGAAGAACACATGCCCGATGACGATGGCGAGGTAGCCGTAGGAGGCGTAGTCGAACCACTCGATGAAGTTGCCGATGAAGCTGGCCTTGGCGGCCTTGTTCAGTGCGGTCGAGTACTCGGGCGAGAGCTCCGGGGACTCGGAGTCACTGCGTGCGATGGAGGTCATGATGGATCTGCTCTCAGTTGCTCTGCCGGCCAGGTGTGGGATGCAGCGGTCGGTGGGGGTGATCGATCGGCGGTCGATCGAGGCTGGGTAGTCGACTTACTGATGACATGAGGGGTGTCTATTGTGTGACTTCCACAATACTATCCTCAAAGAGACTGACACGTCAGGTCCTCATGCCGACATCCTACGGACGGCGTCCCACCCCTCCGTTCTCCGCCCCGCCGGAAGGCCAGGGCGGGGCGGAGAACGGAGGGGGCGGGCGTCTTGGGCCGTGCGGGTCTCAGGACGTGGCCTCCCGGGGCTTGCGGACCGCGAGCTCGAGGATGATGGGCAGCAGGCCCCCGCCCAGGATGAGCACACCGCCGATCGCGCCGATGAGCGTCATCGGCTCGCTCCACAGCAGCAGGCCGAGCAGGAGGGCGACGACGCACTCCCAGTAGGAGACCGTCGAGAGCTCGACCGCGGGCAGGTGCTTGCCCGCCACCACCAGGAAGCCGATGGCGAAGAAGCCGCAGAAGAGGAACATCCCGATCGCCCAGGCCCAGTTGCTCGGGGTCATCACCTCCACGGGGTTGGTGGAGTCCAGCCAGGTGATGCGGCAGGCCATGACGATGAGGGCACCGATCGCCCCAAACAGGAAGTTCCAGAAGCCGCGGACCTCGGAGTCGACGTCACCGCGGTAGCGGTAGAAGAACAGGGCCAGGCCGTAGAAGACCCCCGAGCCCAGACCGAAGATGTCGCCCAGCGCCTTGCGGGGGAAGGCCGGGTCGGAGCCCAGCTCCAGGCCGATCGTCAGGCCGGTCTCGGGAGTGTAGTTGATCAGCCCGATAGTCATGAGCATGCCCAGGAAGACCAGCATGAGGAAGAAGCCATTGCGCAGGGAGATCCTCTCCTTGAGGAAGATCCTGGCCAGAATGGCGGAGACCAGCGGCCCGGTGTAGATGAGGAAGACCGCGTTGGCGATCGAGGTCATGAGGGTCGATGACACGTAGAGGGCCAGGGAGGCCCCGATGGACAGGCCTCCGGCGATGATCGCGAAGGACAGCTTCGTGCTGCGCAGCTTGGGCAGCTTCTTGACGAGTAGGAGGATGACCAGGAACCCGATGACGCCGAAGGTCATGCGGCCGAAGGCGAGGAAGTCACCGATGATGTAGCGGGAGCCGTCCTCCTTCAGGGGTGTGGACAGCCGTCCGAAGGTGCCCACGAAGCCCATGCCGGTGGCCGACAGGAGCATGGCGGTGAAACCGAGCTTCTTGTTCATCACAGCCCCGGTGGGGCTGGCCTCGGTCGTCGAGGGGGCTCGGGTAGATGTGGTCATCGTCGTCTCTTTTCATTGACAGGGGTGGTGGGGTGCGCACAAGGCGGGATGATTGCCGGTGCTGCGCCCGCGCCCAGGGCGGGCGCAGCACCGGCGAATGGTGGCGGCCAGCGGATGCCGGCCGGCCGGCTGCTCAGTGGCATGGGCTGGCAGCGGCATTCAGGACAGGCGGTCGAGGATCGCCCGGCCCATCTCCTCGACCACTGAATCGGTGAGGATCCGCCCCTTGGTCTCCGAGGAGGCCCGGGCGGAGGACAGGCAGCCCGACTCCGGCGTCAGCGAGGCGTCCACCGGAAGCAGGTCGTAGGCCGGCAGCTGGGCTGCAGGCAGGTCCATGACCCGGTCCATGTGCACCAGGTCGGGGAAGTGCATGAGCATGAGGGAGGTCTCCATGACCCCGCCGTGCTCGACATCCCAGCCGGGGAAGCCATCGGGATAGAGCTCGGCAATGACCTCATCGGTGACGAAGTCCCAGTAGGACACCATCATCACGCGGGGAGGGTCGTCCCGCCCCTCCACGTCGCGCAGGGCGAGATCGACCCCCTCGTAGATGAACTGGTAGTTCTCGTAGTGGCCATTGATGAACACGATGCGACGCGCCCCGTGGCGGTGGAACTCGCGCACCAGCGTCCGGCACACGCTGATCATCGTCTCGGCATCGAACCCGAAGGATCCGATGATGTGGTTGCCCCCGCCGGAGCGCTGCTGGGACTTGTACCCGGTGGAGACCGTGGGGCCCACGTAGGCGCCGATGCTCTCAGCGGTCAGCTCCGCCATCGTCGTGGACAGCAGTGTGTCCACTCCGAGCGGCATATGCGGGCCGTGCTGCTCGATGGAGCCCACCGGGATGAGGATGATCGGGTCCCGGCCGAGGATCTCCCGGTAGGTGAAGGCGTCGATGCGGGTGATGTTGCGTTCCTGGGTCATGGCTTCTCCTCTCCTGTGCTCTGCTGCGGCCCGTCAGGTCGCATCGACGGGTTGTGGCCGGGAGCCGGGCTCGGGCAGCGCTGTTCCCTCCTGGGCGGCCCGCGAGGGCTTCTCCGACCTGGTGGAGAAGTAGACCTGGGAGATACCGCCGCCGATGATGAGTGCGCCACCGACCATCTGCAGACCGGTGAGGTGCTCGTGGAAGAGGAAGAAGCCGAGCAGGGAGGCCATGATCGTCTCCTGGTAGGAGATCGTGGCCAGCTCCCCGGCCAGCAGGATCCGGCTGGCGACGGTCAGGAAGTAGAAGGCGCCGAAGCCGGTGATGAGGGCCGCGGCGATGAGGACCATCCAGGAGCGCCCATCCATCTGGGAGATGCTCCACGGCATGGTCACGATGCTGCCGGCCTCATCGACCCGGGCGGTGGGCACGCCGTCGACCTCATCACGCACGACGTACTCGAGTTTGGACCAGCGCATTGCCAGCATGATGCCGATGGTGCACACGGCGAACAGGAAGTTGTACCAGGCCCTGACATTGGAGTCGCAATCCGTGCGATAGCGCGAGACAAACAGGTAGAGGCCGTAGGCCACGCCCGAGAGCAGGGCGATGATATTGCCAAAGAGGTACTTGGGATCGAGGTCGAGGCCGAAGCCCTTCTCCGAGACGATCTGGACGATGAGGAGCGTCCCGGCCAGGACCGCCACCAGGGAGGCGATCATCACCGGCTTGAAGGGCTCGCGCAGGAAGATCGTGGCCAGGATCGTGGAGTAGATCGGGCCGGTGTAGATGAGGAAGGAGGCATTGGCCAGCGTCGTGTACTGGGTCGAGATGACGTAGAGGGAGGACAGCAGTCCCAGGAACATGCCCGAGAAGAAGATCGAGGGCGTGAACCTGGTCGCCCTGAGCTTGGCGAATCCCCCCACGGCGAGGAAGAAGAGCGACATGCCGATAATTCCGCTGAAACTGCGGCAGAAGGCGATGAAGTCGCCCGGAGCGTTGATGTAGCGTGCGAATGCGCCGATGCCGCCCATGAGGCTCGACGATAGGAACATGAACCCGAAGCCCTTGAGCTTGAGGTGACCCGAGGAGTCCAACGTCCGCTCCTTTGCGGTTGTGCACCATCGTGGTGCCGTGGTTTTCCGTGTGCTTGGCAGTAGTGGAAGGTGATGGATGAACGGGTGAGGGATGAGATGGACAGGGAGGCGGGGCGCGTTGCACGGTGGGCCGGTGGCCCGGGGGCGGCCGCAGTGGGCCGCCCCCGGCCGGCGGTGAGGGTCAGACCAGCGTGGGGTCCTCGACCTGGTTGGGGAAGTAGTCCTCGCAGGTTCCCTCGCGGTAGACATCCGCGGTCGCGCAGTGCAGGCCGCCGCCGAAGGCGTAGGCGTCGCGGAACGGGACCGGGATGACATTCATGCCCAGCTTGTCCATCTGCTCCATCTGGTGGACCTCGCTGGCCTCGACACACACGGTCTTGTGGTCGATGACCAGGCAGTTCATGGACAGCCACACCGAGGAGTAGCACAGCGGGGGCGGGGTGTCGTGAGCCGGCTGAGCCGCGTCGACGATCTGCCAGTCATTGGCCTCGAAGATCTTGCGCTGCTCCTCGGGCAGACGACGGTGCGGGTTGTTGATGATCAGCCCGGGCCGCAGCGGCACGAAGGTCGCGTCGATGTGGATCGGGTAGGGGTCGCCGGGGAAGTTCACGGCGTGCACGCGAAGGTCGGGGTAGTAGCGCTTGAACCACTCCATGGCCTTGCGGTTGGTGGTCAGACCGTGCTGGATGAACAGGTCCTTGCCCACGCGCATGACGTCCGCGGCGTCCCACATGGGCTCGACCTCGGTGGTCACGAAGTCCTTGGCGGCGGTGCGCTCAAGGCGCTCCTCCAGCGAGATCTTCTCGTCGTAGTAGTTGTGCTTGTAGGACTTGTCCGTCAGGCGCGGGCGGGGGGCCTGGGTCCACTTGAACTCCGGGTCCTCCTCGAAGTACTGGCCCATGAGGTCCCAGTAGGCCAGGTACTCGAAGTAGCGGCAGCGGAACGAGTTGGCCGAGGCCATGATCTCCGAGCCGATGGTCAGCAGGATGTCACGCGGGGGCATCTGGGTGAAGCCGGACTCGGTGCGGAAGTCAGGCGTGGTGATGGCCTGGTTCCACTGCAGCGGGGTGGGCCGGTCAACCTTGATGCCCAGACCCTCGAGGATCTTGGCGTAGTTGTCCAGCTGCTCGTTGGCGGCCTCGACCGTGGCGGTGGGGCGCGGGCCCCACATGCCGCGCATCTCGGAGTCGATCGGCACCTTCTCAGAGGTGGCGGGCTCCTCCGGGGGAATGACGGAGAAGTCGGCACGGCCGACGATCACGTGCTTGAGCGGGTCGAAGTCGTTCCACGAGTTGACGATCTTCGTCATGGTTAGGTCACTCCTTTGTGCTCTGTGAGTGTGTTCTCGATGGATGATGAAGGTCTGTGGTGATGGAGAAACTGGTTGAGAATCGGGCACGGCCACCTGCCTGTGCCGGTCACCTCCTTCATGCTGCTGCCCTACGCGGGGTGCACCCCGTGGGCACGGTTATCGGTCTGAGCGCGGGGGAGGTGTGGGGCGGGCAGCGCCCGCCCCACTGTCAGCTCCCCTCGGGGCGGACAATAGTCCCGGTCGTGCCCTCCACCAGTGACACGGCGTCCTCAAGGCGGCCGATGGCGGCCATGTTCCCTGTGCTCTCCACGAAGCGGCACACGGCCTCGACCTTGGGCCCCATGGAGCCGGCCGGCAGGCCCATGCCGCGCAGGGAGGCGGGCGTGGCCCGGGGGACCTGCTCCTGGTTCTCGGTGCCGAAGTCCTTGTAGACGCCGTCGACGTCGGTGAGGATGAACAGGGCATCGGCCTTCAGGGCCTGGGCCAGCACGGAGGCGGTGAGGTCCTTGTCGATGACGGCCTCGACGCCCTGGAGACGTCCCTCGGTGCGGATGACGGGCACGCCGCCCCCGCCCGCACACACCACGACAGTCCCGTGCTCGACCAGGGTGCGGATGACGTCGGTCTCGACCACGCCCTGGGGCTGGGGGGATCCGACGACGCGCCGGTAGTACTGGCCATCGGCCTTGACGCTCCAGCCCCGCTCGGCGGCCAGGCGCTCGGCCTCCTGCTGGGAGTAGACCTCGCCCACGAATTTGGTGGGGTCCTTGAAGGCGGGGTCGTCGGCATCGACCAGGGTCTGGTTGACCATGGCGGCGACCTGGCGGCCGGGCAGCGCGTTCTGCATCGCCTGCAGCAGCCAGTAGCCGATCATCCCCTGCGTCTCGGCACCCAGGGTGTCGAAGGGGTAGGGCTCGGACAGGCGCTCGTCATTGGCCGACTCCAGGGCGAGCACGCCCACCTGGGGGCCGTTGCCGTGGGTGATGACGAGCTCGTGCTCCTCGGCGAGACGGGCCAACTGGCCGGCGGCGAGCTCGACATTGGCGATCTGCGTGGAGGCGTCGGGCTTCTCCCCGCGCTTGAGAAGGGCGTTACCGCCGAGTGCTACAACGATCCTCATATCTCTCAGTCCCAGTTTCCGAGGGTGGCGACCATGACGGCCTTGATGGTGTGCATGCGGTTCTCGGCCTGGTCGAAGGCCACGTTGTGCTCGGACTCGAAGACCTCGTCGGTGACCTCCAGCCCCTCCATGCCGGTCTTGTCGTAGATGTCCTGGCCCACCGTGGTGGCCCGGTCGTGGAAGGCCGGCAGGCAGTGCAGGAACTTCACACCCGGGTTGCCCGTGGCCTTGAGCATCTCAGCGTTGACCTGGTAGGGCCGCAGCAGCGCGATGCGCTCATCCCAGACCTCCTTGGGCTCACCCATGGAGACCCACACATCGGTGTACAAGAAGTCCACCCCCGCCACACCGGCGGCCACATCATCCGTAATGAGGATCCGTGCCCCGCTGTCCTGGGCCAGGCGCTGGGCCTGGGCCACCACCTCAGCACTGGTCTGCAACTCCTTGGGGGCCACCATGCGCACATCCATGCCCATCAGCGCCCCGGCGATCAGCAGGGAGTTGGCCACGTTATTGCGCGCATCCCCCAGATAGGCAAAGGAGATCTCCCCGATCGCCTTGCCCCCCGCATGCTCGAGCATCGTGAGCTGATCGGCCAGCATCTGGGTGGGATGCCACTCATCGGTCAGACCGTTCCACACCGGCACCCCCGACAGCTCGGCCAGCTGCTCGACATGAGCCTGCTCCTTACCACGGAACTCGATCCCGTCATAGAACCGGCCCAGCACCCGAGCAGTATCAGCCACCGACTCCTTATGACCCATCTGCGAGCCCGAAGGATCCAGATACGTCACCTGCGCACCCTGATCATAGGCCGCCACCTCGAAGGAGCACCGCGTGCGCGTCGAGGTCTTCTCAAAGATCAACGCGATGTTCTTACCCTCCAACCGCTTGACCTCACGCCCCTCCTTCTTCGCGGCCTTCAACTCCGCCGCCAACTCCAGCAGACCACCCCACTCCTGCGCAGAGAAATCCAACTCCTTCAAAAAACTACGACCAGACAGCGGATGAGACACAGAAACTCCTTCGGTAGGTGTCGGGATCAATGGATTGAGATAGGTCGATGGGATCGGTGCTGCGCCCGCGGCTCTCATGCCTCGACGGGGTCGCGCAGCACGGGACAACTCATGCAGTGGGGGCCGCCACGGCCGCGCCCCAACTCGGAGCCCGGCACAGGCAGAACCTCGATGCCGTGGTCGGACAAGAACTCGTTGGTGCGGACATTGCGCTCGTAGGTCATGATAACGCCGGGGGCGATCGCCAGGGTATTGCAGCCGTCGTCCCACTGCTCGCGCGCTGCCGCCCGGGAGTCCTGCGGGGTGATGAGGACGTCGATGTCATCCAGGCCCAGGGCTTGCGCAATGACCTGGTACATGCTCTCGGCGTCATTGCGCGAGACGGTGACGGCCTGGCCGTCGTCCCCGGGGCGCAGGGTGATGGTGGGCAGCATCCCCAGGCCGCTGTAGGCGACGAACCGGCCGGTGTCGATCATGGTCATCACGGTGTCCAGGTGCATCTGGGCCCGGGTCTTCTGCATCTCCACGGCGATGACCTGGGTGATGGCGCCGTCGGCGAACAGGCGCGTGGCCAGGCGCTCGATGCCCTGGGCGGTGGTGCGCTCCGAGACGCCCACGAGCAGGGCGCCGTTGCCGATGACCTCGACGTCCCCGCCCTCGACGGTGGCAGGACCCGCCGCCGTGCCCTCGGACCACACCGGGAAGGTGCTTTGGGCGAACATCGGGTGCCAGCGGTAGATCGCCTCGTAGTTGATGGTCTCGCGCTGGCGGGCCGGCATCGTCATGGAGTTGATCGAGACCCCGCCCTGGATCCAGCAGGAGGTGTCCCGGGTGAACAGGTGGTTGGGCAGGGGGGTGATGACCAGGTCGTCGTCGTCCATGGACGCCAGGTTGAGGGAGCCGGTGCAGGGCCCGTGCTCCAGCAGCTCGGCCTTGGTGATGCCGGCGATGAGCAGCTCGGCCAGGTCGGCGGCCGTCATGGACTCCGCGATGGCCCTCAGGTGCCGGCCCGCCACGGGGCCGCAGGTGTTCTCGTTGATGACGCGATCCAGGATGTAGGTCTTGGCCTCCTCGATCTCCAGGGTCTGGGCCAGGAGCTCATCGAGGTAGAGCACCTCGGCGCCGCGCTCGCGCAGGAGGGAGGAGAAGCGGTCGTGCTCCTCCCGGGCGCGATCGAGCCACAGGATGTCATCGAAGAGCAGGTCGTCCTTGTTCTGGGGGGTGAGTCGGAGCATCTCCCGGCCGGGCCGGTGGACGATGACCTGCTTGAGCCTCCCGATTTCGGAATCCACGGAGAAACCCATGACTCCCTTTCTGACACATCATCGTGTCCTAGGTAGGTGGTCCGGTATGCGACGTCGCACAGCGCGGGCGTTCTGGTACGTCCGTACCGGAGAAGTGGTACGAGCGTACCAGGGTGTCCGGCGATTGAGAAGCCCCAGGTGATCGTGAGTTTGGGTGACTTATTGCGGGATCGCCGGCGGGCTCGGACCTTCGTCCCATGCGCGCCCGTCCGGGCTGCGACCCGTCCGGCGAGCGGCCAGCGGTGCGTGAGCACCGGGGCAGTGCCCCGGGAGCCCTCCACGATAGCGCCGGCACGCCGATATGTGGAGAACCGAGAAGGCGCGCGGTGCGGGGCCCGCGCCCCGGCCCCGCCGGTGCCGCCCGTAGACTGGCGCGCATGCGCGTCCTGTTCGCCGGAACCCCCGAAGCCGCCCTGCCCACCCTAGACGCCCTCCTGGACTCCCACCACGAGGTGGTCGGCGTCCTGACCCGGGCCGATGCCCGCCAGGGCAGGGGACGCACCCTGACCCCCTCCCCGGTGGCCCGCCGGGCCCGTGAGGCGGGACTGGAGCTGCGCACCCCGGCGACTCTGAAGGATCCGGCCACCCGGGAGTGGATCGGCTCCTTGGACGCCGATGTCGCCGTCGTCGTGGCCTACGGCAGGATCGTGCCCCCTGACCTGCTGGGGGTGCCCGCCCACGGCTGGCTCAACCTCCACTTCTCCCTGCTGCCCGCCTGGCGCGGCGCCGCCCCGGTCCAGCGGGCGATCATCGCCGGGGAGGAGATCACCGGGGCCTGCGTCTTCCAGCTCGAGGAGGGTCTGGACACCGGCCCGATCCTGGGGCGCGTGACCGAGACCATCGGGCCGCGCGACACCAGCGGGGACCTGCTGGAGCGCCTGGCCCGTGCCGGCGCGCCCCTGGTGCTCAAGGTCCTGGAGGATGTCGCCGCGCGCACCACCGCCCCCGAGCCCCAGGACGAGGCGCTGGCCACCCTGGCCCCCATGCTGTCCTCCGCCGATGGCGAGATCCGCTGGGCCGATCCCGCCCAGAGCATCGACCGGCGCATCCGCGGGGTCAGCCCCGCCCCCGGCGCCCACACCACCCTGGAGGCCAAGCGCCTGCGCCTGGGCCCGGTCGCGCTCGTGCCCGAGGTCACCGACCTGCTGCCGGGGCAGGTCAGGGCCACCAAGCACGAGGTCCTCGTGGGTACCGGGGGCTGCGCCGTGCGCCTGGGCCGGGTGGCTCCCGCCGGCCGGAGCTGGATGGAGGCCGAGGCCTGGGCCCGGGGGGCGCGGCTGGGCGCGGGCGCGGTACTCGGCCAGGATCAGGGGGAGGCCCGGTGATGGCAGCGGCAGGCACCGGAGGGCGGGGCTCCTACCGCCCCGCGGGGCGCCCCCACGGTTCAGGCCAGCAGCGTGGTCACGCAGGCATCCAGCGCCGCGGGCAGGGGCGCGAGCGCGGCTCGGCGGGCCGGGGCGCCGGGCAGGAGCGGCGCAGGGCCTCCTCCGAGTCCGCCGGCCGCCGCGCCCAGGGCGGCCAGGAGCCGAGCAACGGCCATCAGGGCGGGCGCAGGCGGCGCGGGCCGCGCCGCACCGGCGCCGATGCCCGCCAGGTGGCCCTGGAAGTGCTCACCCGGGTCGGGCGCGACGGCGCCTTCGCCAACCTCGCCCTGCCCCCGGCCCTGGACGCCGCCGGCCTGGACAGCAGGGATGCGGCCCTGGCCACGGCCCTGACCTACGGGACCCTCAGGCTCCAGGGCCGCTATGACGCGATCATCGCCCTGTGCCTGGACCGCCCGCTGGAGGGGCTCGACGACGTCGTGCTCGATCTTCTGCGGCTGGGGGCCCACCAGCTGCTGGGGATGCGGGTGCCCGGCCACGCCGCCGTCAGCGCCACGGTGGACCTGGCCCGCAGGTCCGCGGGCCATGGGGCGGCCGGCCTGGTCAATGCGGTGCTGCGCCGCATCAGCGCCAAGGACCTGGGCCAGTGGCTCGCCGTCCTGCGCGAACAGGCCGCCGATGAGGTCACCGCGCTGGCGCAGGTCGAGTCCCACCCGCTGTGGGTGGTCAAGGATCTGCGCCAGGCACTGGTGGCCCATGGCCAGCCCGCTGAGGAGCTCGCCGCGCTCCTGGCGGCCGACAATGCCGACCCCGAGGTGGTGCTGTGCGCCCGCCCCGGGCTCATCGCTCCCGAGCGCCTGGCCAAGGAAGCGCGCCTGGCCACCGGGCAGGAGCCCACCGGCGGCGCGGTCAGCCCCTGCGCCGTCATCCTGGCTGGGGGAGACCCCGGCCGGATCCGTGCGGTCCGGGACGCGCGCGCCGCCGTGGAGGACGAGGGCAGCCAGCTGGTGGCCCTCATGGCCGCGCAGGCCCCCCTTGAGGGCCGCGACGAGCGCTGGCTCGACCTGTGCGCGGGACCCGGCGGCAAGGCCGCGCTCCTGGGGGCCCTGGCCGCCCAGCGCGGGGCCCATCTGGTGGCCAATGAGATCACCGCCCACCGGGCCGACCTGGTGCGCTCGGCCGTGCGCGCCCTTGCCCCCGAGGTGGTGGAGGTCCGTCAGGACGATGGACGCGTCTACGGCGAGCAGGAGCCGGGCCGCTACGACCGGGTGCTGGTCGATGCCCCGTGCTCGGGCCTGGGCTCCCTGCGCCGTCGTCCCGAGTCCCGCTGGCGGCGCAGCCGCGGGGACGTCACCGAGCTGGCGCAGCTGCAGCGCGAGCTGCTGACCAGTGCGCTCAGGGCGGTGCGCCGCGGGGGATTGGTGGCCTACGTCACCTGCTCCCCGCATGCCCTGGAGACCGAGCTGGTCGTGCGCGATGTCCTTCGCCGCCAGGAGCGCGAGGGGCTCGGAGTCGAGGTGCTGCACGCCGGGGACGCCGCCACCCGCATCGCCCCGCGCCCCCCGGCCGGCGCCGAGCGGGAGATGCTGCAGCTGTGGCCCCATCTCGACGGCACCGACGCGATGTTCTGCGCCCTGCTGCGGGTCACCTCCCGAGCGGATCGCTGAGCGCCGGCGGGTGCCGCATACGTGACAGCACCGGGCGAGGCGGGACAATGGGGGCAGGACGCCCGCGCATGAGTGCAGGGCCCCGCAACCGGACAGGAGCCCCCATGACCACCCCCGCCACCGCCCCGGCAGCCGCCATCCACCCCTCCATCCTCAACTGCGACATCGCCCACCTGGCCGAGGAGCTGGCGCGCATCGAGGGCGCCGACGGCGTGCACGTCGATGTCATGGACAACCACTTCGTGCCCAACCTCTCCTGGGGCCTGCCGGTGGTCGAGGCGGTGGTGGCCCACACCTCGCTGCCCGTGGACGCCCACCTCATGATCGAGGACCCCGACCGCTGGGGGCCGGCCTACGCCGAGGCCGGCTGCCAGATCGTCACCGCCCACAGCGAGGCCCTCGTCGCCCCGGTGCGCCTGGCCCGCGAGCTGCACCGCCTGGGCGCGGGGGCGGGGATCGCCCTGCGCCCCTCCACGCCCCTGGAGGCCGTGGAGGACGTCCTAGGGGAGTTCGACCTGCTGCTCATCATGACCGTCGAGCCGGGCTTCGGCGGCCAGGCCTTCATCGAGTCCATGCTGCCCAAGATCGAGCGCGCCCGGCGCCTGGTGGGCAGGCGCGGGCTGGAGCTGCGCATCCAGGTCGACGGCGGGATCTCGGCCGGCACCATCGAGCGCGCCGCCCAGGCCGGGGCCGAGGTCTTCGTCGCCGGCTCAGCGGTCTACGGGGCCCAGGACGCCCTGGCCGCCATCGAGCAGCTGCGGGCCCTGGCCCGGGCGCATGCGCACTGAGCCCTCAGCCGGCACGGACGGCACGGACCGCGCGCACCTGAGGCCCCTGTGGTCAGTGATGCCGCCGGGGCGGCTGAGGCTGGTGGGGCAACGAGTCGGTCGTGATTGTGGGAAACCTCAAGGCCCGCCATGAGGGGATGACCGCCTTTCCCAGGCCTGGTCTAGGCACCGGCGTTGCTGGGCTCTGGCATGTTACGCCAATGTCACCCGCGGTCTTTGTGAGGTTTCCACAAATCTGTTGGCAACGCTGACGCCGTAGCCTCATTCCTGGCGGCGCCCGCCCTCCCGGCCTCCAGTCGGGACTGACGGCCACGCCGTACGCTCAAGGGCGACACCGCGGTCCCCGTGTGCGGCCCACAGGATTTCGGAGGAATCCTCCACGCCGCTGCGCGGGGCGCGCTGCCCGATCCCGGTACCACAGGCAAGGAGACACTCGGTGACCCTCTCCCGCATCCTCATCGCCAACCGCGGTGAGATCGCACTGCGCGTCGTGCGCACAGTCCGCGACCTCGGGGCGACCTCGATCCTGCCCTACACCCCTGAGGACCTCATGAGTCCCGCCGCGGAGCTGGCCGACGAGGCCCACGCCCTGCCCGAGGGCTCCTCCTACACCGACGCCCAGGCGGTCCTGGCACTGGCGCAGGCCACCGGCGCCGACGCCATCCACCCCGGCTACGGCTTCCTGGCCGAGGACGCGGCCTTCGCCCAGTCCGTCATCGACGCCGGCATCACCTGGGTGGGACCCTCGCCCGCGGCCATGGAGGCCCTGGGGGACAAGATGAGCGCCCGGCGCACCGCCCAGGCCGCCGGCGTCGACCCCGTTCCCGGTATCACCGACTCGGTCACCCAGACCTCCACCATCACCGACTTCGCGGCGCGCCACGGCTACCCCGTGGCCCTCAAGCGCACCGACGGCGGCGGCGGGCGCGGCATCACCGTGCTGCACTCCGATGAGGAGGTGGCCACGACCCCCGCCCTGGCCTCGGCCGCCGCGGGCGGCGGCACGCTCATCCTGGAGCGCTTCGTCACCGCCGCCCGGCACATCGAGACCCAGTGCGCCCGCGACGCCCACGGCGGCTTCGCCGTGGTCTCCACCCGGGACTGCACCCTCCAGCGCCGCAACCAGAAGCTGCTGGAGGAGGCCCCCGCCCCCTTCCTGCCCGAGGGCCTCAACGAGCGCCTCGTCGAGGCCTCGCGGCGCCTCATGGAGACCGTGGACTACGTGGGCGTGGCCACCTGCGAGTTCCTCCTGACCCCCGAGGGCGACCTGTGGTTCCTCGAGGTCAACCCTCGCCTGCAGGTCGAGCACTGCGTCTCGGAGGAGGTCACCGGCACCGACCTGGTCGAGGTCCAGCTGCGCCTGGCCGAGGGCGGCCCCCTGGGCCGCATCGATCCGGTGCGCGGGCACTCCATCGAGATGCGCATCACCTGCGAGGACCCCACCCGCCACCTGGCCCCCTCCACCGGGGTCATCTCCCGCCTGCGCTGGCCCGCCGGTCCCGGTATCCGCATCGAGTCCGGGGTCACCGAGGGCGACGTGGTCACCCCCATGTTCGACCCCATGCTGGCCAAGATCGTCGTCACCGGCGCCACCCGGGACCAGGCCCTGGCACGCGCGCGCCGAGCCCTGGCCGAGACCGTCGTCGAGGGCGTGACCGTCTGCGCCGGCCTGCACGCCCACGTCCTGACCCAGGAGGCCTTCACCCGCAGCGATGAGGCCGGCGCGCTGGCGGTGACCACCCGGTGGATCGAGAACGAGGTCCTGCCCGAGCTCGCCGCCGGGGCCACCGCGGGGCAGGAGGCCCCGGGCGAGCAGGACGGCGAGGAGGCCGCGCTCCCCGAGCCCTCCCCGCGCACCCGCTCCAGCTACATCATCGAGCTCAACGGGCGACGCATGCAGCTGACCCTGCCCGACGGCATCCTGGCCCCCACCCACTACGGGCACGACTTCGTGTCCCGCTCCCGGCGCACCCAGCCCCTGCGGGGTCGCAGCGGCGCGGGCCCCGGTCGCAGCGCGCGCGCCGGTGCCACAGGCACCGGGTCCTCGGGCGGGGATGCCGGCGGCGAGCCCGGCGTCATCGCCGCCCCCATGCAGTCCATCGTCACCCGTATCTGCACCGAGCCCGGAGCCCAGGTCGTCCAGGGCGACCTGCTGGTGGTGCTGGAGTCCATGAAGATGGAGAACTACGTCCACGCCCCCCACGACGGGCGGATCACTGACATCCCCGTCAGCGCCGGACGCACGGTCACCGCCGGCGACGTCCTGGTGCGCATGACCGCCCCCGAGACCACCCAGGAGGCCTGAGCCGTGACCACAACGACCAACGCCACCGCCGCGCCGCCGCCCGGCGCCGACCAGGCGGCCGCCGGGACCATGGCCGACTCCGCCGCCACCACGGCCTTCCGCGAGCGCATGGCCCGGGTGGACCGCGAGGCCGAGGAGCGGGCCGCCCAGCGCCAGCACGCCAAGGGCAAGCGCACCGCCCGCGAGCGCATCGACGCCCTGCTCGATGAGTCCACCTTCCTGGAGATCGGCCGCTACAACGGCTCGGGCGCCGGCAGCAAGGCCCGCCCCTCGGGCGTGGTCACCGGCTTCGGCCAGATCGACGGGCGCCAGGTGGCCGTCTACTCCCAGGACTTCTCCGTCTCCGGCGGCTCCCTGGGCAGTGTCGAGGGCGACAAGATCGTGCGCCTGCTCGACGACGCCCTGCGCCTGCGCATCCCCGTCATCGGCCTTATCGACTCCGGGGGCGCCAAGATCCAGGAGGGCGTGGGGGCGCTGCGCCAGTACGGGCGCATCTTCAACCGCACCTGCGCCGCCTCGGGCCTGGTGCCGCAGATCAGCGTCATCCTGGGGCCCTGCGCGGGCGGCGCCGTCTACAGCCCGGCCCTGACCGACTTCGTCATCGCCACCCGCGAGGCCTCCCACATGTTCGTCACCGGCCCCGACGTCGTGCGGGCGGTCACGGGGGAGAGCATCACCGCCGAGGACCTGGGCGGCGCCCAGATCCACGGCTCGGTCTCCGGCGTCGTGCACTACGTGGCCGAGGACGAGGCCGACGCGCTGGGCCATGTGCGCACCCTGCTGGCCTACCTGCCCTCCTCCTCCGAGCGGGAGGCGCCCAGGTACGACTACGACGAGCTCCAGGCCCAGGCCGACGCCGAGGCCGCCCGCGAGGTGGGGTCCCTGGTGCCCGCCTCGACCCGCCAGGCCTACGACGTCGTCGATGTCGTCTCGGCGGTGGTCGACCACGGCGAGCTGGTCCAGGTCCAGGAGGACTTCGCCGCCAATGTGGTGGTCGGCTTCGCCTGCTTCGAGGGCCGCCCGGTGGGCATCGTGGCCAACCAGCCCCTGGTGGACGCCGGGACCCTGGATGTCGATGCCTCCGAGAAGCTGGCGCGCTTCGTGCGCTTCTGCGACGCCTTCGGGCTGCCGGTGGTCACCTTCGTGGATGTGCCCGGCTACCGCCCCGGGGCCGAGCAGGAGCACGCCGGCATCATCCGGCGCGGCGCCAAGGTCATCAACGCCTACGCCACCGCCACGGTTCCCCTGGTGACCGTGGTCCTGCGCAAGGCCTACGGCGGGGCCTACATCGTCATGGGCTCCAAGGCCATCGGCGCCGACCTCAACTTCTGCTGGCCCGGGGCGGAGATCGCCGTGCTGGGCGCCGCCGGCGCGGTGGGCATCATCCACCGCCGCGACCTGGCCAGGGTCCGCACCGAGCAGGGGGAGCAGGCCGCCATCGCCGAGCAGGAGCGCCTGACCGCCCAGTACACCGAGGCCGTCATCAACCCGGACAAGGCCGTGGCCATCGGCGAGATCGATGCGGTGATCGCCCCCGAGGACACCCGCACCGTCATCGTGGACTCCCTGGCGGCTCTCAGCGCCAAGAACGACGCCCGGCCGGCGTCGCCCAAGAAGCACGACAACGTGCCCCTGTGAGGATCGAGGACCCCATGACCCAGACCCCCGGCCCGGGCACGGCCCCGGACTCGCACCACCACTTCTCCGCACACACGACGAAGGACTCCACCACCGTGCACCCCACCGCGCAGAACACCCGCCCCGCCGACACGATCGCCGAGCGCATCAGCGGGGGCCAGGCCTATGCCGCCACCTTCGGGGGCCAGGCCACCCCGTGGCGCTCCACCCTCGATGAGCTGGTGTCCCTGGACCGCGACCTGGCGACCACCCTGGTGGGGGTCGACGAGGCGGTCTCCCGGCGCCTGGCGCCGGTGGCCACCGACCTGCTGACCATCACCCCGCGCGGCTCGCGGCTCCTGGACGACCAGGCCGCGCCGCTGGCCCCGGCCCACCGCACCGCCGCCGACGGCGCCGATGTCTCGGTACCCGGGATCCTCATGGCCCAGCACGCGGTCCTGGCCTCCCTGGCGGGGGCGGGCCTCGACATCACCGCCCACGCCCCGGTCACCGCCGTCGGCCACTCCCAGGGGGTGCTGGGGGTGGCCCTGCTGGAGGCGCTCAACGCCGGCAGGGGCGCCGGGGCCGCCGGCAGCGCGGATGACGCCGTCGTTGAGGTCCACGCCATCGCCCGCCTCATCGGTGCGGCGGCCACCCGTACCACCCGCCGCCTGGACCTGGGCACGGTGGGCCAGTCCACGCCGATGCTCTCAGTGCGCGGCGTCACCCGCCCCGTGCTCGACGGCGTCCTGGAGAGGGTCCCCGGCTCGGAGCGGATCTCGGTGGGCGTGACCAACGGCCGCCAGGCCCACATCCTCTCGGGCCGGCCCGCGGACCTGGAGCGGGTCGTCACCGCCCTGGAGGCGGCCGCCGCCCGCAGCGCCAAGGCCCGCAAGGAGCGGCGCCGCGGCGGGGCCGTCCTGGCCCCGGTCACCGAGTTCCTGGCCACCTCCGTGCCCTTCCACACCCCCCTGCTGGCCCCGGCCGTTAAGGACGTGGCCGCCTGGGCACAGGCCTGCGGCCTGGACGGCGAGCTGGCCCGCAGCCTGGCGCAGTCCGTGCTCATCGACCCCGTCGACTGGCCCGGCCTGGTCACCTCCGCCCTGGGCCTGGACGCCCGCGTCGGCCAGAGCGGCCAGGACGGCCAGGCCCAGGTGCGCACCGTGCTCGACCTGGGCCCCGGCGGCGTGCTCGCGCGCCTGACCGAGGCCGTGGTGGCCGGCACCGGCACCACCGTCGTGCCCGCGGGCACCGCCAAGGACATCGACGGCCTCGACCGCCCCGGCACCGCCCCGGCCGCGGCGGTGGACCGCTCCCGCTTCGCCCCCCGCCTGACGCGCCTGCCCGACGGGCGCCTGACCCTGGATACCGCCTTCACCCGCCTGACCGGCCGCAGCGCCGTCCTGCTGGCGGGGATGACACCCACCACCGTGGACCCGGCCATCGTGGCCGCGGCCGCCAATGCCGGCTACTGGGCCGAGCTGGCCGGTGGCGGCCAGACCACCCCCGCGGTGCTGGCCGAGAACCTCCAGGGCCTGGAGCAGGCCCTGGAGCCGGGGCGCACCGCCGCCTTCAACGCCATGTTCATGGACCGCTACCTGTGGAACCTCCACCTGGGCACCCAGCGCCTGCTGTCCAAGGCCCGCGCCGGGGGCGCCCCGGTGGACGGGATCGTCATCTCCGCGGGCATCCCCGAGCTGGAGGAGGCCACCGCCCTGCTGGCCCGCCTCCACGCCGAGGGCTTCCCCTACATCGCCTTCAAGCCCGGGACCGTCGACCAGATCCGCCAGGTCCTGGCCATCGCCCGCGCCGTGCCCGAGTCCCCGGTCATCATCCAGATCGAGGACGGGCACGCCGGGGGCCACCACTCCTGGGAGGACCTCAACACGATGCTCCTGGCCACCTACGACGCCATCCGCGCCGTGGACAACGCGGTCCTGGTGGTCGGCGGCGGCATCGGCACACCCGCCAAGGCGGCCGACTACCTCACCGGCCGCTGGGCCCTGGCCTACGGCACCGCCGCCGCCCCCGTGGACGGCGTCATGATCGGCACCGCCGCCATGACCTGCCTGGAGGCCAAGACCAACGACGATGTCAAGCAGCTGCTCGTCGACACCCCCGGCATCCCCGAGGACTCCGGGGTCGAGGGCGGCTGGGTGCCCTCGGGCGAGTCCATCGGGGGCATGACCTCGGGCCTGTCCCACCTGCGGGCCGACCTCTACGAGATCGACAACTCCTCGGCCCGCGCCTCCCGGCTCATCCAGGAGCTGGCCGGGGACGACGCCGCCATGACCGAGCGCCGCGAGGAGATGATCGAGGCGCTGGCCAAGACCGCCAAGCCCTACTTCGGCGACGTGGAGGAGATGACCTACCTGGAGTGGGCCACCCGCTACGCCGAGCTGTGCGTGGCCCCCCACACCGGGCGCGGCGCCGTGGAGTCCGACTGGGCCGATGAGGGCTGGTACGACCGCTTCCTGGACCTCATGCGCCGCATCGAGGCCCGCCTGGCCCGGGCCGACCACGGCCGGATCCCCACCCTCTACGCCGACCATGAGGCCGTCATCGACTCCGATGACGCCCTGGCCCGTCTGGCGCAGCACTACCCCTCGGCAGCCACCACCCGGGTCGAGCCCGCCGACGCCGCCTGGTTCGTGGACCTGTGCCGCAAGCACCCCAAGCCCGTGCCCTTCGTGCCGGTGCTCGACGCCGACATCCTGCGCTGGTGGGGCACCGACTCCCTGTGGCAGTCCCAGGACCCGCGCTACACCGCCGACCAGGTGCGCATCATCCCCGGCCCCGTGGCCGTGGCCGGCATCACCACCGTCAACGAGCCGGTGGGCGACCTGCTCGGCCGCTTCGAGACCGCCGCCATCGAGGCCCTCCAGGCCGGCGGCACCCCCGAGCACCGGGCCGCCGGGCGCCTGGGCGCGGCCCCGGCCGTGGCCGACGGCTCCCTGGTCTCCCCGGTGGCCGACGCCTCCGAGCTGGTCCGGGTCACCCCGCACGTGCTGTGGAACGGCCACCTGACCGTCAACCCCGCCACCGTGCTGTCCCAGGACGCCTACACGGTGGTGGCGCGCCCCGACGTCGCCGAGGACGCCTACGACCTGGACATCAACCTGGACACGCACTGGGACGGCACTCCCGGCGGGGAGTCCATCCACGCCGTGCGCCGCCTCGTGGTGCCCCTGCGCCTGGCCCGCGCCTGGGACGGGGCCGCCCCCCTGGTGGACCCCGAGCGCATCAGCGACACCATGAACGACCTGCTGCGGGCCACCGCGGGCGTGGGGGCGGTGTCCATCACCGGCGACCACGTCGAGCACCTGCCCCAGGTGCGCACCGCCGTGGCCGGTGCCACCGACGCCCTGGGCCGCCCGGCCACCCAGCCCTTCGGCACCATCCACGGCTCCTTCACCCTGGCCCCCACCCTGGGCCACGACCACGCCTCGGTGACCGCCGACGCCCTGCCCGCGGACCTCTCGGCCGCGCCGCTGGTGCCCGACGCCCTGCTGGGCCCGTGCTGGCCGGTGGTCTACGCCGCCCTGGGCTCGGTGGTCGAGGACGGCATGCCGCTCATCGAGGGCCTGCTGGGCGCCGTCCACCTGGACCACACCGTGGACCTGCACCTGACCCTCCACCAGCTCCAGGCCGCCGCGCAGACCAGCCCCACCATCACCGTCACCGGCTGGGTGGCCGCCCTGGAGGAGTCCAGTGCCGGGCGCGTGGTCGACGTGCGCCTGGAGCTGACCGACGCCGCCGACGGCACCCTGGTGGCGCTCATGCGCGAGCGCTTCGCCATCCGCGGGCGAGCCTCGGGCAGCGCCGTGCCCTCCGCACCCGAGCTGGCCGGGGGAACCGGCCGGGAGACCGCCCCCGCGGCCCGCCGCATCCTGCGCCGCACCACCGTCACCGCCCCGGCGGACATGACCGCCTTCGCCCGCGTCACCGGCGACTTCAACCCGATCCACACCTCCTACCACGCCGCCCGCGTGGCCGGGATGGAGGCCCCCCTGGTCCACGGCATGTGGCTGTCGGCCACCGCCCAGCAGGTGGCGGCCTCCACCGCCGCCGACGGCTCGCGCCACGTCCTGGCCGGCTGGACCTACGTCATGACCGGCCCGGTGGAGCTGGGCGACGAGGTCGAGGTGACCGTCGAGCGCACGGGCCTGGTGGTGGGCGGCGGCTACGTCCTGGAGGTCGTGTGCCGCATCGGCGGGGAGGTCGTCTCGCGCGGCACCGCCGTGACCATCCCCGAGCCCACCGCCTACATCTACCCCGGTCAGGGCATCCAGGCCGCCGGCATGGGCCTGGACGAGCGCGCCTCCTCCAAGGCGGCCCGCGAGGTCTGGGACCGCGCCGACGCCCACACCCGCTCCGAGCTGGGCTTCTCCGTCATCAACCTCGTGCGGGACAACCCCACCGAGATGACCGCCCGCGGCGTGACCTACCGCCACCCCGAGGGCCTGCTCAACCTCACCCAGTTCACCCAGGTGGCCCTGGCCACCGTGGCCATGGCCACCACCGCGCGCCTGGCCGAGGCCGGGGCCCTGGTCGAGGGCGCGGCCTTCGCCGGGCACTCCCTGGGGGAGTACACGGCGCTGAGCGCCTACGGGCGCGTCATGCCGGTGGAGACCACCATCTCCATCGTCTTCCAGCGCGGCTCGACCATGCACTCCCTGGTGCCCCGTGACGCCGAGGGCGCCTCGAACTACCGCATGGGCGCCCTGCGCCCCAACCAGGCGGGCATCGGCGCCGATGAGGTCGAGGACTACGTGGCCTCCATCGCCGAGGCCAGCGGGGAGTTCCTCCAGATCGTCAACCACAACCTGGCCGGCGTGCAGTACGCGGTGGCCGGCACCATCAAGGGCCTGGACGCCCTGGCGGCCGACGCCCGCGCCAAGGCCAGGGCCCGCGGCGGGAAGAACCCCTTCATGCTCGTCCCGGGCATCGACGTGCCCTTCCACTCCGAGGTGCTGCGCCCCGGCGTCCCGGAGTTCCGCGGCCGCCTGCTCGAGCTGGTGCCCCAGGACCTGGACTACGAGCGGCTCGTGGGCCGCTACGTGCCCAACCTCGTGGCCCGGCCCTTCGCCCTGACCCAGGACTTCGCCCGCTCGATCCTCCAGGTGGTGCCCTCCGAGCCGGTCGAGGAGATCCTGGCCGACTGGGACAACCGCGCCAAGGACCCCGTCGAGTTGGCCCGCCAGCTGCTGGTCGAGCTCCTGGCCTGGCAGTTCGCCTCCCCGGTGCGCTGGATCGAGACCCAGGACGTCCTGCTGGCCTCCCCGGCCGAGGGCGGCATGGGCATCGAGCACGTCGTGGAGGTGGGCCTGGCCAACTCCCCGACGCTGGCCAACCTGGCCAAGAACACGCTGCTGCTGCCGCGCCACGCCGGGCGCCACGTCGTGGTGCACAACGCGCGCCGCGACGAGGCCCGCGTCCTGGCCACCGACACCGACCCGGCCGTGGAGCTGGCCGAGCCCGACTTCGAGGTCCCCGCGGACGCCGAGTCCCCTGCTGCGGCCCCTGCGCCCGCGGAGTCCCCGGCGCCCGCCGCCGAGGCCCCCGCCCCGGCCCCGCAGGAGGCGGCCGCCCCTGCCGCCCCGGCGGCGGCTGCGGGCCCGGTGGAGGACATCGCCTTCACCGCCACCGACGCCCTGACGGTGCTGCTGGCCCACGCCTCGCGCATCCGCCCCGAGCAGATCGGCGCCACCGACACCACCGAGACCCTGACCAACGGGGTGTCCTCGCGGCGCAACCAGCTCCTCATGGACCTGGGCACCGAGCTGGAGCTGGCCTCCATCGACGGCGCCGCCGACGCCGACATGACCGCCCTGTCCGCCACAGTCGCCAAGGGCGCCCCGGGATACAAGGCCTTCGGCCCGGTCCTGACCGAGGCCATCCGGGTGGGCCTGGCCCGCATCCTGGGCCCCTCGGGGGTGCGCGCCTCGCGCATCGCCGACCGCGTCACCGGAACCTGGGCCCTGGGCCCGGGCTGGGTCTCCCACGTCACCGCCGCCATGTTCCTGGGCACCCGAGAGGGCGCCTCCATGCGCGGGGAGGACCTGGCCTCCCTGGGCTCCTCGGCACCGCTGACCTCCGGGGGCGCCGTTGACGCCCTCATCGACTCCGCCGTCCAGGCCGTGGCCTCGGCCCAGGGCGTGAGCGTGGCCAAGCCCTCGGCCGGGGGCGGGGCCGGTGGGGCCGTGGTGGACTCCGCCGCCCTGGACGCCTTCGCCGCCACCGTCACCGGCGAGGAGGGCGTGCTGGCCACCACCGCCCGCACCCTCCTGGACGCCCTGGGCCTGAGCGAGAAGGTCACCGTCCCGGCCGACGCCGGGGATGAGGACGCCCGCACCCGGGCCGCCCTGGCGGCCCTGGACGCCGAGCTGGGCAGCGGCTGGGTGGCCTCGGTCACCCCGGCCTTCGCCCCCGAGCGCGCCGTGCTCATCGACGACCGCTGGGCCACCGCCCGCGAGGACATCGCCCGCTTCGGCTCGGGGCAGACCAACCTGGAGGAGGGCCGCCGCCTGCTGGCCCCCGAGCGCTTCGTGGGCCTGGGCCGGGCCGTGGCCGACCAGGCCGCCTGGTGGCGCGACCAGCTGGCCGCCTCCGAGCTGGAGGACGCCTCCCAGCGCGCCGAGCTGCTGGGGGCCATCGCCGAGCGCGCCACCGCCACCGCCCGCAGCGGCGAGGGCACCGTGCGCTGGGCCGACGACGTCGCCGTGGTCACCGGTGTGGCCCCCGGGTCCATCGCGGCCGCCGTCGTCGGGCAGCTGCTGGCCGGCGGCGCCACCGTGGTGGCCACCAGCTCGCGCCTGACCCACGAGCGCCTGGCCTTCGCTACCGACCTGTACCGCGAGCACGCGGCCGCCGGGGCGAGGCTGTGGATGGTGCCGGCCAACCTGTCCTCCTACCGGGACGTGGACGCCCTGGCCTCCTGGATCGGCAACGACCAGGTGGTCACCTCCGGGGGCTCGACCACCGTGGTCAAGGAGGCACTGGTACCCACGCTGCTCTTCCCCTTCGCCGCGCCGCGGGTCTCGGGCACCCTTGCCGACGCCGGGGCCGAGGCGGAGGCTCAGACCCGCCTGCTGCTGTGGAGCGTGGAGCGCTCCATCGCCGCCCTGAGCGCCATCGGCACCGACACGCATGTCGACCACCGCCTGCACGTGGTGCTGCCCGGCTCGCCCAACCGCGGCACCTTCGGCGGCGACGGGGCCTACGGCGAGGTCAAGTCCGCTCTGGACGCCGTGGTCAACCGCTGGTCCTCCGAGCGCGCCTGGGCCCAGCGCGTCACCCTGGCCCACCCGCGCATCGGCTGGGTGCGGGGCACTGGCCTCATGGGCGGCAATGACCCGCTCGTGGCCGCCGTCGAGGCCGCCGGCGTGCGCACCTGGTCCACCGAGGAGATCGCCTCCGAGCTCATCGCCCTGTGCACCCACCAGGTGCGATCCCAGGCCGCCCAGGCTCCCGTCGATGCCGACCTCACCGGCGGGCTGGGCCAGGGCGTGGACCTGGTGGCCCTGCGCGAGAGCGCGGCCGCCCAGGCCGCCGCGCCCCAGGAGCGGACCGAGGCCCCGGCCACCGTGGCGGCCCTGCCCACGCCCGTGGTGCCCACCCAGCCCACCGCCCCCCAGTGGGGCGAGGTGGACGCCGACCTGGACGACATGGTGGTCATCGTCTCCACCGGCGAGGTCTCCACCTGGGGCTCGGCCCGCACGCGCCGCGAGGCCGAGCTGGGCATGAGCGGCGGTGAGGACGTCGAGCTCACCGCGGCCGGCGTCCTGGAGCTCGCCTGGGGCATGGGCCTGCTGACCTGGCAGGACAGCCCCAAGGCCGGCTGGTACGACGCCGAGGGCGAGCTCGTCGAGGAGTCCGACATCTTCGAGCGCTACCGCGACGAGGTCGTGGCCCGCTGCGGCATCCGCGAGTTCGTCGACGACGGGGTCATCGCCCCCGTGGCCGACGAGGAGGTCACCGTCTACCTCGACCGCGACATCACGCTGAGCGTGCCCGACGAGGCCACCGCCCGCACCATCGAGGCCTCGGCCCCCGAGCACACGCTCGTGGCCCCCGACGCCGAGACGGGGGAGTGGACGGTCACCCGCCTGGCCGGCTCCCTGGCCCGCGTGCCCCGCCGCGCCGCTCTGTCGCGCACCGTGGGAGGCCAGTTCCCGCGCGACTTCGACCCCCAGCGCTGGGGCATCCCCGCCTCCATGGTCCAGGGGATGGACACCATCGCCTCGTGGAACCTGGTCACGGCCGTGGACGCCTTCCTGTCGGCGGGCTTCACCCCCGCCGAGCTGCTGGCCGCCGTCCACCCCTCGGATGTGGCCTCCACGCAGGGGACGGGCTTCGGCGGCATGGAGTCCATGCGCAAGATGTTCGTGGGGCGCCTGCTCGATGAGGAGCGTCCCAGCGACATCCTCCAGGAGGCCCTGCCCAACGTGGTGGCCGCGCATGTCATGCAGTCCTATGTGGGCGGCTACGGCTCCATGGTCCAGCCGGTGAGCGCCTGCGCCACCGCCGCGGTCTCCATCGAGGAGGGCTGGGACAAGATCGCCCTGGGCAAGGCCGATGTCGTGGTGGCCGGTGCCATCGACGATATCTCCATCGAGTCGGTGGTGGGCTTCGGCAACATGAACGCCACCGCCGAGGCCGCGGCCATGCGCGCCAAGGGCATCTCCGACCGGCACTTCTCCCGGGCCAACGACCGGCGTCGTGGCGGATTCGTGGAGGCCGAGGGCGGCGGCACCGTCATCCTGGCCCGCGGCAGCGTCGCAGCCAGGCTGGGCCTGCCGGTGGCCGGCGTGGTGGGCTTCGTCTCCTCCTACGCCGACGGCGCCCACACCTCCATCCCGGCCCCGGGCCTGGGGGCCCTGGGCGCAGGGCGCGGAGGCGTCAACTCGCGCCTGGCCAGGGCCCTGGCGGCCCTGGGAGTGGAGGCCGACGACATCGCCGTGGTCTCCAAGCACGACACCTCCACCAATGCCAACGACCCCAACGAGTCCGAGCTGCACACCCGCCTGGCCCGGGCCCTGGGCCGCTCCGAGGGCAACCCGCTGGTGGCCGTCTCCCAGAAGACGATCACCGGTCACGCCAAGGGCGGTGCCGCGGTCTTCCAGGTCTCCGGCCTGGCCGAGATCCTGGCCACCGGTGTGGCTCCGGGCAACGCCTCCCTCGACGTCGTCGACGCCCCCCTGGAGAAGGACGCCTTCTGGGTGTGGCCGCGCACGCCCATCCGCCTGGCGGGCCGTGGTGGCGCCTCCGGGCGGGTGCCGGGCGCCGGCCCCGTGCGTGCGGGCCTGCTGACCTCGCTGGGCTTCGGTCACGTCTCCGGGCTCATCGCGGTGGTCCACCCCGGCGCCTTCGAGGCCGCCCTGCGCAAGGACGGCGGCCAGGAGGCCGTGGATGCCTGGCTGGCCTCGGCCAATGCCCGCCTGGCCGCGGGCACGCGTCGCCGCCGCGCCGGCATGATCGGCCGGGCCCCGCTCTTCGAGCAGGTCCAGGGCCGTCGCCTGGGCGAGGAGACCAGGCTGCGCGACCCGCACGAGGTCGAGGCCGCCATGCTCCTGGATCCCGAGGCCAGGCTCGGCGCCGACGGCGTCTACCACGCCGGGGAGCACGAGGAGCAGGCCTGAGCCGGCGCCCCTGCTGCTGCGGGAGCGGAGTGCACCGCTCCCGCAGCAGCGCTGCGGCTCGGCTCAGAGCCGCGGGAGGCCGCCCGGTGGGAGCACGGAGGTGAGCATGATGGCGGGTGATGACAGGTGATGGCAGCGAGCGCCGCTGAGCCGCTCATCAGGCCGATGCGCCCCCAGGACGCCGAGCCCGTCACGCGGGTGTGGCACGCCTCCTGGCTGGACACCTACGTGCGGCCCGAGGGGATCAGCGCCCAGGACGCCCAGGCGCGGTGGGCCCCCCGCCTCACCGTTGAGGGCATCGCCCGTCTGGCCGGGCAGATCGAGCGGTCTCGGGCCGACGCGGGTCTCATCTACCTCGTGGCCGAGATGGGGCAGGAGGTGGTGGGCCTGGCCATCGCCGAGCAGCCGCCGGCGGGGGACCAGTACCTGCAGGTCATGTACGTCGCCGCTCGGGCCCGCTGCCATGGCGTGGGTGCGGCCCTCATGCGCGCGGTGCTGGAGTGGGCCGATGCCACCAGGCCGATAGAGCTGGGCGTGGCGGCCTTCAACACCGCCGCCCAGCGCTTCTACACCCGCCACGGCTTCGCGCTGGTTCCCGGCTCGCACCGCCTGTACGACGGGGTGATCCCCGAGGTGGTCATGAGGCGGGCTCCCGGCGGCGCGCCCGGGCGGGGCGGTGCCTGATGCGGCCTGCGCTTCCCGAGCCCCCCGGCGTCGACCCGGGCGCCCGGGCTCCGGGCGCCGGGCTGGACCTGGTGGAGGTGGCCATGCTGGCCGACCAGCTCGGCGTGCCGGGCACCGTCTTCGCCGAGAGGGCCTTCACCGCCCGGGAGCGGCGCGAGTCGCGCCGCCGCTGTGTGGACAAGGGCTCGGCCGAGGCCGAGCACCTGGCGGCGCGGTGGGCCGCCAAGGAGGCCTTCGTCAAGGCCTGGAGCCAGGCGGTGGCCCTGCGGGCCCGCACCAGGGGGGAGCCTGGAGGGCCCCTCATCGCGCCCGAGGACCTGGACTGGCGGCAGATCGAGATGGTCACCGACCGCTGGGGGCGGCCCCGGCTGCACCTCAGCGGGCAGGTGGCCCAGGCCGTGGAGGACAGCCTGGGGCCCGGCAGCGCGCAGGCCGAGAGCTGGCCGGTGTCGGTGACCCACGAGGGCGGCTGGGCCGCGGCCATCGTGCTGTTCCAGCGGCCCTGAGCCCCATGCTGCACATCTTCGGACCGGGGCGCGACCGGATCATGCCGAAAGGCCCGGCTCCGGTGCCCGATCCGGGCCTGAAGATGTGCAGTTATATAACGGATTGAACCGCTGATGTCGCGTACGCTGTCGTCGGCGCCCGTCGATCCGGCGACAGCCTGCTGGTCAACCCGCCTGGGCCACCCCGGAGCGCGTGGGGCGGGCGCCGGAGCCGATCCGTCTGCCCTGGAGGAGGACCTCATGCCTGTGAACAGGTAGGGCCCGACCCTGCCGTCTCCACCTCATCAACTGCAAAGGAGCTGTCATGAGTGATACCACCTTCGAGGCCATGGCAATGGTCATCTACTTCGTGGCCATGATCATGATCGGGCTGTGGGCCTATGTGCGGACCAACAGTATCGACGACTACATGCTGGCCGGCCGCGATCTCAACCCCTTCGTGGCGGCGCTGTCCGCCGGTGCCTCGGACATGTCCGGATGGCTGCTCATGGGCCTGCCCGGGGCCCTGTACGCCTCGGGCCTGGTCGAGGCCTGGATCGCCATCGGCCTGACCGTGGGCGCCCTGGTCAACTGGATCGTGGTAGCGCCACGACTGCGCACCTACACCGAGGTCGCCGATAATGCGATCACCATCCCCAGCTTCCTGGACAACCGCCTCCACGACTCGCGCCACCTCCTGCGCTGGGCCGCCGGCATCATCATCCTGGTGTTCTTCACCTTCTACGTCTCCTCGGGCATGGTCGCCGGAGGCAAGTTCTTCGAATCCTCCTTCGGCATGGACTACCGCCTGGGGATGACGCTCGTGGCCGCCATCACCGTGCTCTACACCCTCGTGGGCGGATTCCTGGCCGTGTCGTGGACCGACCTGGTCCAGGGAATCATGATGGTCGCCGCCCTCATCGCCGTGCCGGTGGTCGGTGTCATGCACGTGGGCGGTGTCGGTGAGGTGGTCTCCGCCGTGCGCTCCGTGGACGCCGACTACTGGGCCCTGGTGGGCCCCAGTGTCTCGGTCATCGGCGTCATCTCCGCCATCGCCTGGGGCCTGGGCTACTTCGGCCAGCCCCACATCATCGTGCGCTTCATGGCCATCCGTTCCCCGCGCGAGGCCATCCAGGGCGGCATCATCGGGATCAGCTGGATGCTCTTCGCCGTGCTGGGCGCCATCGGCACCGCAGTGGTCGGCGTGGCCATCTACGCCCGCGACCCCGAGAGGCTCGCCGACCCCGAGACCGCCTTCATCACCCTGGGCCAGCTGCTCTTCCACCCCCTGGTGGCCGGCTTCATGCTCGCCGCGATCCTGGCGGCCATCATGTCCACGATCTCCTCCCAGCTGCTGGTGACCAGCTCCGCCCTCGTCGAGGACCTCTACCGCACCGTGCGCAAGGGCGAGCTGGCCTCCTCCCACCTGGTCATCGCCTCGCGCACCGCGGTCCTCCTCGTGGCCGTCATCGCCGCCCTCATGGCCTGGACGCCCAGCGACACCATCCTGGCGCTGGTGGCCTTCGCCTGGGCCGGCTTCGGCGCCTCCTTCGGGCCCACCATCCTGCTGTGCCTGTACTGGAGGAGGCTGACCCCGGCCGGCGCCCTGGCGGGCATGATCACCGGCGCCGTCCTGGTGGGGCTCTGGGGAAATATCGACGGCGGCCCCGGAGGCGTCTTCGACCTCTACGAGATCCTGCCGGGATTCCTGGGCAACCTCGCGGTGGCCTGGGGCGTGTCCCGCCTGGGCGAGCCGGACGCCGCGGTGGAGGAGGAGTTCGCCAGCGCCGTGCGCGCCACCCGGGTCTGAGGCCGTCACCGGCCCCAAGCGCCCCGAGGGTGCTGTGACCACGCCCATAATCACCGGGTGTGCAGTCCCTCGGCACGGTGGTTGTAGCCTTGCCCCAGCAACGTGCTCCGGGGTCGGTGAAAGTCCGAACCGGCGGTGAGAGTCCGCGACCCGGTCGCCGTGCAGCCCGCAGGGCGGCCGGTGGCCGGCTGAGCCGGTGGAACTCCGGCACCGACGGTGAGAGTCCGGAAGGGAGGAGGCACGGGGCGCCCGGGCACGCCTGTGCCTCCAGGGACGGGATGCACCATCGGCCCACGCCGATCCGCGTGCCGCCTCCCGTGGGCGCCCGTGACGCGCATGCGCCGGCCAGAGGCGCATCGCGGGCCCCGGACTCGCCCGGGGGTGAGCGCCCCCGGGAACGGACCGGGAGGAGCTCTCATGAGCGCAACCAGCACCGTGACCGGGGAGCCCCCCGCGCCCGGCCCGCTGGGCTCGGCCAGGCGGCCCCGACGCGAGCGCGCCGAGGGCCGCAGGCCCTGGCCCGCCCTGCTGCTGGGCATGCTCATCATCGCCTCCTGGCACCTGGTCACCATCTGTCGGATCCTGCCCGAGGTCTTCCTGCCAGGCCCCCTGCCCGTGGCCGAGCGGCTGTGGCTGTCCCTCACCCGCGCCGGCCTGCTGGGCTACGCCTGGGTGACCATCCGTGAGGCGCTCCTGGGATGCCTGCTCGCCGCAGGCCTCGCCCTGCCGCTGGCCTGGGCGCTGCACCACTGGCCCCTGTTCTCCCGGGCCGTGCTCCCCTATGTGGCCGCCAGCCAGGCCGTGCCGGCCATCGCCGTGGCCCCCCTGCTGGTGCTGTGGGTCGGCTACGGCACCACGCCCGTGGTCGTGCTGTGCGCCTTCATGGTCTTCTTCCCCATCACCGCCACCGTCCTGCTGGGCCTGCGCGGACTGGACACCGACATCATCGACGCCGCCCGGCTCGACGGCGCCCACGGGTGGTCCATGGTCCTGCACATCGAGCTGCCCATGACCCTGCCCGCCATCCTGGCGGGCCTGCGCACCGGCTTCACCCTGTCCATCACCGGGGCCGTCGTCGGCGAGATGACCATGGGGGGCACCGGGCTGGGCATGACCCTGGCCTCCCAGCGCGACGCCGTGGACACCACCGGCCTGTTCGCCACCATCGTGCTGCTGTGCGCCCTGGCCACCACCATCCACTGGCTCCTGTACTCCCTGGAGCGCCGCAGCCGCACCGTCAGGGCCCTTCGCGGGCGGGGCGCCACCTGAACGCCCCGCCCGAGAGCCCGCCACCCCGCATCCACGATCAAGGAGAGCCGACATGACCCGCCCCAGCGCTCGCGCCCTGCCCCACCGCCCCGCCCCATCCGCGCCGTCGTCCGCTGCCGGTCCCATGACCCCCCGGCGCCGGCTCCTGGCGGGGGGCCTGGTCCTGGGTGCTGGCGGCCTGCTCGCCGCCTGCTCCTCGGGCACCGCCTCCCGCGCCGCCTCGGGCGCGGCGCAGGGCCTGACCCTCGGGCTGACCTACACGCCCAATATCCAGTTCGCCCCCTTCTACCTCGCCCAGAGCCAGGGCAAGTACGCGCCCTCGGTCGAGCTGCGCCACCACGGCGCCCAGGAGGGGCTCTTCGACGCCCTCCAGGCCGGCACCGAGCAGCTGGTGGTGGCCGGGGCGGATGAGGCGGTGGTGGCCACCTCCAACGGCTCGGATCTGGTCGTCGTCGGCGGCTTCTACCAGGCCTACCCCGTGTGCATCATCGTGCCGCAGGACTCCCCGATCACCACCCCCGCCGACATGGCCGGGCGCACCGTGGGCCTGCCCGGCCGGCTGGGGGAGAACTGGTACGGCCTCCAGCTGGCCATGGACGGTGCCGGGCTCACCGAGGAGGACCTGACCATCCAGGAGATCGGCTACACCCAGCAGGCGGCGCTCGTGGGTGGGAAGGTCGATGCCATCATCGGCTACTCCAACAACGACGCCGTCCAGATCAGGCAGTCGGGCACCCCGGTGCGCACCATCGCCGTGGCCGAGGATGTGCCCCTCATCGGCGCCTCCCTGGTCACCTCCCGCGCCGTGCTCCAGGAGCGCCGGGAGGACCTGGCCGACGCCGTCATCGCCTCGACCGACGGCATGTCCGCCTTCGTCAAGGACCCCGATGCGGCCGTCAAGGCGGCTGCGGCCCACGTCCCTGACCTGGTGGAGGCCACCCAGGCCGCCCGCGCCCGGGAGGTGGCGGTGGCCACCGGCGAGCTCATCCGCCCCAGCAGCGAGACCGTCATCGGGGAGCTGTCCCACGATCGCGTGGCCACGATGGTCGACTTCCTGGCCGGTCACGGCCTGCTGGGATCCACCCCGGTCAGTGCCGAGGAGGCGGCCGTCTCCCTGACGGGGGAGTGAGCGCCGGGGCCGGGGCCCTCGGGCCCGGCCCTACAGGCGACAGGCCAGGAGCGAGGAGACGAGGATGGCCCGAGCGCCGACCTCGTAGAGCTCGTCCATGATGCGGTTCATATCCGCCCGGGGGACCATGGCCCGCACGGCCACCCAGTCGGGGTTCTGCAGGGGGGAGACGGTGGGTGACTCGATGCCCGGGGTCAGGGCGGCGGCCGCATGCAGCCTGTTCATGGGGATGTCGTAGTCCACCAGCACGTAGGAGCGGGCCCGCAGCACCCCCTCCAGGCGGCGCACCAGGGTGGCCAGGGCCGGCTCCTGGCGGTACTGCTCGGTGGTGATGAGCACTGCCTCGCTGGTGAGGATGGGTTCGCCGAAGGTCTCCAGGCCGGCGGCCCGCAGCGTGGTGCCGGTCTCGACGACGTCGGCGATGAGGTCGGCCACACCCAGGTGGACGGAGGACTCCACGGCCCCGTCGAGGTGGACGGTCTGGGCGTTGATGCCCCGTGACGCCAGGTAGCCCCGCACCAGGACGTCGTAGGAGGTGGCCACGCGCATGCCCTCGATCTGCTCCACGGAGGAGACCGTGCCCCGGGGCGCGGCGAAGCGGAAGGTGGAGCGGGCGAAGCCCAGGGGCAGGTGCTCGACGGCCTCCACACCGGAGTCCAGGAGCAGGTCGCGTCCGGTGATGCCCGCGTGGACGGTGCCCTGGCCCACGTAGACGGCGATGTCGCGGGGCCGCAGGAAGAACAGCTCGACCTCGTTGGCCTCATCGACCAGGACGAGCTCGCGCCCATTGCGGCGTGTGCGGTAGCCGGCCTCCTTGAGCATGGTGGTGGCGGGTTCGGACAGGGAGCCCTTGTTGGGCACGGCGATACGCAGCACGGCGGTTCCTGACTATCGAAGGCGGGCCCGTGGCGGGGCGCCGCAGGCGGGTACGAGGGATCGAGCTGGTGCCGCGGTCCGGGCCGGCAGGGCCCGCGCGGCCCCGGTCCTAGAGGTGGTTGTAGACGTCCTGGAGGGTGTAGCCCTTGGCGATCATCATCACCTGGGCGTGGTAGAGCAGCTGGCTGATCTCCTCGCAGGCGGCCTCATCGGACTCGTGCTCGCAGGCCATCCAGGCCTCGGCGGCCTCCTCCACGAGCTTCTTGCCGATGAAATGGACACCCCGGTCGAGCTCCTCGACCGTGCCCGACCCCTGGGGGCGGGTGGCGGCCTTGTGCTCCAGCTCGGCGAACAGGTCCTCGAAGGTCTTCATGGGCGCAAGGCTAGCGAAGACCTGCGCACAGCCGCCTATCGGTGCCACCAGGTGACCCGGGGGCCTCGTGGCACCGGGGCGCGGGGCGGCCCGGTGGCTCAGGCGCTCTCCCGCACGGCCACATGCCGCGCCCGGGCGATGGCCACCGCCAGCGCCCCGCAGCCGATGATCGCGCTGAGAGCGACGACGGCCACCCACGTGCCGGGGAAGGCGTCGGCGATCCGCATCCAGGCCCAGGGGGAGGCCACCCACAGGGTGGTCTGGGCCAGAACGTCGTTACCGCCGATGATGAGGCCGCTGAGCAGGAGGATGGCGTTGAGCACGATGGAGGCCACCGGCCGGGTGCACATGGCCACCGCCAGGCTCACCGCCACCATCATGAAGGACACCGCGGGCATCACCGCCAGGGCGTACAGGCCCCCGGTGAACGCACCGACGCCGTCGCCGGTGCGCGTCAGGGGCTCGCCGGCCTGGGCCACCAGCCACGCGCACAGCAGCACAGGCACGACCAGCCCACCGCCCAGCCCCATGAGGGAGGCCAGGAGGGGGAGGGGCTCGCGGCGCACGATGAGGCTGCGCCAGGGGGCCTGCACCCCCGCCCACAGGGTCATGCCCACCACGGCCGAGGAGATCGGCAGGCCCACCAGTTCCAGCAGTCCCAGGGCGGCGCCGGGGGAGTAGGCGGCGCGCACCACCAGGATGATGAGGGCCAGCAGGGCGCCCAGGGCCAGCCACAGCCTCCACGGCAGGGCCGCGCCCAGGGCCCGCAGGACCGATCGGGCGCCGGCCGGTGCCACGGCCACCGGGCGAGCCGCACGGGCGCCCCCGGCGGCGCGGGCCTGGGCTCCCGTGGGCCCCGGGTGGGCGGGAGGAGCGGGACGGCGTCGGAGCAGGCCATCGGGAGTGGCCGAGCCGAGCAGCGGCCGGTCGCCCAGATGCACGGCGAGGATAGCGCCCACGGCCGTCAGCACCGTCGAGCCCAGGAGCCCGGGCACGACCGGGTAGTGCCAGACGGGGGAGCCCTCCTCCAGGATGACGCTGTTGCCGTGCACGCCCAGTAGGGGCAGCACGGGCCGGGCCGACCAGGTCCAGGGCAGCATCCACCAGGAGGGCTGCTCGGCCTGCACGGCCCCGATCGCGGACCACACGAAGCCCAGGATGGGGGCCGCGCCGACCGCGACGACCCCGAGGAGGCGGTAGGCGATCATGCCCCAGGCGCTGGCGCCGGTGACGATGATCCACATGAGCACGATGAAGGCCAGGTACCTGGGCCAGGGGCCCCACCCGCTGCCGGCCACCAGGGCGTGGAGGACCACCGGTGCCACCAGGGCCAGCTGGCAGGCCAGGGCCGAGGCACTGAGGATCCCGAGGCGGGCGGCCAGGACTCGGCGGGGGCTCACGGCCCGCCAGGCGGTCCCGCCCTGGCGCCAGCGCTCCTCGCGCCACTGGGCCATGACGCCGACGAGCAGGCCCAGGGGGATGGCGAAGCCCACCGGGTAGAAGTGCATCCAGCCCAGGGCGTTGCCGTTCCAGGCCACCTCCGCGACGACCCCCTGGCTGATCGTCGAGCGGGCCAGGAGGAGGGTGTGGACGGTGAAGACAAGGGTCGCGCCGATGACGCCCCAGGTGAAGGTCCGCCGCGAGCGCAGCGCCTCGGCGCGCAGCAGGCTGGGCATGCCGACCTGGGTGCCGGCGGTGGGGCGGGTCGCGGCGCTCATGGGGCCACCTCCGTGCTCCCGGCGCCCACGGCCGCCAGGAAGGCGGCCTCCAGGGCCTGGGGGTCGTGCGTGCCGGCGAAGGACTCCAGGGGCCCCTCGTAGACCAGCGCACCTGAGGCCAGCACCCCCAGGTCGTCGCACATGTGGGCGATCTCCCCGAGCTGGTGGCTGGAGACCACCAGGGTGCGGCCCTGGCGGGCCAGGGTGCGCACGAGGTCGCGCAGCTCGATGATGCCGCGGGGGTCCAGACCGTTCTGGGGCTCATCGAGGATGAGGACCTGGGGGTCTGTCAGCAGCGCCATGGCCAGGGACAGTCGTACCTTCATCCCGGTGGAGAAGGCGCCGGCCCGCTTGCGGCCCGCGTCCTGGAGCCCCACGTACTCCAGGAGCGGGTCGATGACCGCGGGGGAGACACCGGTCAGGCGGCAGTGGACGAGCAGGTTGCGGCGGGCGCTGAGCTGGGGGAAGAGGGCGGGGCCGTTGACGGAGGCCCCCACCTGGCCCAGGCTCTGGCGCGTCAGGGGATGGCCCTGGATCTCCACTGCTCCGGCGTCGGGGCGCAGCAGGCCCAGGGCGATGTTGAAGGCGGTGGACTTGCCGGCGCCATTGAGGCCCAGCAGGCCGTAGACCCGCCCGGGGTGGGCGGTGAGGCTCAGGCCGTGGAGGACCTGCTGACGGCCGAAGGACTTGCTGATACCGATCAGCCGGAGTCCGGGCGGTAGGGGTGCAGGGGGGTCGGAGGGCTGCCGCGGCGGTGCGGTACGCAGTGCATGTCTCATGCCATTGATGCTCCCGCGGCGCCGGGGGTCGGCGTATCCCCACCAGGGATACGATCGCCTGCCTGCTCCCGGTGCCCTACTCCTCCCCAGGGAGGAGGAGTAGGGCGCTGATCCGGGCCTGCGGCGGTGGGATGCGGGGCGGGTGGAGCGCGGTGGGGGCCGGTGCGCGCAGGCGCGGGCGCTGGGGAGGCTTGCCCCGCCAGCCTCGTAACCCCGCTGTGATCTATTTGCTAGCGTGTGCGCCGTGATCCCTCAGCTTCGTCGAGTCGGCCAGCGCGCGGCCATCTACGCCCTCGTTCGCCAGGAGATGCTCGCTGAGGTCCTGGAGCAGCAGTTGGGGGAGTACGACTGGAGTGTGGACCTGCGCGCCCGGCGCTTCGTGTTCAGCTCCGAACGCGGCAGGATCACGGCGACCGGCCAGGTGCTGGCCTCCATCGCGCTCAACCCGGCCTCCCTGCTGTGGGGCTTCGCCGCGCCCTTCGCCCCCTACGTGGGGCAGAACTCGGCCGCCTCCCGCATCTCGATCTTCGGCGCCCGCCACGGCCTGGAGGTCTTCCAGCGCGAGGAGGTCGGCTACGCGATCGAGCCGGGGGAGAACCAGGTCGAGCTCGTCACGACCCTGTCCCACGATGTGGGGATGGCCGCCACGGAGATCTTCGGCCCCAGGATCCTGTACTACTCGGGGGCCACGGGCACCGCTGGCTCCCGGCAGGTCTTCCTCCTGGAGGACCTCTCGGTGCCCCTGCCCGACCTGACCCTCAACCGGCTCTTCCCCTCCCTGACCCGCTACGTCATGGCGGTCGATGACATCGACTGGTCACTGCACGGGCTGGTCCACCTCATGCCGGGCTGGTCCCTGAGCCGGGAGGATGCGGGGGCCACCACCGGCTACCACATCGCCAACACCACGGGGCAGTCCTACACCCTGTCGGTGACCCGCAACGACCAGGGCGAGATCGCCAACGTCTTCATGTCCTGACCGCGCTTGCGGCCCGCCCCCGGCACCGCTCCTCGGCATCCCTCATCCAGCACGGCCGGGCAGGGGGACCAGGCCGGTGGCGAAGGCGTGGATGATCAGCTCGACCCTGTTGGTGCACCCCGTCTTGCCCAGGATCGCCTTGACATGGGTCTTGACGGTGGACTCGGCCAGGTAGAGCCTCTGCGCGATCCCGGCATTGGCCAGACCCTGGCACACCAGGGCCAGGACGGCCTCCTCACGCCGGGTCAGGGGCTCGTAGAGCCCAGGGACACCGCTGCCGGCCTCATCACCGCCCGCCTGGAGCGCAGGGACGACGGCGCCCGTCGGGCCACCGGCCGCCCCGCTCTCCGTCCCGTCATCGGCGTCGGGCGTCATCCTCCCTCCCTCAACGGCCCGCCCGCCCGGTGCCGGTGCCTCCAGATGGGCCAGGACCGTGCCCGTGACCGCGGGGTCCAGCCAGGACCCGCCCTGGGCGACCACCCGGATCGCCTGGAGCAGGACCTGGGGGGAGGCGTCCTTGAGCAGGAAGCCGTTGGCGCCCGCGCGCAGGGAGGACAGCACCAGCTCCTCGTCGTCGAAAGTGGTCAGCACCAGGATGGGCAGGCCCGCGGTATCCGGGTGGCCGCGCAATGCGGCAATGGCGCTGACCCCGTCCATGATCGGCATCCGCAGATCCATGAGCACCACGAGGGTGGGGGCCGGGCCGGGCTCCTGGCCGGCGGCGGTGAGCCGCTCGACCGCCTCCTGCCCGTTGGCGGCCGTGAGGACCACCTCCATGTCCTCCTGGGCAGTGATGAGCGAGCTGAAGGCGGAGACGAGCAGCTGCTGGTCGTCGACCACAGCCACGGCGATGGGCCTGGTTCGGGGACTGCCCGGCATCTCACCCATCCCCCTCATCCCGGGCGTCTCCAGACCTCCCGGTGGTATCCGCCGCGGCGTCGGCGGGCTGGTCGACGGGGAAGGAGGCCACCAGTCGGAAGCCCGCTGCGCCGTCGAGCTCGATGTTCGAGGTCTCCAGGGCGCCCCCGACCAGCCTCAGCCGCTCCTGGAGGCCGATGAGGCCGCTTCCCGCCGGCCCGCCCGGATCCCCGGGGCGCCCCTGCACGGGCAGGGGATTGACGACCTCCAGGTGGCAGTGGCCCGCATCCTGGCCCAGGCGCACCCGGATCGGGCTCCCTCCGTGCTTGAGCGCATTGGTCATCGCCTCACCCATCAGCCGCACGAGGGTGAGGCGCTGCATCATCGACCACTGCTCGTTCCAGGCCTCCAGCACCTCGGCCTCGGGCAGCTGCGCGCTCACCTGCCGCCCGGCGCTGCGGGCGGAGCCCACGAACTCGGGCACGGTGAGCAGGTCGGCCAGGGGAGCGGCGTCCTGGGCCTGGGAGCGCAGGGCCCGCACCAGCTCGCGCACCGAGTCCAGCGAGGTGCTGGCCGTGCCATGCACGGACTCCAGGGCGCTGCGCATCTGCTCACCGCCTCCCAGGGCCAGGCCGGTGGAGGCCTGGACGGTGACCGCGGTGAGGCTGTGGCCCACTAGGTCGTGCAGCTCGCGGGCCATGCTCAGGCGCTCGGCGGCGGTGGCGGCCAGCGCCGCGGCCCGGAGCTCCTGGGCGTGGGACTCGGCCGCCCGCCGTCGCGCCGAGGCGTGCAGGTAGGTGAGGATCACCGTGCCGACGAAGACCAGGGAGATGAGCAGGAGGGGGCCCAGCGCCGGGCCCGGTCCCGTGGTCTGGACCCTGGCGGCCGTGATGGTGGCGGGATTGACCACCGCACCGGCCAGGGCCAGGAGGAGGGCGGCAGCGCCCCACCGGCGGTCGGCCTCCCACCGGGTGACTGCGTGGAGGCTGGTCACCGCGGTGATGATGATCGGGTCCAGCCCCAGGTTGACCGGGGAGAGCAGGACGAGGAGGGCGTAGGCGGCCAGCATGGCGTAGGTGGCGATGAGCGCCACGCGCAGGTGGCGCAGCCGCAGGAGCTGCAGGAGGGCCAGGACCAGGCTGAGCCCGAAATTGAGGGTGTAGACCGGGTAGGGACCGTAGTTCAGGATGAAGTCGAGGTTGCGGCAGGACACCACCAGGAAGAACAGGCCCCAGGCGAGGTCCACGGCGGCCAGGCCCCCTCGGGCGGCTCCCGGTGGGACCGTGCGGCAGTGCTGGCGCCAGTCGTAGGGCGAGGCTCCGGGCTCGGCGGCCTCCAGCAGGGCGGTCATGGCCGCCCTGCCTCGGGCTCTGCGGCCTCCAGCAGGCCCCGGGCGCACCGTCCGGCCGCGGCGGCGGCCAGGAAGGCGGCCGCATCCTCCTCCAGGCCCCGGCCCATGGTGGACATCCGCATCCCGGTGGCCTCCTGGGCCGCCCGCAGCGCCTCCATGAGGCCGGTCGTGGGCACGGGCACCAGTCGGTGCCGGCCGGCTCCGGGCCGCGGGGCGCACAGGTTCCGGGCCTGCTCATCGACCTGCGCGCCCAGGGCGCCGTCGAGCTGGGGGACGGCGATATCCGCGGCCGCCAGCGCCACCCGCCCGTAGGCGGTCATCGAGTGGTGGGACACGCCCCGGTGGCGGTCGCGCGCATCGGCCTGGGAGATCCGCAGGCAGGCCACCGGCCGGCCCCCCAGGGCGGCGACGGCGTTGATCGCCTCGCCGCAGGCCACCCCGGAGAAGCCCCAGGGGGTGTCGGTGCCCAGGTTCCCCGGCCCCTGGATGACCACGGCCACCTGCGCGCCCAGGACGTGGCGGGCGGCGAGCAGCGCGTTGTGCACGGTGACGGCCTCGATGTCCCCGCCCCAGGCCTGCCCCGCGCTGACGGTGCCGGCGAGCCAGCCTGCCCGCCGCAGCCCGGCCACAGTGCGCGAGTAGGGCAGCGGCAGGGCGCCGCCGTCGGTCATGATGTAGGCGGTCCGGGGCGCCTGCGGGGCGGTGGGGGCGCGCAGGCCCGCCAGGATCGCGGGCAGGCAGGAGTGCAGGTCGGCCACCACCACCGGCATGCCCTCCAGGCCCAGGGCGCCGATCGGCGCGCTGAGCAGGGGGTGGTGGGCGGTGCCCTGCTCATCGATGCCGGTGACCATCACCTGGTCGGGCATGTAGCGGGCCTTGACCAGGTGGCCCTCCCGGGGGGCGTCCGGGGGCAGCACATCCAGGCGGGCGGCCACCATGGCGTGCCCGCCGGTGCCCAGGCCCCGGTCGAGGGCGGAGACCTCCAGGCGCAGGCGCTCCCCGGCCTGGGGCACGCCGGTGATCGCCTGGTAGGCCACTGCCCCGATGCGCTCGCCCGGGCCCGGCCCACGGGCATCCTGAGGCGCGTCGGTGATCTCCACCTCCAGTTCCGCGCAGGCCCGCCCCTGCCGGCCCCAGGACCGTCGCAGGCCGATCATCACGCCGTCGCGCCACATCATGCCCACCAGCGTAGCGACCGCCCTGCGGCCGCAGTGGGGTCAAGTCTCTTGGTGTGGTGTTTTTTGGGTTAGGTGGTGAGGGTTATCAGGGGGTGGTTGTCGGGGGTGGTGTGGGTCAGGGTGTGGGTGAGTTGCTGGAGTGAGGTCTGGGATAGGTAGCGGCGTTCGCTGTACTGCCATTCCTCGTGCTGCTCTTGGAGGACGGCGCCGATCAGGCGGGTGACGGACTCGCGGTCGGGGAAGACCTGGACGACGTCGGCGCGGCGCTTGATCTCGCGGTTGAGGCGCTCGATGGGGTTGTTGGACCAGATCTTTTACCAGTGCTCGCGGGGCATCGCGGTGAAGGCGGTCAGGTCGGGCTCGGCGTCAATCAGCATCTGGGCGATGGCGGGCAGCCAGGACTGCAGGGAGTCGATGACCTGCTTGTACTGGGCGGCCACGGCCTGGGGGCTGGTCTGGGCGAAGATGGTGGAGATCAGCGCATTGACAGGCTTGGAGTGGGCCGAGCCCAGGTGCTGGGTGACGTTGCGGGCGAAGTGGACCCGGCAGCGCTGCCAGGCCGCCCCGGGCAGGATCGCCTTGATCGCGGCCTTCAGGCCCGCGTGGGCGTCACTGGTGACCAGCGCCACGCCCAGGGGATCAGCGGTGCTGGCGACCCTCAATCCCCGCTGGCGCAGGGAGCGCAGGAACTCGGTCCAAAAGTCGGTGGTCTCGGCGTCCCCGATGGCCATGCCCAGGATCTCGCGCCGGCCCAGGGCTGATACTCCGGTGGCTACTACCAGGGCCTGGCAGACCACGCGGTGGCCCATGCGCACATCGAGGTAGGTCGCGTCCACGAACAGGTAGGGGAACCAGGAGTGGTCCAGGGGCCGGGTCAGGAACTGGCCCACGCCCTGGTCGATGTCCTTGCAGATGCGCGAGACGCTCGAGCGCGAGATGCCTGACTCGCACCCCAGGGCCTTGACCAGTTCATCGACCTTGCGTGTGGAGACCCCCTCGATCCAGGCCGAGCAGATCACGGCGTACAGGGCCTTATCGACCCTCCTGCGCGGGTTGAGCAGGCTGGGGAAGAACGACCCGGAGCGCAGCTTGGGGATGGCCAGCTCGACCTCTCCGGCAGTGGTGGCCAGTGTCTTGGCTCGCTTGCCGTTGCGCCTGTTGGTGCGCTGCTCGGTGCGCTCATAGCGGCCGGCGCCGATGACCGCGGCCGCCTCGGCATCGATCAGGTCTTGCAGACCGGCTTGCAGCATCCGGCGGAAGACATCGTCATGGGCCAGGTCAGGGTCGGACAGCACTTCCCCGATCAGGGCAGACACGGCAGACTTGTGCGTGGGCATCGTGGGAACACTCCTGGTGAATCTTGGTCGAGAATCTGGGTCCCACGATGCCCACCCCAGCACCCCCGGCTGGCCAAGCCCCGCAGGAATTGCCACCACACTACGAGACGCACCCCAGCCGTAGAACCAGCACTTCCCTAAACCCCGCACGCCAGTGACTGTTGTGGAAACAACAGCAAGCACTGTCATCTCCCTTAATGTCCGGAATGAAGGGTCGCGACAGCGATTCCTTCCATCCCTGACCGCTGGCATCCTCCCGACCTTGCTGGTCGCCGGTGGTGTCGTATCGCTTCAGGATGAGTGCTTCAGGGTGTTGTCGGCAGCACTGGTTTATGCGACATATGGAGGCAGGGTGCTATGAATGCGCCAGCAGTAGAGCATCCCTCTACTGATGTCACCAAAAATGTAAAAAGAAAGGAGAGTCGACCATGAAGAGTGAGACGATTATTAGCGATGAGCGCCGAGTGCCGGGCCTGCCGGACGGTGGCTTCCGTACCATTCTGGCGGATCCGCCCTGGCCGGCCCAGGGTGGGGAGCGGCATTACCGGACGATGAGTCTGGAGCGCATTGAGGCTCTGCCGGTTGGTGAACTGGCCGCCCCGAATGCCCATCTGTGGCTGTGGACCACCAACGCCCTGCTGCCTCAGGCCTACGAGGTGGCCGCCGCCTGGGGCTTCACGGTGCGCAGCCCGCTGACCTGGGTGAAGTTCCGCCTGGGCCTGTCGGGCCGCTACCAGCTGCGCAACGCCACCGAGCAGCTGCTGTTCTGCACCCGGGGCCACGCCCCGCTGGGCAACCACTCCCAGCCCACCTGGTTCAACGCCCCGGTCACCGAGCACTCGCGCAAGCCGGCCGAGCAGTTCGCCATCATCGAGCGGATCAGCGCCGGGCCGTTCCTGGAGCTGTTCGCCCGCCGCCGCCCGCAGTCCAACCAGGACTGGGCCATCTGGGGCAACGAGGTCGCCTCCGACATCCGCATCCCCGAATACCCGGTGCCGCGCTACAGCCAGGAGGTCCGGTGATGAGGAACTACGGATTACAAGGAAGGAACTGGGATGTCTGGGGACTCGAGGAACTCGCTGCCCGGGAGCCTGCTGCGCGTCGGCGTCGGACTCGTCCTGGTCGCGATTGGGCTGAAGTGGATCGCCTGCGTGCTGCAAAGCGCCTGGATATGGCTCGCCGGCGGGCTCGTCATAGTGCTTGCCAGCGCCGCAGCAGTGTCCTGGTGGCGGGGCCGGGACCAGTGGTGAGGAGGCGGACATGAGCCCGCGCCCTCAACCAGTCCGTCGTCGTGGTGGCCGCCCAGCTTCGTCCCACGCGGTCTGGGTAGTCGGGCGTCGACGGCTCCTGGATCACCAGGAGCTGGCCCGAGTCCTGCTGGCGCTACTACAGCACCAGCAGTCTCAGGAGACCGCGCCGGCGGCGGTCGGCGACGACACCGCCAAGCAGGCCGGTGCAGCCCTTCACAACATCAACCAGTCTCAGCCGAAGGAGGCGGATGATGACCTCCTGGGGTAGCCAGGCCGCTCACGCAGCACCGCTGAGTTGGTTTCAGGTGCAGTTGAGTCAGCCACTGAGCACCACTGATGCCACCGGGATGCTGGATCGGATCCTGGCTGACTGGCATCTGGGTCGGGTGGTGCTGGAGACCAGGGCTAGTAGTGGCCGGGCGCGCACCTTCGTGGCGACCAGGCCTGGTACCGGCCTTGAGGCGACGATCCCCGAGTTGGTACCCGGTAGCCGCGTCACCACCCCCGCTGAGGGCAGGCAGAGCGTCGATGCGGCGCTGCGACTGAAGGTGTCTCGGCCACTACTGCCGCTGAACATCGAGCGCATCGAGGCCGTTGTTCGGGCGGTCCTGGCGGCGATGGCCGCTACCGATACGGGGGAGGAGCTGGTCATCCAGGCCCTGATCGGGCCGCGTTACCGGCCCTCGCTCAGTAGCGGTCAGTTGGCGCGCAGCGGCTGGCTGGAGCTGCTCGGATTCGCCCATCCAGTCCAGGAGCCACGACTGAGTGCTGCCATCCGCCGGCGAGAGGGTCAGCACCAGGCTGGTGTGATGCTCCGGCTCGGCGCCCGCGCCGCCACCCCAGCCAGATGGCGAGCCCTCCTGAGCGGTCTGCTGGGGGCGCTGCGCATGAGTGAGGGGGCCGGGGTACGACTGCGGGCCTGCGGCGAGCAGCCCGAGCGCCTTACTCAGGCACGTCGTCCTTGGCGCTACCCACTGACCTTGAGCGCCCACGAGCTGGCCTGCCTTATCGGCTGGCCTATCGGGGCCGGTGAGCTGCCAGCCACCCCCGGGGCGCACCCGCGTCGTCTGCCGCTGCCTGAGCACCGAGATACCACGCGCGCCTTCGCTACCTCGAATGAGCCGGCCCAGTCGGGACGACTGGGGATCTCCATCCACGACGCCCTGTTCCATACCGTGCTGCTGGGCCCTACCGGCGCTGGCAAATCCACCGCCATGGCTCAGCTGGCGCTGGCCGACATCCGGGCAGGGCGCGGCGTGCTGCTCATCGACCCCAAGGCGGATCTGGTTCATGATCTGCTGGCCCGCATCCCACCGGAGCGGCGCGATGACGTGGTGGTCATCGATCCGACCAGCCCCACGCCGGTGGGCATTAATCCACTGGCGACGACTTTCACTGGCAGCCGACGGCGCCCAGAGCTTATCGCCGACGCTGTCCTGGCCACCTTCAAGACGCTCTTCGCCGACTCGTGGGGGCCGCGCACCGAGGAGATCCTGACTGCCGGTCTGCTGACCCTGGCCCGTACCCCGGGCGCCACCCTGGTGGACCTGCCGCTGCTATTGACCAGTCCTGCCCACCGCCGGCGTATCACCGCGGCGGCCCCTGATCCCTTGGGGACCGATCGGTTCTGGGAGAAGTATGAGGCATTGTCGGAGGCTCAGCGCAGCCAGTGGATCGCCCCGGTGCTCAACAAGCTCCAGCCCTTCCTCATCCGCCCGCACCTGCGCGCCACCCTGGGTCAGGCGGAGCCGCGCTTCGACCCGTCCGAGCTGCTGACCCGCCAGCGCATCGTCCTGGTATCACTGAACAAGGGCGTGCTGGGGGCTGAGTCGGCCCGCCTACTGGGCAGCCTGCTGATCGGCCAGCTATGGCCCCTCATCCTGGCCCGGGCCGCCCTGCCGCCCGAGCGCCGGCACATCGTCAGCATCTACATCGACGAGGTCCAGGACTACCTAGCCCTGCCTGGGGACCTGGCCGACGCGCTGGCCCAGGCCAGATCACTGGGGGTGGCCTTCCACCTGGCCCACCAGTACCGCGCCCAGCTGCCGTCAGCCCTGCGGGCCGGCATCGACACCAATGCCCGCAACAAGATCATCTTCAGCCTATCCGCCAGTGATGCCAGCGAGATGGCCCGCCAGGCTACAGGACTGGAAGCGGCCGACTTCCAACTGCTGCCGCGCTTTGCCGTCTACGCCCGGACCCTCTACCAGGGTCACCTCCAGACCTGGGCGATGGCCACCACCATGCCGCTACCACCCCCGACCGCTGACCCGGTGGAGTTGCATGCCGCCAGCACCGCTCGCTACGGCCAAGACGCCCGGGACGTCGAGACCGGGCTGCTCGAGCGCCTCGGGGCCACACCCCAGACGACGGGCGGCTCGGCGCCACCGGCTGGGAACGTGCGCGCGGCGGAGACGATCATCGGGCGGCGACCACGCAAGGCCACCGGCAGACCAGACAGTGGCAGACGAAGAGACAGATGAATTGCTGTGCCGACGCCGCATCCCGCGCGGGACGAGCCGGGCGACCAATCGCCCGACCGCTCGCGACGACAAGCACCCGCCAGCTTCGGCGGCATCCCGGCCCAAATCGGCCAACACCGGAGGCGACTACCAGCCCCTGCTGGTTGCCATCCCACGCATGCCGGGCCGGCCGCCGGCAGACAACCACTCCCAGACGCAGACAACCACCGTGAGACAAGGAAGGAGGACCGACCATGCCAGCCACCATCGACGCCAGGAGGCGCATCGGGCGCCGCCAGCTCCAGGCCATCGCCGAGCAGCTCGACACCACCGACCACGACCTCTTCGAGTTGCTGGCCACCCACCGCTACGCCACTACCAGCCAACTGGCCCAGATCGCCAACCTGGACGGGCGTTGGGCCACCCAGCGCTCCGCACTGCGCCAGACCACCCGCCGCCTGAGCCGCCACCACCGCCTGGGGTTGGTGGACCACCTGGCGAGGCGTATCGGGGGAGTGCGGGCCGGATCCACCGGATTCATCTGGCACCTACGGGAACCCGGCCACCGCCTGATCGCCCAGCAGCACAGCACCGACCACCAGCCGACCGGTACTGGCCAGACCCCGGCGGTCGCGGGCAGGCGCCGGCGCCACAGCGAGCCCTCCCACGCCTTCCTGGCCCACACCCTGGCCATCACCCAGACCCGGCTGATCATCGAGCAGGCCGCCTACGACGCTGGCGGACACCTCACCCTCCTGGCCACCGAACCAGCCTGTTGGCGCAGCTGGATGCTGCCCTCCGGAGCCCAGCGCTGGCTCAAACCCGACCTGGAGGCCATCACCACCACCAAGCACGGCGAGCAGGACCACTGGCTGCTGGAGGTCGATCTGGCCACCGAGAACCCCGCCCGCCTCCTGGCCAAATGCCATACCTACCAGGACCATCTCAGCAGCGGCACCGAGCAAGCCGCCAACGGCGGCTATTACCCGCAGGTTGTGTGGGTGATGAATAGCGCCAAGCGGGCTGAGTGGCTGGAGCGGCAGATCCAGGCTGACCAGTACCTGATGTCAGGGTTGTTCAAGATCGTAGCCAGCGCCGAGCAGTTGACCCGCCTCATCCAGCAAGGCCCATAACGCCACCCCTGGAGATCATCCATCAGAGTAAAAAGAGAGATCCACGCATCCATGCCGCTAATTCGATCACCCGTCAACTCCGGAAGTGCGTTCTCCATGCTATTCCTGCCGCCACCTAGGGCCACTAATGAGAGGGATGGGTGGGATGAGAGTATTCGGACTTGACTCTTCGGGCCAACTGAGCGTCAATAGAAGTAGAGACAGAGGTTGTGCCAGTCTCTTGCGTCAGTAGCTAAGAATCACTGAAGGGAGGAATAATCTCATGCCCGGAACCACGCCAACTGAATCAAGCATCGAGGGCGTCGTCATCTATGCCCACGGCCAGTATCCGGCCCAGATCACCAGGCAGAGCACCGCGCTGCGGCGCTACTGCCGGCACGCTGGTCTGGCGGTCATCACCGAGTTCCACGACCTGGAGGATCGCACCATCGGCCTGGACATGGCGCTGCGGGCCGTCCGGGAGCCCTGTGTCCGCTACCTGTGCACCACCAACTGGCCAACCGCCAACCTCGACGCCGAGGCCGCCCTGTCCATCACCGAGCTCCTGAACCACGACCACATCAGCCTGCTCACCATCCATGATCAGGCGCCACAGGACCAGCCGCACCGCCACACGACCAGTCACCGTGCCGTAGGGGACCCACGCAGCCGGCCCGTCGACCAACGCCCATTCACCCCAGCAACCAGCACCGGAAGGAGGCCCTCATGACCCCGACAACCACCGCCCCGGACACACCCGCCGCCTCAGCGGCTTCGCCGGGTGTGGACCCGCTTCAGGCTATGTCCGCCGCCCTGACCCCCAAGCGGGCCGTCTCATACATCCGGGTCTCGACCCGTGAGCAGGCTCAGCGGGCGGGGGCGGAGGAGGGCTTCTCCATCCCGGCGCAGCGTGAGGCGAATAAGAAGAAGGCTGCCTCTATGGGCGCCCTGATCGTCAAGGAGTTCGTCGACCGCGGTGAGTCGGCTCGCTCGGCCAACCGGCCCGAGCTGCAGCGGATGCTGGCCTACCTGCAGGAGGCGGGGGATGTGGATTTCTGCATCGTCCACAAGCTGGACCGCCTGGCCCGCAACCGGGCTGATGATGTGGAGATCAACCGGGCCTTCGAGCAGGCTGGGGTGCGCCTGGTCTCCACCTCGGAGAACATCGACCAGACGCCGGGCGGCATGCTGCTGCACGGCATCATGAGCTCCATCGCTGAGTTCTACTCGCGCAACCTGGCGAACGAGGTGCTCAAGGGCATGGGGCAGAAAGCCCGTAGTGGAGGCACCGTTGGCAAAGCACCCCTGGGGTATCGCAACGTCCGCGGCCAGGACGCCCAGGGCCGGGAGATCCGTACTGTTGAGGTGGATCCCGAGCGCGGTCCGCTCATGCGCCTGGCCTTCACCGAGTACGCCACCGGCAATTGGACGGTGGCTCGTCTGGCCGAGCACCTGGCTGGCCTGGGCCTAGACATCCCCGCCACGCCCACCAGGCCGGCCAAGCCCCTGAGCAAAAACCGGTTGCATACTCTGCTGCGCCATCCCTACTACCGCGGGGTGGTTTCCTTCCAGGGTGTGGAGTATCCCGGCCAGCATGAGCCCTTGGTCGATGAGGTGACCTGGCAGCAGGTCCAGGACATCCTGTCGGCGCATCGTCATGGGGAGCAGCAGCGCCTGCACAACCACCATCTGAAGTCCACCGTGGTGTGTGGGCTGTGCGGCTCGCGGTTGCTGGTGCACAAGGCCAGGAGTCGCCATGGCCGGACCTATCCCTACTTCGTCTGTTCCCGCCGCCAGCGCAAGCACGACTGCACCTTCCGGGCCGTCCTCATCGACCAGGTCGAGACGCGAGTGGCTGAGCTGTACGGGAGGATCTGCCTGACGGCTGAGGACAGGCAGACTGTTGAGGACTATCTGCTGGCCGAGCTGGACCACATCCAGGCCGGGCGCCAGCAGCAGATCCGCTCCCTGACCACCCGCCGCACCACGCTGGAGGACCAGCGCCGCCAGCTCCTCCAAGCCCACTACGCCGGGGCTGTTCCCCTGGAACTGCTCAAGGAGGAACAGGACCGCCTGACCCGGCAGATCTCTGGGATCCAGCGCCAGCTCGATGGCTACCAGGCGGACATCGCCCAGGTCCGCCAGCACTTGGGGCAGGCTCTGGATCTGTTAGAGGATTGCCAGCGGCTCTACACTGCCGCCCCCGACCACCTCAAGAAACAGCTCAACACCGTCTTCTTCCAGCGGGTGTTGGTCAACCCGGCCGTCGATGAGGATGGGCGCGTGGTGCTGCCCGAGGGCGACGGCCCCGGGAGTGATGGTGAGCCAGTCAGCAGCGAAGAGGCGTCCGATTGGGGAGGGACCGGAGCGACCAATGACCAACCCGCCCACAACCCAACCTCAGTATCGAGCCCTGGTCTCATCCTGACCCAGGATCCCGAGCAGCACAGCAGCGCCGCTGGCATCCTCAGCTTTCCCTTCGACCACCTGGCCAGCCCCGGGTTACGGCGGGCGGCGCACCAGCACGCCAGCACTGTGGATGCCGACCCGAGCCAGAGCCCCATCCCAGGGTTGTCAGGACAACGAAAAACGCCCACCGCCAAGGGTGAGCATCACTCGTCGTCTGAGATGGCTCCAGCCACAACCTCGCTTGCTGCGGGTTCGTACTCGAGCACCGTGGTGCCCCCGGCGGGACTCGAACCCGCACGCCCGAAGGCAGCGACTTTTAAGGTCGCGGTGTCTACCGATTCCACCACAGGGGCCGCGCCCCGGCCTGCGCCGCGGCACCGGAACAACCTAGCACCACCGCCCCCGCGGTTCAGGCCGTTCGTGGGTCCTGCGGCAGGGACCTGCCGCAGGACCCACGAACGCATCGCCGACCTCCACTGCGTCCCGCCTCAGTCGGTGTCCAGTGTGGACAGGTCTCCCTCGTCCTGGCCCAGGGCGCGGGCCCGCAGCACCCGGCGCAGGATCTTGCCCGAGCGCGTCTTGGGCAGCGCCTCGGGGAAGTCGAAGGAGTCGGGCTTGGCAATAGGCGACAGTGTCGCCGCCACATGCTGGCGCAGCTCGGCCTCAAGACGCCGGGAGGCCTCCACCCCCTGGTTGAGCACCACCGCCACATGGATCGCATGCCCCTTGACCTCGTGGGGCAGGCCCACGGCCGCCGCCTCGGCCACCGCTGGGTGGGAGACCAGCGCGGACTCCACCTCCGCGGTGCCCAGGCGGTGCCCGGAGACCTTGATGATGTCGTCGGTGCGCCCAATGATCCAGAACCAGCCATCGGCGTCGCGCTTGGCCGAGTCCCCCGTGAGGTAGAGGCCCGGGTACCTCTCCCAGTAGGTGCGCTGGTAGCGCTCGGGGTCCCGGTAGAGGGTGCGCAGCATGGAGGGCCAGGGCCGCTTGAGCACCAGGTTGCCCTCCACGCCGTCGGGCACCTCCCGCCCCTGCTCATCGACCACCGCCGCCTCCTGGCCGAACGCCGGCCGGCCGGCCGCCCCCGGCTTGGCAGGCATGGTCGGCACCGTGGTGATCTGGAACATGCCGGTCTCGGTCTGCCACCAGGTATCGATGATCGGGCAGCGGCCCTCGCCCACCACCTGGTGGAACCAGGACCACGCCTCGGGATTCAGAGGTTCACCCACACTGCCCAGCAGCCGCAGGCTGGACAGGTCGTGGCGCTTGACCCAGGCCTCCCCGAAGCGCATGAGCGTGCGGATCGCGGTCGGCGCGGTGTAGAAGGAGGTGATCCCGTAGTTCTCGATGAGGTCCCACCACCGGTCGGGGTAGGGGAAGGTCGGGTTGCCCTCGTACATGAACACGGTGGCCCCGCACAGCAGCGGCCCGTAGACCAGGTAGCTGTGGCCGGTGATCCACCCCGGGTCCGAGGTGCACCACCAGCGGTCCTCATCATGGATGTCGAAGCAGTCGTGGAGGGTGACATAGGTGCCCACCATGTAGCCGCCATGGGAGTGCAGGATCGCCTTGGGACTGCCCGTGGAGCCCGAGGTGTAGAGGATGAACAGGGGATCCTCGGCGTCGACCTGGACGGTCTCGCAGCGGCCCTTGGCCACCGGCAGCTTGCACAGCTCGTGGTACCAGTGGTCCCGGATCGGGTCCATGGCGACCTCCGAGCCCGTGTTGCGCACCACGATGACGTTCTGGATCGTGGGGGAGAAGCGCACCGCCTCATCGATGATGTCCTTGAGGGGGAAGACCTTCCCATTGATCCACGACCCGTCGGCGGTGATGACCACCTTGGACTCCGAGCCATCGATGCGGGCGGTCAGGGCGTCGGCGGAGTAGCCGGCGAAGACCACCGAGTGGATGGCGCCGAGCTTGGCGCAGGCCAGCATGGCGAAGAACACCTCGGGGATGCGGGGAAGGTAGATGGTCACCACATCGCCCTTGCCCACCCCCATGGCCTTGAGCACATTGGCCATGCGCTCGACCTGCTTGGCCAGGGAGAAGTAGGAGAAGGTGCGCACCTGGTCGGTGTCCTCCCCGACCCACACCAGCGCCAGCTTGTTCTTGCGGGCCGTCACCAGGTGGCGGTCCACCGCGTTGGTGACGATATTCGTCCGCGCCCCCACGAACCAGCGGTAGAAGGGCGCCTCGGAGTCGTCCAGGACCTCCTCCCACGGCCTGGACCACTCCAGCTCCCGGGCGCGCCCGGCCCAGTAGCCCTGGGGATCCTTCAGGGCCTGCTCCTCCAGCGCCCTCCAGTCCTGGACCCAGGCGCCCTTGACGGACTCGGGGTCGGGGGCGATGAAACCTGTGCTCTCGTATGCCTGCGTCACGACGTCCTCCTCGACGGCGCTCAGTGCCCCCGGGCCGGCCCCCGGGAGCGATTCGCAGAACAGTACCCGCCGCGCGGCCCGCCGGCCATGGCAGAAAACCGGCAGATCGGGATGGGGACCGTGCCCAGGGCGAGCGCGCTCCCGCCGGCGCCCACCCCCACGACGGCGTCATCCGGTCAGCCGCCCGCAGGCCCACCTCGCCCGGCGCCCTCCCCTTCCGCCTCACCACCACCCCTCCCGACCTCTTGCCGGACCGTCACCGCGTCTGCCAGGATCACCGAGAAGATGACCGGCCCCAGGAGGGACCCTCCTCGTGCTCAGCAATCTCAACCTGCTCGCCTCCCCCTACTGCGCCGACCACGCCCTGCTGGCCAAGCCCTACCAGGCCGCCATCGACGAGCTGCGCAACACGCAGGGCCCCGGATGGGCGGCACTGAACCGGCCGGCGTCGGTCATTGCCCTGAAGAACGCCTTCGGCGTCGTCGACGGGCCCTCGGCGATCGCCCAATGCGAGGAGCTGGCGGTGGCGGCCGGCTCCTGGGCCGATCCGCTCATCGCAGCCCAGCAGGTGCCCGCCCTGGCCATGCTCGCCGGCGCGGCCGGGGCGCGCGGATTCGACGACTGCCGGATCGTCAACCTGCTCACCCGTGCCCGCACCGCGGGCTACATCGACGACGCCGCCCTGGCCGAGCTCCTGGAGAGCCACGCCCGGCGAGCCCTCGCGCACTACTCCGGCTGGGGCCAGTACCTGGCCTCCGTCATCGTCGGCAAAACCGCATTCCAGGCCATGTACGCCACCTCAGGCAGCCCCTACATCGTCGATGAGCACAAGATCCTCGAAGCCACCCACATCATGGCGCTCAGCGCCCACCTCACCCTGTTCCCCGCAGGACTGTGGCCCCCGGAGGACCTCAGCGCCCTCATCAGCGCCATCGAGGCGCTCATTCCCGCCGAGAGCTCCCGGGCCGCCCGCCTGGGGGTCGGCGGGTGGGTGGCCACCGCCGGCCACCCCCTGGATGCGGCCACCACCACAGTGCTCCAGAGCACCGCAACGGATGCGGGGACCTTCCTGCGCTCGCGCGCCCTGGCACAGGAGGTCTTCTGGCTCCCCGTGGACATGGCCCGGCTCTGGCCGGTCTTCGAGGACCTGCGGAGCTCGCGGCTGCCCCCATGGGATCTGCCCGCCCACGGCGATGGCAGGGCCGCGAAGACCTTCTGGCGCGACGTCCGCCTCGAGCGCAAGCACTGGTCGGGGGTGCCCTTCCTGCGCATCAGCGACGGCGGCAGGCTCACCGCGGTCCTGACCGAGCAGGCCTGCGTCCTGGTCGCCAAGGCCGGGGTGCACCGCACCTTCACCCCCGTGCCCTGGGAGCAGGTGAGGATCACCGCCACCGTGAGCCCCGGCAAGGACGTCGCCTTCCATGCCGGAGGTGCGCTGCTGGGCACCCTCTACCCGGACTGGGGCGCACTGGGGCCGGCCAGCACCGAGCTCACCTGGCGCCTGGAGGCATTGCTCAACGGCCTGGGCGCACGAGTACGCTCCTTCAGCGCCGCCCACCCGCTGTGAGGGCGGCGGGACTCCGCCACGCTCACAGCAACCCATATATAAGAAGTACCCCCACTGGGATTCGAACCCAGGACCTTGTGCTTATCAGGCACGAAACGAGGTATAAGCTCGCTGCTCTAACCGCTGAGCTATGGGGGCAGTGCCTGGGCGCTCGCGCCGGCGCGCGGGGCTCAGGGCGTCGTCGGGGAGGACGACGCAGTGAAGATTACCCCAGCCCGGCACTCCTTCCTGACCGTTGCCATGGGGAGTTCTGTACATCCCCACCCGCTGCCCACGGCGGCGCATCGGCGGGAGCGCCCATGGGCTGCACGACCCGGGCCGAGGCGCGCTCCGGCACAGCGGCACCGACGGGCCCTGTGGGATGATGCTGCCCACCACATGGCACCGTCTTGGGAAGCGCGATGAGCCAGCCGCACGACTTCTACACCAGCAACGCCGACATCTACGGAGCCCTGGCGCGCGCCTTCACCCCGTCCATCAATGCCGCCCTGGGCGAGATCCTCGCAGCGGCGCGGGCAGGGGATGAGCCCGCCCTCGACCTCGGTGCCGGCATCGGCACCGCACTGCCCGCCCTGGCCACCGGGCGCCGCAGGCTCTACGCCGTCGAGCCCTCCGCCGCCATGCGCGCCGGCCTCATGGCCGCCATCGCCGCCAACGACGAGCTGGCCGAGCGCACCACCGTCCTAGCCGGCACCCTCGACCAGGTCGCCCACCTCCTGCCCCGCCGCCTGGGGGCCATCACGGCCCTCAACGTCATTGGGCACCTCGACGACGAGGCCCTGGCCGGCTTCTGGGAGCTGGTGGGCGAGCGCCTGATGCCCGGGGCGCCGGTGATCATCGCACTCCAGGGCCCCCTCGACGGCGCCGCACTGCCCTGGACCGACTTCGGCACCACCCGCATCGGCGACCTGGCCTACCGCACCGAGGGCAGGGCCGAGGCCGCCCAGGACGGCGTCGTCGCCTGGACCATGCGATGGACCATCACCGCCGCCGCCCACCCCGATGAGGGCAGCGATGACGGTGCCGGTGGGGGCGGCGAGGTCCTCCAGACCCGCGAGGCCACCACCTCCTGGAGGATCCGCACTCCTGAGGAGCTGGCGGCGCAGGCCGCGACCGCGGGCTGCCACCCGGGGCCCGCGCGCCCCGACCTCCTGCTCTACTCCTACATCCGCAACCGCTGAGGCCCTCACTGCGGCCCGCGAGCAGGGATCCCTGAGCACGCCGCGACGCGGTACCTCCGGCCCACTGGATGCCGGCAGGCCCGGGGGTGCATCACCCGCCGTCCCCGACCCGCGCTGACCCGCGCTGTCCCGGACCCGAGGGCCACTGGCTGATCGGGACTGATCAGGACCATGAGCCCACGGACAGGTGACCCGGGGGGTAGGGGCGCCTGCCCTGGGAGGACTTGTGCGCCGCGGCCGGCGACTTCGCGGCACTGGCCGGCGCCGAGGGCGGCGAGGAGGCGGAGTTCGACGCCTCGGACAGCGGCTCCTTGGGCGGCAGCGGCGGCAGCGGGCTGTGCCGTGGCACGCGCACCATATGGCCCGCCAACGGCGGGGGCGGGGGAGGCGGCGGCGCAGGCGCCGGCGGTGGCGGCGGTGGGGGAGGACCCACGACGCCGGCGGGACTGGCCACCGCGACCGCGGGCCCGGCCCCCACGGGGGCCTCTGCCACCGGCGGTGGCGTGGCCGCGGCGGCCGCGCGCCCCATTGGCGGTGGCGCAGCGACCTCGCCCGGATCGCTGAGCGCCCCGGCGTGGGCCAGCACCTGGTCCACCATGCCCCCGTCCTCGGAGACCTCCACCTGCTGGCGGGTGTTCCAGCCCATGCGTGTGCTGGTGAGCATCCCCCACACGCGCAGCGGGCGCAGCAGCACGGTGGTCCACATGGTGGCCAGCGGGGAGAGCACCAGGGCGCTGTAGCGCTGCCGCTCGGAGGTGTCCGACCGCCACACGCCCACATAGCGCATGTTCTGCACCAGGCCGATGATCGCCGGGATGAGGATGACCTCCACGGGGATCCCGTGATCGGTCATCAACGGGCGCCAGATCACCAGGTAGATGAAGGTGGCGCCCACCACCCACAGCTGGAGCCAGCCCAGCAGCTGGCGCCACCAGCCCCAGGAGATCACCGGCAGGAAGCGCAGCCGCCACAGTCCCCGGATGAAGGATCCGCGGAACCACCGCATCTGCTGGCGCAGGTGATGGCTGAAGCGCTCGGGCATCCAGGCGAAGGCGAAGGCCGTGGGCTGCTGGACCGTGCGGCCCCTCAGTGCCGCGAAGAGCGTGAGGAGGGAGTCGTCGGAGAACTCCACGTGCCGGCCCAGGTACTCCTCGCTCATGTAGAGGTCGATGTGGTCGGCCAGCACGGAGATCCGGTAGGCCGCCAGGCCCCCGGAGTTGACCAGCACCATGCCCAGGCGGGACATGGAGGAGCGGTCGGTGAGCTGCTGGGTGACGAAGATGATGTCGGTGACCCGGGCCAGCAGGTTCATCCGGTTGTTCGTGGCCAGGATGACCCCGGCCACCGACATCACCCGAGGGTCGGCGAAGGGCAGGGTGATCTCGCGCATCGCCTCGGCGTCGAGCATCGAGTCGGAGTCCACCGTCACGAAGATCTCCGCGTCGCGGATCTGCTGGAAGGCCTGGGCCTGGGCGTGGCGCTTGCCCTGGTTGGGGGTGCGCTGCCAGGTCGCGTAGACCCCGTGGGCGCGGGCCTCGCGCAGGAACCACTGGCGCTGCTCGAAGTAGGTGCCCTGGGTGGAGCCGTCGTCGACGACGTGGATCTCGGAGGGCACCAGGCTCTGGACCAGCAGGGCGGTGAGCATGCGCTGGACCACCGCGGGATCCTCGTTGTACAGGGGCACGAGCACCGCGGCCCGCTGGGGCGTGGGGCCGGCACCGATGAGCCGCTGCTCGGAGAAGGCCAGCAGCAGCTGGATCGCCACGAAGAGGAAGACGATGTTGAAGGCCCAGATGAGCCAGGGGTCGAAACTGCCGTGCCGGGTGACGATGACCCTCCAGAAGAACCACACCACCAGGTAGGCGCCCACGAGCACCAGCAGGGGCAGGTAGGGGGAGGAGTCCATGAGCGCCCGCGGCAGTCCCGTCCGGTTGGCGAAGCCCTGGGCGCGGCCGGGGGAGTCCAGGCGGTAGCGGATGGTCTGCGACGGCCGCGGTCCGCGGTCGCGCCAGTCCCGCTCACCGGGCTGCCGCACCGAGGGCGCCGCGCCCCGGCCGTCCTGCTCCTGCGGGCCTCGGTGGGCGCCCAGGGGCAGGTCACGCTTGAAGAGCAGCTTGACGCCGATGGCGGCCATGAGGATGACGCCGCATATGAGCACGACGAACATGCCGAAGGACCAGGACATGGGAACCCCTTCTGGGATGGGACAGGTGCGGAGCGGGGGAGGTGCGGGGGCGCCGGGCGGCACGGCCTCTGCGGTGAGGCGGCCGGGGCTCCCCGCACGGTGTCAGCCGGTCAGTGCCTCCCGGTCCCGACACGGGCCCGGGCGCACGACCGCGCCCTCCCGGCATCGCGTCTGCTCGTCACAGGTCATGGATGTGCCACCCCACAAAAAATTGAACCGAAGGTAGGAAAAGATACTGGATTGTGATTCTCTGGCTTTACGCTGCCATGTTTGTAGCAACCGCGCAACAGGCACGCGCCGGGATTGTGCGAGGAGCGCGGCCGATGTGCGCCACCTCGCTCCCCGATCCCAGCAGGCTCCCCGTTGACGTGCACGAACCGCCCTGGTGCGCCTCATCCCCAGGGCTGCGCGGCGGCCGCGCCCGTCCTCTAGCCTGGGACCATGACGCAGCCGGAAGATCCGATCAGACCGACCCCCCAGGCCCAGCGCGGCGGCGACGACGCCCCGGATACCAGGACCGCGCCGGTCCCCGAGGGCCCCACGGATGAGAGAGGCCTGAGCGTCGCCGAAGTGGTGGACCTGGTGGAGCGGGCCGCGCCGCCGGCCCTGGCCGCCTCCTGGGACTCCAACCGGCTCATCTGCGGCGACCCGCAGGACCGGGTCTCCTCCGTGCTGCTGGCCGTCGACCCCGTGACCGCCGTCGTCGATGAGGCCATCGAGCGCGGCGTGGGAATGATCATCACCCACCACCCCCTCTACCTGCGCGGCACCGAGGCCGTGGCCGCCACCGATCCCAAGGGCCGCCTCATCCACCGCCTCATCCGCTCGGGCATCGCCCTGCTCAACGCCCACACCAGCCTGGATGCCGCGCACGGGGGAGTGGCCGACGCCCTGGCCGCAGCCGTGGGCCTTGACGAGGTCGTCCCGCTGGAGCCCGACCCCACCGACCCCGCCCAGGGGATCGGCCGGGTCGGCGCCCTGCCCCGGCCCACCAGCCTGCGCGACTTCGCCGCCACCGTGGCCGCGGCCCTGCCCGACTCCGCGCCCGGTCTGCTCCTGGGCGGCGACCCGGAGGCGCACGTGCAGACCATCGCCGTCTCCGGCGGCGCCGGGGACTCCCTGCTGGCGCGGGCCCGCCAGGTGGGGGCCGATGTCTTCCTCACCGCCGACCTGCGCCACCACCCCGCCTCCGAGCACCTCGAGGGCGGGCGGCCCTACCTGCTGTGCGGCACCCACTGGGCCACCGAATGGGTGGGCCTGCCCCCACTGGCCCAGCGCCTGGAGGCCGAGACCCTCGCCAGGGGAGCTCGCCTGACCGCCGTGGTCTCCCACACCGTTACCGACCCGTGGACCATGCGCCTGACCACGGCCGACAGGGCGTGAGAGGATCGGACCCGGCCCACCGCACCACCCATCTCCGGCATCGAAGGACACCCGTGATGAGCGCTCCCATCGCCCAGCAGCGCCTGCTGATCGAGCTGCAGGCCCTCGACTCCCGCCTGGCCCGGCTGCGCCACGAGCGCACCCACCTGCCGGTGCTGGCGCGGATCGAGGCCACCATCGAACGGCTCACCGCCAACAAGCGCCAGGCGGTCATGGCCGACGCCGCCCTGGTCCAGGCCAAGGAGGCCGCCACGCGCCGCGAGGACGAGGTCAACCAGGTGGTGCGCCGCTCCGAGGCGCTGCGTGAGCGGCTCCTGTCCGGCCAGGACGCGGCCCGGGACCTGACCGCCATCCAGCACGAGATCGACCACCTGGGCGTGCGCCAGGGAGTCCTGGAGGAGGCGCAGATCGCCGCGATGGAGGAGCTGGACCAGGCCCAGGCCGCCGTGGAGGGCCTGGCCCGGCAGGAGCAGGAGATCCGTGCCGCCGGCCGGGAGCTGACCGCCGAGCGCGACGCCCACTTCGCGCGCCTCGATGAGGAGATCTCCTCGGTGGAGGATCAGCGCGCCGACCTGGCCGGCAGTATCGATCCCGGGCTGCTGGAGGACTACGACGCCGTGCGCGCCCGTACCGGCGGCCTGGGCGCGGTGGCCCTCCACGGGCGGCGCATCGAGGGCGGATCGCTGGAGATCAGCCCCCAGGAGATGGCCCGGATCATGGCCGCTCCGCCAGAGGCCGTCCTGCACGCCGAGGAGAACGACGTCATCATCGTGCGCATGGACATCTGAGCGCAGGCAGCGGCCCCGGACGCCCCGCCCGGGGCCGCGGAGGATCAGCCTCTCAGCGGGGTCTCAGCGCAGCACGAGCCTGAGATCGCGCCTGCCGCGCCGGTCCGGCTCCTCCAGCTCCACGGCGTGGACGCCCTCCAGGCCCTGGGCGATCGCGGCGACCGCCTCGGCGTCGGCCTCCTGCGTGAGGCCGCCTTCGGCCAGGGCGGCGATGAGCGCCCCGACCAGCAGCCCGCGCGTGTGCTTGGCGTGGTGGGAGACCACGGTGCGCCTGCCGTTGGGGGCCTCCTTGACCACCGTGACCTTGAACAGGCTGGTGGGCGGCGCCTGGGCGGAGGGCTGCCATGCCGCGGCGTAGGCCGAGGAGCGGCAGTCCACCACGACGCCGTCGGCCAGCTCATCGAGCACCGGGGCCAGGGGCCGCTTCCAGAAGGCGGACATCCGTCCCAGGCCGGGCAGGGCCAGGCCCATGGACAGGCGGTGGTCGGGCAGGGCGTCGGTGGCGCGCACCGCGCCCCACAGCCCGGACAGGATGACGACGCTGCCGCTGAGCACGCTGCGCCCCGATCGGCCCCGGGCGTGGCCGGCCAGCGCGGCGGCCTCGTAGAGCACCCCGGTGAACAGCTCGTGGGCCGGGGCGCAGGGGGCGGTGGTCAGGCGGAGGTTGAGGGCCGCGTCGGCGGCACTCCTGGGGCCCAGGCCCAGGAGCGCCGCGGCCTCGGGGGAGGCGCTGGCCTGGGCGAGGGCCTCCATGACCCTGAGCCTGGTGGCGCTGAGCTCGGCGCCGCCCAGCAGGCCGTCCAGGTCCAGGGGCGGGCCTGAGGAGGGAGAGGTCTTGCCCTCGGAGGGCGGGAGCAGGATGAGCACGGGCACATGCTAGATCAGTGCATGCGGCCTCACGGGCTATGCTGTGCCTGCGGACGAGCCGACCGGGCGGCCGCGGTACTCGGGGGGCGTTTCTGGACGCTCCCGGGGCTGAGGAACGTCCGGGCTCCACAGAGCAGGACGGTGGCTAACAGCCACCCGGGGCGACCCGCGGGATAGTGCCACAGAGAGTAGACCGCCGGTCCGCATGGGCCGGTAAGGGTGAAAGGGTGGGGTAAGAGCCCACCAGCGTGGCGGGTGACCGTCGCGGCTGGGTAAACCCCGTCCGGAGCAAGACCGCACAGCCGGCGCTTGAGGGCTGCTCGCCCGAGCCGGCGGGTTGGTCGCGTGAGGCCATCGGCAACGGTGGTCCAAGATGAATGGTCGCCACCGCCCAGGGCCGGTAACGGCGGGCGGCAACAGAACCCGGCGTACAGGTCGGCTCGTCCGCCCGCTGACACGAGGGTGCCCCCGCCCATCTGGGCAGGGGCACCCTCGTTGCTCCTCACAAGGCCCCTGGTGGGGGAGCCGGCGTCTCACGGATGCCGTGGCATGTCGCGAGCGCTGAGGTCGTGCTCAGGTCTCACTTGGCGGCCATGTACAGCTCATCGCCGTCGAAGACGCTGATGGCCCACACCCCGGAGTTGGCGTCCTCCTTGGGGATGACGAAGGAGACGTAGCCCTCGGCCGAGCCGCCGTCGCGGGGCATGGCCTGCTGATCGAACTCGTCGGACAGGCTGTAGAGGCTCGAGGCCTCAACGGTGTTGCCGTCCTTGGTGTAGTCCATCTTGAAGCTGTACTTCTCGAACTGGCCCGAGCCGTGGTAGGTCAGCTTGATCTTGACACGCACGTAGACCGAGCCCTCCGGCGGGGCCTCGTAGCCGTACCTCATGCCCTGCTCGACCTCGGAGGTAGCGTCCCACTTGACCTCCGTGATCTCCACATCCGCGGTCCCGCCGCTGTTGGAGGAGTACTTGCCGGCGGTGAAGGTCAGGATGTTGCTGTCGGGGTCGGCCGGGTTGTTGGGGTCGGTTCCCGGCTGGTCCTTGTTGGCGGAGTCCTCGGAGTCGCCCGAGCCGCTGGAGTCGCTCTTGTCGGAGGAGCCGCTGCCGGAGTTCTGCGAGGAGCTGGAGCCGCCGCGGCTGTTGTTGTCCCCACTGGAGCCCACGCTGTTGACGATGACCATGGCCAGGACCAGGATGACGACGAGGGCACCGGCGATGATGGCCCAGAACCACCACTGCTTGGTGATCGGCTTGGATGCGGCCGCCGCGTAGCCGGGCTGGCCGCCGACGTCCATGGGCTGCCAGCCGCCGGGGGCACCCGGTGCGCTGGGCACGCCCTGGGGGGCGGCCTGGTTCTGGAAGGGCGTGGGGGCCTGGGCGTAGTCACCGCTGGGGGCGTAGGGGCTGGCGCCTCCCGCGGGCGCGGAGGGGGAGAAGTCGCCCGAGGGCACGGAGGCGGACTGGCCAGTGGGGTCGGCGACCGGGGCAGTGGCTCCAGTGGACACCGCCTGGGTCGGGGCCCATGCCGGGTCGGCGCCGGAGGCGGCCGCGGGCGCGGAGGAGGCCGAGCCGCCCGAGGAGGCGGAGTCATCCACCCAGAGCTGCCATCCTTCGGGCGCCGGCCCCCAGGCCGGATCGGGCTGCCAGCCGGCGGGCGGCTGGAAGCCCTCGGGCGGCGCCGGCCAGTTCGGCGGTGGGTTGAAGCGCAGTGCCATGTGAACCTCCGGGAAGGAAAAGATCGGGCTGGACCACCGGGAGCAGTGGCCTTCTCACGGTCCGAATGTACACGGTCATCATGCCAGGCAGGGCAGGGCGGGCGGCCGAAGCGGTGGGGAGGCCTGCCCGCTCGTTCCCCCAGCGCGAACCTGCGCACCGGGTCGCGCAGGCCCGCGCCCGGTGGGGCCTGCGCGTGGCGCGGGTGGCGGCTCGTTCTCGCAAGCCCCCGCCTGCGCCCGCTCAGAGCCTGGTCCAGGACTGGTCAGGCGATGGGCATGGCATGGGTCAGGACCCGCTCGTGGCCTGCTCAGGGCAGGGTCAGCACCTCGGCGCCGTCCTCGGTGACCACCATCGTGTGCTCGAACTGGGCGGTGCGGGAGCGGTCCTTGGTCACCACCGTCCAGCCGTCGTCCCACTGCTCCCAGTCGATGGCGCCCAGGGTCAGCATCGGCTCAATGGTGAAGACCATGCCCACCTCGATGACCTCGTTGTGCGCCGGTGCGGCGTCGTAGTGCGGGATGATGAGCCCGGAGTGAAATGCCTCACCCACGCCGTGCCCGGTGAAGTCCCGCACCACCCCGTAGTCGAAGCGCCTGGCGTAGGCCTCGATGACGCGGCCGATGACATTGACCTCCCTGCCGGGCCTGACCGCCTTGATCCCGCGCTCCATGGCGGTGCGGGTGCGCTCGATGAGCAGTGCGCTCTCCTCATCGACCTGGCCCACGGGGAAGGTGGCATTGGTGTCCCCGTGCACGCCGCCGATGTAGGCGGTGACGTCGATGTTGATCAGGTCGCCCTCCTGGAGCACCGTGGTGTCGGGGATCCCGTGGCAGATGACCTCGTTGATCGAGGTGCAGATGGACTTGGGGAAGCCCATGTACCCCAGGCAGGAGGGGTAGGCGCCGTGGTCGCACAGGTACTCATGGGCGATGCGGTCCAGCTCGTCGGTGCTCACCCCCGGGGCGATGGCCTTGGCGGCCTCCTGCAGGGCGCGGGCCGCCAGGCGCCCGGCCACCCGGATGCGCTCGATGGTCTCCGCGCTCTTGACCTCCGGGGCGGTGACCCGTTCGGGCCCGTCGTGGAAGAGGTACTCGGGGCGGGCGATGACGCTGGGAACCTGGCGCTCGGCACTGATCCTGCCCGGTACGAGGGTGCCCCGCGGGGCGCGGTCGGCGAGCTGGTCCGGGGTCATGGGGACGGCGGAGTTCATGGACTCAGCATAGGAGGACAGCAGGGGTGGGGGCGCACGGCGGTGCTCTGGCCTGCGATCAGGAGTCGAACCAGTGCTCCTGGGAGGGGAAGGAGCCGGAGCGCACCTCGGCGGCGTACTGCGAGGCGGTCCGGCCCAATTCCTGGCCCAGCTCGGCGAAGCGCCTGGCGAAGCGCGGTGACCAGTCGGTCATCCCCGCCATGTCCGTCCACACCAGGACCTGGCCGTCCGTGCGGGCCCCGGCTCCGATGCCGATGGTGGGCACGCCCAGGGCCTGGGTGACGCGGGCGGCCAACGGCTCGGGAACCATCTCCAGGACCATGCTCATGACGCCGGCCTCCTCGATGGCCAGGGCGTCGGCCAGCAGCTCCTCGCCGGCAGGCCCCCGGCCCTGGACGCGGAAGCCGCCCAGGGCGTGGACCGACTGGGGGGTGAAGCCCAGGTGGCCCATCACCGGGATACCGGCCTGGGTCAAGAGGCGGATCGTCTCGCAGCGCGCCCGCCCGCCCTCGAGCTTGACGGCGCTGGCACCGGCCTTCATCAGTCGCACCGCACTGGCCAGGGCCTGCTGGGGGCCGGCCTCGTAGGAGCCGAAGGGCAGGTCGGCCACCACCAGGGCGCGCTCGGTGGCCCGGGCCACCGAGCGGGTGGCCACCACCATCTCGTCGAGCTCCACCGGCAGGGTCGAGTCGTGCCCGTGCATGACATTGCCGATGGAGTCGCCCACCAGGAGCATGTCGACACCGGAGGCATCCAGGATCCGGGCGGTCACGGCGTCGTAGGCGGTGAGCATGACCAGCCTGGTGCCCTCGGCCTTGGCGGCGCGGAGGTGGTGGACGCGCACGGGCCTGCCCCCGCCCGCCCCGGCCGGCGGCGCGGCGGGCGCAGTGGCCGGCGTGGGGGAGGGGGCGTGGTGCGGCGCGTCGGAGGGAGCGGGTGTAGCCATGCCCCGAGGCTACTCGAGCACCGGCCCATCCGAGGACGGGCTCGGCCCGGCCTCCCACGCCCCGCCGAGGGCCCTCACTCGCCGCCCTGGCTGGTCACCACCTCGCGAGGAAGGACGGCTAGGGTGGTGGGTGCACGGGGGCCCGCGCCGTCGGCCCTACCGCAGCCGTGCGCCCAACCCGCTCAGGAGGCACTGTGGACAAGCAGCAGGAGTACGTGCTCCGCGCGATCGAGGAGCGCGATATCAGCTTCGTGCGTCTGTGGTTCACCGACGTATCCGGGCAGCTGAAGTCGGTGGCCATCGCCCCGGCCGAGGTCGAGGGGGCCTTCGAGGAGGGCATCGGCTTCGACGGCTCGGCCATCGAGGGCCTGACCCGGGTCTTCGAGTCCGACATGCTCCTGGCCCCCGACCCCTCCACCTTCCAGATGCTGCCCTGGCGGGAGGGTGCCAACGGCGTGGCGCGCATGTTCTGCGACGTGCTCACCCCCGACGGCGAGCCCGCCCGCACCGATCCGCGCTCGGTGCTCGAGCGCCAGATCGCCCGGGTGGCCGAGGCCGGCTTCACCTGCTACATCCACCCCGAGATCGAGTTCTACCTGGTCAAGCGCGATGAGCAGGGCCGTATCCGCCCCACCGACTACGCCGGGTACTTCGACCACGTCCCGGGCGGGACCGCCCACGAGTTCCGACGCCGAGCCATTCTCATGCTCGAGCAGATGGGCATCTCGGTGGAGTTCTCCCACCACGAGGGCGGTCCGGGCCAAAACGAGATCGACCTGCGCTTCGCCGACGCCCTGTCCATGGCCGACAACATCATGACCTTCCGGGCGGTGGTCGAGGAGGTCGCCCTCCAGGAGGGCTGCGTTGCCACCTTCATGCCCAAGCCCTTCGCCGACGAGTTCGGCTCGGGCATGCACACCCACTTCTCCCTGTTCGAGGGCGACCGCAACGCCTTCTTCGACCCCTCGGGCCAGTACCAGCTCTCCGCCACGGGGCGCTCCTTCATCGCCGGCCTGCTCCACCACGCCTCGGAGATCACCGCGGTGACCAACCAGCACGTCAACTCCTACAAGCGACTGTGGAGCGGCAAGCGCGGCGATGAGGCGCCCAGCTACGTGTGCTGGGGGCACAACAACCGCTCGGCCCTGGTGCGCGTGCCCATGCACAAGCCGGGCAAGGCCCAGTCGGTGCGGGTGGAGTATCGCGGCATCGACTCCTCGGCCAACCCCTACCTGGCCTACGCCGTCATCATCGCCGCCGGCCTCAAGGGCATCGAGGAGGGCTACGAGCTGCCCCCCGAGGCTGAGGACGACGTGTGGGCGCTGTCCGATGTCGAGCGCAAGGCCCTGGGGATCCAGGCCCTGCCGACCTCCCTGAAGAGCGCGGTGGCCGCCACGCAGGACTCCGACCTGGTGGCCGACACCTTCGGGGAGGACAGCTTCGAGTACTTCCTGCGCAACAAGCGCCGGGAGTACCGGGCCTACGACGCCCAGGTCACCCCGTTTGAGATCGAGCAGTTCTTCCCCCGCGCCTGAGCGGGCCGCAGTGGGCCCCGGAGACGGGATGAGGCAGTGAGCGGGGCAGCGCGCGCGCAGGACGGTCCCCTGGCCTCGCGCCGGACCTCACCGCGGCGGCGCCTCATCAGGGCGGGATTCGCCGACGTCGACCGGGCGGTCGCGCTCCTGGAGGACCCCGCCCTGGCCGCCTGCCTGTCCGACGGACCCTCCCAGGCCCCATCCCATACCCCGCCCCAGGCCGCAGGGGCCGACCGGGGCGCGGACCTCAGCGGCGCCGCGCTCGCCCTGGTGGCCGAGCTGGCCCACTGCGCCGACCCCGACCTGGCCCTGCTGACCCTGGTGCGCCTGGCCCAGGCCTGCGACCCCGGGCCCCCGGCCGCGCCGACCACGGCGCCCCTGCACCGGATCCTCACCGCCGGTCACCAGGACCCGCCGGCACTCGCCGAGCACCGGCGCCGGCTGCTGCGCGTGGTGGGCTACTCCCAGTCCCTGGGGGACTTCCTGGTGGCCCACCCCGAGCGGATCAGCGCCCTGGGCCCCGAGCGCGCCTGGGAGGCCCAGGGCGCCCCCGGTGTCGAGGACTACTTGCGCGACGCCGTCGTGCGCGCCCTGGAGGCCGGCGCCCCCGGCACGCACGACCGGACGGCCAGCCGGGCGGGAGCCGGCGCCAGGGGCCCGGTCGCCAGCGGCGGCGATGACCCGGTGGCCCGGGCCACCGCCGCCCTGCGCTGCGCCTACAAGGACAGGCTCCTGGCCATCGCCGCCGACGACCTGGTGGGGCAGGCCCCCCTGGATCACGTGCCGGTGGTCGGGGAGCGCATGAGCCGCCTGGTCGACGCCGCCCTGGACGCCGCCCTGCTCATCGCCCGCGCCGCCGTCGGCCCCGCCGCCCAGGATGTGGCACTCGCCATCATCGCCATGGGCAAGACAGGCGCCCAGGAGCTGAACTACATCTCCGACGTCGACGTGGTCTACGTCGTCGGGCCCGCCCAGGGGCGCGAGGTGAGCGAGGCCCAGCTGGTGGAGACCGGCACCCAGATCGCCACCGAGCTGGCCCGCGCCACCTCGGCCACCGGCCCCGAGCCCGCCCTGTGGCCACTGGACACCGCCCTGCGCCCCGAGGGCAAGGACGGCGCCCTGGTGCGCACCCTGGACTCCCACCTGGCCTACTACCAGCGCTGGGCCGCCTCCTGGGAGTTCCAGGCCCTGCTCAAGGCGCGCGCCTGCGCGGGCGACGCCGCCCTGGGCGCCGCCTACGAGCAGGCCATCGCCCCCCTGGTGTGGCAGGCCTCCAGCCGGGAGAACTTCGTGGAGGACGCCCGGGCGATGCGCCGCCGGGTGGAGCGCGAGTCCGGCCCCCGCTCCGGCCCCGACCGGCGCATCAAGCTGGGCCCGGGAGGCCTGCGCGACGTGGAGTTCACCGTCCAGCTCCTCCAACTGGTCCACGGGCGGGCCGACCCCTCCCTGCGGGTGCGCCAGACCCTGGCCGGCCTGGAGGCCCTGTCGGCCGGCGGGTATGTCAGCCGCCAGGACGCCGCCGCCATGGCCGACTGCTACAAGGGACTGCGCCTCCTGGAGCACCGCGCCCAGCTCCACCGCCTGCGCCGCACCCACAACATGCCCGCCAAGGAGGAGGACCTGCGCCGCCTGGGCCGCAGCGTGCACCGCAGCCTGGCTGACGGGCCCTCCCTGCAGACCACCTTCCGCGAGCTGCGCCGCCGGGTGCGGGCCCTGCACGAGGACATCTACTACCGGCCCCTGCTGGGGGCCGCCGCCCGCCTGAGCGCCGACGAGATGGCCCTGAGCCCCCAGGCCGCCAGGGAGCGCCTGGAGGCGGTGGGCTATGTGGACGCCGACGGCGCCCTGCGCCACATCCAGGCCCTCACCGAGGGGGTGAGCCGGCGCGCCGCCATCCAGCGCCAGCTCCTGCCGGTCATCATCGGCTGGATCGGCCAGGGCGCCGACCCGGACGCCGGGCTGCTGTCCTTCAGGAAGGTCTCCGAGGCCATCGGCGGCTCCCACTGGTACCTGGCCATGCTGCGCGACTCCCCGGTGGCCGCCCAGCGCCTGTGCCAGGTCCTCTCCGGATCCCACTGGGCCGCCGAGAGGCTCGTGGAGTTCCCCGAGTCCATCGCCTGGCTCGACGGCGACGCCGAGCTGGCCGCCCGTCCGCCCGCCGCCCTGGCCGAGGAGATCGCCGCGGTGCTGCGGCGCCGGCCCCTGACCGGGCCCGATGAGACCGCCCTGGAGGCCCAGGCACAGGAGGCGGTTCAGGCGGTGGTGCGCGTGCGCGCCCGCGAGGAGGTGCGGGCCGCCCTGGCCGACTGCCTCGACGGCATCGACCCCCGGCGCACCGCCACCGTCCTGAGCGACGCCACCGACGCCGTCCTGTCCGGCGCCCTGAGCGTGGCCACCGCCCTGGTCATCGCCCAGCGCGACGGCCTCGCAACCCTGGCCCACGGGCCCGACCCCCAAGGCCACTGGCCCGGAGCCCAGGCCGACCACGCCGTCATCGCCATGGGGCGCCTGGGCGGCCGCGAGGTCGGCTACGCCTCGGACGCCGACGTGCTCTTCGTCCACCAGGCCCGCCCCGGAGCCGATGAGGACGGCGCCGCCAGGGAGGCCGACGCCGTGGCCAGGACCATGGTGCGCCTGCTGGCCGCCGCCCGCCCCCACGCGCTCGAGGTCGACGCCGACCTGCGCCCCGAGGGCCGCCAGGGGGCGATGAGCCGATCCCTGAGCGCCTACGCGGACTACTACGGGCGCTGGGCCCAGGTCTGGGAGCGCCAGGCACTGCTGCGGGCCCGGGCCAGCGCCGGGGACGCGCAGCTGGGGCGGGCCTTCGAAGAGCTCATCGGCCCCCTGCGCTGGGCACCGCAGGGCCTGAGCACCGAGGAGCTGCGCGAGATCCGCAGGATCAAGGCCAGGGTGGAGACCGAGCGGCTTCCCCTCGGCGTGGCCCCCGCCCGCCACCTCAAGCTCGGCCCGGGCGGGCTGAGCGACGTGGAGTGGAGCGCCCAGGTCCTCCAACTGGCCAGCGCCGGCAGGGTGCAGGACCTGCGCACCACCTCGACCCTGGAGGCACTCCAGGCCGCCGCGGCCGGCGGACTCCTGGGAGCCGACGAGGCCGGCCGCCTCGCCGCCGCATGGATCCTGGCCTCCAGGCTGCGCTCGGCCATCGTCCTGGGCACCGGGCGCACCACCGGGCCCCGCTCCCAAGTCCTTCCCGACGCCATCCGCGACATCCGCCTGGTAGGACGGCTCATCGGCCTGAAATCGGGCACGGAGCGGCAGATCGAGGACCTCTACCGGCGCAGCGCCCGCCACGCCCGGGCCGTGGCCGAGACCATCATCTTCGGCGCGCATGAGCCCGCCGGAGGCCGTCGCCGCACCGGCGGCCCCGCTGGATCTGAGGGCACCGCCGGCCCCGGCGACGTCCCGCAGCGGACTGGAAAGCGCCTGCAGCGGGCCCAACACGATCGGCCGCAGGCCCGATCGGGTGGGCCGCACCACCGCGGTGACGAGACTCCGCGACGTCAGCGGGACCGCCTGTGGGGCCCCACGCAGGCAGGAGGGCAGACCGGAGGCAGGCAGGCGCCGCCGTCGAGCCGGGCAGCAGGGCCACCGGCCAACCCGAACCGCTCCCCGGCGCCGGGCCCGCCGTCGCAGCAGGACGCACCGGGACTCGGGCCGACGAACCCGTCCTCGGACTCCCCGCAGGCCCCCCGGCGCAGGACTGCGCCGCGCCGCCGCCATCGTGAGGGTCCTTACCCCTGGAGTTGAGCGCTCGCGGGCAGGTGCGGGGCCCTGACCTGGCAGAATCGGGGGCGTGAAGCTCATCCTGGTCCGCCACGGCCGCACCATCGCCAATGTCATGAGGGCCCTGGACACGGCCTTCCCCGGAAACCCCCTCGATGAGGTGGGCCGTGCTCAGGCCGAGCAGCTGCCGGAGCGCCTGGCGCGCGGCGGGCACCTGGAGGCGATCTCCTCCCTGTGGGTCTCCCCGATCCTGCGGGCCCGCCAGACCATCGCCCCCATCGAGGCCGCCACCGGCCTGAGCGCGCGCATCGAGTCGGGCCTGCGCGAGGTGCTGGCCGGGGACCTGGAGATGAGCACGGCGGCGGGATCCATGCGCTGCTATGTGGACACCACCCGCTCCTGGATGGTCGGGCGCCTGGCCGCCCGCATCCCCGGCTCGCTGGAGGATGGCGAGAGCACCTTCGCGCGCTTCAACGAGGTCGTCACGCGCATCGGCCAGGAGACCCCCGAGGGCGGCACGGCCCTCCTGGTGGCCCACGGAACCGTGCTGCGCCTGTGGACCGCCCTGGCCGCCGCCACGGCCGCCGGGGCCGACCCCGCCTGGATCGCCGACCACCCCATGGGCAATACCGGCATCACGCTCATCGAGGGCGATCCCCAGGACGGCTGGCGCCTCGTGGACTGGAACGAGGGCGCCTGGCGCGCATCCTGAGGGCCTCATCGGGGCCCCGACCCTCGATCTACAGCACGGAGGACAGGAAGGCCCTGGTGCGCTCGGCCTGGGGGTTGTCCAGGACCTGGGAGGGCAGACCGGATTCGCAGATGGCGCCGCCGTCCATGAAGATGAGCTGGTCGCCGACCTCCCGGGCGAAGCCCATCTCATGGGTGACCACGACCATGGTCATGCCCGAGGCCGCCAGGTCCTTCATCACCTGGAGCACCTCGCCCACCAGCTCGGGGTCCAGGGCCGAGGTCGGCTCATCGAAGAGCATGAGCTCGGGATCCATGGCCAGCGCCCGGGCGATGGCCACGCGCTGCTGCTGGCCGCCGGAGAGCTGGGAGGGGTAGTGGTCCACCCGGTCCGCCAGGCCCACCCGGTCCAGCAGCCGCAGGGCCCGCTCGCGAGCCTCCGCCTTGGACATCCTCTTGACCTGGACGGGCGCCTCCATGACATTGGCCAGGGCCGTCATGTGGGGGAAGAGGTTGAAGCGCTGGAAGACCATGCCGATCTTGGCGCGCTGGGCGGCGCTGGCCTTGTCGGACAGGGCGTGCAGGCGGGTGCGGCCGTTCTTGACCACCTCGCGCATGCCGATGAGCTCGCCGTCGACCCGCACGCGCCCGGCGTCGATGGTCTCCAGCTCGTTGATGCACCGCAGCAGGGTGGACTTGCCCGAGCCCGAGGGGCCCACGAGCACGGTCACCGAGCCGGGCTCCACGGTCATATCCACCCCCCGCAGGACGTGCACCTCACCGAAGAACTTGTGCAGGCCGGTGATCTCCACCTTGGGAACCCCCGACGGCGCGGCGGCGGGCTGGTCTGCGGAGCGGCTGATCGGGCTCATGGCGTGTACTCCAGGAAGGGGTCGTCCTTGGTGGTGTGGGCGTCCAGGATCGCCTGCTGGCGGGTGGACAGCGAGCGCTTCGTGCCGCGGCCCGAGTGGCCCTGGGAGTCGAAGCCCCGGCCGTAGTAGCGCTCGATGTAGTGCTGGCACACCATGAGGATGGAGGTGATGATGATGTACCAGATCGCCGCCACCAGGAGCAGCGGAATGGTCTGGTAGGTCCACGAGGCGTAGGAGTTGGTCACGAAGGTCAGATCCAGGGTGAAGGGCACGGCCAGCACCAGGGAGGTGGTCTTGAGCATGGAGATCGTCTCATTGCCCGTGGGCGGCACGATGACGCGCATTGCCTGGGGGATGATGATGCGCCGCAGGATCTGCCCCTTGCCCATGCCCAGGGCGCGGGCCGCCTCGGACTGGCCCTTGTCCACCGAGTTCAGGCCCGAGCGGACGATCTCGGAGAGGTAGGCGCCCTCATTGATGCCCAGCCCCAGGACCGCGGCCACGAAGGGCGTGAAGACCGTCGTGGTCTTGAAGGTCAGCAGCTCGGGGCCGAAGGGCACCCCCAGGCTCAGGTGCTGGTAGAGGGCGGACAGGGCGCCCCAGAACACCAGCTGGGTGTAGATCGGGGTGCCGCGGAAGAACCACAGGTAGACCAGGGACATCACCCGCAGCACGGGATTGGAGGACTGGCGCATGATCGCCGTCGTCACTGCCAGGACGATCCCGATACCCATGGCCATGAAGGTCAGCAGCAGGGTCCAGCCCACCGCGGCGATGACCCGGACCTCCCGGAGGAAGAACCAGACCGTGTCCCAGTGGAACTTGTCATTGGTGATGAGGGAGTTCAGGAGCATCGCGCCCAGGACGGCCACGATGGCGGCGCTGATCCACGTGCCCGGGCGGGGCACGGGCTTGGGGTTGTTGAGCTCGATGGCGCTCCTGGAGTCCTCGGGTGGGGCCGTGGGGGCGGGGCTCGCGCCGGAGATGCCCGATGCCGTGCTCATGCCTCAGTCCTCCACTGCCGGGTTGAGCTCGCTGGTGGTCAGCGCGGCGTCCTCCACGCCCCAGGCCTGGAGGATCTCCTGCCAGATGCCCTGGTCCATGAGGTACTGGACGGCCGCCTGGATCGCCGCGGTCAGCTCCTGATCCTCCTTGGCGGTGACGATGCCCTGCGGCAGGGCGTCCTCGACCTCCCCGATGGTCTCCACCGCACCATCGCTGCGCTCGACGGCGTAGCCGGCCACCGTGGAGTCGGAGTAGGTGGCGTCGATGGTGCCTCCGGCCAGTGCGCTGGTGGCGGCGTCCTGGTCGTCGTAGGAGCGCACCTCCATCGTGGGCCTGCCCGCCGGGGCGCACTCCTGGGCGGAGGCCTGCATGGTCTCCTCCTGGGCGGTGCCCACCTGGACGCCGACGGTGCGCCCGCACAGGTCCAGGTGGCTGGAGGCCGTGATGCCCTCGGGGTTGCCCGCGGAGACGTTGAAGCGGGAGCCGACGTTGACGTAGGAGATCATGTTGACCTCGGCGGTCCGCTCAGCGGTGATGGTGAAGGAGGAGATACCGGCGTCGTAGTTCGAGCCGATGGCTGCGATGATGGAGTCGAACTCCGCGGTGTGGGTGCGCGACTCCACTCCCAGGACGGCGGCAATGGCCTTGGTGAGGTCGACGTCGTAGCCGATGGGCTGTCCCTCGGTGTTGAGGAACTCCGCTGGGGCGTAGTTGGTGGCGGCCCCCACGTCGAGCACGCCGTCCTCCAGTGCCTCTGCGGGCAGGAGGGCGGCGATCTCGGGCTGGACCTCGATGCCGGAGACGTCGTAGCCCTGGAAGGCGCTCTGCTCGCCGGCGCGCCAGTCGGCGGCATGCGTGCAGCCGTTGAGTGCCAGGCAGGCCACTGCTGCCACGCCCAGTGCGGTGATGCGGTGGATCCTCATGCGGGACTCCTCGGTGGGAAACAGCAATGCGGGCAAATATCCATGGTCCGACATAGATATGCAACCCCTGTGAAATGCCCCACTACCGTGTGCTTCGGTAGTGGCGCAGGGGAGCGCCTCTTCTCCCGGCCTGTGGTGGGCTGGGCGGCTGAGGGTGCTGGGAGAGCAGCGCGGACCCCGGCACCTCATGGGAGGTCCGGGGCCCGCAGTCACGCGACGGCGCTACTGGTTCACAGCCAGTGGCTCACAGGTCGTAGTAGAGCTCGAACTCGTAGGGGTGGGGGCGCAGGCGCAGTGGCTCGATCTCATGGGCCCGCTTGTAGTCGATCCAGGTCTCGATGAGGTCGGGGGTGAAGACATCGCCCTCGGTGAGGAAGTCGTGGTCGGCCTCCAGGGCGTCCAGGGCCTGGTCCAGGGAGTAGGGGAGCTTGTCGATGTCGTGGTACTCCTCGGGGGCCAACTCGTAGAGGTCCTTGTCAATGGGCTCACGCGGCTCGATGCGGCCCCGGATGCCGTCGATGCCGGCCATGAGGACGGCGGCGAAGCACAGATAGGGGTTGGAGGAGGGGTCCGGGACGCGGTACTCCACGCGCTTGGCCTTGGGGGAGGAGCCGGTGACCGGGATGCGGATGCAGGCCGAGCGGTTGCGGGCGGAGTAGACCAGGTTGACCGGGGCCTCGAAGCCGGGGACCAGCCGGTGGAAGGAGTTGACCGAGGGGTTGGTGAAGGCCAGCAGCGCCGGGGCGTGGGCCAGGATGCCGCCGATGTACCAGCGCGCCAGGTCCGAGAGCTGGCCGTAGCCGCGCTCGTCGAAGAACAGGGGCTTGCCGTCCTTCCACAGCGAGTGATGGCAGTGCATCCCCGAGCCGTTGTCGCCGAAGATCGGCTTGGGCATGAAGGTGGCGGTCTTATCGTTGTGCCAGGCCACGTTCTTGATGAGGTACTTGAACTTCATCATGTCATCACCCGCGGCCAGCAGGGTGTTGAAGCGGTAGTTGATCTCCTGCTGACCGGCAGTGCCGACCTCGTGGTGGGCGCGCTCGATCTCCAGGCCCGACTCCATGCACACGCGCACCATCTCATCGCGCAGGTCGGCCATCTGGTCACTGGGCGCGACGGGGAAGTACCCGCCCTTGAAACGGGTCTTGTAGCCCTTGTTCCCGCCCTCCTCGGAGCGCCCGGTGTTCCAGGCGGCCTCAGCGGAGTCGATGGCGTAGCGCGAGACGGCCGGGGTGGACTCGAACTCCACGGAGTCGAAGAGGTAGAACTCGGCCTCGGCACCGATGTAGCAGGTGTCGGCGATGCCCGTGGAGCGCAGGTAGTCCTCGGCCTTGGCCGCGATGGAGCGCGGGTCCCTGGAGTAGACCTCATCAGTGAAGGGGTCCACGATGGAGAAGTTGATGACCAGCGTCTTCTCGCTGCGGAAGGGGTCGAGGAAGGCGGTGGTGACATCGGGGATGAGCTTCATGTCGGACTCGTGGATCGCCTGGAAGCCCCGGATGGACGAGCCGTCGAACATCAGCCCCTCGGTCAGGGCCCCGTCCTTGAAAGCGGCGACGGGGATGGTGAAGTGCTGCATGATGCCAGGAAGGTCGCAGAAGCGGACGTCGATGAGGGTGACATCCTCCTTCTCAATAAAATCCAGGGCCTCGGCTGCGTCCTTGAACATGGTTCCTCCAGGAGGGGGCTCCGCACGACTGCGGCTGACGTGAAAAAGGGTAGGAGCGGGCGGTGACACGCGAGTGGCCAGTATGTTGCCCTGGTGTTTCGCCTGAGTGCGGGGCTCGCGTGCTCTGTGCCACTGCATGAGCCCGGTGCCGGCTCCGGCCCGGCCCTCACACACGATGACGCCGACGGCGGCCCGCGGCGGCGGGTGACGACGGCGTCATTGTGTGACAGCGGGTACCGGCGGGGGTCAGCGGCCCCGCATGGCGCGCCGGTCGATGCGGACCTTGGTGGGGTCGATGCCCTTGTTTGCCTGGGGGATGCTCCGGTTGGCCAGCGTGCTCAGTCGCTTGGCGACCTGGGAGATCTCGGCGTCGGTCAGGCGCAGGGGCTTGGTGGGCAGCTTGCGCAGGGTGGAGCGCAGGTCCTTCAGGCGCACCTGGTCCTTGCCCGTGCCCACGTAGATGGTGTGGATCGGCACGGTGGACAGGATGCGGTGGACGGCGCGGTGCTGCTCCTTGGCCAGCTTCTGGACCCGCTGGAGGGGGCCCTCGGCCACCAGGACGACGCCGGGGCGTCCCACCAGGCGCCAGACGACGTCCTGGGTCTTGGGGTTGATGCCCACCGGGTCGGACTCCACGTACCAGCCGCGGCCCACCTCGTCCAGGACGGCCTTGGCCGCGCCGGGGTGCCCCTCGAGCTGGCTGTAGGCGGCCGGGCGCACCGTGAGGGACAAGATGGTCATGACCACCAGCAGGGCCACGAGAAGGCCCAGGCTGAGGCAGTACCACAGGGCCAGCCCGGTCGCGTAGGACAGCCCGACGGCCAGCGCCAGAACCGCCAGGGCGCCACCGAGCATCGCCCAGCCCACCCACGGGTAGGTGCGCCGGGAGATCGTGTAGGAGTCCTTGACGTTCTGGACGTACTGCGCCAGGCGGCGCCTCTTGGCGGGCTTGGGGTCCTGGGTGGTGCTCACAGGTCTCACAATAGACGACTCGGGGGCGGGCGCGGGCGGGCGCCCCTCGGGCTCAGGACGCGGCGAGGTGGGCCACGAGGGCGGAGGCCTCCTGGCGGGCGGTGCTGGGCTTGGCCAGCTCGGCCAGGTGCTCGGGAACGGGCCAGCCCCGCGTGGTCATGGCCCGGCCCCACAGCATGCCCGCCCGGTAGGAGGAGCGGACCATGGGGCCGCTCATGACGGCGGCGAAGCCCATGTCCTCGGCCAGCTCGCTGAGCTCGACGAACTCCTGGGGCTTGACCCACCGGTCGATGGGGTGGTGGAGCTTGGAGGGGCGCATGTACTGGGTGATGGTCAGGATGTCGCACCTGGCGGCCACCAGGGCGGCCATCGCCTCCTCGATCTCGGCGCGGGTCTCGCCCATGCCCAGGATGAGGTTGGACTTGGTTACCAGGCCCGCCTCTGAGGCCGCGGTGATGACCTCCAGGCTGCCCTCGTAGGAGAAGGCCGGGCGGATGCGCTTGAAGATGCGCGGCACGGTCTCCAGATTGTGCCCCAGGACCTCGGGGCGGGAGGAGAAGACCTCGCCCAGCGCCTCGGGGTCCACCTTGAAGTCGGGGATGAGCAGCTCCACGCCGGTGCCGGGGGAGACCTGGTGGATCTGGCGGGCGGTCTCGGCGTAGAGCCAGGCCCCGCCGTCGGGCAGATCATCGCGTGAGACGCCGGTGACGGTGGCGTAGCGCAGGTCCATCTCCTTGATCGAGGCGGCGACGCGGCGGGGCTCATCGACGTCGTACTCGGTGGGCCGGCCGGTGGCGATGTCGCAGAAGTCGCAGCGGCGGGTGCACAGCTCCCCGCCGATGAGGAAGGTGGCCTCCCGGTCGTTCCAGCACTCGTAGATATTGGGGCAGTTGGCCTCGGCGCACACCGTGTGCAGCTTCTTCTCGCGCACCAGTCCCCGGACCTCCTGGTAGGTCTCGGAGACCACCGCCTTGGTCCGCAGCCAGTCGGGCTTGGACTCGATGGGGGTCTGGGCGTTGCGGGCCTCGACGCGCAGGAGCCGCCGGCCCTCGGGGGCGACCTTCGCCGAGGTGCTGGAGGCCGGACTGGAGGCCTGACTGGGGGTCCTGCCGGAGGATGCGTGGGAGGATCCGCACCCGCATCCGGAGCCGCAGCCGTGGGATGCGGGCGCCGCCGGCTCAGCGGCCGAGGTGGGGTCGGCGCTGCGGGGCGGTGCGCCCGCATCGGTGCTGCTCGCCGGGTGCGGCGCGCTGGCGGGTGTGGCTGTGATGGGCGTGGTAGCCACGGGGGCATCCTCCTCGGATCGGTCCGCCCTGACCTGCTGCCTTGTGGGGCCCCAGGGCGCGGGCACCAGTGTAGACCGCAACCCGGGCGGACTAGGACTTCAGGCCTATGGCGTCGGGCTCAGGATCTGTCTGCGCCATCAGTGGGGGCCATCAGCGGGGCCAGATGGGTGCTCAGTGCCCGGGCCAGGGCGTCGGCCGGATCGGCGGTGGCCAGCGTGCGCCCCAGCTCCCGGCTCAAGGAGGTCACCCCGGCGTCCTCAATGCCGCAGGGGATGATGCGCTCCAGGGAGAAGGCCTCCAGGTCGGGATCGACATTCAGGCCGATGCCGTGCATGGTCACGCCCCGCGAGACCCTCACGCCCAGGGCGCAGACCTTGCGCTCGCGCCGGGGAGCCGCAGTCCCCCCGGCGCGGTCCCGGTGAGCAGTGGTCTGGCCAGCATTGCCCTGGCTGGCACTGCCCTGGCTCCCGCTGTTCCGGTTGATGGCGCCCTGGCCGGCCCCGGCCTCGCCGACCGCAGGATCTCGGGCCGGCGGCTGCCCGGGCACCCAGACCCCGGAGCGGCCCTCCACCCGCATGGTCGCCAGGCCGTAGGAGCCGCACAGCTCCATCACCGCGGCCTCCAGGGCGCGCACGTAGGCGATGACATCCAGGGGCGCGGCCAGGCGCACGATGGGGTAGACGGTCAACTGCCCGGGGCCGTGCCAGGTGGTCTTGCCGCCGCGGTCCACGGTGATGACAGGGACCGATCCCGGCTCGACGACGTCTCCCGCGGGCCGCTCCCAGGAGTGGGCGCGCCGCCCCACCGTGTAGACCGGCTCATGCTCCAGGAGGAGCAGGGTGCTGGGCGCCTCTCCTGCGGCGACCTGCGCGTGGATGCGGCGCTGGAGGTCCCAGCCCTCCTGGTAGGGGATGAGCCTGGAGCCCAGATCGATATTCTCACGGCGCACCGATCCAGCCTAGTCGTCCTTCCTCGGAGGTGGTGGGCCGGGGCTGATGGTAGGCCGCGATGCGATTGGACGTCACTTGGCGGCAGAGGCGTCGCTTCGCGGAATGGACGACACCTACAAGGTACGTCCATTCCGCGAAGTATCGCGCTTTCCGCGAAGCGACGCCCAACGTGAGTCCCGCGACTCTCTGCGGCACCGCGCCTGCGGTGATCCGCGCTCATCCCAGGGCTGGAGCCTTGATCACCGGCATTGCGGGCGCAGCCGTGCCGGATTCCTGTGGAGAACCGGCGAGGGCGGCGGATTGTCCACAGGGGCTCGCGTTGGCCTGGAAGGCGCACCTGTGTACGCGCACCATGCCGTTATGAGCCAGCCACTCTCACCCGCCGAGGCCCCCGACCCGTCGCATTCCCTCGAGGAGCCGGATGCCCTCGATGAGCCGCAGTGCCCAGCTCGGCCGCCTGAGGCCGATACCACGGGGGAGCCCAGTCGGGCGCGCCCACGTCCGGCCCGCCCTCGTCCTTCCCGACGACGCCCACCGCGCCCGTCACGCTGGCGCCGGGGCCGCCAGGATGATGCGGAGGGGGTGGAGGGCCTGCCGCCTGAGCTCCACCGTGCCCTGGCCGAGGCGGGCCTGACCCTCGGGGCGCCCCTGGGGCGCAGCCTGAGCCTGACCGCGCCGCGCCGGGCCCTGGACGCGGCGGGCGAGCACGTCGTCGTACGGCTGATCGACGTGCCCGAGGGCAGCGCTGGCGCCGGGGTGCTGCGGCGCCTGGCCGACCTGCGCGGCCTGTGCCACCCCGGTCTGGTCCCCATCCGCGAGGTCATCAGCCTGCCCGGCAATCGCGCGGCCGTCGTCATGGACCTCATTGATGGCGCCAGCCTCGATGTCGTCCTGGGCGCCCGGGGCCGGCTGACCATCGGGCAGATGGCCCGGCTCCTGGATGCCCTGGGCTCGGCCCTGGCCCATATGCATGAGCACGGGTGCGCCCACGGGGACATCTCCGCGGGTAACGTCGTCATCCGGCTCGACGGCGAGCCGGTGCTCGTGGACCTGCTGGGCTCCTTCATGGAATCGGGCACGCAGGGCTGCGCGGCCCCCGAGCGACTGGCGGGCGGCCCGGCCACCGCGGCCTCGGATGTCTACGCCCTGGCGGCCCTCGTGCGCGAGTGCGCCGGCACCGGGGGCACTGGTGCGCGTCGGGCCACGCGGATCCTGGCAGACGCCCTGGTCCTGGATCCCCAGGAGCGGCCCAGCGCGCGAGACCTGGCGGCCAGGGCGCCCGAGATGGGCTCCCAAGCGCCCATCGAGCTGCCCGACGGCGCCCGCCTGGCCGCGGGCTCCCTGCGTGCCGCCGCCCGCACCCCCACGCGCACGATCGGCTCCAGGCTGCAGCGCTCACGCAGGCGCGCTCCCGTCGTCGCCCTGACCTACGGCCAGGCCAGACCCCAGCGCGGATGGGCCGCAGGTCGGCGCCGCCTGGCCGGCGCTGCCGCCGTCATCGTGCTGGCCACCTCCGGCTGGGCGCTGACCCACCCCGCCGCGGCCGCCACTGCCCTGCGATCCTGGCCGTTGAGCGCCGTCGTCCCCTCCGCTGCCGAGTCGCAGGGCGGGGGCGCCACGGCACCCGCCTCCGCGACGCCCCCGCCCGCCGCGGAGGAGGGAGGCGGCCTCTCGCAGCAGGCAACTACTCAGGCCGATGCCCGCACTGGTGCCCAGACAACCGCCCAGGCCGGTGCGGTGACGGGTGATGATGGGGATATGACGGCGGTGGTGCTGGCGTTGGCCTCGGCTCGCGATGAGGCGCTCATGGCCGGTGACGCCGCGGGGCTGGCGGCCACGACCGTGCCCGGCTCGCCTGCCGCCCTGGCTGACGCGGGGGTGCTGGAGTCGCTGCTGGCCTCGGGGGAGAGCATCAAGGGCCTGCAGACCTCGGTCAGCCAGGTCCAGGAGGTGGTGGTGCCTGCCGAGGTGGCCGCTGCCTGGCCGGGTGCGCGGGCGGTGCTGGTCACCCAGTCCCAGGGCCCCTACACCCGCAGGGGCGAGGACGGTGCCCGCACGGTCCCGGCCCTGGCTTCCCGCCAGGTGGTGCTCGTCCTGGTGCCCGGCCCCTGGAGGGTGCTGGAGGTGGAAGAGGCCCAATGATCCACGCGGTCGGTCAAGGGTCGCTGTCATCGGGCAGGCAGACTGTGGCCCCGCACCTGTGCAGGTGCGGGGCCACGAGTCCTCAGGAGCGCCTGAGCGCCCGATGTGCCCGGGTCACAGTCCCAGGTCGCCGGCGAAGTCGCCGTCCTCCAGACGCTTCTTGACCGTCATGAGGTAGCGGGCGGCGTCGGCGCCGTCGACCAGTCGGTGGTCGTAGGACAGCGCCAGGTAGCACACCGAGCGGATGGCGATGACCTCTCCGCCGTCGGCGTCCTTGATGATGCGCGGCTGCTTGGTGATCGCCCCCAGTCCGAGGATCGCGACCTCGGGCTGGTTGATGATCGGGGTATCGAACAGGGCGCCGCCCGAGCCGGTGTTGGTGATCGTGAAGGTCGAGCCGGAGAGCTCATCGGGGTTGACCTTGTTGTCCCGGGTGCGGGCAGCCAGGTCGTTGATGCGCTTGGCCAGGCCGGGGATGTTGAGGTCCCCGGCGTTCTTGACCACGGGCACCAGCAGGCCGCGCGGGGTGTCCACCGCGATGCCCACGTGCTCGACGTCGTGGTAGGTCACCTGCTTGCCGTCGATCGAGGCGTTGATCTTCGGGTGGGCCTTGAGCGCCTCGGTGGCCGCGGCCACGAAGAAGGGCAGGAAGGTGAGCTTGGTGCCGTTGCGGGCCAGGAAGTCGTTCTTGGCCCGGGCGCGCAGTGCCGCCACGCGGGTCACGTCCACCTCCACGACCGTGGTCAACTGGGCGGAGGTCTGCAGGGAGTCCACCATACGCTCGGAGATGACCTGGCGCAGCCGGCTCATCTTCTCGGTCTTACCGCGCAGCACGGTGTCCACCGCGGGCTTGGCCGAGGCCGGGGCGCTCGTGGGGGCCGCGGCGCCCTGCGACGCCGGTGCGGCGGCAGTGGCCTGAGCCGCCTGCTCCGCCTCGCGGGCCTCCTGGGCCGCCTTGGCGGCGGCCTCGACATCCTGCTTGCGGATGCGCCCGCCCACGCCCGTGCCCGTGATGGTGGACAGGTCCACGCCCTTGTCCCGGGCCAGCTTGCGCACGATCGGTGTCACATAGGCCGTCTGCGCGGCAGCGGAGGGGGCCGGGGCGGGTGCGGCGGGTGCCGCAGCGGCTTCAACGGGAGCTGCGGGCGCTGGGGCGGCCGTCTCGGGGGCGGCGGGGGCCTGGGGCTCGGGTGCTGCCTCGGGGGCGGGCTGGGCCGGCTCGGGGGAGGTGGAGGCCTCGGAGGGGTCGCCGATGATGGCCAGGACGGTGCCGACCTCGACGGTCTCGTCCTCGGCGACGCGGATCTCCAGGACCACGCCGGCGGCGGGGGAGGGGACCTCGGTGTCGACCTTGTCGGTGGCCACCTCCAGGAGGGGCTCGTCGACCTCGACGGTGTCTCCCACGGCCTTGAGCCAGGACGAGACAGTCCCCTCGGTCACCGACTCACCCAGGGCGGGCATGGGCACCTCCACCCCCTGCGCGCCTGCCGACGACGGCGCCGTGGCGGCTTCAGCAGGGGCTGCGGGCGCTGGGGCGGCCGTCTCGGGGGCGGCGGGGGTCTCGGGCTCGGGTGCCGCCTGGGGGGCGGGCTGGGCCGGCTCGGGGGAGGCGGTGGCCTCGGAGGGCTGGCCGATGATGGCCAGGACGGTGCCGACCTCGACGGTCTCGTCCTCGGCGACGCGGATCTCCAGGACCACGCCGGCGGCGGGGGAGGGGACCTCGGTGTCGACCTTGTCGGTGGCCACCTCCAGGAGGGGCTCGTCGACCTCGACGGTGTCTCCCACGGCCTTGAGCCAGGACGAGACAGTCCCCTCGGTCACCGACTCACCCAGGGCGGGCATCTTCACGGACTCGGACATTGCTGTCCTCCTTTTCTCTACCTGGACTCAGCCGTGGTTGTGCAGCGGCTTGCCGGCGAGTGCCATGGCAGCCTCGCCGAGGGTCTCGTTCTGGGTGGGGTGGGCGTGGATGAGTGAGGCGACGTCCTGGGCATCGGCCTCCCAGGAGACCATGAGCTGTCCCTCACCGACCTGCTCGCCCATCCGGGTGCCGATGGCGTGGAAGCCCAGGATCGGGCCGTCCTTGAGGGACACGAGCTTGACGAATCCCTGGGTGCCCAGGATCTGGCTCTTGGCGTTGCCGGCGACGTTGAACTCCGCGGTAGTCACCGAGTCCCTGCCGTGGATCTCCACCGCCTTGGCCTCCGACAGGCCCACCGAGGCGATCTCGGGCTCGCAGAAGGTCACCTTGGGGACGAGGTTGTCGTCGACCGGCTGGGGGTCCAGGCCGGCGATCCGCTCGGCCACGGCGATGCCCTGGGCGAAGCCGCGGTGGGCGAGCTGGACACCGGGGACGATATCGCCCACGGCCCACACGCCCTCAACATTGGTGCGGCAGTGCTCGTCGGTCAGGACGAAGCCGCGGTCCATGGCGATCCCGGCCTCCTCATAGCCCAGGTCCTTGGTGGCCGGGCCGCGGCCCACCGCGATGAGCAGGACCTCGGCGTCGTAGGTCTTACCGTCGGCGGTGCGCACGGTCACGCCGCCCTCATGGCGCTCCACGGACTCGAACATCGTGTTGGTGTGGAAGGCGATCTTGCGCTTGCGGAAGGCGCGCTCGAGCTGCTTGGAGATGGCCTCGTCCTCATTGGGGACCAAGTGGGGCAGGCCCTCGATGATGGTGACTTGACTGCCCAGGGAGGCCCAGGCGGAGGCGAACTCCACGCCGATAACCCCACCGCCCAGGATGATGGCCGAGGCGGGCACGTGGTCCAGCTCCAGGGCCTCCTCGGAGGTCATGACGCCACCGGAGATCTCCTGGCCGATGGTCTTGGCGTAGGAGCCCGAGGCCAGGATGACGTTCTTGCCGCTCAGGCGCCGGCCGTCGACCTCGACGGTGCGAGGGTCCACCAGGCGGCCCCAGCCGTGGACGACCTCGATGCCGCGTGAGGACACCAGGCCCTCCAGGCCCTTGTACATCCGGGAGACGATCCCGTTCTTGTACTTCTGGACCCCGGCCATGTCCACGCCCTCGAAGGCGGCCTGGATGCCCAGGGCCCCGGCCTCGCGCACCGCTTCGGCCGTCTCAGCGGCGTGGAGCACGGCCTTGGTGGGCACGCACCCGCGGTGCAGGCAGGTGCCGCCGACCTTGTCGGCCTCCACCAGCGCCACCTTGAGTCCCAACTGGGCGCCGCGCAGGGCGGCGGCGTAGCCGCCCGAGCCCGCGCCCAGAATGACCATGTCGTAGACGGTCTCTGTCACGAATTCACTCCTTGTGTTTCGGTCCGGCCGCTCCTATGGGGCGCCTCTGCACGTGGGTCATTGTGTCACCCGAGGCCGGGATGCACCGAACGGACACCGGTCACGATCGGGACCAGAGTCCCTCAAGCGGCATGAGAACGGTCACTGAATGGTCACCGAGCCGGCGGTGGACCGGGCCGACGGCGAGGTGCTGGGGCAACGTCGTCGGCCCGGCACCTCAGTGGGTCAGGGCGCGTGAGCGAAGCAGTTCCAGGAGGGTGGCCACGCCCATGCCGGTGCCGCCGCTGGGGGTCAGGCCCCAGGCGGACTTGTCGTTGAAGGCGGGGCCCGCCACATCCAGGTGCGCCCAGGGCGTATCCCCGACGAACTCGCGCAGGAACAGGCCTGCGGTGAGCATCCCCCCGGCTCGGGAGGAGGTGTTGGCATTGATGAGGTCTGCCACGGTGGACTTCAGGGCGGGGCGCAGGCCCGAGGGCAGGGGCATGGGCCAGAAGGCCTCGCCTGCGCGCTGCGCGGCGGCCACGACCTCCTCGCGCAGGGTGGGGGTGCCCATGACTCCGGCCACGTGGTCGCCCAGGGCCACGATCTGGGCTCCGGTGAGGGTGGCCACATCCAGGACGGCGTCGGGCTGCTCGGTCACCGCCCGGGCGAGGGCGTCGGCCATGACGAGGCGGCCCTCGGCATCGGTGTTGGTCACCTCGACGGTCTTCCCGGAGAGCATGGTGATGATGTCGCTGGGGCGCTGCGCGCCGGGGCCGGGCATGTTCTCCGCCAGGGCCAGCCAGCCGGTGACCCGCACGGGCAGCTCGAGGCGGGCGGCGGCCAGGACGGCCCCCAGGACGGCGGCGGCGCCGGCCATGTCCGACTTCATCTCGGGCATGGAGGCGGGCGGCTTGAGGGACAGGCCGCCGGAGTCGAAGGTGATGCCCTTGCCGATGAGTGCCACATGGCCCTCGGCCTGCGGCGGGGCCCACTCCAGGCGGACCAGGCGCGGGGGCTGGTCCGAGCCCTGCCCGACGGCGAGGATGCCGCCGAAGCCCTCCTGGGCCAGGGCGTGCTCGTCCCACACCTCGGCGGTCACTGAGGCCTCCTCGGCGACCTGGACGGCGCGCTGGGCGAAGGCCTGCGGAGTGAGCCGGTTGGGCGGCTCGTTGACCAGGTCCCGGGCCAGGGTGGTGGCCTCGGCCAGGGCGAGGGCGAAGGACAGCGCCTCCTCGGCCTCCGGCCCGCTGGCCAGGGGGGAGAGGACGGTCACGCGCTCCACGGGCGCCTTGGGCGCGCCTGCGCCGCCGGCTGTCGCCGCCCCGGGGGCGCTGGTGCTGGTCGCTGCAGCCGGGTCCTGGGTGTCCTGCGAGTCCGATGAGGCCGCTGAGCCGGTGGAGCCCGTGCTGCTCCCGGTGCCTTCCCTCCCCGACCAGCGGTAGGCCCCCAGGGCGGCGCCCTGGATGACACTGGCGAGCTCGGTGTCGTTGAGGGTCGGTAGCGCCATGACCGCCCAGCTGCACCCGGCCAGGGCCCGGGAGGCGCGTCCCGCCGCCCGCCGCAGCAGGCCGGCGCGGTCGGCTCCCAGGGCCGCCTCGTCGTCGACGGTGCCCGCCAGGGCGGGGTCGGAGTTGGCCCAGGCCGCCCCCAGGCCGACCACGAGCAGGATCTCGGGCCCCTCATAGTCCTCGTCGGTGACGACCGAGGCGGGCAGGTGCTGGACGGCGTCCTGCCCCCCGGTGAACCCGAGGCGCGGCAGGAGCCCGGCGAGGGCGTCGGTGTCGACGCCGGTGCCCACGGCGCCGTCGATGAGCAGGATCGGGCGGGTGTCGTCGTCCTGGCTCGGGGCGGCGGCCAGGACCAGTATCTCGGGGCTGGGCTTGAGCGGCTCCTGGGCCGAATCACTCCTGCTGGCGGTGGGAAGGACGCTGGACAGCTCGAAAGTGCTCACGGCGTGAATGGTAACGTCGTCGCCGTCGGCAGTAGGGGAGCGGTCCCTGCGTGCCGGGTCGTCCCGGTTCCCCCAGCGGGGGAGAAGATCTCACTGAAACCTTGAAAGGTATGCGCACCCATGGATGAGCGCCCCCAGGTTCGCACGGTTGATGACACCCGTCGGCCCGCCTACGGCCTGGGGCGCATCCTCGTCGCCGTCTTCGCCGTCGTCGGCCTGGTCATCCTCGTGCCCGCGGTCTTGATGCTGGTGCGTGAGCCCCATGCGGCGCCGGTGATGGAGTCCTTCAACGTCATCGGCGGGATGCTCTACATCCTGCTGGCGGTCTGCGTGGCCCACAACGGGCGGCGCATGCGCAATATCGGCTGGATGAGCCTGGCTGCGCTGGCGACCATGGCTGTGCTGATCGGCGCCCTGACCCTGTCCGCTCCGATGCCGGGCCTGGAGTACTCGGTGTGGGCTGAGGGCGGGGTGCGGCTGTGGTACTTGCCGGCGGTGCTGCCGGTGGTGGCTGCGGTGTGGATGTGGCTGTCCGACCCGAGGCGCATCGTCATCAACGCCGAGCGGATCACGGAGCTCTCCGACTCCCTGGCCGGCTCTCTGGAGCGCACCCGCGCCAGTCTTCCTGGGGGGCAGGCGGCGGATAAGGGTGATGAGGCGCCGTCACCCGGGCAGGACGGCGCAGCGTGCTGAGGGCCTGACGGGGCTGGTGGCGGCGTGAGAACTGTGGCGGTCTCCGAACTCGGTGGTGGAGGCGTCCTCTGCGACCCCGTGTGAGCCGTGCCGGTGAGCCCGTGCCTGGAGGACGCGCACTCCGCTCAGAGCCGTGGAGGTCTTCCGAGCCGTTCCGCCGTAGACAGAGGGCGCGGATGTTGTGGCTCACCTTGAGCGTCACTTCGCGACAAGGGCGTCGCTTCGCGAAAAGCGCGACACCTGTAGGTGCCGTCAAAGTCGTGAAGTGATGCCTTTGTCGCGAAGTGACGTCGAACGTGCCGGCCCCGCCCACTGGTGCAGGCCTTTATTGTAGATTCGGATACCTCAGCGTGTCGTATCCGCTATCCACTACGCACTGTCCACATCGTTCGTAACCTCCCAGGGAAGAAGCGCAGGACTGCCGGCACGCCAGGGGATTTGGGCCGACTGACCCTCATCGCGTGACGGCGAGCTCCGTCCCCGCAGCGTGACCGCTGCCAGCGATGAGGTCGCACAGGGCCCGCACCGCAGGGTCGGTGCGGCTTTTGGCAGTGAAGACCGCGATCGGCGGATGGTCGGGGGCATGGCGCAGCTGGTGGACCTTGACGGGTTGCCCGGGAGCCGTCGTGCTGGACTCGGCGACCAGCGCCACTCCCATGCCGGTGGAGACCAGGTCGCGGATGCTGTGCGGGCTGTGCGTCGCCATGAGGATCTGCGGGGCAAACCCCTCCTGCGCCGTGCACCGCATCAAGATGTCGTGCAGGCCGCTGCCTTGCGGTAGGCATATGAATGGCTCCTCGGCAACCTGTCGCACGTTGGTCAGGGAGCGCTCGTCGTCAGTGCTCGTGATGAGGACGATGTGCTCATCGGCCACGGTATGGGTGATGAACCTCGAGTCTGGGGCGTGCAGAGGACCGATGACCACATCGAGCTCGGCGGCGGCGAGGCGGTCCAGGAGTGCGTCGACCAGGTCACTGGATAGGTCCAGGCTGACACCGGGGTAGGTACGTCGGAATCGGGCAAGCAGGTCGGCAAGAGGAAGGTCTCCGACGATGGGGGTCGCACCGATGCGGACGTGGCCGCGCAGGGCAGCGGCATGGGCGGCCATCTCCTGGCGGGCCGCCTCCAGCTCATCCATGATCCGGCGGGTCCGGTGCAGTAGCCGCTCGCCTGCCGGAGTGAGGGTGATACTCCTCGCCGTGCGTATCAGCAGTTGGACCCCCAGAGTCCTCTCAAGCTGCTTGATCTGAGCGGAGACTGAGGGCTGTGCCACGTGCAGTGCCTCGGCGGCGCGGGTGAAGCCGCAATGGCGGACGACCGCCTCGAAGTAGATGAGGTGACGCAACTCCACGTTGCCATACTACAGGACTATTGGGTCTATCACTGATGAGTCTTCGACTCATGGCGCGTTCGTGCGGACCATGGACGGCATGGAACAACGACGACTCGGCACGCACAACGGCCTGACCACCTCGGCGATCGGATTGGGTTGTATGGGCCTGTCCCAGGGCTACGGCCCGACGGACGACGAGACCTCCACCCGGACGATCCATGCCGCGCTCGATGCGGGGATCACCCTGTTCGACACGGCGATGAGCTACGGGCAAGGGCGTAACGAGGCACTCCTCGGCCACGCCCTGCACGGGTTCCCCCAGGCGCAGATCGCGACCAAGTTCGGCATTGCGCGCCGTGAAAGCGGCGTGGTTCTGGATGCTCACCCTGATCGGGTGCGAGGCTACTGCGAGGCCTCTTTGCGGCGCCTGGGGCGCGAGATCATCGACCTGTATTACCTGCACCGGGTCGACCCCGATGTCCCCTTGGCTGACACCATCGGGGCGATGTCCACCCTCGTGGATGCCGGGCTGGTGCGCCACCTGGGGGTCAGCGAGGTCACCGCGCAGCAGCTGGAGGAAGCCCACCGGGTCCATCCGATCGCAGCGGTGCAGTTCGAGTGGTCCCTCATGTGGCGCGAGCCTGAGCACAATCTCATCCCTGAAGCGCGTCGTCTGGGCATCGGGTTAGTGCCCTACAGTCCTTTGGGGCGTGGCTTGCTTACCGCCGCATTGGAGCGTCACGAGATCCCGCAGAGCACCTTCCGAGCCATGGACCCGCGCTTCACCGGCGAGGCCCTGGAGGGCAACCTCCGCCAGATCAGGGTCTTGCAGCAGCTGGCAAGGGGCCTGGGAGTGAGCGCAGGGCAGCTGGCCCTGGCCTGGCTGCTCGCGCAGGGTGACGACGTCGTTCCCATTCCCGGCACGCGCAGCCCTCAGCGGGTCATGGATAATGCAGCCGCAGCGCGGATACTGCTCGACGACGGTGCACTGAATGACCTGAAGGCGGCCGTTCCCGACAGCGGCTGGCTCGGGGACCGGCGCTCCTTCGCCGTGCCCGTCACCAAGCGCCCCAAGAGCGGGCCTGTCAAGAGTTGAGCCCTGATCCCCACGAGGGCGGACTCCTGGGGGTGAGGCTGCCTCAGGGTGGGGGCGCCGCCCGATCGTGCAGACGCCGGCGTCATTGCAAGTCCTGGCGGAGCACGGGGAGTGGGAGGAGCCTGGATGAGCCCGAGAGAGGGAGAGACGGCAGGGGGTGACGGGGGCCGGGACTGCAAGCAGTCCCGGCCCCCGGTGGTGGGCGATACTGGAATCGAACCAGTGACCTCCTCGGTGTGAACGAGGCGCTCTAACCCCTGAGCCAATCGCCCGGTGCGGCGCTAACCATAGCCAGCGCGCAGGCTGCGGAGCAAACAGTGGGCCGGTGAGGTGAATCACCGGCCCACTGTTTGCGGGCGGCAGGAGTCGGAGTGCTATGGTTCTCCAGCATCGAGCGGCTCCCCAGGGGGTTGCGAGGCATCACGCGGATGTGGCTCAGTTGGTAGAGCATCACCTTGCCAAGGTGAGGGTCGCGGGTTCGAGTCCCGTCATCCGCTCCGAGGAGCCGGGAGCGCCCAGCCCCCTGCCTCTCATGGTGGGTTGGCCGAGAGGTTAGGCACCGGCCTGCAAAGCCGTTGACACCGGTTCGAATCCGGTACCCACCTCGGGCGATTGGCGCAGCGGTAGCGCGCTTCCCTGACACGGAAGAGGTCACTGGTTCGAACCCAGTATCGCCCACCACCCGTTCTCCGGCGCGCAGAGCACACAGGGGCGCTGGCCCCGCCCTCCGTCTCAGCCCAGCAGCCCCAGGGCCTCGAAGGCCCTGGCCAGGCCACCATCCACCTCCTCGCCGGTCAGCCGGTGGGCGGCCGTGACATCGCTGCGTCGTAGTCTTGCCCGCATGGCCGATCCCTCCACCTACCGCCCCGCCCCCGGGGAGATCGCCACCTCCCCGGGCGTCTACCGGTTCCTGGACGACCAGGGGCGCGTCATCTACGTGGGCAAGGCCAAGAACCTGCGGGCCCGCCTGTCCAGCTACTTCCAGGACCTGTCCGCCCTCCACCCGCGCACCCAGAAGATGGTGACCACCGCCTGCGCCGTGGAGTGGACCGTGGTCTCCACCGAGGTGGAGTCCCTGGCCCTGGAGTACTCCTGGATCAAGGAGTTCAACCCGCGCTTCAACGTCATGTACAAGGACGACAAGTCCTACCCCTACCTGGCCGTCACCATGCAGGAGGCATTCCCCCGGGTGCAGGTGGTGCGCGGCGCCCGCCGTCCCGGCACCCGCTACTTCGGCCCCTTCGTAGCAGCCTGGTCCATCCGCGACACCGTCGACCAGCTCCTGCGGGTCTTCCCCGTGCGCTCCTGCTCCGCCGGCGTGCTCAACCGGGCCCGCGCCTCGGGGCGCCCCTGCCTGCTGGGCTACATCGACAAGTGCTCGGCCCCCTGCGTGGGCCGCATCAGCCCCGAGGACCACCGGGCCCTGGCCGAGGACTTCTGCGCCTTCATGGCCGGGCGCACCGGGCCCTACCTGCGGCAGGTCGAGGCCGAGATGAAGGCGGCCGCAGCCGCCCTGGACTTCGAGAAGGCGGCGCGACTGCGCGACGACGCCGCGGCCCTGCGCAAGGTCATCGAGGGCAACGCCGTCGTCCTGCCCGACGCCACCGACGCCGACGTCTTCGCCCTCGTGCGCGACGAGCTCGAGGCCGCCGTCCAGGTCTTCCATGTGCGCGGCGGGCGCGTGCGCGGCCAGCGCGGCTGGGTGGTCGATCTCATCGACGAGGCCGCCGACGCCGAGCTCATCGAGCGCCTCCTGGAGCAGGTCTACGGCTCCCTGCTCGACCCCGCCGACGAGCTGGCCGCCCCCACCTCGGGCACCACCACCTCCATCGGGGTGGGTCGCCGGGCCGCCGCCAGCCCCGCCCCGCGCACCGGCCCCAGCGACGCGCCCCCACTGCGCCAGGGCGAGGCGGCCGCCACCAGCGTCGACGACGTCGCCCACACCGCCACCACCGCGGTGCCCCGACAGATCCTCGTGCCCGTCATGCCCGCGGGAGCCGATACCATCACCGCCTGGCTCTCCGGGCTGCGCGGGGGCCGGGTGGACCTGAGGGTGCCCCGGCGCGGGGACAAGGCCGCCCTCATGGAGACCGTGCGCAAGAACGCCGAGGAGGCCCTGCGCCTGCACAAGACCCGCCGCGCCGGCGACCTGACCCAGCGCAGCCAGGCCCTCGACGAGCTCGCCGAGGCCCTCGACCTGCCCGAGGCGCCCCTGCGGGTCGAGTGCTACGACATCTCCCACACCCAGGGCAGCAACCAGGTGGGATCCATGGTCGTCTTCGAGGACGGCGCGCCGCGCAAATCCGACTACAGGCGCTTCGTCATCCGGGGTACCGAGGGCCAGGGCGCCAGTGACGACACCGCCGCCATGCGCGAAGTGCTCACCCGCCGCTTCAAGCGGCTCATCGCCGAGCAGGGGCAGGGCCAGCAGGCCGAGAGCGCCGCCCTGGAGCTCCAGGAGGCCGAGGGCGAGGTGGTCTCCTCCGGGCCCATCGACCCGACCACGGGCCGGGCCAAGCGCTTCTCCTACGCACCCGGCCTCGTCGTCGTCGACGGCGGACTGCCGCAGGTGGGGGCCGCGGCCGACGTGCTCGAGGAGCTGGGGGTCGACGTGCCCATCATCGGACTGGCCAAGCGGCTGGAGGAGGTGTGGGTCCCCGGGGAGGAGTTCCCCCTGGTCCTGCCGCGCAGCTCCCCGGCCCTCTACATGCTCCAGCACCTGCGCGATGAGTCCCACCGCTTCGCCATCACCCACCACCGCAAGCGGCGCTCGGCAGGCATGACCCGCTCCGTCCTCGACGACGTGCCCGGGCTGGGCCCGGCCCGGCAGGCCGCGCTCCTGCGCGAGTTCGGCTCGGTCAAGCGGATCCGCTCCGCCTCCCCCGAGCGCATCGCCGAGGTCAAGGGCATCGGCCCGGCCCTGGCGGCCACAATCCTGGCCCACCTCAACCAGGGCCAGCAGGAGGACCCGCGCAGCGACGGCCCCGTGCCGGGAACGAGCCCGAGCGCACGCCCTGGCACACTCAGCACATGAGGATCCTCCGCGTCTTCAACAACAACGTCGTCCTGGCGCGCGATGAGGTCGGCCGGGAGGTGATCCTCACCGGACGCGGTTTGGGATTCCAGCGCAAGCCCGGACAGGAGGTCGATACCGCCCGGATCAGCAGGCGCTACGTGCCGGTGCGGAGCGCCGAATCGGTGGGGGAGGTCATCGCCGGCATCCCCCCGGAGCGACTCGCCCTCATCGAGCGGTGCTTCCTGGAGGCCGCCCGCGAGTTGGGCACAACCGTGCCCTCCTCGACCATCCTCGCCGTCGTCGATCACCTCAACCAGGCCATGGACCGCATCCAGCAGGGGCGGGTCCTGGACTACCCCCTGCGCGCGGAGGTGGCCCACCTCCATCCCGAGGAGCTGGGCCTGGCCGAGCAGATGGTCGACGCCATCAACGCCGCCCAGGACATCCAGCTCCCCCAGGGCGAGGCCATCGCCCTGGCCATGCACCTGTTCACCGCGGCCGTGGGCGCGCCCTCGGTGCAGCAGGCGCACCTCCAGTCCCGGCTCATCGCCCAGATCATCGAGCTGCTCAAGGCGGCCCTGGGGGAGTCCTTCGACGAGCACTCCATCAACGCCGCCCGCTTCGCCGTCCACCTGCGCTACTTCCTGGTACGGGCACGCACCGGCGTCCAGCTCCAGGACGGCACCGCCTCCATCATCGCCGACACGCTGCGCACCACCCACCCCCTGGCCCATCGTCTCGCGCTGCGGGTCAGTGATCTGCTGGAGATGCGCCTGGGCATCGGGGTCTCGGAGGACGAGACCGCCTACCTGACCATGCATGTGGCCAGGCTCATCGGCCCGGGCGCGGCCTGAGACCCAGCCAGCGGCCTGCCGGCCATCTGCCGCCCGCCAGCCTGCCCGTCCCGGAGCGCCGGGCTGATGTGATGCAGTTCATAGCAGGTGATCTTGTTGTTTCCTTCAGGTGTTCCTAATGTTGGGTCAGGGTCAGCCATGGCCCACAGGATTGTGACCCAATCGGGGCAAGACCTGAGATCGAATCGCGTGTCAGCGCGCGCATCGATCTCGGGTCTTTTTTGTTGTCCGCACACGTCCACGGACACCGCATCAAGGAGGAGCCCATCCCATGACGAGAATCGACTACGCGGCACTGGCGCCGCAACTGCTGGACAAGGTGGGGGGCCAGGAGAACATCCGCTCCGTGAGCCACTGCGCCACGCGCCTGCGCCTGGTCCTGGCCAACGGCGCCGCGGCCCGCACCGAGGAGATCAAGGCCCTGCCCGGCGTGGTCACCGTGGTCCAGGCCGGGGGACAGTACCAGGTGGTCATCGGCAATGACGTTCCCGTGGTCTACGAGGAGCTGGCGCGCCTGGCCGACCTGGACGGCAGGGGCGACCAGGGCCGGGAGGAGGACTCCGGAGCCGGGGGCGGCCTGTTCGACCGGTTCATCAAGGTGGTCTCGGCCCTCATCAACCCGGTGGTCTGGACCCTGGCCGGCGCGGGCCTCATCAAGGCCTTCCTCACCCTGGCCACCACCGTGGGATGGCTGGCCCCGACCAGCCCCACCTACACCATCCTCAGCGTCGCCGGCGACTCCACCCTCTACTTCCTCCCCGTCCTGCTGGCCATCACCTCCGCCCGCCACTTCAAGGCCAACGAGTTCACCGCTGTGGCCCTGGCCGGCGCCCTGATCCACCCCGACCTCATCGCCCTGCACGACCAGGGGGACCCCGTCTCCTTCCTGGGGATCCCGGTGATCCTGACCTCCTACGCCTCCTCCCTGGTGCCCATCATCGTGGCCGTATGGGTCCAGGCCCACCTCCAGCGCCTCCTGACCCGGAGCCTGCCCTCGGCGATCCGCAACTTCACCGTGCCCCTTCTGGTCCTTCTCATCATGGTGCCCCTGACCCTCCTCACAGTGGGCCCGGTGACCACCGCGCTGTCCAACGGCATCGCCTCGGGCATGAACACGCTCTTCGAGATCGCGCCCTGGCTGGCCGGCGCCATCATGGGCGCCTTCTGGCAGGTCTTCGTCATGTTCGGGGTCCACTGGGGGCTGGTGCCCATCATGATCGCCCAGTACGACAACCCGGGCTACTCGCTCATGACCGCGCCGATCTTCCCCGCCGTCCTGGCCCAGGCGGCCGCCACCCTGGGGGTCCTCATCCGCAGCCGCAGCGCCAAGATGCGACAGCTGGCCGGGCCCGCCTCCCTGTCCGGCTTCCTGGCGGGCATCACCGAGCCCGCCATCTACGGCGTCAACCTCCCCCTCAAGCGCCCCTTCATCTTCGGGTGCGTCGGCGGGGCCGTCGGCGGCGTCATCGTCTCCCTGGCGGGGGGCGCCACCACCTCCTTCGTCTTCCCCTCCCTCATCGGCATCCCCGCCCTGCTCAGCCACGGCAGCCTCCTCCTGGTCTTCAGCGGCATGATCGTCGCGGTGGTCATCAGCCTCGCCCTGACCCTCCTGCTGGGCTTCAAGGACCCGGTCGACGAGCAGATCCCGGTGGTCGACGATGCCCGGGCCGTGGACGCCCGGCCCACCACCTCGCTGGCATCGCCCATCACGGGGCAGGCCGTGCCCCTGGAGCGGATCGCCGACCCGGTCTTCTCCTCCGGGGCCCTGGGCAACGGCGTCGGTATCACTCCGGAGGCCGGGGGGACGGTGACGGTCGTGGCCCCCGCCAGCGGCACAGTGGTGACCGTCATGGACTCCGGGCACGCCTACGGCATCAGGAGCGACGACGGGGTGGAGATCCTCATCCACATCGGCCTGGACACCGTCGAGCTCAAGGGTGAGGGCTTCACCGCCTCCGTGGCTGCCGGGCAGCGGGTGGAGCGGGGCCATCCACTGGCCACGGTCGACCTCGACGCGCTGCGCCGGGCCGAGAAGGACCCCACCACCATCCTGGTGGTGACCAACACCGCCTCCCTGCGCGGTGTCGTGCCGATCGTCTCCGGACCGGTGAGCGCAGGCACCACCGTCGTCGAGATCGACCGATAGGGCCCCACCCACCGCGCCCAGCATCCTGGAGCGTCACACTCACCCAACCACCACGGCATCAGCACCATCCACGAGACCATCACACGATCAGGAGAGGATGACAGATATGACCACCACCTTCCCCGAGGGCTTCCTGTGGGGCGGCGCCCTGGCAGCCAACCAGTACGAGGGCGCCTACGACGAGGGCGGCAAGGGCCTGAGCGTCCAGGACGTCATGCCCCAGGGCATCGTCGGCCCGCGCACCCCGGCCCCCACCCCCGACAACCTCAAGCTCATCGGAATCGACTTCTACCACCGCTACGCCCAGGACATCGCGCTGCTGGCCGAGATGGGGTTCACGGTCTTCCGCCTCTCCATCGCCTGGTCGAGGATCTTCCCCCGGGGCGATGAGACCGAGCCCAACGAGGAGGGCCTGGCCTTCTACGACCGGGTGCTTGATGAGCTCGAGAAGCACGGCATCGAGCCCCTCATCACCCTCAGCCACTACGAGACCCCCCTGCACCTGGCCGAGGCCTATGACGGCTGGACCGACAGGCGGCTCATCGGCTTCTTCGAGCGCTACGCCCGCACCCTGTTCGAGCGCTACGGCAAGCGCGTGAAGTACTGGCTGACCTTCAACGAGATCAACTCCGTGCTCCACGAGCCCTTCATGTCCGGGGGCATCGCCACCCCCAAGGAGGAGCTGAGCGACCAGGACCTCTACCAGGCCATCCACCACGAACTGGTGGCCTCCGCAGCCGCCACCCGCATCGCCCACGAGATCAATCCCGAGCTCCGGGTCGGGTGCATGATCCTGGCCATCCCCTTCTACCCCCTGACTCCCGACCCGCGTGATGCCTGGGCGGCCAAGCAGGCCGAGCGGGAGAACTACGCCTTCGGGGATGTGCACGTGCGCGGGCACTACCCGGGCTACTTCCTGCGCATGCTGCGGGACAAGGGAGTGGAGCTGGATATCACCGAGGAGGACCGCCGCACCCTGGCGGACAACACGGTGGACTTCGTGTCCTTCAGCTACTACATGTCCGCCTGCGAGACCGCCACCCAGGAGCGCCAGGCGGGAGGCGGCAACCTCATGGGCGGCGTCACCAACCCCACCCTGGAGGTCTCCCAGTGGGGCTGGGCCATCGACCCGCTCGGCCTGCGCACCATCCTGGGCGACTACTGGGACCGCTGGGGCAAGCCCCTGTTCATCGTGGAGAACGGCCTGGGGGCGCGCGACGAGCTCGTCACCGGGGCCGACGGCGCGCCCACCGTGGAGGACGACTACCGGATCGCCTACATGAACGACCACCTCGTCCAGGTGGGCGAGGCCATCGCCGACGGCGTGGAGGTGATGGGCTACACCGCCTGGGGCTGCATCGACTGCGTCTCGGCCTCCACCGCCCAGCTGTCCAAGCGCTACGGCCTCATCTACGTCGACCGCAATGACGACGGCAGCGGCACCCTGGAGCGCTACCGCAAGAAGTCCTTCGGCTGGTACCAGCAGGTCATCGCCACCAACGGGGGATCCCTGCGGGCCTGAGCGGGCCCGTGCGGCGCCCGCCCCCGGGCAGCTCGGCGGGGGCGGGCACCGCCGTCCACGTCGACCGCCGGAGCGTCAGTCCCACAGGCGGTGCCGCTCGTGCCATGCTTGGGCCATGGACTCCCAGGATCCTCCGAAGCCGCCCCGGCAGCGAGACCCGCTCAAGGACACCGTGCCCATCGAGATCCCGGCCCTCGACGACGCCACGCCCCCGGTCCCGCCCGCCGAGCGGCCCGAGATGATCATCGTCACCGGCATGTCCGGTGCGGGGCGCTCGCGCGCGGCCAACGCCCTGGAGGACCTGGACTGGTACGTGGTGGACAACCTGCCGCCCCAGCTCCTGCCGGCCCTGGCCGGGATGATGACGACCGTGGGCGCGGGCGTGCACCGCCTGGCCGCCGTGGTCGATGTGCGCAGCCGCGAGTTCTTCTCCCACTTCATGGAGTACCTGCGCACCGTGCGCCAGGCGGGCACCGACGTGCGCCTCATCTTCCTGGACGCCTCCGATGCGGTCCTGGTGCGCCGCTTCGAGTCATCGCGCCGCCCCCACCCCCTCCAGGGCACCGGCTCGGTGCTGGACGGCATCGTCCACGAGCGCACCCTCCTGGGCGGCCTCAAGGGCATGGCCGACACCGTCATCGACACCTCCGCCTACTCGGTGCACGACCTGGCGCGCCGGGTCCGCGAGCTGGTGGCCCGCGAGTCCGACCTGGCGCTGCGCATCAACGTCATGTCCTTCGGCTTCAAGTACGGCATCCCCCTGGACGCCGACCACGTCCTGGACGTGCGCTTCATCCCCAACCCCTACTGGGTCTCGGAGCTGCGCCATCTCACCGGCCGCGACGCCCCCGTGGCCGACTACGTCTTCTCCCAGAGCGGCGCCGCCGAGTTCGTCGACGGCTACGCCGACCTGCTGACCCCCGCCCTGCCCAGCTATATCGATGAGCTCAAGCCCTATGTGACCCTGGCCGTGGGCTGCACCGGCGGCAAGCACCGCTCGGTGGCCTCCGCGGAGCGCATCGGCGCCAGGCTGCGACGAGCGGGCTTCGAGGTCGTGGTCCAGCACCGGGACCTGGGTCGGGAGTGAGCACCGGTGGGAACAACGATCGACGTCGCCGGCTGGCCGCGCCGGGGCGAGGAGGGCCCCTCCGTCGTCGCCCTGGGCGGGGGCCACGGCCTGTCCGCCACGCTGCGCGCCCTGCGCCACATCACCCACCGCCTCACTGCGGTGGTGACCGTCGCCGACGACGGGGGCTCCTCGGGTCGCCTGCGCCGCGAGTTCAACTGCCTGCCCCCCGGTGACCTGCGCATGGCCCTGGCCTCCCTGTGCGACGACTCCGAATGGGGGCTGACCTGGCGCGACGTCCTGCAGCACCGTTTCGAGGGCCAGGGCGAGCTCGACAACCACGCCCTGGGCAACCTGCTCATCCTCTCGCTGTGGCAGCTGCTGGGCGACGACGTCGCCGGGCTGGACTGGGTGGGCCGCCTGCTGTCCATCCACGGGCGGGTCGTGCCCATGTCCTCCTCCCCGCTGGTCATCGAGGCCGACATCGTCAACGGCGATCGCCGCCGGCGCGTCTCCGGGCAGGTGGCCGTGGCCTCGGCCCGCGGGCGCATGGAGAACGTCGCCGTCGTCCCCCAGGACGCCGACGCCCACCCCGAGGCGGTGCGCGCCATCGACGAGGCCGACTGGGTGGTGCTGGGGCCGGGGTCCTGGTACACCTCGGTGCTGCCCCACCTCATCCTGCCCTCCATGCGCCGCGCCCTGGCGAGCACCAGCGCCCGCAAGGTCATCGTGCTCAACCTCTCGGCCCAGCGGGGCGAGACCGACGGCATGACCAGCGCCGACCACCTGCGGGTCCTGGCCGACTACGCCCCCGAGATCAGCGCCGATGTGGTCCTGGCCGACCCCTCCACCGTGGAGGACATCGACGACCTGTCCGAGGTGGCCGAGTCCATGGGGGCGATCCTGGTGCTGCGCCAGGTCCGCACGGGCGAGGCCCTGTGCCACCACGACCCCCTGCGCCTGGCCGCCGCCTTCCGCGATGCCTTCGAGGGGGCGCTGGGCGATGTGGCCCGCAGCCGTCCGCCCCAGCAGTGCCCGGAGTACTGAGGCGCGGCGCGGGCACCGGGCGCTGAGCCGCCGGCCGGCGTGCCGCGCCGGGGAGCCCGGTGGAGACAAGACCGGCCTGGTCCCGGCATACTCATCCCCAGCCACAGATGCCTGAGCGCCTGAGCCCGGGCACGCGCAAGAGGAATGAGGTTCCGGCCTATGTCGCTGACGGTGACGGTCAAGGACGAGCTCGCGCACGTCACGGCGGACAACGCCGCCCAGAAACGCGCCGAGCTGTCCTCGATGCTGCGCTTCGCCGGTGGTCTGCACATCATCTCGGGGCGCATCGTGGTCGAGGCAGAGCTCGACCACGGCGGCACCGTGCGCAGACTGCACCGCTATCTCAAGGAGCTCTACGGCATGGACTCCGAGGTGATGGTGGTTCAGGGGGGCTCCCTGCACCGGGGCTCGCGCTACGTGCTGCGCGTCATCGAGCGCGGCAAGGACCTGGCCCGCCTGTCGGGGCTGGTCGATGAGCGGGGCCGGCCCGTGCGGGGCATGCCGGTGGCCGTGGTCCAGGGCGGGCGCAAGGCGGCCTCCGCCGCATGGCGCGGCGCCTTCCTGGCCCGCGGCTCCCTGACCGAGCCCGGGCGCTCGGCCTCCCTGGAGGTCACCTGCCCCGGCTCGGAGGCCGCGCTGGCCCTGGTGGGGGCCGCGCGCCGCTTCGAGGTGGTGGCCAAGGCCCGCGAGGTCCGCGGTTCGGACCGGGTCGTGGTGCGCGACGGTGAGGCCATCGGCATCCTTCTGGAGCGCATGGGTGCGCCCGAGACCCACCGCACCTGGACCGAGCGGCGCTCGCGCCGCGAGTCGCGCGGCACCGCCAATCGCCTGGCCAACTTCGACGACGCCAACCTGCGGCGCTCGGCGCGCGCCGCCGTGGCCTCCGGGGCCCGGGTCGAGCGCGCCTTCGAGATCCTGGGAGACGACGTGCCCGCCCACCTGCTGGAGGCCGGGCGACTGCGCATCGCCAACAAGCAGGCCTCCTTAGAGGAGTTGGGCCAGCTCTCCGACCCCCAGTTGACCAAGGACGCCGTGGCCGGCCGCATCCGCCGCCTGCTGGCCATGGCCGACAAGCGCGCCCACGACCTGGGCATCCCCGACACCGAGTCGGTACTGACCCAGGAGATGCTCGAGCCCTGAGGCCCCCGCCTCCCGGGGCCGGCCGTCCCGGGAGCCGGGATGGGGGAGCGCAGCGGATTGGGACTGAGGTCCCCCTTACTGGGGTGGAGCGGCGCGACACGGTTTGCGGCGATGCCGTGGGGCGGGCGTGTTCGCCCGTGGCGTGGAATGTGGTCACATGCGCCCCCGCGCTGTCGCTAGACTCGGGCGTGCCGGGGCCTGAGGGAGTCCCCTCCCGGGGAACCGGAGCACATCCCACTGTGCGAATACGCCCAGAAACCGTGCGCCCTGTTGGCGTACTAGGAGGACACAAAGTGACCACCCGCGTTGGTATCAACGGCTTCGGCCGCATCGGCCGCAACTTCTTCCGCGCCGCCCTGGAGCAGGGTGCGGACATCGAGGTCGTCGCGGTCAACGACCTTACCGACAACAAGACCCTCGCCCACCTGCTCAAGTACGACTCCATCCTCGGCCGCTTCAACGGCGAGGTCACCTATGACGAGGACGGCATCACCGTTGACGGCAAGCGCATCAAGGTGCTCGCCCAGCGCGACCCCGCTGACCTTCCCTGGGGCGACCTCGGCGTCGACGTCGTCGTGGAGTCCACCGGTTTCTTCACCGACGGTGAGAAGGCCAAGGCCCACCTCGACGGTGGCGCCAAGAAGGTCGTCATCTCCGCCCCGGCCAAGAACGTCGACGGCACCTTCGTCATGGGTGTCAACGAGGCCGACTACGACAACGCCACGATGAACATCGTGTCCAACGCCTCGTGCACCACCAACTGCCTCGCCCCCCTGGCCAAGGTTCTCCACGAGAGCTTCGGCATCGAGCGCGGCATCATGACCACCATCCACTCCTACACGGGTGACCAGCGCGTCCTCGACGCCCCGCACAGCGATCTGCGCCGTGCCCGCGCCGCCGCCCTGAACATGATCCCGACCAAGACCGGCGCCGCCCAGGCCGTGGCCCTCGTCCTGCCCGACCTCAAGGGCAAGTTCGACGGTCTCGCCGTGCGCGTGCCCACCCCGACCGGCTCGCTGACCGACCTGACCTTCGTGGCCGAGAAGGAGGTCTCCGTCGACGCCGTCAAGGCTGCCGTCAAGGCCGCCGCCGAGGGTGAGCTCAAGGGCGTCCTGGAGTACACCGAGGACCCGATCGTCTCCACCGACATCGTGGGCAACCCCCACACCTCGATCTTCGACGCCACCGAGACCAAGGTCATCGGCAACCTGGTCAAGGTCCTGTCCTGGTACGACAACGAGTGGGGCTACTCCAACGCCCTGGTCCGGCTGACCGCCCTGGTCGGCTCCAAGCTCGCCTGAGGCCGCTCAGAGAGCCATCCGCACCCATGGTGCTCTAGGGACGGCGCCCGCACGACGCACTGCGCTCGTACGGGCGCCGTCCCATCGCCAGGGGCTCGCCACCGCCCCGAACCACCGGCCACCGACAACACCGAAGAAGAGGCTTCATGAAGACCATCGAGTCCCTGGGCGACCTCAAGGGCAAGAAAGTCCTGGTCCGCTCCGACTTCAACGTCCCGCTCGACGAGAGCAAGAACATCACCGATGACGGCCGCATCCAGGCCGCCCTGCCGACCCTGCGCACGCTGCTGGACGCCGGCGCCAAGGTCATCATCACCGCCCACCTGGGCCGCCCCAAGGGACAGGTCAACCCCGACTACTCCCTGGCCCCGGTGGCCAAGCGCCTGGCCGAGGTCACCGGCACCAAGGTCACCCTGGCCGAGGACACTGTCGGCCCCTCCGCCAAGGCCGCCGTCGAGGCCCTGGGCGAGGGCGAGATCGTCCTGCTGGAGAACGTGCGCTTCAACGCCGCCGAGACCTCCAAGGACGACGCCGAGCGCGAGGCCTTCGCCGCCGAGCTGGCGGCTCTGGCCGACGTCTTCGTCTCCGACGGTTTCGGCGTGGTCCACCGCAAGCAGGCCTCGGTCTACGACGTCGCCAAGCTGCTGCCCTCGGCCGCCGGCCTGCTGGTGGTCAAGGAGATCGAGTCCCTGGGCAGGGCGGTCAACAACCCCGAGCGCCCCTACACCGTGGTGCTGGGCGGCTCCAAGGTCTCCGACAAGCTCGGCGTCATCGCCAACCTGCTGTCCAAGGCCGACCGCCTCATCATCGGCGGCGGCATGGCCTACACCTTCCTGGCCGCCCAGGGCCACGAGGTGGGCACCTCCCTGCTGGAGAAGGACCAGATCGAGACCGTCAAGGGCTACATCGCCACCGCCAAGGACAACGGCGTCGAGCTCCTCCTGCCGGTGGACACGGTCATCGCCCCGGAGTTCAAGGCCGACGCCCCCGCCTCGGTGGTCGCCTCCGACGCCATCCCCGCCGACCAGATGGGCCTGGACATCGGCCCCAAGACCCGCGACCTCTTCGCCGACGCCATCGCCTCGGCCAAGACCGTGGTGTGGAACGGCCCCATGGGCGTCTTCGAGTTCGAGGCCTTCGCCGGCGGTACCAAGGCCGTGGCCAAGGCCCTGAGCGAGTCCGAGGCCTTCACCGTCATCGGCGGCGGGGACTCCGCGGCCGCCGTGCGCACCCTGGGCTTCGATGAGTCCACCTTCTCCCACATCTCCACCGGTGGCGGTGCCTCCCTCGAGCTGCTCGAGGGCAAGGAGCTGCCCGGAATCTCCATCCTGGAAGGCTGACGAGCACAAATGAGCAACCGCACCCCGCTCATGGCGGGCAACTGGAAGATGAACCTCGACCACCTCGAGGCCAACCACCTCATCCAGGGCCTGGCCATGGAGCTCAAGGACCACGACCACGACTACGCCAAGTGCGAGGTCGTCGTCATCCCGCCCTTCACCGACCTGCGCACCGTGCAGACCATCGTCGAGGCCGACGACCTGGGCATCAAGTACGGCGCCCAGGACGTCTCGGTGCACGACAACGGCGCCTACACCGGTGAGATCTCCACGGCCATGCTCGACAAGCTCGGCGTGTCCTACGTGGTCATGGGCCACTCCGAGCGCCGCGAGTACCACGGCGAGTCCGACGAGCTCGTGGGCGCCAAGGCCCGCAAGACGCTGGAGGCGGGCATGACCCCGATCCTGTGCTGCGGCGAGGCCCTGGAGGTCCGCAAGGCCGGGACCCACGTGGACTTCGTCCTGGGGCAGATCCGCGCCGCCCTGGCCGGCTGGGCCGCTGAGGACGTCGCCCGGATCGTCATCGCCTACGAGCCCATCTGGGCCATCGGCACCGGTGAGACCGCCACCGCCCAGGATGCCCAGGAGGTGTGCGCCGCCATCCGCAAGGCCCTCGCGGAGGACTTCGGCGAGCAGACCGCCCAGGCCACCCGGATCCTGTACGGCGGCTCGGCCAAGCCCGACAACATCAAGGAGCTCATGGCCCAGGACGACGTCGACGGCGCCCTCATCGGCGGCGCCTCGCTCAAGGCCGAGTCCTTCGCGGCCATGGCCGGCTTCTACGCCTGAGGCGCGGCCCTCAGGCCGACACCGCATTGCAACGGGGACCCGGATACCTCACACATGAGGGCATCCGGGTCCCCGCCCGCTGCGGGTAGACTCACACTGCAACGGCGGGCGGTGCACCCCCACTGGCCCCAGACGACGACGAAGGGAACGCGGCGTGGACGTGCTGCGCATCATCCTCCAGGTGCTGCTCGTGATCTCGAGCTTCTTCCTCATCATGTCCATCCTCCTGCACAAGGGCAAGGGCGGCGGCCTGTCCGACATGTTCGGCGGCGGCATCTCCTCCTCGGCGGGCTCCTCCGGCGTGGCCGAGCGCAACCTCAACCGGATCACCGTCGGGGTGGCCCTCACCTGGGCCCTGACCATCGTCGGCCTGGGCCTCATGGCCAAGATCGGCTGACGCGGGCGGCATACTGGCCGTGCCTGAGCACCGGGACCCGCGCGGTGACGCCCTGGAGCGCGCACTGCGCGGGTATCTTGCGCACCTGCGGGTGGAGCGGGGCCTGAGCCCCAACACCCTGGCCGCCTATGAGCGCGACCTGCTGCGCTACACCGCCTACCTCCGGGGCCTGGGCATGAGCGGGCCCCAGCAGGTGGGGCGCTCCGAGGTGGCCGGATTCCTCGAGGCCCTGCGCACCGGCGCCGACGCGGGGCGGCCCCTGGCACCCTCCTCGGCCTCGCGGGCCGTCACCGCGGTGCGTGGCTGGCACAGGTTCCTCGCTGAGGAGGGCCTGGCCCAGGAGGACCCCTCGGCCACCGTCCACCCGCCCCAGGCGGGCCGGCGCCTGCCCAAGGCGCTGAGCATCGAGGAGGTCCGGGCGCTGCTGAAGGCCGCAGGGATCGACGACTCGCCGGTCAGCCTTCGCGACCGCGCGCTCCTGGAGGTCCTCTACGCCACCGGCGCCCGGATCTCCGAGGCGGTCGGGCTGGTCGTCGACGACCTGGACCCCGACTCCGGGGTGCTCCGGCTCCTGGGCAAGGGCCGAAAGGAGCGGATCGTGCCCATGGGCTCCTTCGCCTGGGAGGCCCTGGAGGCCTACCTGGTCCGCGGCCGCCCAGCCCTGGCCAGCCGGGGCAGGGGAGTGCCCGAGGTCTTCCTCAACACCCTGGGCCGTCCGCTGAGCCGCCAGAGCGCCTGGGCCGTGCTCCAGGCCGCGGCGCAGCGCTCCGGCCTGAGCGCGAAGGAGGGGGGCCCCGGCCGGGAGGCGGAGGCGGGCGAGCGGCGCATCTCCCCGCACACGCTGCGCCACTCCTTCGCCACCCACCTGCTGGCCGGCGGTGCGGATGTGCGCGTGGTCCAGGAGATGCTCGGACACGCCTCGGTGACCACCACCCAGATCTACACCCGGGTGACCGTCGACCACCTGCGGGAGGTCTACGCCACCAGCCACCCCCGCGCCCTGGGCTGAGCCCCGTGGGGCTCCCAGAGCGGGGATAGCCTTCTCCACGACTCCTGCCGGGCGGGGATAAGCGATGTCGTTCACGTTTCGGTTAGGCTGGTTGGCGTGAACGACTCCATCCAGCCCGGCCTGATCGACCCGACCTCCTCCGTCGAGGACGAGGAGAGGGTCTTCCCCGTCCCCGCACCGCTGGAGTCCCACGGGCCCGCCAGGGTCATATCGATGTGCAACCAGAAGGGCGGGGTGGGCAAGACCACGACCACCATCAACCTGGGCGCGGCCCTGGCCGAGTACGGCCGCAGGGTCCTCATCGTGGACTTCGACCCCCAGGGCGCGGCCTCGGCAGGCCTGGGCATCAACGCCCACGAGCTGGACTCCACCATCTACGACCTGCTGGTGGCCGCCCGGCCCGATATCCGCACCGTCATCCACCAGACCACGGCCCCCGGGCTGGACATCGTGCCGGCCAATATCGACCTGTCGGCCGCTGAGGTCCAGCTGGTCAACGAGGTGGCCCGCGAGCAGGCCCTCAAGCGGGTCCTGCGCCCGGTGCTGGATGATTACGACGTCATCCTCGTGGACTGCCAGCCCTCCCTGGGGCTGCTGACCATCAACGCCCTGACCGCCTCCCACGGCGTCATCATCCCCCTGGAGACCGAGTTCTTCGCCCTGCGCGGTGTGGCGCTCCTGGTGGAGACCGTCGAGCGCGTCAAGGACCGCCTCAACGCCAGCCTCCAGATCGACGGCATCCTGGCGACCATGGTGGACACCCGTACCCTGCACTCGCGCGAGGTGCTCGAGCGCCTGGAGCAGGCCTTCGGCGAGCAGCTCTTCGACACCCAGATCCGGCGCACGATCAAGTTCCCGGACGCCTCGGTGGCCAGCGAGCCCATCACCAGCTACGCGCCCTCCCACCCCGGCGCCCTGGCCTACCGGCGCCTGGCGCGGGAGATCATCGCGCGCGGAGATGTCGCCTGAGCAGCCCACCGCACCCGAGGCCGACCCCACGGCTGCACCGGCCGTGCTGGCCGCACCGGCGGCGCCGGTCGCACTGAGTCCCCAGGCCTCCGCTCCCGCCCAGGAGGCAGGACCTGCGCGGGTCGCCGGGTTCTCCGTGGCCCTGCCCCAGTTCGAGGGCCCCTTCGACCTGCTCCTGACCCTCATCGCGCGCAAGCGCCTCAACATCACCGAGCTGGCCCTGGCCGAGGTCACCGACGACTTCATCGCCCACATGCGGGCCGACTGGGACCTGGGGCGGGCCAGTGAGTTCCTGGTGGTGGCCTCCACGCTCCTGGCCCTCAAGGCCCACCGGCTCCTGCCGCATGAGGAGGATGAGGAGGACCCGGACCTGGAGCTGCTGGAGGCCCGCGACCTGCTCTTCGCCAGGCTCCTGCAGTACCGCGCCTACAAGGAGGCCGCGGCCGCCTTCCAGGACCGGGCACTGCGGGCCTCGCGCTCCCACCCTCGCGTCGTGCGCCTGGAGCCGCACCTGGCCGCCCTCCTGCCCAGGCTGGTGGCCACCATCAGCCCCCAGGACCTGGCCCGCCTGGCCGTGGTGGCTCTCACCCGCCCGGGCGACCCCGGCGTCCAGACCGTCCACCTGCACGAGAGCGTGCCCGTGGGCGAGCAGATCAGCCTCATCGCCTCGCGCCTGCGGGCCGGCGGGCCACTGACCTTCTCCGAGCTCATCGACGACGCCGGTCGCACCGCCGTCGTCGTCGCCCGCTTCCTGGCCCTGCTCATCCTGCACCGCCAGGGCGCGGCCGACCTGGAGCAGGACGAGGCCATGGGTGAGATCACGGTGCGGTGGTGCGCCCCGAGCGCGGACCTCAGCGGCATCATGGTGGGCGACGTCGAGGAGGAGTTCGCATGAGCCCGTCACCCCCCAGCGAGCCGGGAGCCCCGCCGGAGCCCCGCAGCACGAGTGACCCTCACAGCCCGAGCCGCCCTGATGGCGCTGCTCCCGCCGTCGGCACCCCTGAGCTGCGCAGCGCCGCCGAGGCGATCCTCGTGGTGGCAGACGATCCCGTGACCACGGCGGCCATCGCCCAGGCCCTCGGCCTGGAGGAGGGAGCGGCCCACGCCCTCCTGGAGGACCTGGCCGCCGAGTACCGGGGGGAGTCCGCCGGGTCACGGCCCCGCGGCTTCGTGCTGCGGCGGGCCGCCGGGGGCTGGCGCCTGGCCTCGGCCCCCCGGCACAGCGACCTGGTGGAGGCCTTCGTCGTCGGCGGTGCCACTGCGCGCCTGTCTCAGGCGGCTCTGGAGACCCTGGCGGTCATCGCCTACCGCCAGCCCGTGACCCGGGGGCGGGTGGCGGCGATCCGCGGGGTCAATGTCGACGGGGTGGTGCGCACCCTGCACGCCCGGGGGCTCATCGAGGAGACCGGGGCCGAGCCCTCCGGTGCGATCCTCTACCGTACGACGGCCGAGTTCCTGGAGTACCTGGGGATCGACTCCCTGGAGGAGCTGCCGCCGCTGGCCCCCTACCTGCCGGGGGCGGAGTCGCTGGCGGATATCGCCGAGGAGATGACTGATAGGAGCATGAGATGAGCACCACCAGGGCCAGGGGCCCGAAGCGCCCCCGCGGCCACCGGGACCATCGCCGGCAGGCCGTCCCGCAGGGCGACCTTGGGGCCGAGGAGTTCTACGACGAGGACGATATCGAGGACCTCGACGACCTGGACGAGCAGGCCGACGCCGAGATCCTGGCCGCCTTCGACGCCGAGGCCATGGGGGAGGACGAGGAGGCCCGGGCCCTTGAGGAGCGCGGGCGCGGGGCCCGGGGCGGGGAGCAGGACCCGCATGTCGAGGGCGGCCAGCGCCTGCAGAAGGTCCTGGCCCACGCCGGCGTGGCCTCCCGGCGGGCCAGCGAGCAGCTCATCACCGCGGGCCGGGTGAGCGTGGCCGGGGTCACCGTGTGGGAGCCGGGGCTGCGCGTGGACCCCGCTGTCCAGGAGATCCGGGTGGATGGCCGGCGCATCGTGGCCGACCCCGGCCTCATCACGGTGCTCCTGCACAAGCCGGCCGGGGTGGTCACCACCATGGATGACCCGGGCGGGCGGCCCACTGTCGCCCAGTACGCCCAGCGCTATCTGGCCGACCACCCCGAGCTGCCCGCGCAGGCCCGCCTGGTGCATGTGGGGCGCCTGGACACGGAGACCGAGGGCCTGCTCCTGCTGTCCAATGACGGGGATCTGTCCCACCGGCTCATGCACCCCAGCTTCGAGATCGCCAAGACCTATGTGGCCATCGTCCAGGGGCAGGTCGAGGCCTGGGTCCCCCGCAAGCTGCGGCGGGGCATCGAGCTGGAGGACGGGCCCATCCAGGCGGACCGCGTCGTCATCAAGGACTCCGGGCCGGCCGGCTCCATCGTGGAGATCACCCTGCACTCGGGGCGCAACCGGATTGTGCGGCGCATGCTCGACGCCGTGGGCCACCCCGTCATGCGCCTCTCGCGCACTCGGCTGGGGCCGCTGCGGCTGGGCGGCCTGGCCCCCGGGCAGATGCGGGCGCTGAGCGCCCAGGAGATGATGGATCTTCAGGATGAGGTGGGGCTGTGAGCACCGGCAGCACCAGCGACGCTGGGAGCCCTGGCGGCACAGGGGCCTCGACGGCACAGGAGGTGCCGGCTTCCACGCGCGGCCCCGTGCTCGTGGTGGGCACCGGCCTGCTGGGCACCTCCCTGGCCCTGGCCCTGGCCAATGCCGGCGTCGAGGTCCAGCTCTCCGACACCTCGCCGACCTCCCTGGCCCTGGCCCGTGACATGGGCGCGGGTCGGCCCCGGGCCGAGGGCGACCCCGAGCCGCAGATCGTCGTGGTGGCCACGCCACCGGATGTCGCCGCCCAGGTGGTGGTCCGTGAGCTCGCCGCCCATCCGGGGGCGGTGGTCACGGATGTCGCCTCGGTCAAGGAGCGGGTGGCCGCCCAGGTGCGCGCCGCCGCGGGGCCGGGGGCCGGCCGCTATGTGGGCAGCCACCCGATGGCCGGGCGGGAGCGCTCGGGGGCGGCGGCCGCCGACTCCGACCTGTTCGCCGGACGCCCCTGGGTGATTGTGGGGCAGGGGGCGGATCCCCATGCGGAGCTGGTGGTCCGGAATCTGGCGGTGGATGTGGGGGCCACGCCGGTGCGCATGGGTGCGGCCGAGCATGATGCCGCGGTGGCGGCGGTCTCCCACATGCCCCAGCTGGTGGCCTCGCTGGTGGCGGCCCGCCTGGAGTCGCTGGGGGAGAGCGCCCTGGCGCTCTCGGGCCAGGGGCTGCGCGACGTCACCCGCATCGCCGCCTCCGATGCGCGCCTGTGGTCGGCCATCATCGTGGGCAATGCCCCCGCCGTCGTCGATCTGCTGCGCCGGCTCAGCGATGACCTGGCCGGACTGCTGGCGGGCATCGAGTCCGCCGTCGACCCCGGGGAGCCGGGCCTGACGGGGGAGCCGGGCGGGCCCGGGCAGGCGCCGCTCATCGCCCCCGGGGCGGTGGGGGCGATCACCGATGTCATGGTGCGGGGCAATGCGGGCCGGGCCCGGATCCCGGGCAAGCACGGTGGTGCCCCGCGCCGGTATGCCGAGATCCAGGTGCTCGTGCCCGACTCGGCGGGCCAGCTGGGGCGGCTCTTCTCCGACATCGGCGAGGCGGGGGTCAATATCGAGGACTTCTCCCTGGAGCACTCCGCCGGCCAGAGCGCGGGCATCGCCCAGGTCTGCGTGCTGCCGGCCGCCGCGCAGCGCCTGGAGGAGGAGCTGGACGCCCGGGGCTGGCGGGTCGTACGGGCCTGAGGGGGGCAGCGGGCCGGGGCTGAGCCGGCCTGTGTTGGTGCTCATGGGGGCCGCATCGTCAGCAGGGCCCGCGGATGTGGGACGCTTGGCCCAGTTCTTGACCGCCATCCGTGCTCACCCGCACCCACCTGCACCGCCTGGAGGACACCATGGGAATCGTCGTCGCGATCGACGGGCCGAGCGGCTCGGGGAAGTCCACGGTCTCACGGGCCGTGGCCGCCGAGCTGGGACTGGCCTATCTCGACACCGGCGCCATGTACCGGGCCGCCGCCTGGTGGTGCGAGCACGAGGGCATCGACCTGGCCGACGCCACGGCCGTGGTCCGCGCGGTGGGGGCCATGCCCCTGGAGGTCGGCCTCGACCCCGAGGGCCCCACCTTCACCTGCGCGGGCCAGGACATCTCGGCCGCCATCCGCGAGCCGCATGTGGCCGCCGTCGTGTCCACCGTGGCCACGAACCTGGAGGTGCGCGCCGAGTTGGCCCGCCTCCAGCGCGAGATCATCGACACCGAGCGCCGCGGGGGGGCCGCCTCCTTCTCCCAGGGCGCCGGGATCGTCGCCGAGGGCCGTGACATCACCACCGTGGTGGCCCCCGAGGCCGAGGCGCGCCTGCTGGTCACCGCCACCGAGGAGGCCCGCCTGGCCCGCCGGGCCGCCGAGCTGGACGCCGCCGGCAAGGCGGTGGAGGCCGCCGACCTGCGCGACCAGGTCCTGCGCCGCGACCGCGACGACGCCACCGTCTCCCAGTTCCTCACCGCCCCTGAGGGCGTGACCCTGGTGGACACCTCCGACCTCACCCTGGAGCAGTCCATCAGCCGGGTGCTGGACCTGGTGGAGGAGGCGGCCGACGCCGCGGCCGCCCAGGATGATGAGGCCGAGCTGCGGGCCCAGGCCATGCGCGCCGGCCTGGAGGACTACGAGCTGGAGGAGGAGGACCTGGCCCTCCTGGGGCAGGAGGGGCCCGCGACGGCCCCCGAGGCCGCCGAGTTCGGGCTGCCGGTCCTGGCCGTCGTCGGGCGCCCCAACGTGGGCAAGTCCACCCTGGTCAACCGCGTGCTGGGACGGCGGGTCGCCGTCGTCCAGGACACCCCCGGGGTGACCCGCGACCGCGTGTCCTACCCCGCGGAGTGGGCGGGGCGCCACTTCACCATCGTGGACACCGGCGGGTGGGAGGTCGACGTGCGCGGCCTGGAGGCCTCCGTGGCCACGCAGGCCGAGGTGGCCGTGGAGATGGCCGACGCCGTCCTGCTGGTGGTCGACGCCCAGGTGGGGATCACCGAGACCGACGCGCGCGTGGTCTCCATGCTGCGGCGCAGCGGCAAGCCCGTGGTGCTGGCCGCCAACAAGGTCGACTCCCCGGCCCAGGAGGGCGACGCCGCCGCCCTGTGGAACCTGGGGCTGGGCGAGCCCTACCCGGTCTCGGCCCTGCACGGGCGCGGCAGCGGGGAGGTCCTCGACGCCGTCATGGAGATCCTGCCCGAGGTCTCCGCCGTGGCCGGGCCCAGGAAGGATGACGGCCTGCACCGCGTGGCCCTGGTGGGCCGCCCCAATGTGGGCAAGTCCTCCCTGCTCAACTCCATCGCCGGCGCCGAGCGCGTGGTGGTCAACGAGACTGCCGGCACCACCCGGGATCCGGTGGACGAGATCATCGAGCTCGATGGGCGCCGGTGGGTCTTCGTGGACACCGCCGGGATCCGGCGCCGCATCCGCCAGACCCGGGGGGCCGACTACTACGCCGTGCTGCGCACCCAGGGCGCGATCGAGAAGGCCGAGGTGGCCGTGGTGCTGCTGGATGCCTCCGAGCCCATCAGCGAGCAGGATGTGCGTGTCATCCAGCAGGTCGTCGATGCCGGACGGGCACTGGTGCTGGTCAACAACAAGTGGGACCTGGTGGATGAGGAGCGCCAGAAGATGCTCGCCTGGGAGACCGAGCACGACCTGGCCCATGTGTCCTGGGCGCCGCATATCAACCTGGCGGCGCGTACCGGCTGGCACACCAACCGGCTCGTGCGCGCCCTGGATGCGGCGCTGGAGGGCTGGACCACGCGCGTGCCCACGGGCAGGCTCAACGGCTTCCTCGGCGAGCTCCAGTCGGCCACCCCCCACCCGGTGCGCGGGGGCAAGCAGCCGCGGATCCTCTTCGCCACGCAGGCGCAGGTGGCCCCGCCGCGCATCGTCATCTTCACCACGGGCTTCCTGGACGCCGGGTACCGGCGCTTCATCGAGCGCCGGCTGCGCGAGGAGTTCGGCTTCGTGGGCTCGCCCATCCAGATCGGGGTGCGCGTGCGCGAGAAGCGCAAGCGCCGCTGAGGGCCAGGGGCCCCGACGACCTCAGCGATATGCGAGTGCGGGGTGCAGAATGCGCGTGCGGGGTCATCGCATTCTGCACCCCGCACTCGCATTCTGGATGCCGTTGGCGTGGGGTGAGAAGGAAACGGGTCGCATCAGGCGCTGTCGAGCTGGATTGTTATCTGCGTCACGTGCGCTATGGTGGTGGCATGATTGATCACATCTCGCTCATGGTCAGTGATGTCCCGTCCTCCAGGGTCTTCTATGAGCGGGCGCTGGCACCGCTGGGCTATCGGGTTTTGGTGGAGCACGGGCCGGTGGTGGGCCTGGGTGCTCCCACTGATGGGGGTGGTCCGATGGCCGACCTCTGGCTGGTGCCGGGGGAGGACCCTCAGCCTGTCCACCTCGCGCTGACCGCGGGCAGTACGGAGCAGGTCGAGGCCTTCCATGCCGCCGCCCTGGCCGCGGGTGGGAGCGACAACGGCGGGCCCGGTGAGCGGCCCTGGTATCACCCCGGCTATTACGGCGCCTTCGTCCTCGACCCCGACGGGCACAACCTTGAGGTCGTCTGCCACGAGGGCCCGGTGGGACAGGCGCCGGTCTGAGGGGCCCAACCCGCCCGGTCCGGTGGCCGAGGTCTTATGCGGCCGGAGATTCTGGGCGACCGGGGTATGGTCCGGTCGGTCCACTCAGGCGGGCGCGCCGGCGTCCTGGGCGCTGCTGGCCTGGGCCGCCCAGGTGGCGACTCGGCGGGCGCTCTCGGCCTCGGAGAGGTCCTCCACGCGGGTCATGATCGTCCAGCGCACGCCGAAGGGGTCGTTGATGGAGGCGTAGCGGTCGCCTGAGACGAAGGTGGTCGCCTCCTCGCGCACGGTGGCCCCGGCCCGCATTGCCCGGGCGAGAAGCTCATCGACATCCGGGCAGTACAGGCCGATGGAGTAGCAGGCCGCTCCGCCGGCGGGAGGCGGGGTGAGCCCGTAGTCGGGGGTCGGCTCGCCGATCTGCAGCCGACCGTTGCCGAAGTCCAGCTCGGCATGGACGACAATGCCGTTGATCTCGGTGGTATCCACGACTCGTGCCCCCAGGGCATCGCGGTAGAAGTCGACTGCCTGCCCGGCCCCCTCGATGGCCAGGAAGGGAGTGAGGCTGGTGAATCCGTGGGGGATGCCGCCGGTGGTGTGGGCGCCCGAGATCCCATGCGGGGAGGGGGCCTGGGTGGAGTGCTGGTAGGTGTCATTCGACCTGGTCTGTGATTCCATGCCCGTGACGCTAGGGGCCCGCTCGGGGCCTGTCTTGAAGATTCGCGACAGCTGGATGAGCAGGGGAGGGGTGCTGTGGGCGAGGGCTTGGGCAGTGGGGCGCAGGCAGGCGAGGCTCCCGGGAGGGTCGGGGTGGAGGCGGATGGCCGCGGGGTGCTGTACCCCGACAGGCTGCCCGACTTCCACCGGGAGCCGGTGCCGCCCGAGTTGTCGGAGGCGGTCCGCTGGTTCTGGGTGCCGTCCTGGGATCTCCCGCCAGGGGTGAGCTCGCGCCAGGAGGTGCTGCCGTTTCCTGCCGCCAACCTCGTGGTCGAGCCTGAGGGGGTGCGCCTGTACGGGCCGACCACGGGGGTGTCGGTGCGGGTGCTGGAGGGGCGGAGCTGGGCAGTGGGGGCGCTCCTGCGGCCGGCAGGGCTGGGCCGCCTGCATGCGCAGCCCGGCGCGCTGCGCGACACGTCGGTGGAGGTCGATGCCCCGGAGCTGCACGGCGCTGTCATCGCCGCCATGGGCGGGGGCGACGCGGCGGGGCAGGCCGAGGATGGGCACCGGGAGGCGGGGCGCTTGGCGGCCGTGCGGGCCTTGGCGGACTGGATGGTCGAGGAGGTGCTGCCGCTGGATGCGGAGGGGCTCGCGGCCAATGCGATGGTGGGGCACATTTCCTCGACCCGTGAGGTGGTGCGGGTGGAGCAGGTCGCCGAGCGCATGGGGGTGTCGGTGCGAGGCGTGCAGCGCCTGGCCGCCAGGTGGGTTGGGCTGCCGCCTTTGGCGGTCATTCGCCGCTATCGGTTGCAGGAGGCGGCGCTGCGGTTGCGGGAGGATCCGGGCCTGAGTGTGGCGCGGGTAGCGGTGGATCTGGGGTACGCCGATCAGGCGCATCTGGCTGCTGACTTCCGGGTGGTGCTGGGCTGTTCCCCGAGCCGCTACCGCCGGGAGCAGGCTCCGGGTGCGTGAGCGGATGGGTGGCGGTGCTTGGGTTGGAGGTGTCCAGATCGATAGCAAACGGGCAGTGCGGAGTGCTCGGTGAGATCCGCTTGTTTCTGCGGATCCTGCTGGGCCGTGCGGGGCTGGTGGGCGCCGTCGTCATCGATCCAGACATCCGGGCGCCCCGCCCCTGTCTCGGTGCCTCTCCCAGTCCAGGCCCCCGGGAGCCCAGGCCCAGGTCCCAGGCGCCCGGCAAGGGCGAGCGGCTACTGCACTATGGGATCCCCGCCGTCAGGTTCGTTGTCCTCGGCAGCCGTGTCGGGAGAGTCCTCCGCGACCAAGCTCAGAATATTGCCGTCCTCATCGAAATGCTCCCATCGGGCGCCATGCGGAAGGCCGGAAATTAAAGGCACTGATTCTGGAAAACTTCCCTTACCGTAAACTGATCTACAAGCAGAGTTAAAGGTTGTGTGCTGGAATTTCACTTTCTGTACGAATGTCGTTTGTCGAAATTCGGCCTTCCGAACGAAACGTGCTTTCTGGAAGGTGGCGCCCTTCGTGAAGGTCGCTAGCCTAAAGCCGGCATTCTGAATGAACTTCACTTCATGGAAGTTGGCGTATCCTTTAAAGGTAGCTTCATGGAAGTAGGCGCATCTCTTGAAGGTTGCGCGTAGAAAATCGGCTTCCCGAGTAAATGCCGTGCGTTTAAAGTTGGCGTCCCAATGGAATGTCGCCGCCTGGAAGTTGGCGTTTTGAAGGAAGATGGAGTCCCGGAAGTCTGCGTTCTTAGCGAAGATGGTGCGCAGGAAGTTGACATCCTGGGTGAATTTCACTTCCCGAAAGTCAGTGTACCTGGTGAATGTCGCGCCCCTGAAGTTCACCTCTTGGGTGAATGTTGTACCCCCGAAGTTTGGCCGTTCAGTAAGGACCACTTCGTGGAGGTCGATAGAGCAGTCGCACCACAACTGCTCGTCTCGGACTTCCTGCACTACTCCCTTTGGGTGGGACTTGGTGGCATCGCGACGCTTGCGGAGGTGGCGAGCCATGACATTAAGGATTGTCGACTCAACGGCGCCATCATCGCTCACATAGACCCTCGTGGGGCTCAATGAACCATCACCATCCTTGACGTCCTCAGTGGGTGTCCACTCTCCGCGCTTGGTCCGCAGGTAACCGCAGAGGATGTCAACGACACGCTGGCGATAGTCGCCCCGGTAGGTGTCTGCGACATCAGTCAGGGAGTACACGCCCGCGATCCTCACCTGAGGAGACTCGCTCCCCAACTGCTGTACCGCGCTGAGCAGTTTCTGCTCGGCCTGCTCCCGTTCAGCGGCAACCTCGGCACGCTCGGCGCTCGCCCGCTCCCGGTACTTGATGACGAGATAGCCGACCCCACCGATGCCACCGATCGTTGTCAACGACACCTTGACCAGGTCTAACGATGTCGTCGCACCGTCACTGACGTCTTTCCAGTTCGTCAGCCATCGGCCCCACGACAAGTACCCGCCGGTGCCCCACAGCCAGCCCAGCACGGTGAACAAGAGCAGTGCCAGCACTACCCAGACAAGAATAACAAAGAACAGCGGCCAGGCGCCTGGACCCCTCCCGTCGCTCGGGCGTTGTTCATAAGTTCCACCAATCTTGAGCATATGTATCCCTGTCAATCATCTATCATCTATCGATGCTATTATTGGACTTTTTATTGAGGTGCATCGACCCTCGGGCCGTGTAGGACATCACAGTGCCTCAGTGTTGCGGCCTGCTGCTATCGGTTGCGTGAGGAGTTGCGGCTGACTGTGACGCGCCTGGAGGTGTCCGGATCGCTGGCAAAGGGCGCGCTTCAGCATGAGGCGCCAGCGGTGATCCGCATGTTTCTGCGGATCCTGCTGGGCCGTGCGGTGCTGGTGGGCGCCTTTGTCGGGGATTCGGACACCCGGGTGCCCGGCCCGGTTCTTCTCGCGGCTCGCGCTCCCGAAGGCCGGGCCCCGGAGCTCAGGTCCCAGGCGGCCGGCAAGGGCGAGCGGCTAGGCTGGGCCTATGCAGACACCTGTTGACCCCACCACCACGCCCGCCTGGAAGCGCCTGACCGAGCTGCACGAGGCCATGGAGCCCGACCTGCGCGCGTGGTTCGCCGAGGACCCCCAGCGCGCCGAGCGCTTCTCCTACGAGCTCGCCGACCTCTACGTCGACCTGTCCAAGAACCTCCTGACCGACGACGTCCTTAGCGCCCTGGCCGAGCTCGCCGAGGCCGTGGACCTGCCCGCCCGCCGTGACGCCATGTACGCCGGGGAGCACATCAACATCACCGAGGACCGGGCCGTCCTGCACACGGCCCTGCGCCGTCCCGCCACCGACACGCTGGTGGTCGACGGTCAGGACGTTGTCGCCGACGTCCATGAGGTCCTGGACAAGATCTACGCCTTCGCCGACCGCGTGCGCTCGGGGGAGTGGACCGGCATCACCGGCAAGCCCATCGAGACGGTGGTCAACATCGGCATCGGCGGCTCCGACCTGGGGCCGGTCATGGTCTACGAGGCCCTCAAGCCCTATGTGAAGCCCGGCCTGGAGTGCCGCTTCATCTCCAACATCGACCCGGCCGACTGCGCCGAGAAGGTCAAGGACCTCGACCCCGAGACCACCCTGTTCATCATCGCCTCCAAGACCTTCACCACCCTGGAGACCCTCACCAACGCCCGCATGGCCCGCGACTGGTTCCTCGCGGCCCTCGAGGAGCGGGGCCTGCCCACCGAGGGCGCCATCGCCAAGCACTTCGTGGCCGTGTCCACCGCCCTGGACAAGGTCGCCGAGTTCGGCATCGACCCCGATAACGCCTTCGGCTTCTGGAACTGGGTGGGCGGGCGCTACTCCGTGGACTCCGCCGTGGGCACCGTGCTGGCCGTGGCCATCGGCCCGGAGCACTTCAAGGAGTTCCTGGGCGGCTTCCACGCCGTTGATGAGCACTTCGCCACCAAGGCGCCGGCCGAGAACGTGCCCATGCTCATGGGCCTGCTCAACGTCTGGTACGTCAACTTCTTCAAGGCCGCCTCCCACGCGGTCCTGCCCTACGCCCAGTACCTGCACCGCTTCGCCGCCTACCTCCAGCAGCTGACCATGGAGTCCAACGGCAAGTCCGTGCGCTGGGACGGCTCCCCGGTGACCACCGAGACCGGTGAGATCTTCTGGGGCGAGCCGGGCACCAACGGCCAGCACGCCTTCTACCAGCTCATCCACCAGGGCACCCAGCTCATCCCCGCCGACTTCATCGCCGTGGCCAACCCCGCGCATCCCACCAAGGACGGGGGAGTGGACGTCCACGAGCTGTTCCTGTCCAACTACCTGGCCCAGACCGCGGCCCTGGCCTTCGGCAAGACCGCCGAGGAGGTGCGTGCCGAGGGCACGCCCGAGGAGATCGTCCCGGCGCGCGTCTTCGCGGGCAACAGGCCGACCACCTCGATCCTCGCCCCGGCCCTGACCCCCTCGGTGGTCGGCCAGCTCATCGCCCTGTACGAGCACATCACCTTCACCCAGGGCATCGTGTGGGGCATCGACTCCTTCGACCAGTGGGGGGTGGAGCTGGGCAAGAAGCTCGCCCTGGAGATCGCCCCCGCCGTCCAGGGCGACGCCGCCGCATTGGAGGCCCAGGACGCCTCCACCCGCGGGCTTATCACCCGCTACCGGGGCCTGCGCCGCTGAGGCCCGCAGGCATGACGTCGGACGTGCCGGGCGCGGGTGTGTGCCAGGCGACGGCGGCGGACGCCCCGACCGTGGGGCAGCTGCTGCACGACTTCAACACCGAGTTCGACACGCCCACGCCCTCGGCCCAGGACTTCGCCGCCCGCTTCGGCGAGCTCCTGGGCCGAGGGGATGTCCTGGTCCTGCTGGCCGACTACGGGGATGAGGCCGTGGGGATGGCCTACCTGACGCTGCGGCCCACGCCCTATGGCCAGGGGCCCCTGGCCGAGTTGGAGGAGCTCTACGTCGTCCCCGGGCTGCGCGGGCAAGGCGTCGGCAGTGCCCTCATCACCGCGGCCCTGGAGCGGGTGCGGGCGCGCGACGCCATCGAGATGCGCATCAACGTCGATGAGATCGACACCGATGCGCGCCGGTTCTACGAGCGGCACGGCTTCGCCAGCACCGTGCCCGGCACCGGGTCCCGGATGCTGTGCTACCTCCGGGAGCTGGACGAAGGGCGACCGATGCCCGGTACGCCCCCGGGGCCGACCGGCTATCCTGGCCACAATGACGCGTGAATCCTTGAGGAGGATGCCATGAGGGAGATCAGCGCTGAGGATCTGCGTAAGCGCCTGGAGGCGGGGGAGGATCTGACGGTCCTCGACGTGCGCGAGCCGCACGAGGTGGCCGAGGCCGCCATCGAGGGCTCGGTGAGCATCCCGCTGGGGCAGGTGCTGGAGCGGGCCGGGGAGCTCGACTCCTCCCAGCCGGTGGCCGTCATCTGTGCCGGCGGCGTGCGCTCAGCCCGGGCCGTCGAGGCCCTGGAAGCCGCCGGCTACGCGGGGGAGCTGCTCAACGTCGAGGGCGGCATGAAGGCCTGGCTGGCGCAGTGATGCCATCCGCGGTGCGACGACGGCGCCCGCAAGGCGCGCAGGAGCACATGCAGGAGGACACAGCGCCAGTGGGGTGACTGGGGTCACCTCCCAGGGATTTCAGGACCGGCGCCCTCATGGGCTAGGGTTCTACTCGTTCCGAGCGGCCCAGCGGGCCGGACGGGCACGGGCTGTGGCGCAGTTTGGTAGCGCACTTGACTGGGGGTCAAGGGGTCGTGGGTTCAAATCCCGCCAGCCCGACTGGAAGCCGCTGATTTTCAGCGGTTTTCTGCGTTTCTGGAGAGTTGGCGACCACAACTATCCCAGGAGCTTGCTTCTGCGCGCAGCGGGCTTTGCAAGACGGGCCTTCAAAGACAACAGGCCTCACGGCACACTCAATCACCGCTGCTAGGCCTCTAGGTGTTACTCGTTGTTGTCGGCCCCATCTTCAGAGTTAGGAAAGTAGCCGGCAGGATAGGAGAAGGTAGCGTTAGCCGTGTCGAGGTTTTCGTGGCGGGCGGTAAGCAGTTCTCATGATTGGGGTCTAACCCTATCCCAGCAACGAAGCACTATATAATCAATTATCGACGCACTCATAGGAGTGCCTTACTGCGATCTCGAGTGTGAGGATTTTGCGATTCTCTCGCCAGGCAACCAGGGTGTCTCTTAGTGATATGCGGTTTGCTAATAAGACTTTTGCGCGTTTCAGCTATCTCTATAAGTAAGTCGCGATTGAAAGGATTTCAAGGCGATGCCTACTATTTCTCATACAATCCTGACGTTCGACGTGGTTGAACATGTTGTTGAGCTCAATGACGGTGAACGTTCCAGGATAGCGCCATTTGCATATGATAATGTCAAACAAGCATCTGGGCCTAGTCCGGATGAAATGGTTTCTTTTATGGCGTCTGCGCTAGGTAGAGATCCCAATGAGTGGGGAGGAACAAATGAATGGTGGGCGTTAGACGTTTCTCTCCCAGAGGAGATCAGGATATCTCTTGAGGGTACCACTTATGACGACAGATTGTGGGCGACTCGTTTCTCTTTGAAGTATGTCGGAGAGCTGAATATTTTCGATGGTAATGAACATATTGAAGTTATCTATGATGAAGAGCATTCTGAAGATGCGACTGGATATAGATACTTTGAAGAGCATGGCGGTAGTGAATCTCGCAACCTTGAGTCGGTATGGCTCGGAGGATCGATCAGTGACACCATTTTCCGTCCTGAATGGGAACTTGGATTGACAGTATTAAGGGCGGAGAGAGAGGGGTTCTCACCCAACCCCGTGTGGTATGCACGTGCTTTAACTGGACCTGCTCCCGGAACTTTCAATCTGGAGTTTCGTTGCCTAGCTCCCTGGCGGCGACCGCGATTAAAAGAGCCAATGTGGTCATGATTGATCCAAATTACTCTATTGGTCAAGGATGCGAGGGGGCGATCTCCAATCAGAGAATGCGCGAGTATCTCCGTCTTCAACAGTCCTATGAGTCGCGACCAGGGTATTTCAAACGGACTTTACCAAGCCCCCAATGCAATCGATTATCTCTTGTTGACGCAAGTGATTACCGCAGAGCGCTTGAGCAGCAAGGAATGCTTTTCCGTGATCGAGATATATTTATTACGCATGTGCGTGGATTTGTGTTCAATGACCTCCGTCAGCTAGAAAAACATGTTGGAGAATGGGTTGTGCTGGATTTAAATCCGGAACCGGATAATCCTTATGATCCGCTGGCGATTGCAGTAGATTTCCAAGGAGTCAGAGTTGGCTATCTCTCTGCGGGCGTAGCGGCGCCACTACAGTGGGATATTAGATTGCTTCAAAAATGTGGATGGAGTGTCGCAGTAAAGGGATTTGTCTTGTACAGGATTTTCCACCCTACCGGTGCGCGCCCAGTGTCCGGTGTGCGGCTGATTGTACCTAAGCAGCGAATACTAAGAGGAAGACCTGAATTCATTGACAGCCTGAAGTGGTATAGGGGGATACTGAAACAGTATTGGGGTGAATTAGACGAAGAGTCACGCTCCTCTATCCTATCTTCTAATTGCTGGAGAAATGCGGCAAGCGAAGAGCAGGTGAGGGTTTTTTGTGATAAAATTAAGCATGACTCTAACAGTCTGTTGCCGGCCAATGTTGCGACTGGTCCGATCCCTGGAGAGATTCTGAAGTTTCTTTTTGACATTAGAAACGATTTTTCGGGAGAAGGGCGCGATATTTGATCCCGCTCGGCGGCCCGGGCCCATGCCAGGGAGGCGTCCGCCTGGGCCTCATTGACGACGACGCTGGGGCGCAGGCCCTGATCAAAAGACGGGCGCCCGTAGCCGACGTCGGAGGTCAGCAGGTAGCAGCAGCTCGGATCCGGCGCGTTGGGAGCATCCAATGACTCCACCCACTGCCCACCGGAGGGATCTGTGGCTGGTGCGGAGGAGGCGTTGGTGCTGCCAGTGCTCTGCTGCCCGCGCGATCATGCCATCAGGTGGTATCTCAAAATATCCAGGGTGATGTCCAGCAGCATTCTCAACTCCACGCCCTGGCTCAGGACGTTGAACACGGGCAAGATGTATCCATGGCTCCCGGTGCAGCGCTTGACCGGGCAGCCGTGCCTCCTCTCCAGCTCCGCGGCCAGGGCGAGCGCATGAGCCAATGACTCCTCTCTATCGAAGAACCTGCCCTCAGGGCGGGCGCACGGCATGACCCTCACGCGCCGATCGAAAAGAGACTGGGCTGGCGTCACTGTAGCGCTCCAGCCCCGTGGGGAGACGAACAGCAGGCTCTCCGAATCACTTGGAGCCGCTACGGCACCGAAGTGCAGTAGTACGCCCTGCGCATCATCGCTGGAGGCAATCGCCTCCACCAGATCCACTGTCTGCCCTATATCAAGGCGGACATCCAACGGTGCGTCCTTCCTCTTCCCGAAGAACTGCGGCAGCTCAGGAGGGTCCGTTGCGCGCACGTACTCCTCCCACGAGCATCCGACCAGCGAATCATCTCCATCGCCATCGTAGCCGTAGGAGGTCAGATCCCAATGACCATCAGTGGCATTCACGGGGTCTGCGGGCATGGAGACGAGCAGCTCTATGCCGGTGGCCTCCACGCTCCTCAGATCCGTGACGAGGGCCGGAGCGCCAGGGCGCGCCAGCCCCGCCATGAGCCCGGTCAACGTGGCCCGGTCGTTCTGGCCCCGCACCCACGCACCGCGGGGGAGGCGAGTGCGCAGCCGGCCATAGCCATCCACGACAATGTCGGTTCCCGTGGCGTCGGCCGTGAATGTCACCGAATCCCACGGCGAGTGCCCGCCCAACCTCCAGGTCAGGCTCGGGCCCTCACCCCGTCATTCCGCAGGGGTCAGGGCGACATCATCAGCCAACTTGCCGACGATATCCGGGAAACCGCTCTCGAACTGCTCCCAGGTGGATGTCATGAAACCCTGCCAGCACTCCTGCCAGTAGTTCTCCTCGGGGGGAAGATCGGTGAGAGTCCGATACCAGATGTAGGGCAGCTCGCCAGGGTCCTCAGCATACTTGAAGGTGAGGTACCAGTCGTTCACGACGCTGCCTTCACTATCGAATGCACACATCTGAATAGTCGCTTTTCCGTCGTCATGCCAGATGTGCGGCGAGAGCTCGATGAGGCGCTCATCCGCCTGCCAGTAGAACCTCACCCCCGGACCGGTCACGTACACCGGCGGCGATCCCAGCAGTTCGGCAGTCTCCCGCAGGAAGGCGTGAATGCCGCCGATATCCAGGGACGTCCCACGAAGCTCCAGGATCCGGCGCTCCAACTCGGCCTCGGGCATCATCGTGTCTCATCTCCTCAGATCCTGGTCGACGCTCTGCGGTCCCTGAGCAGTGCAGCACCTCGACGGAGTGCTCAGAAGCCCCTCCAGCAGAGTCGACGTCCCTGTCCCCAACATGCCAATGATGAGAATCCGGGCCATGCCACGAGCCTATGCGGGCACGACCACTGGCGCCAGGCGAACCGGCCCGGCACCTGCCATGGGGGCCACCGACCCGGGGCAGGAGGGCGAGAGCAGGTTGGGGGAGCGGAGCGCCTGCCCCAGCCCGGCCTGCTGGTGCGGGCTCCCATCCGCCAGTAGACTCCCTGCGCCCGGCGTGCCCGGCAGCAGCCCTTCGACATGAGACGCCGGGCCCAGGACGACTGCTCGTGCGTCGTCGCCACACGGAGGCTGCCAGGCCCGTCATGCCAGACGGCGCCGGGACCATATCTGCACGGTGAAGGAGCACCCATGGCCATCGCCGACAACGGACCGAAGCCCAACGCCTTCGATATCGAGACCGCAACCACGGAGAACACCACCTACCGGACCGTGGCCTGGACCGGGAAGTACCTACAGGTCACCCTCATGTCCATCCCGGTGGGCGAGTCCATCGGCCTGGAGACCCACCCCGAGACCGACCAGTTCCTGCGCATCGATGCCGGCCAGGGGCGCTACGTCATGGGGCCGAGCCAGGACGACCTCAATTTCACCCAGGAGGTCTCCGACGGCTGGTCCATCCAGGTCCCCGCCGGCACCTGGCACGACATCATCAACACCGGCGAGGAGCCCCTGCGCCTCTACACGGTCTACGCCCCCGTCCACCACGCCCAGGGCATCGTCCAAGCCACGGCCGCGCAGGCCGAGGCCGACGAGGAGGCCGGCCGGGACGAGCCGCCGTCGTGGACGGTCCAACCGGGCACCGGCGCCGCTGACGGCCACGCCTGAGGCCCGGGACTCCCGCCCACCGGCTCACCTGGGACGGTGGGCGGCAGCCCCCGCATCCTCGGCCCCGTGGCGGTCGGCGCGCGCCCGCCACAGGGTCCAGTAGTCCACCTCGCGGATTGTCTGATCCGCAGGCGTGCTGCGAGCGATGCGCTCGCAGATCCCGTCCACCAGGAACGCCAGCTCCCCGTCATCAAGCTCGTGGAGGATGGAGCGCCCGGTGCGGGAGAGCAGATCGGATCGAAGCTCATTGATGCCGTCGTAGGTCCGGCGCACCTCGGGAAGCGAGGAGTGGCTGATGCTGGAGAACCCCGCCTTCCGCAGCGCCAGGTCCACCTCCTCGGCATCGGGGCGCCGCCTCGCCTCGATGTCGATGAGACGGGGGAAGATCTCGAAGAACCAGCCGCGGAAGTGCTCAGCCGACGGCGGTGCAAAAACGTCTGCCATCGTCCGGTCCTGGATGAGCACCGTCCCACGCTCGGTGAGCAGGCGACGCGCCTCGGCAAGCACGGCGGGACGTGAGGGGACGTGGTGGATGAGGGCCCGCATGAGGACGACGTCGGCCGCGCCCGCCTCCAGTCCTGTGCGCTCCGCGTCGCCCTGCACGAATCGCACATCGCCGAAACCAAGAGATTGTGCGCGCTCGCGCGCATCAGTGACCATCTGCGCCGAGAAGTCGACGCCGGTGACCAACGCCCCCATCTGGGCCATCGCGGTGCTGTAGATGCCACCGCCGCAGCCGAGATCCACCACACGCAGCCCTCGCAGGTCGATCATGCCTGCAACGGCGCTCACCCACCCGGGATCAGCGCCGCGCGACGCATAGGTGCCGGCATTGGACTCGGCGTGGAAGTCCAGCGCCATGGATGCCTCCTCTCAGGATCAGTGCCAACGGCATCAATCGGCGCTGGGCCTCTCGCCGCGGGCGCCGTCGAAGTCCCGCATCCAGGCGCGCAGCCCGGATGAGCCGGGGAGCAGCACTGATATCGAAGCGGGCCATGCGCAGGACTATAGCGACTCTGCTATGAGATGTGATGGAGCGCTGACAGGCCGATCAGGGGCTGTGGAGGCCTCCGGTCAGGCGCATGCCCCGGGGGTCGCGCACCAGGCCCGCCTCCGCGAGAAGGGCGCTGACTCCCCGGTCGAACGCGGGCACCCCGTTGAGGGCCTCCACGACGCACCGGCGGGACCCGCCCCGGCGGGACCCGCGCCGCTCCGCCCGCCGCCCATCAGCCACGAGGGCCACCAGGGCGCCGAGGAGTTCGCCCCGGTCAGGGGTGAACGAGGTCAGCCCCCGCATGCGCGGCGCCGCGTGCAGCACCGGGCGGCCACCCATGAGCACCACGCGTGTGCCCCGACGGCGCAGCGCAGCCCCCTCGGCCTCGCACCGCGCCTCCCGCTGGGCCAGGCCAGGGGGCAGGGCTGGCTCGGGCCAGGCCACACCCCGCCCCACCAGGCAGGCCGGATCCCGGACCTCCAGCACGACAGCGCCCCCGCCGCCCGCGCCGTGGCCCGCAGTGCCGGTCCCGCCTGAGCCGCCCGCCTCACTGCCGGCGGCCAGGGCGCGCAGCGCCTCGACCGTCTCGCGCTCCGCCAGTTGGAAGGACCCCTGGCCCTCCACGAAGCGCCCCCGGAGCAGCACGCCGGTGTCCTCCATGCGGCGCAGCACCGGCATGAGCGGACCCAGCCCACCAGGCAGGCCCGCCGCCAGCGCGATATCGCGGGAGAGCACCCCGTAGCGGTCCAGGAGCGACTCGATCATCGCCACCGCGCGCTCCTCATCGCCGACCACCGATTCGCCCAGGGACCGCCACTGCCGGCCACTGGCCACCAGCGCCTCCACCGCCTGCCCGGCGCCGGGACCGCCAGCACTGCCAGCACTGCCGATAGCGCCCGTGGCTCCGCCGGCCGTCAGGGACCGCGAGGACAGTGCCGAGTAGCGGGAGCGCCCACGCCGCGAGCGCACCCTGCGCGCCGCCGGCGGGCTGGCGGCGGCCGGGCGCAGGGCGCGGCGCACCGGATCGAAGGACCCCGACGTCGCCCGCCCCGACAGCGCCGCCTCCCACGCGCTGCCGGCATCCGCACCGGAGGCCGCCACTGGCTCCGCCCCTGCCTCAGCCACCGGCCCAGTCATAGACCCAGTGATAGGCCCAGTCATAGGCCCGGTCACGGGCGCCAAGGGGGAGTCGGAGGGGAAGAAGGCGATCTCACCGGGCGCACGGGGCGCCGAGTCACCGGGGGAGCCCGCGCCCCCGTCCCGGGTGGTGCGTGCCTGCCACACCACCTCGCCGTCGGCCAGGAGCTCATCGAGCATCGCCGGCCGGTAGTCGGGCACCCGCGCGGGCAGCACCGCCTCCTCCCACTGCGCCGCCGGCAGCCACACCCCCTCCAGGGAGGCCAGGGCCTCGGCCAGGCCCTCCATTCCGCCATGGGGCTCGCTGAGCCCGCCGCGATCCAGGACCAGGCGCTGGAGCGCCACCGCCCCCACCGGCTCGACCGCCTCCCGGGCCCGCGCCAGGGACCTGGCGCGGATCCTGCGGAAGACCTCCGGGGCCACCCACCCCGGCGCCGCCTCCCGCTCGCCGCCGGCCTCCCGGCCCAGCACCGACCCCAGGCGCATGAGCGCGCCCTCATCGACCAGGCGCCCCAGGCACTCGGCCGCCACCGCCCGCCCCAGCCCGAAGGCCCGCGCTACCTGCTCCGCCGTGACCACCGCATGGGTGCGCGCATACCTGACCACGAGCTCGTCCAGTGGGGAGCGGACGGCCTGCGCCATGATGACGGCGCCGTCGTCGCGCGCCCCGGCCCACTGGGGAACGACGGCGCCCAGGGCCTCGCCCAGTGCCGGGCCGTCCTCGGCGCGCGCCCACACCTCGCGCCCCCCGATCCGCAGCGCGAAGGCGCGCTGCGCCCCCTCCAGGACGGCCAGCGCCCCGTGCACCTGCGTCTCATCGGCCTGCCCGCCCACCGGCCCATCCGCCGTCGGTGCCTGAGAATCCTGAGTGCCCTGAGACTCCTGGGGTTCGACGGCGTCCCGGCAGCGCTCGGCGATCTCCCGGGGGCTCAGCGGCCCCAGTTCGCGCAGCAGGTCGGCGACCCCCTCGGCGTCAGGGCGCACCCGGCGGTCAGGGGCCAGGTGCTGGAGCTGGGCGCCGACCTCCTCCATGACCTCTGCGTCGAGCAGCTCCGCGGCCGTCTCGTCGCCCATGAGCTCGGCCAGCACCTGCGGGTCCAGGGACAGCAGGTGGGCACTGCGCTCGGCATGCGGCAGGTCGTCCTGGTAGAGCAGCGCCGCGGAGTAGCCGAAGAGCAGTGGGGCGGCGAAGGGCGAGGGGAAGTGGGGCGCCGCCTCCACCACCCGCACCGCCCCTCCCGCGATGCGCTCCATGAGCCCGGCCAGGGCGGGCAGGTCGTAGACGTCCTGGAGGCATTCGCGCGCCGCCTCCACGCTGATGGGGAATCCCTCGAAGCGCCGAGAGGCCTCCAGCAGTTGGCTGGACTTGAGCCTCTGGAGCCACAGGGGAGTGCGCCTCCCCGGCTGGGCGGCCGGCATGAGCAGGGCGCGGGCGGCGCACTCCCGGAAGCGGGCGGCGAACAGGGCGGTGCTTCCGATCCTGGAGCGCACCAGGCGGGTGAGTTCATCGGCGTCGAAGACGACCAGATCGGCCCCGGGCACCTCCTGCTGAGTCATGGGGATCTGCACCACGATCCCGTCGTCGGCCACGACGAGCTGGGGCTCGATCCCCATGGTGATGCGCAGGCGCTCACGGATCGCCATCGCCCACGGCTCATGGACTGGCCTGCCCCAGGGGCTGTGGAGGATGAGGCGCCAGGAGCCGCTCTCGTCCTGCCCGCGCTCCAGCACGAGGGTGGTGTCGCTGGGGATGGCGCCGGTGGCCGCCCGCTGCTCGCGCAGCAGTGAGATGAGGTTGCGCCGCGCCCGGGCATCCAGGCCGTCCTCGGCCAGGCGGGCCAGGAAGGCCGGCTCGGCCAGGGCGTCCTCCGGGACACCGACGCCCTCGCCCAGGCGCGCGGGCCCGGGGCCGGCTGTCATGGCGCTGGAGGCCCGGCGCAGGAAGGCCCCCTTGGCCGCGCCGGCGGCCGCGGGCCGGCCCGGCCCCTCGCCATGCCAGAAGGGCAGGCGCGCACTGCGGCCCGGGGCGGGGTCGACCACGACCCGATCGCCGGTGATCTCCCGCACCCGCCAGGCGGTGGTGCCCAGGGTGATGACGTCGCCCACGGAGGTCTCATGGACCATCTCCTCGTCGAGCTCGCCCACGCGGCGCCGCCCGCCCTCCTCGGCGCCCTCGGGCAGGACGACGGGGAAGAGTCCCCGGTCGGGGATGGTGCCCGAGGCGCCCACTGCCAGGCGCTGGGCGCCGGGCCGGGCGGTCAGGGCCCCCGCCTGCCGGTCCCAGGTCAGCCGGGGAGCGAAGTCGGCCAGGTCGGCCGAGGCGTAGCCCCCGGCCAGCAGCTCCAGGACGGCGTCGTAGGCGCGCCGCGGCAGGTCCCGGTAGGGGGCGGCGCGGCGCACGGCGGCGAACCAGGCCTCGACGTCGAGGTCCTCCATGGCGGCGGCGGCCACCGTCTGCTGGGCCAGGACATCCAGGGCGTTGGTCACCAGGGCGGTGCGCTCGATGCGCCCCTGGCGCATGCCCTCGCTGATGACGGCGGCGTCGATGAGCTGGGTGCGCTGGACGGGGTAGATGGTGCCGCGGGGGCACCCGCCCACGTGGTGGTTGGCGCGCCCCACCCGCTGCAGCCCCGAGGAGACCGACGGCGGCGGGGCCACCTGGAGGACGAGGTCGATCGATCCCATGTCGATGCCCAGCTCCAGGGAGGCAGTGGCCACCACGCAGCGCAGGGCACCGGATTTCAGCTCGCCCTCCACGGCGAGGCGCTGCTCCTTGGACACCGAGCCGTGGTGCGCCTTGGCGATGACGGGGGCCTCGGCAGGCAGCGCCGGGGTGTGGGAGGCGTCCCCCGCGTTCCAGGACTCCCGGTGGTGGGGCAGAGGCGGTACTCCTGCCTGCGGGGCCCGGGGGAGGCCCAGCCGCCTGGCGTGAGCCTCGTTGAGGCGGGCGGTCAGTCGCTCGCACAGGCCCCGGGAGTTGACGAAGACCACCGTGGTGCGGTGGGCCAGCACTTGGTCGAGGATCGCCTGCTCGATATGCGGCCAGATCGAGGGTGTCGAGGGGCCTGGTGCGCCGGGCGCCTCGCGGGCCATGGCGCGCTGCAGGGCCCGATCCGATCGCCACGCCCGGCTGCTGTCGGCCGAGCGCGCCGCCCCCTGCGCGCGGCTCGGGCCCGTGGCTGCGGGCCGGGCCCGCTCGACCGCCTCGCGCCTATCCGGGGCGGCGGGCAGACTCGCCATATCGGGGACCGGGACGACGACGTCGACCTCGGGCAGGGCCGGGGCATCGTCGGCCACGATGGTCACCGGGCGGGCCCCGCCTAGGAGGCGGGCCACCTCCTGACGCGGGCTGACGGTGGCCGACAGGCCGATGCGCTGGGCTGGACGCTCCAGGAGCAGGTCGAGGCGCTCCAGGGACAGGGCCAGATGCGTGCCCCGCTTCTGGCCCGCCACGGAGTGGATCTCGTCGACGATGACGGTCTCGACCGCCCGCAGGCTCTGGCGCACCTGGCTGGTGAGCATGAGGTAGAGCGACTCGGGGGTGGTGATGAGGATCTGCGGCGGCCTGGTGGCCAGGCGCCGGCGCTGCGCGGCCGGGGTGTCGCCCGAGCGCACGGCCACACTGATGGGCGCGGCCGGCTCGCCCAGTGCCTCAGCGGCCTCGGCGATCTCCGCCAGGGGCCGGCGCAGGTTGCGCTCGACGTCGGCGCCCAGGGCCTTGAGCGGCGAGATGTACAGGACGCGCACACCCCTGCCCGCACCGCGCCGGCCGGCGCGGCCCCCGGAGCCCCTGGGCGAGCCACTGGAGGAACCGTTGGGTGAACCGCTGGATGAGGCACTGTGCGGCTGCTCGCGCCCCAGACGGTCGATGGCCGATAGGAAGGCAGCCAGGGTCTTGCCCGAGCCGGTGGGGGCGATGAGCAGGGTGTTGGCCCCGCGGCCGATGGCCTGCCATGCGCGTGCCTGCACCGGCGTCGGCCCGCCGGGGAAGGCGTCCTCGAACCAGGCGCGGGTGGCCGGGGCGAAGGCCTCCAGGGCGCCCGCGGCCCTCGTGCTCATCTCATCGGCCGGTCCGTGGCTCATGCCCCCAGTATGGACGCGCCCACCGACGCCAGCGCACTGGTGGTGCCCGCCGCGTGGTGGCATCCCAGCCGTTTTTTGAACCCCTGAGCACCACGTTCACTTTGACGACCGTACAGTGCGGTAGGTCATAGCCTGTGTGTACACAGTTGCATATGCGGTACGGTGTGGGCATGGAGACGATCACGACCCAGGTCTCGACCCGCGAGCTGCGCAGCCGCCTGTCCGATGTGCTCGGCAGGGCGATGTACGCCGGCGAGCGCATCGGCGTGACCCGCAATGGCAGGCTCGCCGCCGTGGTGATCGGCGTCGACGATCTTGAGGCCTTCGAAGAGCTCGAGATGGCGCAGGACGTCGAGGCCTACCGCCAGGCCGTCGCTGCCGATGACGGTCGGCGCGTGAGCCTCGAAGAGCTGCGTCGTGACCTGGACGCATGATCTACACCGTCAACTTCACCACTGCCGCGGTGAGGCAGGTCAGGAAGCTCCCGCGGCACGCTCGCCAACGTATCCTCGATGCCATCGAGGCTCTGGCATACGACCCGCGGCCCCATGGGGCGAGGAAGCTCGTCGGTGAGCAGACCGCCTGGCGCATCCGCGTGGGTGACTACCGGATCATCTACGACATCCTTGACGCCGAGTTGACGGTGACGGTCGTGCGCACCGGGCACAGGCGAGAGGTCTATACCCGCCAGTCGCGGCGCTGACCACCCGGTTCGGCTCATCGCAGGCATCGACGCGATTGGTGCGCTGCCATCCACCTCACAGGGCAGTGGCGGCCGGGCGCTGCGGCCCGGGCGTCGGACCCGCTAGCCTTCACCCTCGTGACCACGCTCCGAGCCCAGGCCGCCTACCAGCGCGCGGCGGCGGCCTTCAAGAGCCCGACCCTCGACCTGCTCCACGGGCGCTACGCCCCCTTCGTCGTGGCCGCCCTGTCCCTGCTCTTCACCGCCGAGCGCCCCGCGGTCCCGGTGGCCGAGGCCCACGCCGAGGTCGGCGACATCGCCGAGCAGCTGCGCGCCGCCGGCTACGGCGAGGACGAGCGCGGCCTTCCCACCGGCTCGGGGCGGGACCTGTGCCGCTACTGGGCGCGCGTGGGCTGGCTCATCCCCCAGATCGAGGACGGCGCCGAGGTCTACCGGCTCTCCGCCCACGCCGTCGGCGCCCTGGAGATCGTCGGCCGCACCGGAGCGGGCCGCTCCCGCGTTTCGCGCTCGCGCGTGCGCACCCTCCTGGAGAGCGTCGACCAGCTCGTGCGCTCCGCCGAGACCAGTCCCGTGGCCCATATGGCGCGCCTGGTCGCCCAGCGCGCCGAGATCGATGCCGAGATCGAGCGCGTCAGCCACGGCCACGTCGAGCCCATCGACGACGACCAGCTCCTGGAGGAGGCCGAGAACGTCCTGCACCTGTCCCAGGAGCTGCCCGCCGACTTCGCCCGGGTCGCCGAGTCCATCAAGGCCATGCAGCGCGACGTCGTCACCGAGCTGCGCCGCGACATCCGGCCCACCGGTGAGGTCCTGCGCGAGTACCTCCTGCGCGGCCAGCACGTCATGGAGGCCACCGCCGAGGGGCGGGCCTTCGCCGGGGCCCTGCGGCTCCTGGGCGACCCCGAGCGCCTCGACCGGCTCAACGAGGAGCTGGGCTCGGTGCTGGACCGCCCCTTCGCCAGGCTCATGCCCCCCGACCAGCAGCGAGAGCTGCGGGCCGTGGCCACGCGCGTGGAGCAGGGCGTGGAGGAGGTCCTCACCGCCCAGCGCCGCGCCTCCCATGTCATCACCGCCCAGGTGCGCACCCACGACCCCGTGCGCGACCGCGAGGTCGACGACCTGCTGCGCTCGGTCATGGCCTCCCTGCAAACCTGGATGCAGGAGCCCCGCGGCGCTCAGACCCCCATCCCGCTGCGCAGCCTGCCGACGGCGGACCTGGGCCACCTGCGCCAGTCGCTCAGCGATCTGCACCCGCCCCAGATCCCCGAGCCGCTGCGCCAGGACGACGACGTCGAGTTCCTGGACACCGACACCCGCGCCTGGGGAGGCCCCCACTACGGCGAGCTGGAGAGCTACATCGCCGCCATGGAGGCCGACCGCTTCGATGTGGCCCGGGCCTTCCAGGAGGCCGATGAGGGCATCCGCCGCCCCGTCGATCTGCTGGGCCTGCTGGAGATCGCCCACCGCAACGGCATGAGCGAGGGCGAGGAGGTCAGCGTGGTCGAGGCCCTGCGCCCCGACGGCACCGTGCGACGCTTCGCCTTCGCCGCCGTCAGCGCCAGCACCCGTGGCCCGCGCGAGGACGCCCACCACGAGGAGGACAGCCAGTGAGCCAGGACAGCCCCAGCAGCCCCAGCACGCCGAGGGACCAGGAGGGCCCCTTCCTCGAGCCCGTCCCCATGGAGGAGGACACCGAGCAGTGCTTCCCCGGGGACCGCGGCGTCCTGGAGCCGGCGGTGCGCCGCGTCCTGGTGCGCCTGCTCAGGCAGCGCTTCCTGGAGGCCGACCGCCACCGCGAGGAGTGGAGGATCCTCCTGGACAACCAGCAGGTCATCGAGTCCCGTCTGCACGACCTGTTCATCCGCCTCGTCGTCGATCTCGACCGGGGCCTGGCCTACAAGCAGCAGGTCCGCTCCCAGGACGTCGATGCGCCCATCCTGCTGCGCGACGAGCCCTACTCGCGCGCCGAGACCCTCGTCCTGGTTTACCTGCGCACCGTCTACCAGCGCGAGTCCACCGCCGGGGAGAGCGCCGCGCGCATCGACGTCGAAGAGGTCGAGCAGACCGTGCTCAGCTACTTCACCCAGGGCGACCGGGACACCGCCAGGAGGCAGACCACGATCCGCCGCGCCCTGGACCGGCTCAGCCGCGAGGGCCTCATCGAGGAGGAGTCCGAGGGCCGCTACCTCATCAGCCCGCTCATCGAGATCATCCTCAGCGCCAACCGCCTGCGCGAGCTCGACGCCTGGCTGCGCGCGCACACGGGCCGGGGGGAGCACGAGGCTGAGCACCCGGGGCGCGTCGAGCCCGAGCGCCTCGGGGCCGCCGATGGCCCCGAGGCCCTCCAGCCCTCTGATATCCCCGCGCCCCCCGACGTCCCGCCCTCCCGCCAGGTGGACGACGAGCACCCAGGAGATCCGCTGTGACCATGCTCGACACGCTCTTCGGCCTCATCCCCGCCCAATCCCGGGGGCAGCAGTGGCTGGCCGAGGAGCTCCAGCTCATCAACTGGGGCGGCTACGACGGCGGTCCCCACCGCGTCCGCTTCTCCCCGGGAGCCACCCTGCTGTGCGGGGGCTCGGGCTCGGGCAAGTCCACCCTCATGGATGCCTACATCGCGCTCATGATGCCCCACACCACGCCCTTCAACGGCGCCTCCAACGGCGGGGTCTCGGGGCGGGCCCGCAGCGGGGACCAGCGCAACATCCTGTCCTACGGGCGCGGCAAGATCGATGAGTCGCGCACTGAGGAGGGCACGCGCATGCGCGTCCTGCGGGGCGACGGCCGCGACACGTGGACGGCCGTGTCCATGACCTGGGCCGACCACGACGGCTCCCGCTTCACCGCGGTGCGCGCCTGGTACATCCCCGCCTCCGCCCGCGCCCTGGAGGAGACGGTCAAGGTGCGCGGCGTCGTCGATGGCCCCTTCGACCTGGCCCGCCTGGAGGAGGCCGCCGCCCAGCGCCTGGCCGCACCTGCCCTGAGAGCCGCAGGGCTGGAGACCATGGCCACCGACCGCGAGTTCCTGGCCCGCATGTACTCGGTGCTGGGCATCGGGGCCGCAGGCTCGGGCGCCAAGGCCATGGGCCTGCTGGCCAGGATCCAGGCGGGCCAGCAGATCAGCACCGTAGACGAGCTCTACAAGCGCATGGTGCTGGAGGCCCCTGAGACCCTGGCGGCGGCCGACGGCGTGGTGGCCCACTTCGACGAGCTCGACGCCACCCGCGAGCGCATGGTCACCGCCCAGAAGCAGGTGCGGGCCCTGGCCCCCATCCGCCAGATGCGCGAGCGGATCGAGCAGGCCGGCGAGCGCCTGAGGCTCATCGACCGCATCGGCTCCTTCTCCCAGTCGGATTCCCGGGCGGCGCTGTGGCGCCATGAGCGCCGGCTGGGCCTGCTGCGGGAGGTGGAGGACGAGCTGCACAGCCGCAAGCGGGCGGCCGACGCCGTGCTGCGCGAGCGCGAGGCCGCAGCGCGCACCGCCCAGGCGGAGTACGAGGCGGCCCTGGAGGTGGTGCGCCACTCGGGAGGGGGGCGGTTGGAGGCCGCCGAGCGCGAGCTGCGGGCAGTGGAGCGGCGCCTGGAGGATGTGCGCCGGGCCCGCGAGCGCTTCACCGAGGCCACCGCCTGCCTGGAGGCGCAGGCCACCACTGAGAAGGACTTCGCCGCCCTGGCCCGGCTCGCGCGCGCCGAGCTGGACAGCCCCCGGGGCCGCACGGTGCTGCGCAACGCCTACGCCGAGGCCCGCGCTCAGGCGACCGCCCTGCGCCGGGACCTGGAGGAGGCGCAGGTGGAGCGGGAACTGGCGCGGGGCCGCCAGGACAGCATCCCCACCCGCCTCCACGACTCGCGGCGGATGCTGGCCGAGGCGGTGGGCCTGAGCGCCTCCGAGCTGCCCTTCGTGGGTGAGCTGGTGGAGGTGCGCGCCGAGTTCGAGCCGTGGCGCGAGGCCTTCAACCTGGCGCTGGGCGGCTTCGCCACCACCCTGCTCATCGATGCCGCCCACCTGGACCGCTTCCGGGAGGCCATCAATGGGGTGCGCACGCCTGTCCGGCTGCGCTACGAGGGGGCCCACACGGGCCTGGAGCGCCGGGGGGAGCTCGATCCCCGCAGCCTGCCGGGACGCCTGGACTACCGTGAGACCGTCTTCACCGGCTGGCTCAAGGACCGCCTGGAGCAGCAGTTCGGCTTCATCTGCGTCGATTCCGCGCGCGAGCTGCGCGACCACCCCAGGGCCCTGACCCTCACCGGCCAGGTGTCCCAGGGCGGCCGTGGCGCCCACGGTGGGCAGGGCGGGCGCAATGTGCTCGGCTTCTCCTCCCACCGCCGCCTGGAGGAGCTGGACCAGCACATCGCCGCCCTGCGCGAGCGCTCGGCTCGCGCTGCGCAGGAGCAGGCGCGGGCCGAGGAGGACCTGGACGCCATGGAGGCCCGCCACGGTGCCTACGCCAGGGTGGTGGAGACCGACTGGGCGCAGATCGATGTGGCCTCCGTGGAGCGCGAGCGCCAGCGGTGGAGCGAGGTTATTGCCGAGGCCTCCTCCTCCAGCCCCCAGATCGCGGCGCTCCAGCAGCGCTGCGCCGCCCTGCAGGCCAGGGTCGAGGGCCTGCGCGAGGAGATCGGCCGGGCCAAGGCCAGGCGGGAGCAGGTCGAGAACCAGTGGGCGGCCAACACCGACGCTGTCGACGAGGCTCAGACGGCACTGGATGAGGCCCGGGAGCAGGGGATCGGGTTCTGTGATGAGGAGGAGGCCTACCTCGATGCCCGCTTCCCCTTGGAGGATCCCGGTACTGGGGCCGGGACGGAGACGGGGGCCGAGGGCACTGCTGGGGGCGGCGCGTCCGCGGCTGCGCCGTCGAGCGCCGCACGGCTGGAGCGCTTCGACGCCGCCCTGTCCACGGCCTCGCGGCTGGTGGAGGAGGACCGGCGCGCCGCCATGGACACCGTGGGCCAGCAGCGCGAGGCCCTGCGGCGCACGCTGGAGGGCTTCTTGGACGCCTGGCCCAACCCGAGCCTGCGGGCCGACCCCGACACCTCCCTGAAGGACTTCGAGCGGATCCTCCAGGACCTGGAGACCAGCGGCCTGCACGAGCTGGAGGCCCAGTGGCGCAACAGCCTCCTGCGCCTGTCGGGCAATGACCTGACCAACCTGGACTCCGCGCTCAGCCGGGCTCGGCGGGAGATCCAGGAGCGCATCGCGCCGGTCAACCGGATCATGGAGGATCTGCCCTTCTACGACGACGACCACCGGCTGCAGATCACCCTGCACGAGAACCAGTCCGAGGTGCGGCGCCGCTTCCGCAAGGAGCTGCGGGCGGTGCGAGCGCTCATCGACGCGGCGAGCAGCGACCCGGAGCGCGAGCAGGCCTATGGGCGGATGTCGCGGCTCATCGACAGGATCCGCCGCGATGCCCCCGATGTCGCCACGCTCATCGATGTCCGCACGCATGTGCGCATCAGTGCCGAGAAGATCCATGCCCGCACCAAGGAGCATGCGGCCCTCTACGACCACATCGGGGAGAAGTCGGGTGGGGAGTCCCAGGAGCTCATCGCCTTCATCGTGGGGGCGGCCCTGCGCTACCAGCTCGGCGACGCCGATGCGGCCCGGCCCCGCTATGCCGTGGTCTTCCTGGATGAGGCCCTCATCAAGGCCGACGCCCGTTTCACCCGGCGGGCCATCGGCGCGTGGCGGGGCCTGGGCTTCCAGCTGGTCATCGGTGCGCCGAACGACAAGTACAGCGCCATCGAGCCCCATGTGGAGGCCGAGTACGACATCCTCAAGGACACCCGTGGCCGCTCCTGGGCCAAGCCGAAGGTCGCGCTGCCGCAGGATGGGGCCGTGGGTCCTGCCGGGGGTGTGGGCGGCGTGGGGGAGCGGTGAGCCCGGGCTCATCACCGGGCGCCTCCCTCTTCCTGCCTCCCCAGCCGCGCGTGAGATGGTGCGCCGCGCTGATGGTGCTCTTGGAGCGCTACTACAAGGAGCAGGGCGTGCAGGTGGAGCCTATCTACCAGGAGGCACCGGGTTCTGTCATCTCATCTTCAGCATGAACGGCGTCAGAAAGGTCACGGTCGGATCACGCGCGGATAACGCCATGGGTGTGGTTGAGTACATCGGGTTGGAGGCAGTGGGCTCGACGGCCCACTGCAGGTTCCACCGCGCATCGACGCCGATCCCCGGATTCCGGGATCACCTCCGCGATGCCGCGCCCCGAGCAAGAGAGAACAACCATGATGATCAAGCGTGCTATCGCAGCCGCCGTCCTGGCCGCCGCCCCGCTCGCTCTGGCCTCGCCCGCCGCCGCGGTCCAGGCCGAGCCGCCCGCCGCCGTGGGCATCCGGCCCACCGCCATCACCGCTGAGGGCGCAGGCTACGCCCAGACCGTGCTGGACAAGGTCAACGAGCTGCGCGCGAGCAAGGGCCTGCAGCCGGTCACCCGCTTCGTCGAGCTGGATAACGTCGCCCAGGGGTGGACCGAGCAGATGGCCGCCGGCGGCTTCCTGGAGCACAACCCCTCCTTCTCCGAGTCCTACCCCAAGGGGTGGAGCGGCGCCTCGGAGAACATCGCCACCACCGGCGGCCCCTCGTCCACCGCGGACCTGGGCACCATGATGTTCGAGCTGTGGCTCAACTCCCCGGGCCACTACAAGAACATGGTCGACCCCAACGCCAACGCCATCGGCATCGGCTTCGCCCAGGACTCCAAGGGCTCGTGGTACGCCACCCAGAACTTCGCGGCCTACGCGGACACCTCCTCGCTGACCCAGACGGGCGGCAGCAATGGTGACAGCACGGGGGGCAGCACGGGCACCACCCCGCCGGAGACGACCACGCCCCCGGCTCCCCCCACGAGCCAGCAGCCGCCGGCCCCGCCGACGACCACGGCACCCGCCCCCGTGCCCTCCACCTCGGCACCCGCGGCCCCGCCCGCCACCCAGAGCGCGCCGCCGGCGACCCCCAGCGCCCCGGCCACGGAGGCGACGACTCCAGCCCCGACCGCGCCTGCCACCACGGTGCAGACCACTGGCACGACTACCCAGACCGCGGGCGCCCCCACGGGCCCGGTGGTCACGGCCAGTGCGCCCGTCGTCACCGCGGGAGGCGGCACCCCGGGCGGCCCCACCCTGGCCAACACGGGTACCAGCATCGCCGCGGCCTTCCTCGCCCAGGCGCTGGTGGGCGCCGGCCTGTTCCTCATGTGGCGCCGTCGTCGCCACAGCTGAGGCCGCACCGTCAGAACGACTGACAGGATGCTGCGCAGGACGCAGCCATCCCCATGCGGGTGCGCCCGGGGTCCTTCAGCCCCGGGCGCACCCGCATGCTCGCCCAGAACCCGGGCGCCGGGCTCGCCCAGCACCGCCCACGGCAGGCGGGGCGCTCCTGCTCCGCCCGAGGCTGCCGGACCTGAGAGGATGGGAGAGTGAAGCACGCACCCCTCGAGCCCGAGCTCGCCGCGCCCCTGCCGGAGTCCATCGACCTGCGCCTGATCGTCAGCGATATGGACGGCACCCTCATGGACGGCCAGGGCCTGCCCCCGGCCGGGCTGGTGCCGTGCCTGGCGGCCATGCGGGCCGCCGGGGTCCTCTTCGCCCCCGCCTCGGGGCGCCAGCTCGCCAACCTGCGCTCCGTCCTGGGACCCGAGATCGACGAGGCCCCCGTCATCGCCGAGAACGGCACCCTGGTGGTCCAGGGAAGCCAGGAGATCTACTCCCAGACCATCACCGCCGAGCAGGCCGCCGCAGCCGTGACCACGGTGCGCGACCTGCGCATGGACGGCTATGACGTGGGCGCCGTCGTGGCCTGCAAGCACTGCGCCTATGTCGAGCGGCGCGACGCCGCCTTCTTGGACCAGGCCTCCCTCTACTATGCGGCCCTGGAGGTCGTCGACGACCTCATGGACATGCCCCTGACCAGCGTCATCAAGATCGCCGTCTACGACTTCGACGACGTCGAGAAGGGCACCTCCCAGACCCTGACCGCCGCCGTGCCCGGGGTGCAGACGGTCGTCTCGGGCCGGCACTGGACCGACATGATGTCCCCGGGCGCCTCCAAGGGCCGGGCCCTGGCCGCGCTCCAGAAGCGCCTGGGCATCACCCCCGCCCAGACCGCCGTCTTCGGCGACTACCTCAACGACCTCGACCTCTACGATCACGCCGAGCTGGGCTTCGCCATGCGCAACGCCCACCCCGGTATCCATGCCGTGGCCGCCTACACCGCCCCGGCCAACACCGAGGACGGCGTGCTGCGCACCATCAACGAACTGCTCGCCCGCATGCGGCAGTAGCAGCGGCGGGGCCCGATGAGCGGGGCCTGGAGGGCGCGCTCAGGAGGGCCGGCGGCCCATGAGCGCATCGAGCTGACGGCGCTCCTTCTTCGTGGGCCGGCCCGCGCCCCGATCGCGGATGATCGCCGCAGGCGCCTCCAGCGGCGAGGGCCGGGGAGGGGAGAAGTCCGTGTAGGCGGTGCGGGCGATCGGGGCACCGACCCGCTTGGTCAGGATCCGGGTCACTCGCAGGAAGCGGTCGAAGCCATCGACCCGCAGGCGCACCTCATCGCCCACCGCCACCCGGTGGGCGGGCTTGACCGTCTCCCCATTGATGCGCACATGCCCCGCCCGGCAGGCAGCCGTGGCCGCCGAGCGGGACTTGAGCTGGCGCACGCTCCACAGCCACACGTCGATCCTCGTCGAGGCCGGGCCCCCAGCGGTCTCAGCGGCTGCAGCGCCGCCGGAGGAGGCGCCGGGAGGGGAGCCGGAGGCCGCCTGCCCGCCACGCGAGTGCTGTGCCCTGGTCATGGCGCCATCCTAAGCGCTCAGCGGCGAGGCCGTGAGCGCCTGCGGGCACCACGGCGCCCTCGGCCCCGAGCACCCCGGACGATGAGGCCCCATCCCAGGATGAGCGCGCCCAGCGCCACCAGGCCCAGGTACACAGTGCTGCCGGCCACCCGGGAGCCGACCTGGCGCGCCGTGCCCGCGGCCTCCTCCAGCACCGAGGTGGAGCCATCGCCCCCGGCCAGGCAGTCGCTCAGGGCGGTGCGCAGGGCATCGCGGTCCTGCTGGGGCAGCCCCAGGCCATAGGCGGAGGCCACCGAGACGAAGCGCTGGGCGTAGTGGCAGCGGTACTCGCGGTTCGCCGGCCACCAGCCCTGGCCCGCCGCCGTCTGCCAGGTGCCGGTCTCGCTGGAGCCCATGGGGCAGGTGGCCGGACCGCAGGCGCCTTTGGCCTCATTGGCCTGCCCATCGACCGCCAGCAGGTTGAGGGGGTCATTGGCCACCAGCAGGCGCGTGCGCTGCGGCCAGGACCAGGCGCCGTGGGCGTAGAGGTAGTTCAGGGGCACCACATGGTCGATCTGCACCGCCGCCGAGGTGTCCTGCCCCCGCTGGAAGGCGATGGTGTCCCCGGTGTAGGGGTCCTGGAGCGTCCCGGACCACACGGTGGCATCCGGGCAGACGCCCGCGCCCGCACCGCGGGCCTCCTGGGAGCCCTGGATGCCGGGGGCGCGGGAGTAGTCGGCCTGGCTCAGGTCCCTGGCCAGGATCTCATTGCGGGTATCGCAGCCATCCCCGTCGACATCCAGCCACGCCTCACCGAACCAGCCCTTGCGCGAGCCGCCCTGCCCCCAGGACTGGGGTGCGGGGGAGTCCTCGGGCAGGGCCTCCAGGGCGCTGAGCGCCTCCTGGGGCCCCAGGACCCGGCTGCCGCGATCATCCCAGGCCGGCTGGTCCTGACTGGGGACCGGGGCCGCGGGGTCGGCCGCACCAGGATCCTGGGCGGCCCCGTGAGCGGGGGAGTGGGCCGGGGCGGCGGCCAGGAGCAGCGCCACAGCGGGCAGGAGCAGGGCATGCCGTCCCAGCGGCCCGGAGGCCGATCGCCGGACTCGGCGCGGGGTCCGGCCCCGGCCCGGGGTCCTAAGAGGGCGCACCCGCGGCCGCCGCGGTATCGAGATACCAGGTGGTGGCCTGCCCGCGGGCGCAGGAGGCCGGCGCCGCCACGGCGTCGGGGGCGCCCAGGGAGGCGGAGACGGCCTGGGCCTTGCCCGCACCCCCGGCCACGACCATGACCGCCCCGGCGCGGTGGATGACCTCGAAGGTCAGGGAGCATCGCTGCGGGGGCGGCTTGGGGGAGTGGTCGACGGCCACTGCCATCGCCCCGGTGCACAGCGCCGCGGGGTGGGCGGGGAACAGGGAGCACACATGCGCGTCGGGGCCCAGCCCCAGGTGGATGACGTCGAAGGAGCCGTCCTGGGGGCCGTGCTCGGCCAGCTCCCGGGCGAAGACGGCGGTGGCCTCCTCCAGGCCGGCCACCTGCTCCGGCCCGGCCAGGCGGTGCACCGCGGACTCGGGGATGCCCGCCCGGACCAGGGGCGCCGCCAGCAGGTCGTTGCGCTGCTCATCGCCCCGGGGCACGAAGCGCTCATCGCCGAACCACAGGTGGATGGAGCCGAGCACCGGGGCAGGCAGGGCGCCCAGCTGCTTGGCGAGCATGTCGGCCAGGGTGACGCCGGCCGAGCCGCCGGTGAGGGCCAGGTGCGCCACGCCCCGGTGGGCGACCGCCCGCTCCAGGATCCCGGCGGTCTCCTGGGCCGCACGCCGCGAGGCGTCCTCCAGCCCGGGGGCCACCACGATCCGGGGTGCGGGCAGCCCGGCCGCGGCCGCGGCGATGAGCTCTGCCTGCGCGTCCCGCTGCCCGCCGTGGGCGGCGGGGCCGGCTGGGACCTCAGTGCTGCTCATGGGCGTACTCCTGGCTGAAGGCGGTGAGGACCTCGTGGTAGACCAGGTCCGGGGTCAGGCGCCGCAGCTCCTCGTTGAGCGTGGTGATCGGCTCGCGCCGCGCCATGGTCACCACCTGGGGCTCGCCGGTGCCCGGCCGGGTGATGGTCACCCGCTCATGGTCGTGGCGGGCGATGATGATATCGCCCTGGGAGGTGTGGGCCGTGATGGTGGCGATGCCCAGGAATCCCTGCTCATCGAGCCGGGTGACCTCCACTCCCAGGCGCAGCCCGAGCCAGGCCGCCATGAGCGAGACCGAGGAGTTCTCGGGCTGGCCGGTGATGGTGATCCGCTCCACCCTGCCCCCGCGCAGCGCGGAGTCCAGGGTGGTGACCACCATGGCGCGCCACAGGGTGATGCGCGTCCAGGCCAGGTCGATGTCGCCGCGCACCGAGACCGGGGCCAGGGCGGCCAGGGCCCGGTCCGGGTGCTCCTGGGCGGGGGTGTTGGTGATGCGGGTGCTGCCCAGGCGCCCCAGCGGGTCCTCGGAGGGCACCATGGGGGCCTGCTCGGGCCACCACACCACCACCGGGACGTCGGGCAGCAGGAAGGGCACCACGAGGGTGTCGGTGTGCTCGGCCGCCTCCCCCCAGGGGCGCAGGACGATGGTCTCGCCGGCGCCGGCGTCGTGGCCCACGCGGATCTCGGCGTCCAGGTGCCCGGCGCTGCCGGCGGGGCCGTGGGCCGCATGGCCCTGTCCGGCCCCGCCCTCGCCCTGCGCGGCGGGGGCCACGACGGCGATGACGCGGCACGGGTGGTCGCGGCTGGCCCCGTGGGCGGCGCACAGCGCCTCGTCCAGGCCCTGGTCATCGGTGGGGATGACCAGGGTCAGGACCCGGGAGGCGCCGGCACTGCCGCTGTGCTCCAGCAGCTCGGAGACGATCCGGGCGGTCGTGGTTGCTGAGAGCCGGGTGATCATGAGCGCCTCCAGGAGCGGCCGTCGCGGGCGAGCAGCTCGTGGGCGCTGGCGGGCCCCCAGGAGCCGGGCCGGTAGCCCTGCGGGCTGCCCGAGGCCGCCCAGTGCTCGATAACAGGGTCGAGGATCCTCCAGGACAGGTCCACCTCCCGCTGGTGGGGGAACAGCGGGGCGTCTCCCAGCAGGGCGTCCAGGATGAGGCGCTCGTAGGCCTCGGGGGACTCCTCGTTGAAGCTCGCGCCGTAGCCGAAGTCCATGGACACGTCCCGCAGTTCCATCTGCGTGCCCGGCACCTTGGAGGCCAGGCGCAGGGTGATGCCCTCATCGGGCTGGATGCGCAGCACGATCGTGTTGGCCCCCACGCCCGCGGTGGATGCCGGGGTGAAGGGCAGGAAGGGCGGCTGCTTGAAGACCACCGCGACCTCCGTGACCCGCCGGGCCAGGCGCTTGCCGGCGCGCAGGTAGAAGGGCACCCCCGCCCAGCGCCGGTTGGCGATCTCCAGGCGCAGCGCCGCATAGGTCTCCGTGCGCGAATCCGGTGCCACGCCGTCCTCCTCCAGGTAGCCGCGCACGGGCAGGCCGCCCTGGAAGCCGGAGTCGTAGCGGCCCCGGGAGGCGGTGCGGTCCAGGTCCAGCTCGCCGTGGCGCTCCAGGACCACTGCGGCCAGCACCTTCTCCTTCTCCGCGCGCACCGCCGAGGCCGCCATGGAGGTGGGCTCCTCCATGGCGGTGAGGGCCAGCAGCTGCAGGAGGTGGTTCTGGATGACGTCGCGGGCCGAGCCGATGGTGTCGTAGTAGCCGGCGCGGGTGCCGATGCCGATGTCCTCGGCCATGGTGATCTGGACGTGGTCCACGTAGCGCTGATTCCACAGCGGCTCGAACATGGTGTTGGCGAAGCGCAGGGCCAGGATGTTCTGGACCGTCTCCTTGCCCAGGTAGTGGTCCACCCGGAAGACGTCGTCGGGGCGCACGATGCGCCCCACGAGCTCATCGAGCTCACGGGCCGAGGCGCGGTCGTGCCCGAAGGGCTTCTCGATGACCACCCGGCGCCAGGACCCGTCGGCCTCGTCCACCAGGCCCGAGCGGGCGATGCGCTCGGTGACCGCGGGGAACCAGCCCGGCGGGATGGACAGGTAGAAGGCCCGGTTGCCTGCCGTGCCGCGGGTGGCGTCCAGTTCGGCGACCACCCGGGTGAGGGTCTCGTAGGCCGAGTCGTCCTCGAAGGAGCTGAACTCCACGAAGCGCATCCCCGCGGCCAGCTGCTCCCAGATGGCGGGGCGCCAGGGGGTGCGGGCGCCGCTGCGCACCGCCTGCTCCACGTAGTCGCGCATGTCCTGGTCGCTCCAGTCGCGGCGCCCCACGCCCACCAGCGAGAAGCCGGGGGAGAGCAGCCCCCGGTTGGCCAGGTCGTAGATGGCGGGGAGGAGCTTGTGTCGGGCCAGATCGCCGGTGATGCCGAACATGACCAGCACGCAGGGGTCGGCGATGCGAGGCAGGCGCAGGTCGCGGCTGTCGAGCAGCGGATTGTCCTGCGGGTCGCCCTGGGGGGCGGCGCGATCCGCGGAGGCGGAGGACGGGGCGGAGTCTGAGTGGGGCACGCGAGCCTTCCTGGTGTCGGGCTGATGTCGGGCCCGGTATCGGGCGGCGCCCCGGCTGGGACACCGGCCCCATCCTACGGCGATGGTCCAGGCGGGCGCCGGGAGCGCCGGCGGATGCCCCTGCCCGGTCCGGGGTGTCGGGCGGCGGGCCTTCGTCCGGGGTGCCGGGCGCGGTAGGGTCGCTCCGTGGGCCCCTGGGGGACCTCATGGTCCGCCAGGGCGCCGGGAGCGCCAGCGCCCCCTTCAACCGCCACCTCGCACCGAAAGGCCACTCATGAGCGGATTCACCCCCGAAGCCTCCTCAGCCGACCTCGGCGTCTACGGGCTGGGGGTGATGGGCGCCAACCTCGCCCGCAATCTGGCCCGCCACGGTCACTCCGTCGCAGTGTTCAACCGCACACTGGCGCGCACGGAGCGGCTCATGGAGCGCCACGGCTCCGAGGGCGACTTCGTGCCGGCCTCCGAGCTCAAGGACTTCGTGGCCTCCCTGCGCGTTCCCCGCGTGGCCATCATCATGGTCCAGGCCGGGGCCGGCACCGAGGCCGCCATCTCCCAGCTGGCCGACCTCATGGAGCCCGGAGACATCATCGTCGACGCTGGCAACACCCTGTACACCGACACCCGCCGCCGCGAGGAGGCCCTGCGCCAGCGCGGCATCCACTTCGTGGGCATGGGGGTCTCCGGCGGCGAGGAGGGCGCCCTCCTGGGCCCCTCGATCATGCCCGGGGGCACCGCGGAGTCCTATCGGCGCCTGGGCCCCATGCTGGAGTCCATCTCCGCGCACGTCGACGGCATGCCCTGCTGCACCCATGTGGGCCCCGACGGCGCCGGCCACTTCGTCAAGATGGTGCACAACGGCATCGAGTACGCCGACATGCAGCTCATCGCCGAGGCCTACGACCTGCTGCGCCACGTCGGCGGTCTGAGCGTGCCCGAGATCGCCGAGGTCTTCCGCTCCTGGAAGGACTCCGAGCTCGACTCCTACCTCATCGACATCACCACCGAGGTCCTCTCGCGCACCGACCCGGCCACTGACGAGCCCTTCGTCGACGTCATCGTGGATGCCGCCTCCCAGAAGGGCACCGGCGTGTGGACCACCCAGACCGCGCTGGAGCTGGGTGTGGCCGTCCCCGCGATCGCCGAGGCGACCTTCGCCCGGGCGGCCTCCTCCTCGGCGCCGGTGCGCGCCGCTGTGCGCGCGGCCGCCATCCCGGCCGGGACCACCCCCCGCGAGCCCCTGTCCGCCCAGGAGCGGGAGGCCTTCATCGACTCGGTCAAGCAGGCGCTCTACGGCTCGAAGATCGCCGCCTACGCCCAGGGCTTCGATGAGATCGCCACGGCCTCCCAGCGCTACGACTGGGACATCAACCTGGGCGACATGGCCACCATCTGGCGCGCCGGCTGCATCATCCGGGCCCGCTTCCTGGAGGACATCACCCGCGCCTACGCCCAGGACCCCGCCCTGCCCAGCCTCCTGACCGCCCCCGGCCTGTCCGAGGCGCTGGCCTCGGCGCTGCCCGCCTGGCGCCAGGTCGTGGCCACCTCGGCCCTCACCGGTGTGCCCGCTCCGGCCTTCGCCTCCTCCCTGGCCTATGTCGACCAGCTGCGGGCCGAGCGCCTGCCCGCCGCCCTCATCCAGGGGCAGCGCGACTTCTTCGGCTCCCACACCTACCACCGGGTCGACGACCCCGAGGGCGTCTACCACGTCCTGTGGGCCGAGCCGGGCCGCCCTGAGGAGAAGTGGGACTGAGGCGGCGCTGACGCAGGACTCAGGCCCCCGACCCCTGCTCGACCCCTGCTGGCCCCGCGCACCACTGAGGAGACGCCGCACGATGACCTGCCCACCCCCGCCTCGCCCGGACTCGCCCACCAGCCTCAGCCGCCAGGAGGCCCTGTGGCGCTCCGAGCATGTGGCGGTGGTGCGGATGTCGGTCGAGATCGACCTCACCAGCGCCCCGGACCGGCAGGCCACGGGCTTCGCGGTGAGCACCGAGCTGGTCCTCCGCGCGCCCGGGGCCGTGGAGGGCCTGTGGGTCGACTTCCTGGGCGAGGAGGTCCACTGCCTGGAGGTTGACGGGCAGGCGGCCGAGCCCCAGTGGGACGGGGTCCGCATCGCGCTGCCGGCGCTCGAGGCCGGCGAGCACCTGGTCCGCGTGAGGGCCCGGGGCCGCTACTCCAACTCCGGGCAGGGCCTGCACCGCTTCCACGACCCGCTCGATGGGGCCACCTACCTCTACACCCACTTCGAGCCCTCCGATGCGCGGCGGGCCTGGCCCTGCATGGACCAGCCCGACCTCAAAGCCGTCTTCCGCCTGAGCCTCACGTATCCCCGGGACTGGACGGTGCTGTCCAACGGCCGCCCTGAGACGGCGTCGCCGGCCACCGGCAGCGATGGCGGGCGGTCCGACGGCGCGGCGCGCACGCTCATGACCCCCACCAGGCCACTGCCCCCCTACCTCACCGCTCTGGCCGCCGGGCCCTGGCACCGCGTGGAGGGGCGGTGGCACAGCTCGGAGCACCCCGGGCTGAGCGTCCCGCTGTCCTGGTCCTGCCGCGCGAGCCTGGCCCGGCACCTGGACGCCCAGGAGCTGATGGACCTCACCGCCAGGGGGCTGGACTTCTACGACCGGGTCTACGGGCAGGCGGCCTACCCCTGGGGCTCCTACGACTCGGTCCTGGTGCCCGAGTACAACCTGGGCGCCATGGAGAACCCCGGCTGCGTGACCTTCAACGAGGAGGCCTACCTCTTCCAGGGGCCGGTCACGCGCGCACAGCGCGGGGCGCGGGCCAACACCATCCTGCACGAGATGTGCCACATGTGGTTCGGCGACCTGGTGACCCCGCGCTGGTGGGAGGACACCTGGCTCAAGGAGTCCTTCGCCGACCACCAGGGCACGTGGGCCCAGGAGCAGGCCGCCGGCCATGAGGAGGCCTGGGCCTCCTTCGCCTCCTCGCGCAAGGCGTGGGCCTACCTGGAGGACTCCCGGCCCGCCACCACCCACCCCATCGTCGCCCAGGTGGAGGACGTGGAGGCCGCCCGCCAGGCCTTCGACGGGATCACCTACGCCAAGGGCGCCTCCGTCCTCAAACAGCTCGTGGCCCATCTGGGCCAGGAGGTCTTCCTGGCGGCCGCCAACGCCTGGTTCTCCGAGCACGCCTTCGCCAACGCCAGCCTCGCCGACTTCCTGCGCACCCTGTCGGCCGCCTCCGGCAGGGACATGGAGGCCTGGGCGCGGGCCTGGCTGCACACCGCGGGCCCCTCGATCCTCAGCAACGAGATCCTCGTCCAGGAGGGGCGCATCGCCTCCCTCACCCTCACCCAGGAGGGCAGCGATCCCACCACGGGTCAGGCGGTCGTGCGCCCCCACACCCTCGTGGTGGGCCTGTACGCCGAGCGCGGGGGAGAGCTGGTGCGCACCCACCGGCTGCAGGTCGAGCTCGACGGTCCCATGGCCGTGGTCGACCAGGCGGTTGGCCTGCCGGCCCCTGACATGGTGCTGGTCAATGACGAGGACCTCACCTACGCCGTCGTGCGCCCCGACTCCGGCTCCTTGGAGTGCGCCCTGGGCGGTCTGGCGCGTCTCAAGGACCCCATGGCGCGCTCCCTGTGGTGGTCGATGCTGCACAACCTCGTGCGCGACGCCCGCCTGGAGCCCCAGCGCTTCATCCAGGCCGTCCTCACCCAGGCCGACGACGAGACCGGGGACACCACGCTGGCCACGATCCTGGCCCAGGCCCTGCAGGCGGCCATGCGCTACACCGACCCGGCCCGGCGCCCGGAGTGCCTGGAGCCGCTCCTGGGGGACCAGGCCTGGGGGCTGCTCCTGGCCAGTGAGCCGGGCAGCGGCGCCCAGCTGGTGCGGGCACGCGCCTGGCTGGAGGCCGCCGGCCAGGGCCGCGCCGCCGGTGAGGGCTCCAGCCGGCGCGCCTCATCGCGCATCAGGCAGCTGCTGGAGGGCGGCGTTCCAGGACTGGTGCTCGACGACGACCTGCGCTGGCGCGGTCTCATCGCCCTGGCGCGCCTGGGGGCGGTCACCTCCCAGGAGCTCCAGGACCAGTTGCGCCGCGACCCCGGTGCCCGGGGCCTGAGCCGCCACCTCCAGGCCTCCTCCAGCGCTCCGAGCGCGCAGGCCAAGGAGGATCTCGTCACCCGCCTGCTCCAGGACGCCTGCCTGGGCAATGAGGAGGCCGACGCCCTCATCGCGGCCTTCGACGTCGATGCCCACCACGACCTGCGGGCCGCCTGGACCCCCGCCTACCTGGAGAGCCTGGAGGATCTGTGGGCGGAGCGCAGCCAGGAGATGGCCACCCGCCTGGTGCGCGGGCTGTTCCCCGCCTGCGGGAGTCAGGAGGAGGCCCGGGCGGTGCGGGCCTGGCTCGATGCGCGGCCGGGCGCCCCTGCCGCTCTACGGCGCCTGGTGCTGGCCTGTGCCGATGACCTGGATCGCGCCCTGAGGGCTCGCGCCCATCGTTAAGAGCACTGCCGGCAGGGCGAGAACAGCGAATTCTGTATGTTCTGTGAAAGAATTCGGTGCTCTGGCTGGGAAATCCTCCACCTGAGGGGGCTGGGAGGCGCACTTCTGCCGTCTGCGTATATTTCCTGCCTGAACAGGCGGCTCATCAGGTCTCGACCTTATTGCCTTGGGCGGTATGGTGGGTCCCGAGGCGGCGCACCAGGCGCCGCAACGACCCGAGGGGCAGGAATGTCGAGCAGGCCGATCGAACAGGATCCCTCCTCCACGCAGACTTTCGGGGCTGTCGACGCCAGCATGTCGGGCTCCGCGCCGATCGTCGGACTCAATCAGCAGGACGCAGCGGCCATATCCGCTCTTCCCGCGGGCACCGCGCTGCTGCTGGTGCACCACGGTCCCACCACCGGTGCCCGGTTCCTCCTGGATGCCGCGGAGACCACCGTGGGCCGCCACCCCAGGGCGGACATCTTCCTGGATGATGTCACCGTCTCGCGCAAGCACGCGGTCTTCTCCGCACTGCCCGAGGGCGGTTATGGGGTGCGGGACTCCGGCTCCCTCAACGGCACCTACGTCAACCGCACGCGGGTGGAGCAGGTGGCGCTGCGCCCGGGTGATGAGGTGCAGATCGGCAAGTACCGGATGACCTACCACCCGGCCCCCCAGCGGGAGACTGCGGCCCAGTGAGTGCGGCCTCCGCACGCATGAGGCGTGCCGCGGCTCCCGCCCCTGCGCAGACGGCCGAGTCCAGCGCCTCAGGCTCCTGGCCGCGCGGCATCTCCCGTGAGCCGAAGATGAAGATCGGCCAGGTGGTCGACGCGCTCAAGGCGGAGTTCCCCGCCCTGTCGATCTCCAAGGTCCGCTACCTCGAGGGGGAGGGCCTCATCTCCCCCCACCGGGTGGGCAACGGCTACCGCCGCTACTCCCAGGCCGACCTGGAGCGCCTGCGCTACGCCCTGTCGGCCCAGCGCGACGACTATCTGCCGCTGAGCGTCATCCGCCAGCGCCTGGCACAGCTCGACGCCGATGAGCAGGCCCCCGCGCCGGCACCGGTCGCCCGCGTCGTGGCCCGCGACGGGCGCATTGTCGAGAGCGGCCTCATGGACCTGGAGTCGCTGACGGCCCACTGCGGGGCCACTGAGGCGCAGATCGAGGAGATGGTCGCCATCGGGCTCATCAGCCCCGACGCCCGCGGCCGCTACTGCGCGCACAGTGTCCGCACCGCCCGCCTGGCCCTGGAGGTCAGCCGGCGGGGAGTGCCCATGCGCAACCTGCGCGCCGTGCGCGCAGCGGCCGAGCGCGAGGCCGACGCCATCGACCAGGCCGTGGCGCCCAAGCGCTCGCGCTCGCGCAGCGCGGGCGAGGACTCGGCCCGAGCCCTGGCCGAGCTCGTGGCGGAGCTCCACTCCGCTCTGCTGCACCGCGCCGTCGAGGCCCTGGACTGACGGCGCCCGCCGCGGCCGCCACGCTGATTCCCAGCGGCCGGTGAGCGGGGGAGGCCAGTCGTGCGTGGTCTGCTGACGCCCTGCCGACATGCCGGCGCACCCGACGACCGACCTGCGACACGCGGGACGCATGAGACTCCTGTGACAACTGTTGTGACATACCTCATGAGGATCTGGTGGGGTGGCGTGAGTCGATCGGCGTCATTGCAGGAAAAGAGCAGCATGCCGCACGGGGCCTCAACCTCATCTTGAGGTTCATCGACGTTTCGTTGCCCGACCGCAGCGTGCCATTCGTTGAGTGCGGGGGCATCTGGTCCTATCGTGGGGGCGTGGTCGTCGAGCACGGACCACCACCGCGTCAGTCGCGCAGGAGCCGCGACGTTCCCGACCCCGACAGGAGCAGGCCAGTGAGCGTGAAAGAAGCCAGTGCCGCTGCGGCGCCCCAGCGCGTCCAGGGCATGCTGTTCGGTGACCCGCTCCCGCAGCTCGACGCCGACTCCGGCTACCGCGGCCCGGTGGCCTGCCGCGCCGCGGGCATCACCTACCGCCAGCTCGACTACTGGGCTCGCACCGGCCTGGTGGAGCCCTCCATCCGCGGGGCCCGCGGCTCCGGATCCCAGCGCCTCTACTCCTTCCGGGACATCCTGGTGCTCAAGATCGTCAAGCGCCTCCTGGACACCGGCGTCTCCCTGCAGCAGATCCGCACCGCCGTGGCCGCACTGCACGCGCGCGGAGTGGAGGACCTCGCCTCCATCACCCTCATGAGCGATGGCGCCTCGGTGTACGAGTGCACCTCGCCCGACGAGGTCATCGACCTGGTCGCCGGCGGGCAGGGCGTCTTCGGCATCGCCGTGGGCCGCGTCTGGCACGAGGTGGAGGGCTCCCTGGCCGAGCTTCCCGTGGACCACGCCGTCGCCCCCGTGGTCGAGGACGAGCTGGCCAAGCGCCGCGCCGCCAAGCGCCAGCAGGTGGGCTGAGCGATCGCAGGTGGGCTGGGCAGGCCCACGATGGCACGGGAAGGGGCCGGGCGGCATCACATGCTGCCCGGCCCCTTCCCATGCCATCGCGTCCTATGCGGGGGCGAGGCGGCACCGTGGCGGTCAGGCGGTGCGGTGGCCCAGGACGTACTGGCGGGTGTAGCCGTCGGTGAGGTCCGTGATCGTCACGCGTACCAGGCCGGTCTCATCGATGCGGTAGTGCTCCCGGATGCGCGGGCCCCGGTCGCGCCGCTCCACCACCACCTGGTCGAGGTCCTCCACCTCGCGCAGGTGCGTCTCCAGGGGGAAGACGATGTCCTGGTAGGGGGCCAGCTCGCCGCGCGGCTCACCGCACTGGTCGACCCCCGCGCACTCCACATAGCGGAACCAGGCCACGTTGTGGGCGGCCTCGTACTCGCGTGTCAGCACTGTGCCCTCACGGCCGTCGGGTGAGGCCTGGATGGAGTCGGGGCTCAGGATCGCGTCGAAGACCAGGCGCTCACCGGCGTCGGCCTCGCGGAAGACGCCGAAGCCGCGCGAGAGCCTGTCGGTCAGGTCGTAGGCGGCGGTGCGGTCCGCGGCGATCGCCAGGCCGATGGCGGTCGAGGCGCCCGGGTAGGGGGAGCGGTGCACCCGGCGCCCGAAGCGCTCGCGCAGCAGGCGGGGGACCAGTGGCAGGCCCGAGGCGCCGCCCACCAGGTAGACCCCCGCGATCTCGGTGAGGTCCGGGGTGCCGTCCTCGAGCCGCCCCACCAGGGGTGCCATCGTGGTCAAGGATCGCTCCACCAGCGGGGTGCAGGCCTCGTACAGGTCGGCGACCGGCAGGATGATGTCCTGCCCGCGCAGGACCACCACCAGGCGGCGGCTCTGGGGGGTCAGCCGCTCCTTGGCGTCGCGGCACTGCTCCAGCAGCTCGTCGAGCTCGGCGGCCTCCAGATCCTCCTCGGCGATGCCCGCGCGCTGGAGCACCATCGAGGCCGCCAGCAGGTCGACGTCGTCGCCGCCCAGATCGCCCAGGCCGTGGGAGGCGATGACCTCGTGGGAGGTGCCCACGACAACGACCAGGGAGGTGTCGAAGGTGCCCCCGCCCAGGTCGTAGACCAGGACCCGGGTGCGCCGCGAGGAGACCGTGGTGGCCTTGCGGTGGGTGTACTCGAAGCCCGCGGCACTGGGCTCGTTGAGCATGGCGGCCACATGGAATCCCGCGGCCTTGAAGGCCTCCAGGGTCAGCAGGCGCTGGGCGCCGTAGGCGTGAGCAGGCACGGCCACCACCACGCGGCTGCGCGAGACATCGACCTGCGCCTCCTCCAAGCGGGTGCGCAGGTGGCGCAGGAAGTCGGTGAGGATCTCCAGGACGCTGAAGGTCTGCTCGCCCAGGGACACCGGCGTGGAGGCGGTGATCGTGGGGGATGCCAGCAGCCGCTTGAGGCTGCGCAGCAGGGGAGCCCCCTGGCGCGCGGCCCGGCGGGCCTCGAAGCCGTGGACGAGGACCCCCTCATGCAGGGCCGTCAGGGAGGGGAGGAAGTCGTGGTCGTCACCGTGCTCATCGGTGAAGCCCAGGACCGGGTAGTTGCCGCGATCGGCCCTGGCCACGACGGTGCGGGTCGTCCCCAGGTCGATGCCCAGATCGGTGTCGGTGTCTGTATCGCGCGTGCTGCTGAGGAGGGTTCCGCTGTCATCGGCTGCCATGGGCCGACCCTATCGCGCGGATCGCGGCCCTTGTCAGGCGTTCGGACTGCCTGAATCCTCACCGTGTGATTCGGCTGCGGCTCAGGCGTGGCTCGGCTGCTGCCCGGTGCAGTGCACTGCGCACCTCCCGGGCTCGCCCGGGGCGCGAGACGGGGGCCAGGTGACCTGGGGGCGACCGAAAGGTGTCCGGCGGGTGACCGGTCAGTGACATCTTGGAGCCCATTCGCCATGGCGGCTCCGGGCTGGTAACAATGTCGTCGGGTCGCGATCACACGGCCCGGGCCGCCCTGCCTCCCTCGGGGGCCGGTCACCCACACTCCCAACGGGAACGGCATGAGTACCATTCTCTTCATCGTGATCGTCGTCGTTGTGACGGCTCTGGTCTTCGACTTCACCAACGGTTTCCACGACTCGGCCAATGCCATGGCCACCTCCGTGGCGACCGGCGCCTTCACACCCCGGCGTGCGGTCCTGGTGGCCGCGATCCTCAACGTCATCGGCGCCTGCCTGTCCACCGAGGTCGCCAAGACGATCTCCCACGGCATGTTCGATGACACCCTCGTCCAGGCCGCTCCAGCGATGATCTTCGCCGGCCTGGCGGGGGCCATCCTGTGGAATCTGGTCACCTGGCTCTTCGGCCTGCCCTCCTCCTCGTCCCATGCGCTCTTCGGCGGGCTCATCGGCGCGGTGGTGGTGGCCGCCGGGGTCGAGGGGGTCCACTGGGGCACGGTGGTCTCCAAGATCATCCTGCCCGCCTTCATCGCCCCCTGCGTGGCGGGTCTGGCGGCGGCGGTGGCCACCGTGCTGTCCTACCGGATCGCCCGGCCCTCCGACCGCTACTCCCAGTCCATCTTCCGCAACGGCCAGCGCATCTCCGCCTCCATGGTGGCCCTGGCCCACGGGACCTCCGACGGGCAGAAGACCATGGGCGTCATCACCCTGGCCCTCGTGGCGGGCGGCTATCAGGAGGCGGGCACCAACCCGCACTGGTGGGTCGTCGGCGCGGCCGGCCTGGCCATCGGCCTGGGCACCTACTCCGGGGGCTGGCGCATCATGCGCACCATGGGCAAGGGCCTGGTCCACATCGACTCCCCGCAGGGCTTCGCCGCCGAGACCTCCTCCACCGTGGCGATCCTGGCCTCCTCCCACCTGGGCTTCGCCCTGTCCACCACGCATATCTGCACCGGCTCGATCCTGGGCTCGGGCATCGGGCGGGGGACGAAGGTCTCATGGAGCACCGCGGGCAAGATGGGGGTCGCCTGGCTCATCACCCTGCCCTGTGCGGGCCTGGTGGGCGCCCTGACCTCCTTCATCGCCGTGCGCGGCGGCGTGGCCGGAACGATCCTGGTCATCGTCATGCTCATCGTCGGCGCACTGGCCATCATCAGGCAGGCCAACCAGCACCGCGTGGACTTCTCCAATGTCAATGACTCCAATGAGGTCGTCGTCCTCAAGCGCAACGAGCTGGAGCCGGGCGCCGAGATGGGCGCGCAGGACATGGATGCAGCGGCCACGATGGCGGCACCGGCCGAGCACAGCAAGGAGAGCGTGGCATGAGCATCGACTGGACCTCCCTGGGCCTAGTGACGGCGGTCACTGTCATGGGCACCGCCTTCATCATCGCCATCACCTCCCTGGCGGCGCGCATGCTCGACGAGGTGCACATCAAGCGCATCACCCACGAGGTCAAGGGGCTGCACGCCGCGGAGGTCGCCGCGGGCTTCTTCCTCCTGCTGGCGGGGCTCATCGTCCTGTACGGCCTGTGGCTCATCATCCCCTACTTCCACTGAGGCCGGCGGGGCCCAAACCCGGGGTCCACTGAGCAGGCGACTGCTACTCTCCGCTTGTGACTGAGGATCTCAAAGCCCTGGCCCTCGACGCGATCGCCTCCTCACGGGCGGCCGATGACCCCGACTATCCCCGTTTCCACGCCGTGCCTCCCGTGGGGCGCCTCAACGACCCCAACGGCCTGCTGGTCGATGGGAGCACCTACCACGTCTTCTACCAGTTCAGCCCCTTCCACCCCGGGCGCAAGCTCGTCTACTGGGGGCATGCCAGCTCCACGGACCTGGCCCACTGGGAGCACCACCCCCCGGCGATCATCCCGGACTCGGCCTACGACGCCTCCGGGGCCTACTCCGGCAATGCCGTCGTGCTGGAGGCCGATGAGCTCGACGGCGCCCCGGCGGTGGCGCCCTACCAGTTGTTCTACACCGGCAACCTCAAGGACGAGCGCACCGGGGAGCGCACCGCCAGCCAGTGCCTGGTCACCAGCGCCGACCTGAGCAGCTTCGAGAAGTGGCCCGGCAACCCGCTCATCCCCACCCACGCCCCGGGGTACACCGCCCACTACCGCGACCCCCAGGTCTTCCGCGACCCGCAGCGGCCGGGGCACTACCTCATGGCGGTGGGGGTCCAGCGCCAGGACGAGACCGGGGCCGCCGTCCTCTACCGCTCCACCGACCTGCTGTCATGGCAGTTGGAGGGCGAGCTGTCCTTCCCCCAGGCCGAGGGTGCCTTCGACGCCTTCGGCTACATGTGGGAGTGCCCCGGGCTCGTGCGGCTGGAGGACGAGGAGACCGGCGAGCCGTGGGATGTGCTCATCTGGTGCCCGCAGGGCATCGCCCCTCAGCGCGAGGGCTTTGAGAACATCTTCCCCTGCGTCTACACCCTGGGGCACCTGGTGGGCACCGAGCTGCGCGAGTGCCGCGGCGAGTTCTACGAGGTCGACAGGGGCTTCGAGTTCTACGCCCCGCAGGTCTTCGCCCGCCGCCCCAGCCAGCCCGGGCCGGTGCTGCTCACCGGCTGGGCGGGCAACGCCTCCCAGGACGACCAGCCCTCCATCGAGCCCGACGGCGGCAGTGGGGGCTGGGTCCATGCCCTGACCGTCCCACGCCGGCTCAGCCTGCGCGGCGGGCGGCTCATCCAGCGCCCCGCCCTGGTCCTGCCCGCGGATGCCGCTCGACCGGCCCTGGTGGATGCGCCCCTGGAGCCCGGGGAGCACCCGATCGCCGAGCTGGAGGGGGAGCGCAGCTGGCAGCTGATGCTCCAGGCCGAGTCGGGCGCTGAGGGATCCTGGGGTGTGCGCATCGGATCATCGCAGTGCCACGTCGATATCACCCTGGACGGCTCCCACCTGCATGTGTGCCGCGCGACCTCGCGCTACACCCGGCACGGTGCTCAGCGCACCGTCACCCTCCCGCCGGGCTGCGCCCCGCGTCTGGAGATCCTGCACGACCGCTCCATCACTGAGATCTTCGTCGGGGACGGCGATGTGGCCTTCACCCTGCGCAGCTTCGTCGATGAGTCGGCCGGGGCCGCGGTGCTGGTGGGGGAGCGCGGCGGGCCAGCCGGTCGGGCCGGCGACCGGCTCCGGCTCGTCGACGGCGCGGCGCTCGTGCGCTCCTGAGGCGGGCCGTGCCGTCCGGCGCCCGGCCGACCCTGACCGGCACGTCCGTGTCATCGTTCGAGAAGATGCCCGTAGCGGTTGCGGGTCGGCAGTGGCGGCGGTAGTGTGACTATCGATTGACATAGATGCGGTCGCCGGGAGTCACTGACGATCTCGACCTCGGGCTTTCCCAAGCCTCCCAACACATGCGGCCGCATCACGGAGAAAGGATCCCCGGGTGGCTATGGATCACGCCCGCGTGGCGAAAGATGTCCTGACCTACGTCGGCGGTGCCGACAACATCAATGCGGCGGCGCACTGCGCGACCCGCCTGCGCCTCGTCCTGGGCGACCTGGACAAGGTCGACCAGAAGGCCCTCGACAAGGACCCTGACCTCAAGGGAACCTTCCTTGCCGGTGGCATGTTCCAGATCATCGTCGGCCCCGGGGACGTGGACCACGTCTTCGCCGAGATGATCAGCACCGGTGGGGTCAAGGAGGTCTCCAAGGACGAGGCCAAGCAGGTCGCCGCCAAGAGCGGCAACCCCGTCTCCCGCTTCATCAAGGTCATCGCCGACATCTTCGTGCCGATCCTGCCGGCCCTCATCGCCGGCGGTCTGATGATGGCGATCAACAACGTCCTGACCGCCGAGGGGCTCTTCGGGGACCAGGCGCTGGTGGCCCGGTGGACCTGGCTGACGGACTACGCCAACCTCATCAACCTCATCTCCTCGGCGGCCTTCGCCTTCCTGCCGGTGCTCGTCGGCTTCTCCGCCGCCAAGCGCTTCGGAGGCAATGTCTACCTCGGCGCCGCCATGGGCGCGGCCATGGTCTCCACCGAGCTGACCAATGCCTACAACATCCAGCAGGCGATGGCGGAGGGCACGATCGAGGTCTGGCACCTGTTCGGCCTGAGCGTCGACAAGATCGGGTACCAGGCCATGGTCATCCCGGTCATCTGCGTGGCCTGGATCATGTCGGCCATTGAGAAGTGGCTGCACAAGAAGCTCTCGGGCACCACCGACTTCCTGCTCAGCCCGCTCATCACCCTCCTGCTCACGGGCTTCCTCACCTTCGTCGTCGTCGGCCCGATCACCCGCGAGCTGTCCAACTGGATCACTGAGGGCCTGGCCTGGACCTACAACACGCTCGGCCCGGTCGGTGGGGCGCTGTTCGGCCTGGTCTACTCCCCGATCGTGGTCACGGGCCTGCACCAGTCCTTCCCCGCCGTCGAGCTCCCACTGATCGACCAGATGCGCAATGGCGGCCCGGGCTCCTTCATCTTCCCCATCGCCTCCATGGCCAACGTGGCCCAGGGCGCGGTGGCCCTGGCGATCTTCTTCAACACCCGTGACACCAAGATGAAGGCGCTGGCCGGCGCCGGTGGCGCCTCGGCGGTCTTCGGCATCACCGAGCCGGCCATCTTCGGTGTCAACCTGCGCCTGCGCTGGCCCTTCTTCATCGGCATGGGGGCGGCCTCCATCGGCGGTGCCCTCGTGGCCCTGCTCGACGTCCACTCCCAGGCCCTGGGCGCTGCCGGCCTGGTCGGATTCGTCTCCATCGTCCCCAAGGACATCCCCACCTACCTCATCCTGGAGCTGGTGACCTTCCTCATCGCCTTCAGCGCCTGCTTCGCCTACGCCCGCTCGGCCAAGGGCCGTGCCTCCCTGGCCGGCGGTGAGGCCGACGACGCCGACGAGGCCGCGCTGGAGGCCGAGGCCATGGTCGAGCACGCCGAGGCCGTCGAGCTGCCCGCCGAGGCGGCCCAGGACTTCACCATCACCTCCCCGATCCAGGGGCGGGCCATCGCCCTGTCGGAGGTGGAGGACCAGACCTTCTCCTCCGGGATGCTCGGCCCGGGCATGGCCGTGGTGCCCTCCGAGGGCCCGGTGGTCTCACCGATCGACGGCGAGGTCCTGGTGGCCTTCCCCACAGGTCACGCCTACGGGCTGCGCGCAGCCAGCGGTGTCGAGCTGCTCATCCACGTGGGCATGGACACCGTCGAGCTCGACGGCAGGCACTTCACCCCCAAGGTCAAGGCGGGGGACAAGGTCCTGCGCGGGATGCCGCTGGTGGAGGTCGACTGGGCGGCCGTGGGTGCCGCGGGATACCAGACCGTCACCCCCATCGTGGTCTCCAATGCCGCCGCCTACGAGGGCATCGAGGAGCGGGGGGCGGGCACCATCCACCGCGGCGACGCGCTCTACGCCGTCGTGCGCAGCACTGAGGGCACTGAGGACAGCCCGGCCCCGGCTGAGCCCCAGGACAGCACTGTGTGAGCAGTGCTCGTACACGGTATTGGGCCGGCACCCGAGGAGGGCGCCGGCCCAATACCGTGATGAGAGTCGGTGCTGTGATGAGGCGGGCAGAGCCCGGGCGCGATCAGGTGGTGCGGCCCTCGATGAGCTCGATGCCCAGGGGTGGGGGATTGGTGGCGCTGCTTGCCGCCTGCCTGGCGGCTCCGGCGTCGATCTGCTCGAGCAGGATCGCGACGGCGTCGTGCGCCAGCTCCTGGATCGGCTGGCGGATCGTGCTCAGCCCCGGCAGCGCGCGGTGGAGCGCCGCCGTCCCATCGAAGCCGATGACCTTGAAGTCCTCAGGAACGTCCAGGCCGCGGGCCAGCGCCCACTCCAGGACCGAGGCGGCGGACAGGTCGTCGGTGGCGAAGACCGAGTCCACGGATGGGGCCATCGTGTTGAGTCGCTCGGCGATGAGCTTGGGGCGCAGGTGCTCGGGGGTGTGGAAGTCGACGGTGAGGATGACGGGCTCGATCCTGGCCTCGGCCAGGACGGTGCGATAGCCCGCCTCGCGCAGGTTGTGGGTCCCGGCCCGCGAGGTCAGGAGCGCCGGGTGGCGCGCACCGCGGTCCAGCAGGTGCTGGGTGGCCAGGCGTCCGCCCTTCTCGTTGTCGCAGCGGACATTGGGGATGGTGGGGGACAGGTCGCGGTCGACCGTCACCAGGGGCAGGTGCACCGTGGAGTACTCCGAGATGTTCTCATTGTGGGCGCCGGAGATGATGCCATCGACCCGGTGGGAGACCAGCAGGTCGAGGTAGTCGCGCTCCCGCTCCGCCTTGCCCATGGAATTGCACACCAGGATGCGGTAGCCGTGCTCGGCCAGGGCATCCTCGACATGCTCGACCAGCTCGCCGAAGAAGGGCAGGCCGACGGTGGGGACGATGAGGCCGATGGACTGGGTGGACTTGCCGTGGAGGGCGCGGGCGACCTGGTTGGGCCGGTAGTTGAGCTCGGCGATGGCCTGCGCCACCCGACGTCGGGTCTCCTGAGACAGGTAGCCGCGGTCGTTGAGGACACGGGAGACCGTGGTCACGGAGACTCCGGCGGCTCTGGCCACGTCGACCAGGGTGGGTTCATGCGGTACGGGCATGAGAACTCCTCGGAGTGGCTGATCGTGTCCCCCGAAGCATAGGCCCGGTAGGGCTCAATACCCAACTGACCTGCATGAATGCACCCTTTGTCAGGCCTGGGGGAGGAGCTCGGCATACACCGGGAGCATACTGCGGGCCATGGCCGCATGCCCCCGGTCGTTGGGGTGGATGGCATCGATGGCGAGCTTGTCCGCATCGCCGTCGATGGCCCTGATGAGGGCGTCGGTGGAGGCCAGTGCCATGGCGGTGGCGTGCTCGTGGATCATGCGCCGCACGGCCTGGAACCGGGGGCCTATGCTGATGGTGGGGAAGTAGGGGGCGATGATCACCTGTGCGCCGGTGATCCTGCTGGACAGGAAGTCCAGGTCGTGGGCGATGGCCTGGTCGACCAGCTCGCTCTGGGAGGGCAGGAAGGCGGCGTCGTTGAGGCCCAGGCTCACCGTGACCAGATCGGGCTCGGCGCGCAGGACCGCCTCGAGCCAGGCGGTGTCCCGGCAGGAGGGGGCTCGGCCGCCTCCTGGCAGGCGGCCGCCCCGGCGGGCGAAGTGGCCCAGCCCGTCCACCGCGAGGTTGACCTCCCGCCAGCGATTGTGCTCGCAGACCAGGGAGGCCCAGCGCTGGCGCGGGTGGGAGATCGACTGCCACCCGGTGGTGACGGAGTCCCCGAGGAAGACCGCGACCGGGAAGGCGGTGGACTGGGGAGCAGTGGACATGGCCTCACCCTAGCCCGCGGTCGTCCAGTACCAGGGGTGTTCCGCAGGTGGAAACGCCTCTGCGGCGGTGCCGGTGCTACGGGGTGGGGTGGTACGGATGGGTGATGCGGCTCAGTGGTGCGGGTGGGCCGATGCGCTGAGGACGCCGTCGTGCATGACCAGGACCGTGTCGCACACCGGTAGGAGCCGCTCGTCGTGGGTGACCATGACCGTGGCCTTGCCCTGCTCATGGGTCTGCTCGGCCAGCAGGCGGGCCACCTCCTGGGCCCGGGCGCTGTCCAGGGAGGCTGTCGGCTCATCGGCGAGGATGATGTCCGGGTCATGGTAGAGGGCCACTGCGATGGCGGCGCGCTGGCGCTCGCCACCGGACAGGCCCTCCGGGTAGGAGCGCGTGCGGTGGCCCAGGTCCAGGGCATCGATGAGGTGGTCGCGGCGGGCCCGATCTCCCCGGCGCCTGGCTACCCTGTCGTGGAGCGCGAACTGGTCCAGCAGGGTCAGGAAGGGCACGAGCCCGGAGGCCTGCAGCACGAAGCCCAGGCGGGTGCGGCGCAGGCGCGCCCGCGCCCGCTCCGGCAGCTCGGAGAAGGGCTCGCCACCGATGGTGACCGTTCCCGTGGAGGGGGTGCGCAGGCCGCCCATGATGGTCAGCAGGGTCGACTTGCCCGAGCCCGAGGGGCCGAGGATCCCCACGAGCCGGCCGGCGGCGAGCTCCAGATCAGTGCTGCGCAGGGCATGGATCGTCTCCCCGCCCACCTCGTAGTCCTTGGAGACCCCGCTCAGGGCAAGTGCCGTGGCGGGGCTCATGCGATCGCCTCGGCGGGGTCGATGCGCGCGACCATGCGCACCGAGATGAGGCCGCCGATAATCGAGACCACGATGAAGGCGGCGCAGATGCCGGCGTTCAGCACGGGGGAGAACCTGAAGGGGACGGAGGCGGGCAGGACCAGGGCGGTTGCGGCGGTGGCCAGGAGGCCCACGGCGACGCCGGTGGCGGCCAGGATCGTGGTCTGGGCGCCGCCTGCGTGGATGAGGTAGCCGGTGGGCACGCCCCGTGCCTTGAGGATGCCCAGGATCGGCCGCTTGTGAAGAGTGAGCACGTAGAGGAAGATCCCCAGCACGAGCGAGGCGATGAGGATGAGTGAGCCGATCATGAGGCTGAAGGTGAGGACCTGGGCGGAGTATCCGGGCAGGGTCCGGATGAGCTCCTCGGTGCTGAGGATCTGCAGGTCGGCCCGGGAGGCGGCGTCGGCGGCGCTCCCGTTCTCGGACAGGTCGGCGCCCAGGACGACGGCGGAGACTGCGGGGGAGAGGCTATCGGGCCCGTGGCACCCCAGCGCCTGGTCGTCGATGGTGATGACGGGCGCCGCCTGGAAGCTGGTGTCGTGAGTGAACCCGGCGATGTGCCACTCATGGTCCGATCCCAGCAGGGTCACCGCGTCGCCGACGGCTAAGCCCTCTGCGGTGAGGCTGTCGTCGACCAGGATCTCGCGCGTGGGGTCGGAGATCGGCGAGCCCGAGGTCACGGTGGGGGCCAGGGCGCCGGCAGGGTCGATGCCGAAGGCGAAGACATCGACGCGCAGGGGATCGCCCGCCTCATCGCGCAGGTCGGAGGCCTGTGCCACAGCCGCCACCGAGATCAGGGGATCGGCTGCGGTCCCGGCCCCCTCAGCCAGCTCCTGGGCGGCAGCGAGCTGCTCGGGGGTGAGCCTTGAGGCGGAGATGCTCTCGTTGGAGGCGTCGGTCAGGACGATGCTGCCCGCGCCCCAGCCGTCGACGGCGGCGCGGTAGGACTGCGCGAGGCCCGAGGCCAGGGCGGCCAGGAAGAACGTCAGGTAGGCCACGAGCGCGATGACGGCGATGATGAGCCCGAAGCGCATCGGCTCATGCCGGATCTCGCGCAGTGCCAGGAACATAGAGCGGTTCCTCCTCGGGTAGACGCCGGCGGTCCGTGTCGTGGGGTGTCACTGGAATGCCACCGGGAGCACCGCCACTGGTGGACATACACGGCGGTCCACGGTGCCCAGCGGTGCCCAGGGGATGGGCGCGGGGAGGCGCGGGAAATCCCTGATCACCCCGAGAATGACATAATGTACATTATCGGATTGCGGTGAGGTGCGGTGTGCCGTGCTCCCGGTGGCTCGACCGTCTTCGCCAGGGTCCGTCGTGTCGCCCGCCGCGATGCGGCCCGTCTATGTGCGGGGTGCTGGCGGCGGGTCCGAGCGCAGGCGGCCGTAGGTCAGGACGTCGATGCGCTATGCGCTCTGGCCGTCGATGAGGAACTTGCTGCGCTCCACACCCTCATGGATGAAGCCGGCGGTGCGCGCCACGGCTGCGCCGGGTTGTTGGCCCGGTGGCCGAGCTCCAGGCGCTCCAGAAGGTCCTGAGCATGGTGTCGATCCCGGAGTGCGTGCGAGTCGATCTGGAACTCAAAGTGTCTCTAGGAGCCTTGCCTTTGCGGTAGCGAATTCTGCATCATCCAGCACTCCTTCTGCATGAAGCTGAGAGAGCTCCCGCATTCTATCGGAGAAGGATGGGGTTGTGGTGCTGACGACCATGTTGTTGGATGCGTTCATCGGGCTCGAGGCTTCTATCGGATGCAAACGTCTCCGTTCTTCGGAATTGAGGGAAATAACTGAGTTTCCGGCGCTCTCGAGGGCGCGCCCTACACTTTCTTGCTCTCTCCTGACGACCTTGATGCCGAGACCGTTATCGACTTGATTGGTGAGTGTGCGAGTCCCGGTGTCGGTTGATATGGTGAGCGTTGATTTCCCGCTCATCTGCTTGGCGATGTGAGATGCACCCGCGATGGCCATGCCGGGAACCGAGGCCTTCAGGCCTTTGGTCACCAGGGATCCGGCCATTTGAATAACAGCGCCTCCTGCGATGCTCGACGCCCCGCTAGACGACTCTGGGGTGCCGGAGATGAAACTGATGTAGTAGAGCTTCTCGTAGGGAGTTGGCTTTTCTGCCTTCCCGAGTGTTGGCTGTGCACGCTCTCCATCAAATATCCTGACATACCCTCCTCGGTAGACCTCGATGGTCGAGTTGCCGAAGAGTCCGCTTGCAATTAGGTTGCCGGCTGCAGCCTTGAGCTCCGCCTGTTTTTTCCGTTCCTCCTCTTTCTGTGCTCTTCTTTCGGAGACGACCTTCTTTACGGAGGATTCAACCCTATTGAATATGGTCTGCTCCTTTCGGGCGGGCATTGTCTCGCCGGTCCGCGCCTGTGCGGACATGTGCTGGGTCCAGTTCTGACCGTCCCACCACCTTTGGGTACCAGTCCCATCGTCGTACCATCCCGCCGGTGCTGACACCTTCAACCTCCATTGACTGTGAGTTGTTATTTATTCACTGATGGCATTCTTGTGGCCACGGGGCTATGCTAGCCTGCGCCACTTCCGCGGTGATGCAGCGGTCTGCCCGATGTTGCACTCCCCCGCTGCCACGGCGACGATGAGATCGTGGGCCTCATTATCCGGAGCATCGATCCGCCAGTCGTCAATGTCAAGGAAGACGAACGCTGCTGGCCATCCGAGGCGCTTGTTCCCATCGACCAACGATTGGTTGCGAAACAATGCTTCGAGCAGGGCTGACGCCTTGTCCTCAAGGCCCGGATAGACCCCACTGCCCCACAACTGACTCGCCGGTCGATATGCTGCTGCGGCCAGGAGTCCGACGTCCCGTATCGGCCCCACGCGCAGGTCGTCGGCCAGGGTCAGTAGATCCTCGAGCGAGAGGAAATCTGTCATTTTCCAGTTGATCCAGGAGTTCGGCATAGCGGGCGCGAATGCGTGCGGACGACGCGTTAACCGCACTCTCGTGGTCGCGGCGTTCCGCCGCCTCACGAACAACTCGCACCGTGGCCTCCGGACGGCTGCTCCCCTGCGCCTCCGCGGGGAACGCCAGGGCGCGCTCGTCGTCCTCGGTCAGTCGAAGCGTCATCGCCACGCAGTTTATACTATCGCAGATGATACGATAATGGTATCGTGCAGTTGATCTCATCCGGATGGTAGACCCGCGGCGCGCCACATGCGGTGCGGCCCCGGCGTCAGGCATGATCGCTCGGTGACCACTATGAGTACCCCGGCAGCCGATAACCACGACTCCATCCGGGTGGTGGGAGCCAGGGAGAACAACCTGGCCGGCGTGGACGTCGTCATCCCCAAGCGGCGCCTGACCGTCTTCACCGGGGTGTCGGGCTCGGGCAAGTCCTCGCTGGTGTTCTCCACCATTGCGGCCGAGTCGCGCCGCCTCATCAACGAGACCTACTCGGCCTTCCTCCAGGGCTTCATGCCTTCGACCAGCCGCCCCGACGTCGACCGCCTCGAGGGCCTGACGCCGGCGATCATCGTGGACCAGGAGCCCATGGCCTCCAATCCGCGCTCGACCCTGGGCACGGTCAGTGACATCGGCCCCATGCTGCGGGTTCTCTACTCGCGCCTGGGCACGCCGCGCATCGGCTCACCCCAGGCCTTCGCCTTCAACGTCCCCTCGGTCACCGGCGGCGGGGCGCTGACGACCCAGCGGGGCGGGCGCAGGATCGTCTCCCGCAAGAGGTTCACGGTCGTGGGCGGCATGTGCCCCCGGTGCGAGGGCCTGGGCCAGGTCTCCGACATCGACCTCACCCAGCTCTACGACGAGAGCCTGTCCCTGCTGGAGGGGGCCATCACCGTGCCCGGCTACACCGCCGGCGGCTGGTCGGTGCGCGGCTTCACCGAGTCCGGCCTCTTCCCCGCCGACAAGCCGATCCGCGGCTTCACCCCCAAGCAGCTCGATGACTTCCTGTACAAGGAGCCCACGAAGATTCGGATCGGGGGCGTGAACATCACCTATGAGGGCCTGGTGCCCAAGATCCGCAAATCCATGCTGTCCAAGGAGCCCCAGTCTCTCCAGCCGCATGTGCGGGCCTTCGTGGAGCGGGCCGTCGTCTTCGGCGCCTGCCCCGAGTGCGAGGGGACCCGCCTGGCCGAGCATGCCCGGACCTGCCTCATTGATGGGCGCTCCATCGCCGATGCCTGCGCCATGCAGATCACCGATCTGGCGGCCTGGGTCGTTGAGCTGGAGTCCGCCGCGCTGGGGCGGTCGGGATCGACGACGGCGGATCAGCCCGAGGGCCTGGTGGGCGCCGCTCCCCTGCTCACCTCCCTGCGCGAGCACCTGGAGGCCTTCGTGGGCATCGGCCTGGGCTACCTATCCCTGGACCGCGCCTCCTCCACACTCTCGGGCGGGGAGGCCCAGCGCACCAAGCTCGTGCGTCACCTGGGCTCGGCCCTGACCGACGTCACCTACGTCTTCGATGAGCCCAGTATCGGCCTGCACCCCCACGACATCCACCAGATGAACGAGCTGCTGGTGGCCCTGCGGGACAAGGGCAACACGGTGCTCGTCGTCGAGCACAAGCCCGAGACGATCGCGATCGCCGACCATGTGGTGGAACTGGGGCCCGGTGCCGGGGCCGACGGCGGGCGGGTCTGCTTCGAGGGCGCCGTGGAGGAGCTGCGGCAGGCGGATACCGTCACCGGCCGCCATCTGGCCGACCGCACCGCGCTGAAGGAGGAGCTGCGCTCCCCCACCGGCCATATCGCGATCCGCGGGGCCTCGACCCACAACCTGGCCAGCGTCGACGTCGATATCCCGCGGGGCGTGCTCACGGTGGTCACGGGCGTGGCCGGCTCGGGCAAGTCCAGCCTCATCCACGGCCACCTCTCCCCCATGGACGGCGTGGTGACCATCGACCAGTCCCCCATCAGGGGCTCGCGCCGCTCCAACCCGGCCACCTACACGGGCCTGCTGGAGCCGATCCGCAAGGCCTTCGCCAAGGCCAACAAGGAGGCCGGTGCCAAGCCCGCCCACTTCTCGGCCAACTCCGAGGGCGCGTGCCCCGTCTGCGGTGGGACCGGGGTCATCGAGACCCAGTTGGGCTTCATGGAGACGGTGGAGTCGCGCTGCGAGGCCTGCGCGGGGCGCCGCTTCAATGAGGAGGCGCTGGCCTTCACCCTGGAGGGGCTCTCGATCGCCGATGTGCTGGACCTCAGTGTCCAGGAGGCCCGGGTGCTCTTCTCCACGGGCCAGGCCCGCCTGCCTGCGGCGCTGCGGATCCTCGACCGCCTGGTGGATGCCGGCCTGGGCTATGTCAGGCTCGGTCAGGACCTCACCACGCTCTCGGGCGGGGAGCGCCAGCGCCTCAAGCTCGCCGTCCACCTGGGTGAGGACGGTGAGGTCATCGTCCTGGATGAGCCCACGGTGGGGCTTCACCTGGCCGACGTCGAGGCGATGCTGGCGCTGCTGGACCGGCTGGTGGAGGGCGGGCGCACCGTCGTGGTCATCGAGCACCACCAGGCGGTCATGGCCCACGCCGATTGGATCATCGACCTGGGCCCGGGCGCCGGTCACGACGGCGGCCGCGTGGTCTTCACCGGCACGCCCGCCGAGCTCGTGGCTCAGCGCGCCACCCTGACCGGCCAGCACCTGGCGGCCTACCTGGCCGGCTGACCCCTGGGCCGTGGGTGCCCGGGCCGTTCGCATCGGCACCAGTCCTATGCGTCGGCGCTGCCATTGCGGCTGTGGAACTGGGTCTGCGCCGCTGCATCGATCGGGCGGGGTTCGATCACGAAAGGGTCTAGGACCTGCAGACCTGCGACGCCTGCAAAATCTCTGACGTTGCGAGTCGCCAAGATGTGACCCCCCGAAAGGCAGGTTCCAGCGATCTGCGCGTCTGCGATGGAGATGGGGCGCCCGATAACTCGGCGCCTGGCGAGGACTCTTGCCGTCATTTTCGCAGCGTCGAGGGTGAAGGGGCAGAGAACGGTCGAGTAGACCTCCTCCACATATGTGATGAACTCTATGAGGTCCTGTCGGTGGCGCCCATCCGGGAGCAATAGGACGCCAACCCACAACTCCTGCATGGAGATTGCGGTGAGACCGACCTCTCCCGGCGCGCAACTCTTCAGCCAGGAGTAGACATTTGAGTCAGGGGTCGCCTTCGCTAATTCCGAGATGACGTTGGTGTCGAGAATGATCATGCGAACAACGATTCGTCGGGATCTTCGAATTCTCGCTCCGGAATATCCAGTTCGAATCCACCATGCTCTTGGGCAAACCGGTAGAAGGCCATGCCGATATTCTCATCCGGAAGGCCGGCAGCCTTATCCAGAATTCTGCGAATCTCAGCTTCGAGTGAGTGACCGTGGCGCGCCGCCATTTCTTTAAGGCGCGCATGGGTCTGATCGTCTAGATTTCTTACTGCCACTGCCGCCATCGATCGTCACCTGCTCCCACTCTTGAAACTCGATACTGATATCAATGCTAGCATCATTGTGGTTGTCGGCGCCAGTGCGGCTCCGTCTCTCGGTGTTCAGCAGGTGCCACTCCGGGTTGCTCCAGGTGGATACTGGCGCCATGATCACCATCCGGCCCGCGAGACTCGCCGATGCGCCCGGCATCCGGGCCATCCGCAACACCGCCGTGCGCGAGTCCCTGGCCCTGTGGACTGGGCAGGAGCACTCCCCCGACCAGGCCCGCGCCTGGCTCGCCCCCATGGTGGAGCGGGGCACGGCCCTCGTAGCCATCGCAGAGGCGGGCGGCCAGGGCAGGGGCGGGATCGTCGGCTTCGCGGTGGCCTCGCCGTGGCGCGACTACGAGGGCTACGCCCGCACCGTGGAGGACTCCATCTACCTCGCCCCCACCGCCCAGGGCCAGGGCGTGGGCGGCAGGCTCCTGGCAGTACTCATCGATGCCTCGCGCGCCGCCGGCGACCGGACCATGATCGCCGCCATCGAGGCGGGCAACACCGCCTCGATCCACCTGCACGAGCGCCACGGCTTCACCCTCGTCGGGACCATCCCGCAGGCCGGCGAGAAGCTCGGGCAGATCCTCGACCTCACCCTCATGAGCCGGCCGCTGGCCTGAGCCGAGACGCAAAGTGCCCCACCGATCCCCCATCGAGACGCCTGACGAATGGCGGAGCGCCAGAGATACTAGTGACATGAGGCACATTATCTGGGATATGGGCGGCACCCTCATCGACACCTACCCCGGCGTGGTCCGGGCACTGTGCCGGGCGGCCTACGGCGATCTCGCCCCCGCCCACCTGCGCCAGACCAGCGCCCTGACACGCATCTCGATCGCCCACGCCATCGAGGAGCTCTCCACCCTGCGGGGCGTGCCACGCGAAGCGCTGGAACAGGCCCACGAGGATCTCAAGGCCCAGTGGCGCACCCGGCCCGCACCGGTGATGGACGGTGCGCGCGAGCTCATGGCGCGAGTGTGGGAGCGCGGCGGGCTCAACCTCGTGGCCACCCACCGCGACCGCGAGAGCGCCACCATGCTCGTGACCATCCACGGCCTGGATCCCGACGACATGGTCTGCGCCCCCGACGGCGTTGAGCGCAAGCCCTCCCCCGCCATGAACCTCCTGCTGGCCCGGCGCCACGGCCTGGATCCCGCCGAGATCCTGTGCGTCGGGGACCGGTCCATCGACGCCGTCGCCGCCTCCCGGGCCGCCATGGCCCCAGCACTCCTGGTCTCCCCCGGCACGATTCTCACCCTCGACGGCGCTGCCGACGGCACCCTGGTGGTCGCCAGCCTGCGAGACCTCATCCCCCTGTTCTGAGCTCACGGCCCGGCGCCGGGCCGATGACCTCGAATCGTACGCAGACCACGATCGTGCCCTCATCCACAGCAGGGGGCGGCGCTCCCAGGGAGCGGAACCATGCGGCGTACTCGGCGCTGCGCCAGAAGCGCTCATGGCCGGCGCGCCACTGCGCCACGGACTCATGACCCTCCCCCTCGCCGACGGCGTGCTCCAGGCCCACCTCCCCCAATGGGAGGAGCCGAACACCGGTGACCTCGGTGACGCACACGGGCCCGCCCTCGGAATCGACGACGAGCTCCCGGTCGCCCGGCGCCGGCAGCGCCTCCCCGCCCGCCTCGAACTCCGCCAGCAGCGCCGTCGTCGTGCGCTTGCGCCCCGCGAGGATCGCCGCGACAAGGCGGTCGCGCAGCGGACCGGGAAAGCCGTACTCCCCCACGGGGAGCCGGGCGCTCATCGGCGGCGGCCGATCAGTCCCCCAGGGCGGTGCCCACGGCCCTGGCGGCGCGGATCCACTCGTGGTCCTCCGGCACGTACTTGACCTTGCCCGCCACCTGCTTGAGCGGCACCAGCTCGGTGCCGTGCCCGCGGTCGGCCACCATCACCCCGTGCCTGCCCTCGGCGATCGCCTCGGCCCCGGCCACGCCCAGGCGCGTGCCCAGCAGGCGGTCGGCGGCATTGGGGGTGCCGCCGCGCTGGACGTAGCCCAGGATCGTCACCCGCGCCTCCAGGCCCGTGCGCTCCTCGAGCTGCTCGGCCAGGGTGAAGGTGTTGGCCCGGTGGGAGGCCTCCAGGCGCTTGACGCCGCGCTTGGCGGCCGCCTTGGCCTGCGGGGTGGAGGCGTCCTTGACCAGGGCCTCGGCATGGTCGATCTCCTGGCGGTCCGGGCCGCTGAGCGCGCCCTCGGCCACGGCGATGACCGAGAAGGTCGATCCGTGGGAGCGGCGGCGCTCGATCTTCTGGGCGATGGCCTCGACGTCGTAGGGGATCTCGGGCAGCAGGATGACGTCGGCGCCACCGGCGATCCCCGCCCCCAGGGCCAGCCAGCCGGCGCGGTGGCCCATGATCTCGGCCAGGATGATGCGGTGGTGGGAGTGCGCCGTGGAGTGGAGGCGGTCCACCGCATCGGTGGCGATCTCCAGCGCGGTGGCGAAGCCGAAGGAGGAGTCGGTGTGGACGATGTCGTTGTCGATGGTCTTTGGCAGGTGGATGACGCTCAGCCCCGCATCCATGAGCCGCCGGGCGTTCTTGGCCGTGCCCCCGCCGCCCAGGCACACCAGGGCGTCGAGCCGGTCCTTCTCGTAGTTCTCCACGATGGTGGGCACCATGTCGCGCACCTCGCCGTCGACCATCATGCGGTGGACCTTGTCCCGACTGGTGCCCAGCATGGTGCCCCCGGTGGTGAGGATGCCCGAGAGCGCCGAGGCGTCCAGCTCGGTGAAGCGGTTCTCCGCCAGGCCCCGCATGCCGTCGCGGAAGCCGATGAGCTGCCAGCCGTGCTGCTGGATCGCTGCCTTGCCGAAGCCGCGGATCGCCGCGTTGAGCCCAGGAGCGTCCCCGCCCGCCGTCAGGATTCCGATGCGCTTAGCCATGGGGCCAAGTATGCCGCCGTTGCCGGGCAGGCGGGCAATCTGGGCGCATGAGGACCATGCCTGTATGATCGCGGGCCGGGGCTGCCCGGCGGCGCCCCGGCATCACGGGAACAATTCCCGGCCCGCCCCTGTTGACCCTCCGGGTGCTCCTCACAGGGAGGGCCACCGGTGAGACACGAGCCACGAGGAAGGCAGCATCATGGCAGACCGCGCACTGCGAGGCATGACCATCGGCGCGAAGTCGATGGAGTCCGAGGAGGGCGTGGAGTTCGCCGAGCGGATGATGATCACCTACGAGTGCCCGCTCGCCCACGTCACTACCATCCCCATGTCCACCGAGGCGGAGGTCCCCTCCACCTGGGAGTGCCCCGAGTGCGGGCAGATCGCCGCCCGCCGCGGTGAGGAGGAGGACTCCGAGGAGGAGGAGCCCAAGAAGGCCCCCCGCACCCACTGGGACATGCTCCTGGAGCGCCGCGGGGTCGATGAGCTCAAGGAGCTGCTCAACGAGCGCCTGGAGATGCTGCGCAGCGGGGAAATCTACCGCGAGCGGATGTAGGCGCCCGCCTCGCCTCCTGCGGCCACCGCGCGCGGCGCCCCAGCACTGTGCTGGGGCGCCGCGCGCTCTCACTCGTTGTACCTCCCGGGAGGTCGCCAGCAGGCAGCGCGGTGGGCGCAGATTGCGGTGGGGCTCGATGCGATGGGACGTCACTTCGCGACAAAGGCGTCACTTGGCGGAATGGACGGTACCTGCAGGTGTCGTCCATTCCGCCAAGTGAGGTCATTTCCGCCAAGTGACGCAGAACGTGAGTCCCGCGGCCCGCGCCGCACCGAACCAGCAGGGCGTCAGGACCTCATCCGCCCCGGTCGCAGCCTCCCGGGAAAGGGCGATCAGCGGCCCCGGCTGCCCCGGCCCCCGCGCGAGCCCCAGGCCCGCTGGAGGCGGTCGGCCGCCTGTCGGGATAGCTCCAGCGCCTGGCCGCCGCGCCTGTGCAGGCCCCAGCGGGTCACCAGGCGCAGCTCCTCGGTGAAGATCCCCCCGGAGAGCTTGGACTGGCCCGCCTCACGCTCCTTGAACACGATGGGCATCTCCACGATCCGCCCCCCGGCCTCCTCGACGAGCATGGTCATGTTGACCTGGAACCCGTAGCCCAGCGCCTCGACCCTGCCCAGGTCCATGCGCCGCAGGATGGAGGCACGGTAGACGCGGAAGCCGGCGGTGGCGTCCTTGACGCGCATGCCCAGCATGGCGTTGATGTAGAGGTTGCCGGCCCGGGACAGGGCCACGCGCCTGGCGTCCCAGCCCTCGGTGGCCCCGCCCGAGACCCAGCGCGAGCCGATGACCAGGTCGGGCTCGTCGGCCATCTCGGCGCGCTGGATGAGCAGTGCCAGGTCCTCGGCGCGGTGGGAGCCATCGGCATCCATCTCGATGATGAGCTCGTAGCCGCCGGCCAGGGCCCAGGAGAAGCCCGCCAGGTAGGCCGGCCCCAGGCCGTTCTTCTCCGTGCGGTGCAGGACGTGGATGCGCTCATCCTCAGCCGCCCGAGTATCGGCGTAGTCCCCCGTGCCGTCGGGAGAGCCGTCGTCGACGACGAGGATATGCGCCTGGGGGGCGTGCTGGCGCACCTGGTCCAGGGCGGTGGGCAGGTTCTCGATCTCGTTGTAGGTGGGAATGACGACGAGTGCCAGCACGTGTTCTCTCCGAGTCCTCAGTGGTCGCGGCCTGTTGCCGGTGGGCGGTCAGGGACGGCGTCGCGCCGTCCTCACCGCGTTCACGATACTCGCCAGGGCCAGGATCGCGGCTAACGACTCAGCCGCGATGCCGGGCCAGGCGCCCAGGCGGTCGGCTGGGGTCAGGGTGGAGCGCAGAGGCACGTCGGCCACCAGGGAGGCCTGCGTGTAGGGCCGGGTGACCTGCTCGACGGTGCCGTCGGGGGCGATGATCGCGGTATAGCCCACGGTGGAGACCTGGATGAGGCTGCGACCGTGGACGACGGCCTGGACGCGCCCCTGGGCCAGCTGCTGGGCGGCCTCGCCGGAGTCCAGGAAGGAGGCGTTGTTGGTGGGGATGACGATCGCCCGCCCGCCCTGGAGCACCCCCTCGCGCAGGGAGTCGTCGTAGGCGACCTCGAAGCAGATGCCCATGGCCAGGGGCACCTGGCGGCCCTGGGTGGCGGCGGGAACGGTGAGCGTGGAGGGCCCGGTGCCCGCCGCCATGTCGACGCTGATGCGGTCGACCTGGCTGGTCAGGCGGCGCACGAGGCTGCGTGCGGGGATGTACTCGGCGAAGGGGACGGGCCGGTGCTTGCGGTAGTAGGCGCCCGGGCCCTCCTGGGGGCTCCACAGGAGCATGTCGTTGTAGCGGACACGGCCCTCGACGGGCACCGCGCCCACAAGCACCGGGGCGCCGACCGCCCGGGCGGAGCGATCGAGCAGGGCGGCGGTCGCGGCATGCGAGCGCGGGTCGAGATCGGCGGCGTTCTCCGGCCAGATGACCATGTCCAGGGTGCCGGGGCCCACGTCCGCGGCCAGCTGCTCGGTGGCACTCGCATGGTTGCCGGTGACCTCCAGGGCACGGTTGAAGGCGTCCTCGAAGTTCTTGGCCACATTGCCCTGGACGGCGCCCACACGGATGGTCCCCTCCTGGGCGCCGGTGGCCAGGGGAAGGGCGGCGGGCGCCAGGAGGAGCGCCGCTGCGGCCCCCGCGGCCAGAATCGCACCAGGAAGGCGGCGGGCCCCTGCCCACAGCCCCCTGCGCCCCCCACCCGGGCCGAGGCGGAGGAGCGATGGCAGCAGGGCCGCGCCAGTCTCGGCCAGGCAGGCGGCGATGAGGGCGGCCACCAGGCTCAGCCCGAGGCTGCCGCCATAGGCGGCCACCGGGAGCATGGGGGCATCAGCCATGGCGAAGGCCAGACGCCCGAAGGGGAAGCCACCCAGGGGCCAGGAGGAGCGCAGCTCCTCGACCCCCGCCCACAGGACGGCGAAGGCCGCGACGCGCGCCACGAGCGCGGTCAGGCGCAGGCCGCTGAGGGCGGGCAGGCGGCTCACCAGCGCCCACGCCCCGCCCAGGAGCGCGAAGTAGAGGCTCTGGAAGGCGGTGAGCGCCGCCCAGCCGATGGGGTTGCCCATGGCCACGGCGGTGAAGTGGAGCAGGGGGGTCAGCAGGCCCACCCCGTAGAGCGCGCCGAGCCCGAGCCCCGCGCGCGCCGTGGCCCCGCGCGTCAGCAGCACGAGGCCGCCCACCCCCACCAGGCCCGCCCACCACAGGCCCACCGGCGGGAAGGCCGCATAGGTCACCAGTCCCCAGACCACGGCGAGTAGCGCCGGGCGGGTGGCGCCAGCAATCCTCACTCCCACGTGCGATCCGCTCTCCTCTCCTCACAGGCATCGCCTCCGGCACCAGAAGCGATGGCGCGTCCGATACCGCCGGCGCTCACAGCCCCGACCATGCCACCACTCCTCGGTCCAGGTCCTGGCAGGCCTCGGCGGCCCGCAGCGACAGGGCCGCGGTGTCCCGCTCGGCCCGCGCATCGGCGCCCCGGGCGGGGGTCAGGGTGGCGAGCTGGCCGACGACGTCGAGCAGCTGGCGGCACCAGCGCACGAAGTCCCCGGCGCTCAGCTCGGTGGCCTGGAGGACCTCGGCCAGGTCCGCGCCCTGGCACCAGGCCCGCACCGCCCCGGCCAGGGCCGGCTCAGCCCCCGGGGAGGTCTCCAGGCGGGCCAGTGCCTCCAGCTCATTGATGCGCCGGGCCACCGCCAGGGTCTGGCGCAGGCTGGTGCCCAGGCGTGAGCCGGGCGCCACCGGCAGCCCCAGGGACTGGCTGGTCAGGCGCGGCTCGTAGACGCAGGCACTCAGGGCCCCGGCCAGCTCGCCGGCATCCAGGTCCCGCCACACCCCGGTGCGCAGGCACTCGGCGATGAGCAGGTCCCGCTCGGCGTAGATGCGGGCCAGGATGCGGCCGGCGGCGGTGACCCGCAGCTCGCCCTCGGGCCTGCGGGGGTCGACCGCCTCAAGGTAGCCCAGCTCCAGGAGGACCTGGCATACGGCGTCGAAGAGCCGCGCAATAGTACCGGTGCGGGCCTCCACGCGCCGCTGGAGCCGCTCGGAGGCGGCCAGTGCCCGCGACCACCTGCGTCCCAGCCGGGCATGCTCCTCGCGCTGCGGGCAGCCATGGCAGGGGTGGGCGCGCATGGCCGCGCGCAGCTGCTCGAGGTGCTCGATGGCGGCGCGCTCGGCCCGGGCGCGCTCGGCCTTGGCGCGACCACGGCGGCCATCGTCCAGGTCGCCGGAGCGCAGGGCCTCCACCAGGCGCCCCACGAGGCGGTCGCGCTCCCGGGGCCGGTGGATATCCAGGCTCGGGGCCACGCGCAGGTGCCCCACCCGGGTGACCCCATCGGGTGAGGTGTCCGGAGTCAGGGCTACCACCCGCCCATCCTCCCCCAGCACGGTCAGGGTGGGCGTGCCGGTGCGGTCGGCGGCCGCCTCCAGGACCACCGCGTGCCGCAGGCGCCGGCCCCTGCGGTGGATGACGACGTCGCCGCGCTCCAGGCCGCTCATCACCCGTCCCGCCTCCCGGCGTCGTGAGGCCGACCTCGCCCGCGACACGTCCGCCTCGACCTCCCCGATCTCCTGGCGCAGGGCCGCGTACTCGCGGAAGTCGCCCAGGTCGCAGGCCATCGCCTTCTCCAGGGAGGCCAGGCCGCGGCGCTTGCGCCGCGCCTGGGCCGCCAGCTCCACCACGCCCCGGTCGGCCTGGAACTGGGCGAAGGAGGACTCCAGGACTTCGCGGGCACGTGCCCGCGAGGTGCGCGACAGGAGGTTGACCGCCATGTTGTAGGTGGGGCGGAAGGCCGAGACCAACGGGTAGGTGCGCCGCGAGGCCAGGGCCGAGACGGTCGAGGGCTCGACGTCGTCGGCGGCCAGGACCACGGCGTGCCCCTCGACGTCGATGCCGCGCCGTCCCGCCCGGCCCGTCAGCTGGGTGTACTCCCCCGGGCTGAGGGCCACGTGCGCCGAGCCGTTCCACTTGCGCAGCGATTCCAGGACCACCGTGCGCGCCGGCATGTTGATGCCCAGGGCCAGGGTCTCGGTGGCGTAGACGACCTTGATGAGGCCGGCACTGAAGAGCTCCTCCACCGTCTCCTTGAACACCGGCAGCAGCCCGGCATGGTGGGCTGCCACCCCCCGCTCCAGGGCGTGCGCCCAGGAGTGGAAGCCCAGGACCCCCAGGTCCCCCCGGGGGATATCGGCCGTGCGCTGCTCGATGATGGCGCGGATCGCGGCCGCCTGGGCCGGCGTGGTCAGATCCACCCCCGCGGCGACCGCCTGGGCCACGGCCTGCTCGCAGCCGGCCCGGGAGAAGACGAAGATGATGGCCGGAAGCAGTCCGGCCCCCTCCAGGGCGGAGATGACCGTGGGCCGCGAGGGCGGCTTCAACCGGGCGGTGCGCGCACCGCCCTCGCCTCGGCGGGGGACCCGCCCCGCCCGGCCCCGGCGCCGCCAGTGCGGGGAGCCCCCGTGGCCCTGGTAGGAGGAGGTCTGCGAGGCGGCGGCCCGACGGGCCGTCCGGATCGCCTGGACCAGGCGGGGGTTGATCGGCGGCTGGGTGGAGCCCTCCGGGGCCGGCGCCCCGCCGCCTCCCTCCCCGGCATCGTCATGGTCCCGGGTGCTGGGCGCCTCCTCCTGGGCGGGGCGGGGGTCGGGCAGGGAGTAGAGGGGCAGCAGGCGCCTGCCCACCATCATGTGCTGGGTCAGGGGCACGGGCCGGTGCTCGGAGACCACGACGGTGGTGGCACCCCGCACCTGTCCCAGCCAGTCGCCGAACTCCTCGGCGTTGGAGACCGTGGCCGACAGGGAGACCACCCGCACCTGCGGCGCCAGGTGGATGATGACCTCCTCCCACACCGGGCCGCGGAAGCGGTCGGCCAGGTAGTGGACCTCGTCCATGACCACGTAGCCCAGGTCCTCCAGGTCCCGTGAGCCGGAGTAGAGCATGTTGCGCAGCACCTCGGTGGTCATCACCACCACCTCGGCGTGGGGGTTGACCGAGGCGTCACCGGTGAGCAGGCCCACCCGCTCCTGCCCGTGGCGGGCCGCCAGGTCGAGGTACTTCTGGTTGGACAGGGCCTTGATGGGGGTGGTGTAGAAGGTCTTCAGGCCCCGGGCCAGTCCCAGGTGGACGGCGAACTCCCCCACCACGGTCTTGCCGGCCCCGGTGGGTGCGGCCACCAGCACGTTCTCCCCCCGCTCCAGGGCGGCGCAGCCCTGAGACTGGAAGTCGTCCAGCGGGAAGTCGTAGCCCTCGGCGAAGCGGGCGAGCTCGCCGCGGCTGGCCGCCTGACGACGACGGGCCTCGGCATAGCGCTGGGCGGGTGAGCTCATGGGCACACCCTACGTTCCCGCACCCGCGCCGAGCCCGGAGCCGGGCGCCGGCAGCAGGAGGCGCACCGCCTGCGCAACCGCGCTCAGGCGCAGCGGGAGGGGCGCCAGCGGCTCGCCGTCGGCGTAGGGGTGGGGCGGGGGCCGCAGCCCATGATCCTGACCGGTGCGCTCATCGAGGGCCTCGATGGTCACGCTCGCGGTGCGCTCAAGGTGGATATGGGGCGAGTCCAGGTGGGTGCCCGCCAGGAGCCGGCGCAGCAGCCCCAGGAGCCGGAACCGGCCCACAGGCTCCAGGCGCAGCACCTCCAGCATCCCGTCGCAGGGGTCGGCGTGGGGCGCCAGGTCCATCCCGCCCCCGAAGTAGCGGGTGTTGGCCACGGCCGCCAGCAGGGCGGGCCCCTCCCAGGTGCCCGAGTCGGTGGTGATCCGGTAGCCGTAGGGGGCCAGGGTGGACAGCTCGGCCAGGACAGCGCGCAGGTAGCGCCCCTCCCCCGCGGGCCAGGTCATGAGGTTGGCCCGGGCGTTGACGGCGGCGTCGAATCCGGCCGAGACCACCGCCAGGGACCACTGGTGCCCGCCGGCCACCACGGTGCCGTCGGGGCGGGTGGCGCGGATGGCGTCCACGGCAAGGACCCGTCCGGTGCTGGTGCGCCCGCTCAGGGCGGCGTCGATGATCCGGGTTCCCTCCGCCACATCCCGGCTGGGCAGGCCGAAGTGGCGGGCGATATCGTTGCCAGTTCCCGTGGCCACGATCCCCAGGGGAACCTCGGTGCCCGCCACCACCTCCAGGCCGAGGTGGACCATGCCATCGCCTCCCACGACCACCAGGGCATCGGCCTCCTGGGCCACGAGGGCCGAGCCCGCACTGCGCGCCTGCTCATAGGAGCCGGTGCGCACGTGGAGGACCTCATGGCCGGCGCGCATGAGCCGCAGGCGGGCATCGTCGTCGGCCTGGGCGTGACGGCCCCGTCCTGAGGAGGGATTGGACAGCAGGGCAATGCGCATTGTTGGAGGTGGGGTGGCTGAGGCTCGGTGGTGGCAGACCGCTCAATCCGCGGGGAGCTGCTTGCCGGAGGGCGTGGCCAGTGCGGCATCGAGCTCGGCATCCAGGGCGGCCCGCTTCCTGGCCACCCGCTTGTCGTGGCGGATGGCGATGTAGCAGGCCAGGAAGTACAGGCCGGTGATGGGGATGGCCATGAAGATCATGGACCAGGGGTCGGGCAGGGGGTTGGCCACCGCCATGAAGGCGAAGATGATGACCACGGCCCATCGCCAGCCCTTGAGCAGGGTGGCGCCCTTGACCAGGCCCAGGTGGTTGAGGGCCACCATGACCTCGGGCAGCAGGAAGGCCAGGCCGAAGACCAGGATGATCCTCATGACGAAGGACAGGTAGGGGCTGGCGTCGATGAAGCCTGAGGTGGCAGCCCCCTGGGGGATGAAGCCGGTGAGGATCGTCACCGCATGCGGCAGGATGAAGATGCCCAGGGCCACGCCGCTCAGGAACAGCAGCAGGCCCACCAGGCCGTAGGCCCAGGTGTAGCGCTTCTCCCTGGCCGTCATGCCCGGGCCCACATAGGCCCAGAACTGGTACATCCACAGCGGCGAGGACAGCAGGACGCCCAGCCACAGGGAGATGCGGATCTTCAGGTCGAAGGAGCCCAGCACCGTGTTGAAGTTCAGGGTCAGCTTGGCGCCGTTGTCGATGGCCTCGGTGATGGGGTAGGTGACCAGGGCGAAGGCCCAGTCGTAGATGAGGTAGCCCACCACTGATCCCACGATCACGCCCACGGCGGAGATGATGACGCGATTGCGCAGCTCGCGCAGGTGGTCCCCGATGGACATCCTCGCCTCGGGGTTGTCCTTACGGCGGGCCGTGGAGATCTTGGGGAGCTTGGGCACCGCGCTTCTCCTTCGTGGCGTTGATGGGTGCAGGGTTCGGGGGCCGGCGCAGACCGGGCGGCCGCGCCGCCCCCGTGGGGGTGGCCCTCCGCGTCCCGCGCCCCGGGTGGGGCCGCGGGGCGGGGCTCACTGCTGGGAGGGGTGCTCCGAGCCGCTGGGGGCCGCCTGGCCCTGCTGGGTGGGCTGGGTGTAGTAGGTGCCCTCCTGAGGCTGCTGGATCTGGGCGGGAGGCTGGTCGTCGTCCTCGCGCAGCTCCTTGACCTCCTTCTTGAAGACCTTCATCGACTGGCCCAGGCTCTTGGCGATGTCGGGGAGCCGGCCTGCTCCGAAGACCAGGACCACGACGACGATGAGCACGATCCAGTGCCAGGGCTTGAAAGCTCCCATGGTGAATTCCTACTTCCGGTGGGTGCACAATGAGTGAACACGATGAGTCTAGCGCTCCGCGCGACATGCCCCGACCCGCCCCTGCGGGTATCCGCCCCGGGCGGAGGAGGCGCGCAGTATCATACCCCGCCCGCATGCGGCGCCGGTCCGGCCCTCCCGCCGGCGTCGGGGCCGTAGGCGGCCAGGGCGCGGCGCGCCGCCCCGCCCACCCGCTGCGCCAGTGCTGCCGGCTCGACGGCGATGAGGTGGCTGCCGGCCGAGAGCGCCAGCGAGACCAGCCAGTCCTCGTCGCGTCCCTGGATCGTGGCCCGCAGGCACCCGTCGTCCCGCTCCTCCACGCTCAGGCAGGGGACCTGCTCGACCAGCCACCGGCCCGAGGGCCGCAGCGTCAGGGCGGCCGTGGGCCCCGCCGCAGGGGAGGCGAGCCCCTGGCCTCGGCGGTGCTTGGGAGCGCGGCGCGCCCGCGCCCGGGTGGGCAGCACGGTGGCCGCCAGCACGCGATCGAGGCGGAAGGTGCGCTGCGCGCCCGCGCTCAGGCACCAGCCGAGCAGCCACAGGTGCGCGCCGTCGCTGCGCAGCTCCATGGGATCGACCTGGCGCTGGGAGGCGGTGTCGGTGGCTGAGACGTAGGTGATCTCGAGCCGACGGCGCTCGCGCAGCGCCTGGCGCACACTGGCCAGTATCTCGGCCAGGTGGCGGGAGCCCGTCCTGACCTGCTCCTGCTCCCCCGTATCCTCCAAGGTGTGGGAGCGCCCGGCGGCCGGCGCGGCGCAGGGGTCGAGCGGCTCATCGGGGCCATGGGACAGCAGGCCGGTGAGCGCCGCCTCGGCCCCGCCCAGGGCGCGCAGGGAGTCCTCGTCGCCGGCCAGCACGGAGCGCAGGACGCGCAGGGCCATGACCAGGGACAGCGCCTCCTGGCGGGACAGGCGCACGGGCCGGTCCAGGCCCAGGGGCTCGGACAGGCTCAGGCGGCCCGCCTCGAAGTCGGCGGCGTCGAAGTCGACGAGCTCACCGGGCAGACCGCCGGGCAGCCCCGAGACCCACAGGGTGTTGACGTCCGCCTCGATCTGCCCGGGGGTGACGCCGAAGTGGGCGGCGGCGCGCTCAATGCTGGTCCCGGGGTGCTCGGCCACCCAGGCGGGCAGGGCCAGCAGGCGGGCCAGGTGCTCGGAGGTGGGGCGGCGCGGCATCTCAGGCCCCCCTGCTTCCGTCAGCCCCGCGGGTCTCCTCACTCAGGCCTCCCAGTGCCGCTGCCGCCCGCAGATGGCTGACGACGCTGCGGCGCAGCTGTGCGGGGGCCAGGACCAGGACCGCGTCACCCATGGAGGCCAGCGTCCCGGCGAAGGAGAAGCGGTCCTCATAGTCCACCGCGTAGAGGTCGCGCCCCTCCAGGGCGCCCTCGGGCAGGGGCGGAGCATCGTCGTCGGCCGGCGCGGCACCGGCCTCGACCTCCTCGCCCATGAGCCTGAGGCTCAGGGCCCGGCCGGAGCGGATCGCCAGGAGGGCGCGCTGGGGCGCCCGCACGGCGCGAGGCCGCCGGATGAAGGCGCCGGGAGGGTCCTGGACCGTGAGCCCGCTGAGGCGGGCCAGGTTGAAGGTGCGCTCCTGGCCCGCCTCCACGGCGTCGAGGTACCAGGCGCCCTGGCTCATGCGCAGGTGGTGGGGCTCGACGGTGCGCCCGCCGCTGGTGCCCGAGTGCGCCGAGAGGTAGTCGAAGGAGATGAGGCGGCGCTCATCGACGGCGGCGATGAGCACCTCGGGGATCTGCTCGCCGGACAGGTCCGCGGACAGCTCCCCCGCCCCCAGCGGCGCCGACGCATCGGCGAGGTCCTGCGCCTCTGCGGGGGCTCGCGGCTCCTCGGCCACGGCCCGCAGCTTGATGAGGGCCCTCCTGGCGGTGGCCGGCAGGCTGCCATGGCGCCAGGCCGAGGCGGCCAGGTCCAGGGCGGCGGCCTGGGAGGCGTCCAGGCGCAGCTCGGGAAGGACGTAGTCCTCCTCACTGATGCGGTAGCGGGGCTCATCGGCCCCGCCCCGGGTGCTCAGTGCGATGCCCAGCTCGCGCAGCGTCTCCTTGTCCCGCTCGAACTTGCGGCGGGCCGACTCCGCGTTGTCCGCCGCATATCCGGGCACGGCCTCGAGCACCTCCTCGGCGCTCATCCCCCGACGGGTGCTGCGCAGCGTCAGCAGGAGGTTGACCAGGCGCTCCTCGGCGCTGCGGGACTGCTCGCTCACGGCCCCCAGCGTAGGTGATGGCGCCCCGATGCCCCGTCAGGCCCCGACTGCTCCGGCGTCGTGCCACTGCGGGGTGCGTCTCGTAGTGTGGTGGCAATTCCTGCGGGGCTTGGCCAGCCGGGGGTGCTGGGGTGGGCATCGTGGGACCCAGATTCTCGACCAAGATTCACCAGGAGTGTTCCCACGATGCCCACGCACAAGTCTGCCGTGTCTGCCCTGATCGGGGAAGTGCTGTCCGACCCTGACCTGGCCCATGACGATGTCTTCCGCCGGATGCTGCAAGCCGGTCTGCAAGACCTGATCGATGCCGAGGCGGCCGCGGTCATCGGCGCCGGCCGCTATGAGCGCACCGAGCAGCGCACCAACAGGCGCAACGGCAAGCGAGCCAAGACACTGGCCACCACTGCCGGAGAGGTCGAGCTGGCCATCCCCAAGCTGCGCTCCGGGTCGTTCTTCCCCAGCCTGCTCAACCCGCGCAGGAGGGTCGATAAGGCCCTGTACGCCGTGATCTGCTCGGCCTGGATCGAGGGGGTCTCCACACGCAAGGTCGATGAACTGGTCAAGGCCCTGGGGTGCGAGTCAGGCATCTCGCGCTCGAGCGTCTCGCGCATCTGCAAGGACATCGACCAGGGCGTGGGCCAGTTCCTGACCCGGCCCCTGGACCACTCCTGGTTCCCCTACCTGTTCGTGGACGCGACCTACCTCGATGTGCGCATGGGCCACCGCGTGGTCTGCCAGGCCCTGGTAGTAGCCACCGGAGTATCAGCCCTGGGCCGGCGCGAGATCCTGGGCATGGCCATCGGGGACGCCGAGACCACCGACTTTTGGACCGAGTTCCTGCGCTCCCTGCGCCAGCGGGGATTGAGGGTCGCCAGCACCGCTGATCCCCTGGGCGTGGCGCTGGTCACCAGTGACGCCCACGCGGGCCTGAAGGCCGCGATCAAGGCGATCCTGCCCGGGGCGGCCTGGCAGCGCTGCCGGGTCCACTTCGCCCGCAACGTCACCCAGCACCTGGGCTCGGCCCACTCCAAGCCTGTCAATGCGCTGATCTCCACCATCTTCGCCCAGACCAGCCCCCAGGCCGTGGCCGCCCAGTACAAGCAGGTCATCGACTCCCTGCAGTCCTGGCTGCCCGCCATCGCCCAGATGCTGATTGACGCCGAGCCCGACCTGACCGCCTTCACCGCGATGCCCCGCGAGCACTGGTAAAAGATCTGGTCCAACAACCCCATCGAGCGCCTCAACCGCGAGATCAAGCGCCGCGCCGACGTCGTCCAGGTCTTCCCCGACCGCGAGTCCGTCACCCGCCTGATCGGCGCCGTCCTCCAAGAGCAGCACGAGGAATGGCAGTACAGCGAACGCCGCTACCTATCCCAGACCTCACTCCAGCAACTCACCCACACCCTGACCCACACCACCCCCGACAACCACCCCCTGATAACCCTCACCACCTAACCCAAAAAACACCACACCAAGAGACTTGACCTACGGCTGGCGCTGGTCATCCCGGCACGCGTGCGCGACGGCCAGCATGAGCCTGGCGGCGTGGAGGGCAGCCGCATCTTGCTCTCGCTTGGCGGCCACCATGCGGCGCTGCAGAGCTCGGTGCTCTGAGGCAGCATTGCGTTGCAGACAGACAGGTGTCGGCTGTGACAGCGGGGCCGAATCGAGCCTCTTGGCAACCTGACGGCGCTGTTCCTGACGGCTGGCCTGTGCGCGCCGCCGACTGGCTCGAGTGGCCAGGTGGAGCGCCAGCAGGACCAGGACGCCCAGCAGGATGGCGGTGGTGGTGCTCATGTCGAATGCTCCTCCCGGCGCCACGCTCAGAACCGGGCGACAGCGCGAGCCGCGCCCAGGCCGTAGGCCTGCAGAATCGCCTCGTAGTACGGCGCCCCAGCCGGCGCCGCCTGGTAGCACTGCTCGGCCAACCCCACCAAGGCGCTGGCGTTGCTCAGGGCGCCCGCCGCCAGTACGGCACGAGCCTGGTCGGTGGCGTGCGCCACCTCAGCCCGAGCCAAGACAGCGTCGGTCTCTCGCCTGACACCCCGCGCCACAGCCCGCGATGAGGGCTGCCCAAACGGCATGACGCCGGTGGCGTAGGCCTCTGGAACCTGAGGGATGATCTCGTTTGACATGACATTGACTCCTTCCGGCGCAGATCGAACCGACCAGCCGAGACCACTGCCACCAGCGCAGATGTGCGCGGTGTGCCTCGGCCACGAGACCAGAGTGGCCTCACGCATCTAGGAGACCTCGGCAGGGTGGGTGGAGTCGTGACACAGAAGTGACATCGTGTAGATCCAACGAGGTACCCTGCGCCTGTGTCCGACGACGCGCATGACTCGGCAGATCAATCGCGACCAGCGCTGGTCGAGCAGGTCCTCAGTGAACTGCTAGCGGCCCGCAAGCGCCCAACGGGTCTCTCTCCCACTGGCATGACCGCCATGCCTACGGTCGTTGCCCTCCTGGGCGGAGGCGATCCATCAGTGGCCTTCACTCAACTACAGGACCGCGTTCTCCAGGTCATTGATCAAGACGACGATGTCTTGCCGATCCAGGCCGCCGCCTACTCGCTGGGATTCGCTTCCGCCCGATCCACTCACTTGGCAAGGCTCAACGACTTCGGTGCCGACTACGGCTTCGAAGCCCGGCAAGCTCGCCGCCACTCAGACACCGGCCTTCAGCGCATCGCTCACCTGATCTGCACCACCTGGACGGTGCAACTCACACCGGCATGCCATGTTTGGCTGGCCGGCCAGCCAAACGGAGCCCTCGAACTCCAGATCTCCACGGCCTGGCCCTGGTTTATCGATATGAAGCCTATGGGTCTTGACACTTTAGATAGTGACAGTCGATGGATTCCATGGCAATCGGCTCTGCGCTTCACAGCACCACTCGATCCCACCGCAGCCCCGGAGACTCTCTGGCTCCGCTGTCACCTGGAGCAGCCACTTCACCTCCGCCCCGTACTGCCGGTCCGCCTCCGATGGCCTGGCGAAGTCTGGCCACAGTTCACGACCACCACCGCCGATCTGCCGCCTGGGGTGTCACTGAGCATCACCACCTTGGGCAACACGTGGATCCTGTCCAGCAGTGCTTCGGGCCTGGTCAGCTTGGAGGAAGGAGATGAGCTCCACCCGTGATGCAGACCATATCATCTGATGAACTCAGTCTTCACCCTGTCGCTCAGGCAATACCTCTGGTATCGTGTATGGTCTTCATTCGTACCGACCGAGCCCGTCCCGCGGTGCTTCGGGACGCTCCACCAGGGGCGCGCCAGCACCACTCGCTCGGAGCGTCGCCGCACCGCGAGCCCCATCTCGCTCTACACTGACCCCAGACAGTCGCCAACGACGAGCGACACCTTGAAGACAGAAACGATGCATGTAACCAGGAGCTACCGAGTGGATGCTCGGCGAACCGAACGACAGCGGAAATGGTCGTTCGGCAATGCATCGTCTGCTTATCTTTCTGAAGCACCGGAAGTACTCTGCACCATTTGCATTGACGCAATTCAAGAAGTCTGCTATAACAGAAATATATGGCGGAACGTTTGGGAAACATTTCTGGCGATAATGAGCGGGCATCGAATATGCCGTGCCCTGAGTGTGGTGCATTGCCTGCAGAACAGATCTCGAAGACTCTCAGTGATGAAGAATTACGACGAGTAGCGCAATGCGTCCTCGGCATTTTGCGGGCAGAAGAATCCAGCCACAAAGCAGCCGATAGATCAACAACAGTCGAACAAGACACAGTCAGTGATGATGGAAGTGATGGAGCGATGAGCGTAGCAGCCAAACTAGACACCACGCTCGCCAACGGAGTTAAAGAGCGTGAAGCGAACAACCAATCAGAGAGTGAAGGCGAAGATCTTGAAGAAATTATTCCCGGATGGGTGGGCGCAAGAATTGTTACAGTAGTGGAGCCTATAAAGCCAGCTTTTCTTCGCAAAGCACGGATTGACGCAAGAGAACGGTACGAGGAAACCGGTCACGTTATTCGCATTGTAACTAACTAATTCACCGCACAACTCAATCAAGGTGGGAATTTAATGCCGTTTATTACACCTCCATCTCTTCGTAGTGTACAAGAGGAGATTGATTTTTATCTAACGCTACTGTGGCTTCGCGATAAATGGATCGCACGAAAGGTCAAATATCTTGAGTATTTGAGTAAATCTGTTATTAAAAATACCATTTTATACGACATTGATTTTCAACAGCTACGTACAGTAGGGGGGCAACGATTAGGTTCTAAAAACCCCATTCGAATCCTCCTTCCACTTGATTTACTCGACGATCGGCCATATATGACCGAAGGTTTCGAATCTCCTTGGGGAAGTGAAGCATGTTTGGCAACTCGCCATGAAAAAGCATATTTTCAAACGCTTATTTTTATATACGTTGCTAATATTGATAATGATTTATTATCAAAGTTAAACCAGGATATGATCAATAAGCTATTCAATAAATTTATGGCATCTCCTACGGACAAATCATTATTTGACGAAGAATTTCTCGATGGCCTCCATGTAGACAACAATCGTGATTCCATATATAACGCTCTCCATTGGTTTCGGAGTAAATCGTTTGTTCTAGTTAATATCCCAAACGATCCCACTGTTCGCAGAGGAACTATTCGACTTTCTTTCATCACGGGCGAAGAAAAAACAGAACATAACATGCCGGTTGATGCTCACTCAAATGAATCTCCGAAATTCATAGATAGAATTCTCGCCAAACTCGACGAATTAGGGTTGAGATCATCGTCGATTTTACTACTTAATGCTAACGGCGATGAAGACCTATGGCTTCATTTAAGGGTTCTGGCGCCAGAAGGAATGCGCGTTGACGACGTTAAACTTGGGTCGGTAGATAATCGACGTACGTTAAGTCTGGATCACTCCATTTCTCATGGAACATCATCGATAGCCTCTTCCGTATTACTGAGATCAAACGGCAGAGTCGTTTCTGCGTCTGTACCGCCAGCAACAGACGAAAACACCCATCTAAATCTCAGAATTATAATGAATCCGAAAAGAGAAATATTGGCGTTTCCTGCCCTAGTCGCATCAATAATTTCATATTTTATTGTTCAAGTTCTGGCTTATTATATATTATGTCAAGGAAATTCTTCAGATAGTTTATTCACTTCCACACAAGGAATGGCTCCTTTGGCGGCACTTATTCCAGCATTTAGTGGAGCCAGAATTATTGCGTCGAAGGAGCACGAGGCGGTTAGCTTTGCCCTAGGATTAAGGCGAGCTCTTCTCGGAATTGGAGCTGTACTATCTGTTATGCTTTCAACAGTTCTGGCTTTTGGCACGGCCGACAAAACAGTTGATTGGCGTTTGCAGTTGTTTCTGTATATTTGTCTTCTTAGCCAACTTTTACTTACATTTTTCTTTCTATTTGATATATTAAGAATTGAGTTTTGGCGAAGAGGTTTGAGGGTGAATTACAACTATGTTGTCCTAGCTCTAGCATGCTTTCTTTTCGAGGTCTGGTCAACGATTGCATATAAAAATTCTAATTTATTCCGCTTAGCATTTGAGGGTGAGGATTTCAAGTGGAACCTTATAGTAATAATTTCATCGTCGGTGATATGGTTGATTTTGACAATCCACCTGATACTATCACTTGTCATCGCAAAGCGATCATTGAGGCCATTGTATGTGAAATGCGTTAAGACTCGTTTTTTAAAGCTTATGGTTAACGTAAAACAAAAGGTTTGTTCGTGATCGTAGGACACCCTCTGTCCTTCAGTACGGTTGCAAGGATTCATACCCCGATCTGTGGGTTACCGGAAGTGTGGTTTTGTTTAATTCTTGCCATAATATTCAAATTCTGGCGAGAAACTACTGCCAGCACAATATTCTTTAAAGTGGAATTTCTTAGGGGATAATAGATAATCACTGATCGAGCGATACGAAACCGGAGCGCACTCGCTATTCATTCTCATTTTTACGCAACGCATAGCCAGCCTACTACCTACACGCCCTCATTACTATTATGCTATAATATAGACATAATGACCGAAAGAAAGACAAATACTCTACGCCGTCTCCGCCGCCTCAAAGCGGCCCTAGTAGCCGTGTCTCTGACATTGTCTGGAATCCTCCTCATGATGCTGAACGGTTGGATGGCGAACCTGGATCTGGGTTCGTGGTCGTGGCTGCACGCACTGCCACTGGGCGAACTGGGCGGAACGCTGTTCGGTGCCGGGCTGTTGGGTACGCTGTTCGAATACACCTTTCGCCGTGACCAAGAAGAGTCGACGGTGGAGCGGTTCCGCGAGATCATCCGTGAGCAGGCGCCGGCCATGCGGGATGCAGTGGTGGAGGGCTTCGCCATCCATCCGGAGGATCTGAAGCGCGTGGCCAACCTGGAGCTGCTGGATGACATCGCCAGCAACGTCATGTCGCTGCGGTTGGGTGACGAGCAGTTCGCTCGGGAGATCTATACCGATATTCGCGACCAGGCCATCCGCGCGGCCGAACGGTGGTACGACGTGGAGGTGCGCGTTCGGCTCTCTAACATGTTAGAGAGTAGTACCAAAGGTACTACTCTGTTCGACGTTACTGTGGAGTGGGAGTACACCACGGTCCCGAGTGGGTCGGTGCGCCGCTTCGCGTGCGTGTCGGACCGAGAGGAATACAAGGAGCTGCTCCTGGATGTGCCAGCCACGTCTCCGTGGCTCATGCAGAACCGTCCAGGCGTCGATGCCGCCAGCCGCCAGTCCTACGAACTCCTGGAGCTCACCGTCGACGGCCGGCCACAGACCATCCGCCGCAGCACCCGCAAGACCGGCCAGACCTACAGCGTCCACCTGGATGCCGCAGCATGCAGCGGGGAGGCGGTGCGGATCCGGCAGGTGTTCCGTGTGGTCACACCAACCTGGGGACATCGTCTGTACTTCGAGTTGCCACAGCCATGCCGCGGGCTATCCCTAGACATCGACTACACCAACACCGACATCGCCCACCTGACGGTCAGTGACACAGTGGCCACGAGCAGGACCGCTCAGATCACCAGGTCACCCGCCAATGTTGCCAGTCGAGTGGTCTCTGTTGATCTGCCGGGCTGGCTCTTGCCGAAGAGCGGCTTCTCCGCCAACTGGACCCTGGAAGCAGAACTGCCCCACGATGCGGAGCATCACGAGGCAGCCTGATGAGTTGGTCGGCACGTAGCCCTGTTCTCATGCCTCAGTCGCCGCCGCCCATCATGATGCTCACCTCCCCGCACTCGTCCGGCCTGTCAGCGGTTGATGCTACTCATACGTCTGCAAATCAGCAAGTCGAGGGCCTGTCGGGCGGAAGCTCGTCGTACTGTCCAGTAGGGCTGTGATGGCATGGGCCAGTCGTCGGGCAGTCTCTGGGCTGAGATCCAGGCCGCTGCACCCATCGCCAACGTAGACCCACTCCTCGCTGTCAGTCTCGTAGCGGTAGCGCACTACACTGAGCTCTGCGGCCACCGCCTGACGGATCGGGCGGCCAGTTCCATCTCCGTGACGCTCCAGCACAACGCCTGGGATCAGGCATGGCGCTGCTTCATGGACCGCGTCGGCAGGGTAGTCAGTATTGTCATGGGGTAGCACGCACCATGCAGGGCAGGCTCCTGCGCCTTCGGGTGTATACCTCTCGCTCATCCCAGCACCTCCACTCTCCCCGGTAGCTCCGCCTACGCCACCGACTCAACCGCACTGCGGCAGCAAAAACCAGCGGACCGCGACAGCCGAGGGAGAACGCCGGCCTCGAACCCCTACGGGACCGTCTGGATACAAGGAAGTTTCATTGAGCTGAACAGCATTATATGATTAAATAGATATATGACGAACGAAGATATATCCAAGCAGATTCAACAACTGAATGAGACCGTCACCGCAATGGCGGGGACTATGCAGGATAAATTCCAGCAGATCGACAAACGCTTTGAGCAGATCGATCGACGGTTCGAGAGTATAGATGAACAACTAGCAGACATCCGCCAGGACAACAAGAACCTGACAGATATCGTCAAGGATCTGGAACTGCGCATGGAGGCTCGTTTCGTCGAGTTGCATGAGGGGCAGGCCGAACTGCGCTCCAGCATCAGCGATCTTCGTTACCAGCTCTTCCACGAGGAGGGCGCTCGTGAGATAGTGGATGAGTCAATCTACCAAGATCTGGACAAGCGTCTCCGCCTGGTCGAGGCCAAGTTCCCAGAGCTGGCACAGCAACCTGCCGCGTAGCAAACCGGGTTGTCCTAGCTGTCGACCCCATGTGGACGCTGTTGGATCGCGCCCTGCCTACATCCTGCATGAGGTCAACACTCGCTTCAACGCTGCTGCTACTCATCAGTCTGTAGACCATGAAGTAGCGGTCGGTGAGGCTACAGGGCGTGGCCTTGGGAGATCTGCAGCGGACGGTGGGCGCCAACCTGCGTGCTTACCGCAAGGAGCGCGGTCTGAGCCAGGAGGCGTTCGCCGAGGTCATCGGCGTACACCGCACCTACATGGGCGGCGTGGAACGCGGTGAGCGCAACCTGACGCTCAAGAGCGTGGAGAAGATCGCCGAGCAGCTGGGCATCGAGGCATTGGAGTTGCTACTGCCAGGGGACTCAAAAAACAACTGAGAGTGCCTTCGAAAAAACCCTAGCCGCTATGTCTAGCGAGCAGATTCTTGTTCTTTGACTTGCAGCTGGAAGATCTGTTGAGAGAGCGAGTCCATTGCGTCTTGCGTAGTTCGCATGTACGACAAATGCTCAACGACCATCAGACCTAGAACGATAGTGACTCCTGCCAGCCACGCAAATAATACCAAATTCACTTTATTGAGACGATACTTTTTCATACCACCATTATGGTATCAAATTGTGGCGCATCAAGCAATATTAAGGAAAATGATGCCCTAACTTGCTATCCGATCCAGAAGGTTTGACCGGTCGCAGTAGGGTAAATGACCCCACTCACGGACCGATAGCCAACAGGTCTCCAGCCAAACCATCCGTTTCGCTGATCACAACGGACTTGCATGGTGATCGTGTTGTTCGCATGCAAGCGAACACGCGGATACACGATGTCATCTCCGTTATCCCATCCCCTCGACGTATCTCCAGTCTGCAAGGAGTGGTATAAAATACCTCTCGCCTTTGTTCCTGCTGGACATACCGATCCGCCCACGACAACGTATACATGACCAGTCCTGCTCGCAGCCTGTGCATTAGGGGACAGGACTAAACCGGTAATGCCAAGGAACAATCCAACGACCAATCCCAAGGCAGCCAAGTGGCGTGAGTGATGAGAGGTAGCGTGAAACATCGTGAGTCCCCTAACGCTTGAGGTGATACCCGTACGACACAGTATACCGTAAATGATACTGATTCTCTACGTCACCAAACTATTGTTACCTTAATGTCACAAACAGCCCTGTTCTCGACAGCCCTCTTCAGTTATTATATAGACATATGAATAATGAAGATATTATGAAGTTATGCCGACTATTCCGCGACGATCTCGATGCCATGGAGAGTCGGATGAACGCGCGGTTCGACCGTGTGGAACAGCAGGTCGATGATCTCAAGGGCCACATCGACCGCCTCTATGAGTACGGTGCGTGACGTGCCCAGCGCCAACCTATCCGGGGAAAGTCCGGAGAACTGCGGACGCCTTCACCTCACCAAGCCGTAGACGCAGACGTCATGCTGCTGGCCGCCATGCCGGTAGCGGCCGACCAGGGTGCCCTCGTGAGTGAAACCCAGCCGAGAGAACAGCGCCCGCGAGGCGCTGTTGCCGGCCAGGATCCAGGCTTCCAACCGCAGTAAGCCCAGCTCATCGTGCGCCCAAGCCATCAGTTCGGAGACCGCCTGGCGACCGTAGCCCTTGCCACGATCCTGCGGCGACCAGAGGCAGACACCAACCTGAGCGTGCCGGTTGCGCCAGTCGATGGCGTGCAGCGAGCACTCCCCCACCAGGCGACCATCTGCCTCGATGACGAAGGTGTACTCCGTGGCCGGCGTTGGGCCCGACATGGCAGCGATCTTGCGCTCCAACTCGGCTGTGGCACGCGGCCGCCAGTACGGTGGGCCGTGCTGGGCCAGCTCGTGCCAATCCGCGCAAGCCTTGACTACAGCAGGGACGTCCGCAGGAGTCATGGAACGGATCCGAGTGTGAGCCATGGCGAGACCTGCCTTCCTGCCCGGGTGAGGTGCCGGCGAGGATGCGACGCTTGAGAGGCAGGATGGATGATACTTATAGATGTGCAGGACTGCAAGCACCTATTTTATGTACTTAATTCTGGCGGTCAGTGCGCAAAGATAGCACTAATCCTTATGAAGGATAGGGTCACCAATGACGACTTCAAACGCCTTGACATCGTACTCATTATAGTTGATATCAGTACCAGCCAACTCAATTCGAATCCGCAGCACGTTCTCAACTGGAATTTCTATCTCTTGAGACTCCCCGTTTCCGCCCGTAAGAGTATACGAGTCACCATACTTTTCGTCGTCGAGATACACAGTGAGTACTGCGGGCTGATCAGAATCTTTAGCACGTTGATAGATCCCTACCGTTGCTGTGAGTCTTTTGTAGTTCTTTCCAAGATCATACTCGACAGAATCAGGGCTATCTCGACATTTGCTAACGTAGCATCTAGCATAGATAGAGTTGTTAAATTGCTTGCCGTCTAGACTGTATGACTTATCGAACTCCCAGGGGATTTGGCTAACTTTGTCAACAGGAGTGAGTTTGCTGAGAAATACTGTCTTCGAAGACGAAGAAGAAGGCGGCGTAATTGAGGGATGGAGAGACGTGGCTGTCGGCGTCGGATTTTTTGCACCGTCATCATTAGAAGTGCCACCCTCACTATTTACGGGATCGATAACATGACCGTCTGGTGATTCCGTAGACGAAGAAGCCGTCACCCTCTCCTTAATCCACACCCCCACCGTGGGATCTCCGGTCCAGTCAATCACTTTAAGGAATAATCCCCCTAACGCAGTCCCTGTCGCCGCAACCACAACAGCTACAGCGAAAGTTTTCCATCTCCCTCGCTTAATCTTCATCATTCAGAATCAACCTCCTAGGGGATTGTATTTGGGCATGATTTATGTTATTATACTTCTTAATCGATGTTGCGATCGGTGTGTTCTTTAGGAATCGAAGGATACGCCGATCATCGCATCCGTGGCGGTCTTAAACTTCTTCTGGGAAGGAATCGCCATGTGCAAGCACGATCAGAAAAGATCAGGGATTCGATGGATTCGATATTTTGCCCTAGGGTGCATGGGCGCGAGCATAACATGCCTCGCAAAGGCAGGATGGAGTATCTACAATAAAGATCTCTCCTCGCTTATCACAAGCCTCGCCCTGGGCTGTATCATAGGCCTCATCTCTTCTTTCTTGACGTACGTTTTTCAAGATTGAAAGAGCCCCTAGATCGTGCCCCGGAACATGTGTGTCCGGGGCATATCACTGTTGTTTGTAATGCTCAGTAAATATAGACCACCCTTAGGGTTAGGTTAATATCAGCGTTGGCCACTGATAGATTTTCAAGAAGATTCGATCCGAAATTATACTATATCAATCTTACTCTGTCAAACGGGGCGCTACTGCCGCGTGCGCGGTTCAGCCTCTCAGAAAGGGGAAGTAACGTCCAGTTTTAGTTTTTATTGGCATACACTCGCAATCTTGCTATAATTATAGGCAGCTATGACAACAGCTGAACTAAACCATCGCAAGCGAATCGTTCGAGCAGTCATCGGTTCGCAGGAGCTCGAGGGCGCACCGGTCAGTACACAGACGAAGCGCGTCCTGGACGCATTTGCCCGCGGTGAGGCAACCGGGCAAGATCTACGGGTCGCCATCCAACAGCCCCATATCACCGACACATCAGCGAAGCCACATCAATAGGATTCGGCTATAGTCTATGATTTTGACTACCGACCCGTATCTTGATCCTGCTACTGGCGTGATGTGCAACCAGCTTGGCATCACCGATGCCACCATACTCGCCCAGATGGAAGAACTGACTGTCAGCGTTGCAGCGGCTGAGATTCTCAACTCCTTCCAACCCGCTCGCTGGGATGCCGCACTCCTGCAGCACTTACACCGCGAGTAGTTCGGCCAACTCTATACTTGGGCTGGTCAGTACCACATCGTGGAGATCAGCAAGGGCACTTCACGCTTCGCTATAGCTCAGTACATCTCATCGCAGGTAGAAGCTGTCTTCGCCGACCTGGAACGGGAGCGTCAGGGCTGGAACCCCGGCGACCCTGCTGTGCTCGACCGCTTGGCGCACTACTACTCCGAGCTCAACGCCATCCATCCTTTCCGCGAGGGCAACGGCCGCACCATCCGCTTGCTGCTCAGTTTGTTATCCAACCGTTACGGCTGTGGCTCGATTGGAGCGCCATAACCGCCGAAGAGAACACCCGAGCGAGTACACTAGCTGTTCTTCCCATGGAGGTTGTGTGCGGCGTGGTGTGAGAGGGTAGGCGAGGACCTCCGGTATCGATGTGGGTTACCACGCTCACTCGATCCACGGAGGTCCTCGTGTCATATGTTACTCATGCTCGTGCTGCTCTGAGTGTTCAAGGGCGGCTCAAGATCGCCAGGCTGGTTATCGACCAGGGGTGGGCCCAGGCCCGTGTCGCCCAGCGGTTCGATGTCAGTCGGGGCACGGTGTCCAAATGGGTGGCCCGCTACCGCACCGGTGGCCGCGCGGCGATGCAGGACCGCTCCAGCCGCCCGATCAGCTCACCGCGGCGCACTGCCCGGCGCACCGAGAGGCGCATCATCGCCCTGCGCACTACTCGCCGCTGGGGCGCCCACCGGATCGCCTACCACCTCCATCTTCCCCAGTCCACGGTCTCCAAAGTGCTGCACCGCTACCGGGCACCACTGCTGGGACACATCGACAAGACCACCGGTGCGCGCCTGCGCAGGCCCCGGCCCGTGCGCTACGAGCGCCGCGCCCCGGGCGAACTGGTGCACGTCGATGTCAAGAAGCTCGGCCGGATCCCCGATGGCGGCGGCTGGCGCACCCTGGAACGCTCCGCAGGCGCCCACCGCTCATCGATGGGGTACTCATACCTGCATTCAGCCATCGATGACTACTCCCGCCTGGTCTACTCCGAGATCCTGGACGATGAGCGCCAGGACACCGCTGCCGGGTTCTGGCACCGGGCCCGGGCGTTCTACGCCTCCTTGGGGATCACCGTGCAACGAGTGATGACCGACAACGGCTCGTGCTACCGCTCCAAGGCTTTCAACACCGCTTTGGGCAGCAGCGTCAAGCACCAGTACACCCGCCCCTACCGGCCCCAGACCAACGGGAAGATCGAGAGGTTCCACCGCACCCTGGTCGAAGAATGGGCCTACGCCCGCCACTACGACTCCGACCAGGAACGCGCCCAGGCCTACCCCCACTGGCTCCACCACTACAATCACCACCGACCCCACACCAGCATCGGAGGCAAACCACCCATCGACCGCGCCCACAACCTCCATGGGAAGAACAACTAGCCTTCCATGGGGACGAGAGTGAGCTGCGGACGCTGCTGCGGAAGGTGGCGACTCGTTCTTGAAATGATCAAGATACCAATGGTGTTGAGTAATGATCCTCTAATGTCGACCTAGTAATTGTAAGATGCTGCATAATCGAATATTTTCTTAGTAACATCTGTTTGTAATGCCCACCATTCTATAGAGTCGTCTTCGAACATAAACTAAATGTATCTACACCGTTCGAACAACAAGGCGAACCAGACTTCAGCTCCAGACAATTAGAGAGGACATCAACATGACTAAACGCCACAAGGCCAGAGACTGTTACGATCGCACACTGAATTCCCACCATCTCCGAAATAGCTATGTAGCGACTGCTCTAAGAAAGGAGCATCAGAGAAGGATCGAGAGAGCGCAATTTATTGATGAGCAATTTCCTGAGTGGTTCAGTGGCATCGACCAACTGCTAGCTGGATTACGTTCCATGGGCTCCAAGACGGGAAGCACGGAACTTAGAAGGCTGCTAGCGCGCACAGAAAACGAGGCGTTGCGAAGCGTCCGGGCAATCTTTGGCGATGATGAACAGACGCTCAATGACTCATCGCGTGTTTTAATGGAGATTGAGGTTCTTCTGATGGAGTGGGCTCTCGATACTACGCGTATCCAAAAATGGGGTGAGAGTGACGAAGAAGAGCGGCATAAAGTATATGGGTTTGGGAAAGTGCTTCAACGAGTAAAACAGAAAAAGGAAATCGATGATAGTCTCGAAATGCCGGAGCGAGCGGAGTATAATATTCATTCTAAAGTACTTCATCCTAGCCCGGGAGAGCCTGAAGAGCTATTGCAATCATTCGACATGCAGGCATCTGAAATGATTGTTCATCTCGGACGAATCTTCCACAAGGCGCTCAAAGTTGTGCGCACTACGGCATCACCCGCCGAGGTTCCAGAAGAGGAGATACGTTTTCCTGGAGAAGCATGGGCTACTTTATGGGAAAAGTTCGTCGTCGAGCGAAACCGCTATCTTGCCAGCATGCTCGCCTCGCAAGGAATGTATATGCTACCACGGCAACCTTATCCGAAAGGCACACGAAGAGTGGTGCCGATCACTCCCACAAAGCGCATAGGTGCATCATTCTTTAAACAGGAAACCGAAATGCAGAGAACTACTCAGATCTAAAAAGGCAAGCTTAATCCAGTCCTCATCGCTTGTAGCGAGCTACAATCAAGAGGTATACTATTTGTATGCATGACGCACCCGACTCAGAGCCATCTCGTAAACTCATCCGCAACTCCACGGCCGAGTTCCTGATCTTCACCGCACAGGACGGCGGGAGCAGTATTGAGGCTCGCTACGAGGATGAGACGGTCTGGCTGACTCAGAAGTTGATGGCGGAGCTGTTCGGGGTGGATGTGCGCACTATCAGTGAGCACCTTGGCAACGTCTTCAAGTCAGGAGAGCTGGGACGTGACGCAGTTATCCGGAAGTTCCGGATAACTGCCACCGACGGCAAGAGTTACGCCACTCAGCACTACAACCTCGACGCCATTATCTCGGTGGGCTATCGGGTCAACTCGGTGCGTGCCACTCAGTTCCGCCAGTGGGCTACCCGGGTACTGCGAGACTTCGCCATCCGGGGCTACGCCATCGACCGAGAGCGAATGGAGAACGGGACCTTCCTGGGACAGGACTACTTCGAGCGACTACTGGAGGAGATCCGGGAGATCCGCCTGTCCGAGCGCCGCTTCTACCAGAAAGTCACTGACATCTACGCCACCAGTGTGGACTACAACAAGGATGCTCCGACCACCAAGCGCTTCTTCGCCACCGTACAGAACAAGCTCCATTATGCCGTCCATGGACAGACTGCCGCTGAACTCATCAAGTCTCGAGCTGATGCTGCCCGGCCTCACATGGGCTTGACCACCTGGGCCAGCAGCCCCGACGGCAAGATCCTGCCCAGCGACGTCACCATCGGCAAGAACTATCTCACCCGCGAGGAGTTGGCGGACCTGGGGCGCCTGGTCAACGCCTTCCTCGACCTGGCCGAATCCCGCGCCCGTCGCCACATTCCCATGACAATGGAGGATTGGGCCAAGCGTTTAGATACCTTCCTCAATCTCGACGACCGCCAGATCCTCGAAGGTGCCGGCCGCATCTCCAAGACCCAAGCAGACGACCACGCCCTGAGCGAGTTCGAGAAGTTCAGGGTGGTGCAGGACCGCAAGTATGTGAGTGATTTTGATCGACTAGAAGATGCTAGCATTGAAAGGAGGGTAGGCAATGACGAAGAAAACGATTAAAGACAATAAGCCTAACCTGATCAAAGTCGTCTACTTCGACGAGGAGTCAGCCTCAGATTATCTGGATATGTCCGCCGGCGGTAAAGCCGCCTCCACGAGCGAAGATGTAAAAGAGCGGACCAATGAGGCGCATGGTAAAGTCGAAGCTGGCCTCATCACGAAGCTCAGTTGGTTGCCGTTTTTTGGCGCGTCAGGCGAACTGAACGCAGGTGCCGGAGTGGCCGCAGCTGGCAAGAGCATCTTGAGCAAGACGCTGTCGAACACGATCCTGACAGACTACCTCGTCAAGTCGGATAGCGACCCTCGAGTGGTCCAGTTACAAGATCTTCGCGTGACCGCGCCTGAGGGGTCTATGGCGTACATGAAGATGTTCACACCTTACATGGTGCTGCTCAAGCTGGACGATGTGCCTTTCGACTTGGCGCGCATGGATGAAGTGCTTGCGAACGCGAAAGGCTATTACGAGTTACTCGGTGAAGATGATAACGGTTCCAAGTGTGTACTGCGATTCAACCTCAAGGCGTTCCGGAACAACTACGGGCTCACAGATCTCGGACGCATGCGCCTGGTCTTCCACGGCGTACTCGTCGGACAGACATCCGAGCAAGCACTTACTATGGAGGCCGAGATGTCGGGCAATACGGACAGTACTACTGTGACAGCCGTTGAACTCGTCGATGGCATAGACGTACAGAATGATGACCTCCTAGATGTGTATGACATCATCCTTGCAGGAGTTGAGGTCGAGCATGCCAAGTGATACGACAGTCACCATCTACTACGGCCCGCTGTCGTGGTTCAATGAACAGCTGGGAGAAAAGGAGTACACGTCCTTTCTTGACATTGTCTATGAGCACGACGAGGCCAAGCGGCGCCATACCCTTGTTATTGAAGGTCAGGAGGCGCCACCCAAGGAATCTGCACCGAGACCGAATTGTGTAGCGGCGGATTCGAGCGACTACGCTAGTTTAAGCGAACACGCTATCACCAACTTTATCGGTCTTATGCGATCTATCAACCCCAAGTATCTTCATCTGCACAACCCACCTGCCCACGTTCACTCACAACTTGAGCGAGCGTTCACAACTAAGGTGAAGCGCTATGAATATCCGACAGTGACGCGAGATATGCTCGTACGCTTCCGCGACGGATTCGCCGGACATCTTGTAGGTCAAGCGACTGTTATGGAGGCACTACTTGCGGCGCTGTATCCACTGACCACGGCACGGCAGACGAAGCCAGTCGTTTTAATGTTCTACGGCCCGTCCGGTGTCGGTAAGACTGAAACCGCACAGTTCATCAACGGTTTACTCGGGGGGAAGTTGCTGCGCAAACAGTTCTCTATGTTCCACAATGACAAGTTCGCATCGTATTTATTTGGCGGAGCGCACCTCGAGGCCTCCTTCGCACGCGACTTACTCGATCGTGAGTCCGGTGTCATCCTTATCGATGAGTTCGACAAAGCAAACTCGGTCTTCCACAGCGCCTTCTACCAGTTATTCGACAGTGGCGTGTTCGAGGACAAGAACTACAGCGTCAAACTCGGCCCATCCTTGATCATTTGCACCTCAAACTACGCCACCGAAGACGAAATCCGCAAGACTCTCGGCGACGCTCTCTATTCACGATTTGACTCCTTGATTCACTTCAAGCCACTCTCCAAGAATGAGATCTATCAGGTTATCGACAGGATTGTTGATAACCGCTTCTCGAAGCTCAGACTTGACGAAAAAGCGCGACTGGACCCCAGTGTTATCAAGACTATGCTGTATCCGCTAGCCAACAAGGGAGGCAATGTGCGCAAGCTCGGTAAATTAGCCGACGAGGTTATTTCGCTGGTGTTGGTGCGCGACATACTGAAAAACACTAGCCAGACCGGTAGCGGAACCAATGCGGAGGATGGGTCATAAACGACGAGGGTTATTCAGAGAGGAGTTGATCGCATGCGTTTGCCCAGGTCAGAGGGTGTACGCTCCAGCTCCTGAATAACCTTCGACGAATCGCGACAATGATATCAGTAAAATACTGTTCATAGCATTTGCATCTTTAGTGGGTGTATTGCTTATTTATATACGTCTGTTCTGTTCGGCATTCATCCAAATAGAGGTTAAGAATATGTAGTCAATCAACGTTGAATTTGCGATATCACATCGCTCAATGAACTTGGCGCAAAGACACCTCTAAGAACAATCGCATAAAGTCCGATAATCTCAACGACGGTCGAAGCGAACCATCCTAGAATCACTTTATCCGACGGCCACATTCCATGAACTGCTTGAATGACTGCTAACAGCATAAACGAACCATTAACGACCCATACTTGAATTTTTGTCAGCCGTATAATCTCTGATGCTAACTTGTTCCTCATCTCAAGGCCAGTTCTAAGATCTTCGATGAAGGCATTATTCAGGGCGGCTTTTCTTTTAGACTCTTCCAAGCGCAGAATTTTTTTGAACGACAGAACTGAATCAGACTTAAAAGTGTCATCAGTGTTCTTTAATCGAAATGAGCGCTTTGGTGAGCCTATATCACTGTCGCTAACTTTGGATCCACCAGGTAGCGGAGCGATTGGCTTGCTGGCAGTATCCAATAAAGGTATGTAACTCGCGATTTGTTGAATCGATAATTCCGAATTATTTGATTGAAACTGGCTGTCAGACACAAATGACTCCAAACCTCACTTAAAGCATCATTGTTTCTCTATAAAATGATAGAGAGTTCATGCAAGCGATTCTGCATCGTGACTTCCGACACTCCGAAAGCATGCGCTACAAGTTCAACGGGCATTCCGAGCCCCGCAAATTCTTCAACTTCTGCCCGGGGCATCAGTAACGAATGGGCAAAACGGTCTGCAAATAATTCAGACTGATTCTGATCAGGTAAACCTGAAGGAGTAGGCTTACGACCTGCGAGGATCAATAGGTCACTTGTCATGGTTTCATCAGAAAACCCAAATGGCCCTCTAATTGGTTCATCGAGACTTTCGATCTTCTCAATATAGTGACCAATTTCGTGGGCAATCGTGAACCGCTTGCGTGGGGTACTTGCACCTTCGTCTACAAATATCGATGGCATCGACTGATCGGCGGTCTTTAAAATTAGACCAGCCAGACGCCCTGGAATTTGCGCAAAATACACGTCCATGCCCATCGACACAGCGATAGCGTTCGGGTCTACCGGATACTCGCCGTCCCAATGCCTTTCTAGTACTGCATCAGCCCAGCACTCTGCTCGACGCAAATCGACAGATTCACGCGTTCCGTCCATGGTGTCGGAGCTGTTTGCAGCCATCTGGAGCATCCGCCGCCTCTCTGTGTCCTCGTCCTCGTTCTGAAGTTCATCAACCCGGGCAAACTTATATCCGAGCCTACCAGCATACGATCCCAGATATCGCTTCAACCGTGATGCCGGGCCGCACTCACCATCATAACGTTCTCGCATAATTACGAGTTATTATAACTATTTATATCGACAACGTCAAGACTTATAGGTGACAGCAATCGCTTGGCGTATCCTCAGTACTTAAGTCCGCCGTGTTGTCGAAGTGAATCTACCTCTTCCGTTTGGGAAACGATCATCCGGTCAAGCGAAAAGTACATGTGACCTTGGGCACTATTCAGGCTCAAGCCATGCAGTGCGCCTGTCACAGCTGTCGTCGCGCTTCCGTCCTTGTTGGCGGCGATCATCTTCTAGGTATCGTTGCCTCTCGCGCTCAGATGCCTCCGCACCGTCCCCCGATCGAACCCGAGCTCCAGGCCGATGTCGATAAGGGAGACACCCTGGGCGACGAGCACCTCGGCGCGCTGTCGGTGCTCCGGAGTGAAGCGGTGGGGCCCTCGACGAGCAGGCCCGGGGCGCTGGCGCCAGATGGCACGCACCGTGTTCTCGTGCACGCCGTGACGCTCCGCTACGGCGCGGGCGCCGAGGGTACCGTTGGCCTCTCGCCGGATGGCAGCTCGCTTCTCACGTGAGATAGGGCGATTCTCGATGTGGATTATCCTTCGCACGACCGTGGACTGCTCGGGTGGCGGGGTGGTGTCGTTGTCTGCCAGCTTCGCGGTATCGTCGAGAGGCCGCTCCTCCAAGTCGGGCCTGGTCCACCCCCGTTGCAGGAGGCGCTCACGGAATCGGAGCAGGCTCCTCCAGTTCTTCGTGTCGAAGGTGCTGAGGCGCACCACGGTGCTCGAATACGAACCCGCAGCAAGCGGGGTCGTGGCTGGAGCCATCTCAGACGACGAGTGATGCTCACCCTTGGCGGTGGGCGTTTTTCGTTGTCCTGACAACCCTGGGATGGGTGTCTGGCTCGGGTCGGCATCCACAGTGCTGGCGTGCTGGTACGCCGCCTGCCGTAATCCGGGGCTGGCCAGCTGATCAAAGGGGAAGCTGAGGATGGCAGCGGCAGTGCTGTGCTGCTCGGGGTCCTGGGTGAAGACGGGGCCTGTATCTGCGGTTGGGGCTGGCTGGTGGGCTGCGTGGTGGCCGGTCGCTCCGGTACCTCTCCGGGTTGTCTGCTGCCCAGCAGCCCCGACCTCCGACCGGTTGGTCGGTCGATCAGCAGCAGCATCCTCGGCATCTTTGGCGCCTCCCCGGGAGGCGGCTCCTCCACTGCCCGCAGTCCCGGTCTCGCCTGCTGCGTGAGTGGCTGGGGTGGTATGCCCCGTCCGCTCAGGGCCATCCTTGGGCTGGCGGGGATCGGCGGGCAGCACCACCTGCCCGTCCTCATCAACCACCGGATTCACCAACACCCGCTGGAAGAAGACGCGGTCGAGCTGCTTCTTCAGGTGCTCCGGCGCGGCGGTGTAGAGCCGAGCGCAGTCCTCCAGCAGGTCCAGGGCCTGGGCCAGGTGCTGGCGGACGAGGGTGGCGTCCGCCTGGTAGCCATCGAGCTGACGCTGGATCCCAGAGATCTGCCGGGTGAGGCGGTCCTGTTCCTCCTTGAGCAGTTCCAGGGGAACAGCCCCGGCGTAGTGGGCCTGGAGGAGCTGACGGCGCTGGTCCTCCAGGCTAGTGCGCCGGGCGGTCAGAGAGCGGATATGGCGAGCCTTGTCTGCCTCGATGCGCTCGAGCTCAGCCAGCAGATAGGCCTCGATGGCCTGGCGGTCCGCCTCCTCCAGGTGGATCTGCCCATACAGCTCAGCCACCCGCGCCTCGACCTGCTCGATGAGGACAGCTCGAAAGGCACAGGTCGTGAGTAGTGCCCCATAGAGTGGTGTAGCCGCTGGTGGTCGCGGACCCGCGCTGAGCGTGGGCGCGGTCACCGTGTGGCCCTTCGAGGAATCTCCTACAACCCACTCGAAAGGACATCGCACGATGACCGCTCCTCATATTGTCGACCCTGCTGCCGTGTTGGACCAAGCCCTGGGGCAGGCTTCCCCGGATCTGATGCGCTCGTTGCTGCAGACAGTGATCAACGCCCTGCTCTCAGCTGACGCTGATTCGGTGTGCGGCGCTCAGTACGGCCAGGCCAGCCCTGAGCGCCGGGCTCAGCGCAACGGCTACCGTCACCGGGACCTGGACACCCGGGTGGGCACGATCGATGTCGCCGTTCCCAAGCTGCGCACCGGCTCCTACTTCCCCGACTGGCTGCCAGGGCGCCGCAAACGAGCGGAGTCCGCGCTCGTGACAGTGGTGGCTGACGCCTACCTGGCGGGAGTCTGGCCCCGCCGCATGGACAAGCTCGTAGAGACCCTGGGCATCAACAGCCTGTCGAAATCCCAGGTCTGGCGCATGGCTGCTGAACTCGATGAGCATGTGACCTCCTTGCGCAACCGGCCCCTGGATCAAGCGGGCCCCTTCACCTTCGTGGCCGCCGACGCCCTGACGATGAAGGTGCGCGAGGGCGGACGAGTCGTCAATGCCGTGGTGCTGACCGCCACCGGGGTCAACTCCGATGGTCATCGTGAGGTCCTGGGCCTGCGGGTAGCCACCGCCGAGAGCGGGGCAGCGTGGAACGAGTTCCTGGCAGACCTGGTAGCCCGGGGCCTGAGCGGGGTCAGGCTGGTGACATCCGACGCCCACAAGGGCCTGGTGGAGGCGATCGCGGCGAACCTGCCCACAGCCTCCTGGCAGCGCTGCCGCACTCACTACGCCGCCAACCTGATGACCATCACCCCCAAAAGCGCCTGGCCCGCTCTCAAGGCCATGCTCCACAGCGTCTATGACCAGCCCCACGCAGCAGCTGTCCAGGCCCAGTTCGACCGTCTCCTGGACCACACCCGCCAGAGCCTGCCCCAGGTCCACGACCACCTGGACGCCGCTAGAGCCGATCTCCTGGCCTTTACAGCCTTCCCCACCGACGTATGGCGCCAGATCTGGTCCAACAACCCCCAAGAGCGCCTGAACAAGGAGATCCGCCGCCGCACCGACAGCGCCGGCATCTTCCCCAACCGTCAGGCCATCATCCGCGCGGTCGGCGCTATCCTAGCCGAGCAGACCGACGAATGGGACGAAGACCACCACTACCTCGGCCTAGAAATCCTGACCCGCTGCCGCACCAACACCACACCACAGGACGATCCAACCCCACCACCAGCCCTAACAGCCCGACCGCCTCGCCGAAGGACCCCTACACCACCCCCAAGGACTTGACCCACGATGAGGCCGAGCGCTCGGAGCACTGGTGTACGAAGGGGCCAGCACCACACGAGTGCGTGTAGAATCACCGCGGCAGGCGACTCGCCTACCGCTCCGCTCGCGTGAAGGAGACACAGGTGGGGAACCTCGGCAACTACCAGACGATGGTGACGTTCGCCAAGCAGGTCGGCGGGCCCCTTGCTCTGGCTGCAGTTACGGCAGTGAGCGGCTGGGCTGTTGGGCGTGGTGCCGAAGCGGGCGGCAAAGCTGTCTGGAGACGAGTTAGGCCACATGATCAGAGGAGAGGTGTTGAGCCACAGGAATATCCGAAACGCCTCACGATCACGAGCGACGCTGACTGCGGCGCTGGCCTCACCCTCCATGCAGGCGATGAGATCCGGGTGCTCGAGCGGGACAGCGACGCGCTGCTCGTAGAGATAATCGGAAACAACAACAACCCGCACGTTGTCTCAGCTGAAGCCCTCAGAAGCGTCTCCAACTTCGACGAAAAATTTTCAACTGAAGATCGTTGACATGAATATGACATGCTCGATCAATGCGGAGGTTGGGTGAACATTTTCCGTGCTCAATACGCTCGCTGATCTTGCAACCCTACTCGCGGCAGTGCCGGTGGCTGTCGCTGCCCTAGTATTCCTATGCAAGACGCTGCCCGCCTACTTTACCTCCCCCGAAGGGTTGCGTCTCGAAGTGGTGCGAGCTATAGGCGACCCCGGCTACTTTGTGCGAATCACGAACTATGCCTCAGTAGAGCGCCGCATCGAGTATGTCGGAGTTATGCCCGCTAGTTTTCGCCCCCTTTGGCCACCTCGCGCACGCTTCACCCGCCGCGTTAGTACTAAGAGGAATTCGGTCGAATCCCTAGTCGAACATACCATCTCAGTCAGAGCGGATATCACTCTCCCGAGCGGTGCAAGTCACTCGTTTCTCGTGCCGCAGCCGCTCGACCTAGAGGAGGCATCGGAGTCGACAGTCAAGGACTACGAAATTCTCGTCGAGCGTGACGCTCAGTGGCACCGTGATCACGGTGGACGTCCGTCGATTGTTCCATATGTGCGACTTGCGGCTGGGAACATGGTGCTAGGAAAGAAAATACGTCTTGAAAGAGAACTTCAGTGTTTGGCCATGATGTCCTGTCGCTGCGGACACTCTCCGAGTCAGCATCAGATCGTCAAGCGAAAGAGGTTGGCGGCAAAGATGTCGTTTCTGGCGCGATGCGAGAAATGCGGATGTCGGCGCTATAGAGAGGTTGGCGAGCAGATAGAGGTCGGTGAAGGATCTTAGAAGCGCCTCATCAGGCGAGAAGCGGGGAATCTAGCCGGCAGCAGATGGTGGTTATACTGTACTTACGGCGGCATCGCTGAGCTCGATGCTGGGCGATGCGTAGCACAAAGGTGTTGGCGAGCTCTGAATGCCACCTTCTCGTTGCTCCGCTTTCATTGTATATTGAAGGGAGTAACGAATGTCTATACTGCAAAAGATCCACGGCCTCCAGGCTCGTTATACAATGAAATTTTGAAGCGAGCTCGAAGTGAATATCAGCTCGTCGCTCAGTCGAGTAAACGGGCTCTTCCGGTTTGAGGGGGTAGCTAGGTGCTCAGTCGGTGTCTGAGGCCTCCGGCGTGGATGAGGGATCGGGTGATGTAGTGGGTGAGGTTGTGCAAGCCCTGGGCGATGCCGCGTAGGTGCTCGAGCCTGTCGTTGATGGTCTCGGTGGGGCCGTTGGAGGCGCCGGGGTGGTCGAAGTAGGCCAGGATGTCCTCGGTGGGGCCGGTTCAGGGTCCGCTCCAGGCGGGAGGCCTGCTGGATGCCGGCTGGCACCCCGGTGGCGATGGAGTCGATCAGGGCGCTCATCACTGGCCTGCCGGCGGCGGGATCGGGGTTGCGGTAGGCGTCGATCATCTTCTGGTGCACCGCCCAGGTGACCTCCACAGCAGTGTGGCGCTGGTCGGCGAGCAGTACCTTCAGGAGCCCGGCCTGCCTCTCGGTGAGCAGGCTGTCCCTGGTCAGCAGGGCCCGGCGCGCCGTGTACAGGGGGTCATTGGCCCTCCCGCGCCGCCCTGTGGTGGCCTGCTGGACCCTGCGGCGGGTCTCGTCCAGGGCGTCGCCGGCGAGCTTGACCACGTGGAAGGGATCCATCACCGCCCGCGCGGCCGGTAGTTGCTCGGCGGTGGCGGTCTTGTAGCCGGTGAAGCCGTCCATCGCCACGATCTCGACACCGGCGCGCCAGGCGGGGTCGCGCTGGGCCAGCCAACAGGCCAGGGCCTTCTTCGAGCGGCCCTCGATCATGTCCACCAGCCTGGCCGGACCACCACTACCCTCGCGCACGGGGGCCAGGTCGATCACGACGCTCACGCACCGCTGGCGACCCCGGCGGCGCCACACATGCTCATCGACCCCCAGGACCCACGCCCCCCTTTCAGGCGGGTCTTGACCTCGCCCAGGGCCCTCATGCCGGCCTCCAGGACGGCGTCCTTGGCGGTGTCCCACAAGACCCCCAGGCGCGCCGCGACCCGCGAGACCGCCATATTGTCGATCGCAACCGCCTGAAGAGCCCACCGGATCGAGCCGCGCGCGAGCAGTCCCCGGGGCTGGGCCGCAGCGCTGATATCGAGCCTCCAGGTCCGCCGGCAGCGCCGACAGGCGATCTCGGGGACCCTCACCAGCAGGCGGGCCACCCGTCCCCAGGCCGGGGCGTGGGCCAGGACGCGCGCGTCGGTGCCCCTTGCGCCTGCCCATGGCACCGCAGGAGGCGCAGAACAAGCGCTCGTCACAGGCCCCGATGACAGGACGGCACCGCACCCACAGTGCTCGGCGCCCGCCGGAGTCGATGATCCGCTGCCCAGTGGCCTCAAGCCCCAAGGCATCCAGCCCCAGCAGCCGATCGGGATCGACAGGATCGAACACCCCGACCAGCGGGGCAGGACAGGTAGTGCGGGCCATCGTCGAGGCCCTCAGCATCATGGTCGGTCTTGAGCAACCCCATGATCACCCAGGACCTCAACCCCGCCCCACCAGCCCCACTCCGACCAGGCCCCTACCACCTCAAACCGGAAGAGCCGGTTATGATGCGCCAAAACTAGAGGGTTATTCACAGAGGCGGATTTCATTTACGTTCACCCAGGTCAGAGGCTACTTGCTTCAGCCTGTGAATAAGCCTCTAAGGTCAGTTCCACCTGCTGCCTGAGCCCCAGGCGGTAGCCCAGCAGGCTCTGGCCCCGCGATTCGAGCACCTGACCGATACGCCGGACAAGCTCATCGACATCCTCATCGCACAGCCCCGTGGTAGACTTATAACGCATCGGCCGTCTCCCCATGAGAATCGAGTGTGGTAACCCAATTCTCTCCCGAGACTGCCGATGCGCCCACTAACGACACGAACAAACCCCCGTGAATAACACCCTAAGGTTCTCTCACCGGGCGGCCAGCCCTCGACAATACAACGCCCCATCCGGCGCATAAGCCCCATCATCAGCAGCATCGAGGCCCAACGCAGCCCCCGCCCCGTCTGCGGCCCATGTCAGGACTTCGCCGCCGCTTCGATCGAGGCCTGAGCCCTCCCCTCCCTCCAGCGCGTGTACCTGCTGGCCAGGGAGTTGTAGGACCAGTGCCATAGGAGCTCGACCGGGCCGCGGGCATGGAACCGCAGCCACAGCTTGCTCGCCGTCACCAGGAGCGCCGCGATCAGCACATAGATCACCAGAGTGTACAGCTCTGACCATGGACCCCGGATCACCCTCGCCATCCCCAGCCCGTAGTCGTAGAACACGAATGCCGCAATGAGATTCTGCGCCAGATAGCAGGTCAGGGCCATCCGACCGACATCACTCATCGCCCGGCCGAGCAGGCCAAGACGATCACGCCGGGCGTAGAACGCCGCCACCGCAGCCAGAAGACCTATAGACACACCAGCCGACGTCACATACCTCGTGAAGGCCGCAGCCATCTCATGCGCACCCGTGAGGCGAATGGCCCAATCCACCGGCAGGCCGACACCGAAGGACAAGCACATGATGATCCGACGCAGACGAGCCCCCTCCGGAGCGAAGATCCCCGCACGATAGAGGTGGACCCCCACCAGGTACAGCGCCGTCCCCATGAGGAGGATGAAAGGAATCTCCAGCCGCATCAGCAGGACGTGCTGAAGCCGGAAGATCACATCACCCCAGTAGGACGAGTGATCATACTGCGCCAGGACCCCGATCGTGTCATCCTTGAGCTCATCACGGTGCACGTAACCCACCACACTGATCGCCGCCATGAGCACGACATGAACCGCCAGGGCCGCATACATCCATATCTTCTGCGTCCTGGGGCTACGGGCCGTCACAGCGGCGATGACCAGGGCCGTCAACCCATACCCCATGAGCACATCGAACTCGAAGATGAAGATGAAGTTCAGCACGCCGTCAAGGATCAGAAGTCCAGCCCGGATCGGGTACGTCCCGGGCCAGGACAGCCCCTTGCGGATCGCCGACTGCCGTTGAATCTCCAAACCAATACCGAACATGATCGTCAGCAGCCCGATGAACTTGCCATCGGTCACCAGGTTGAGGCAGGTCCTGATGACAGTATTCGCCATCGACGTCACCGGCTCTTCACTATCGATAGCAGCGAAGATCGCGATATTCGTCAGCAGCGTCCCAAGGATCGCCAACCCCCGCAATACATCCAGCGCCACCAGGCGCCTGTACTCGGTGAACACAGCGGCTCTCATCATCGTCCCCCATCGGTAGCCCAATCGTCAGCCCCGGTCACCACCCGAGAGAAAACCGGTACGCCAGAACCACAGCAAGTCTCATGTCACGATGGAGTATCCGCATCGGCCCCGAGGATGAGCACCGTATCCCTCGCGAGATGGCACGCCGGCGCAGAGCCCCACCCCCTTGTCACCTCCCCGAGGAGGAGACATCCCCCTCCAGAGTAGGAGCTGACGAGGAGCATGCCTCTCCTCCCGATGGACACTCTCTCCTCATCCATGCGAGTCGCCGGCCGATTCCTCCACACGGTCAGAAAAGGCCCCGTATCACCGACCTGAGCGCACACGACGACGCGGCCACCGATTCGGTGGCCGCGTCGTGCTCCTCTCCGCCAGCATCCGCCGGCTCCCCCGCCCCTCACCGGAGCAGGCTGCCTCAGCCCGGGCTCAAGCCCAACAAGTTCGGCTCAGGCCCGCCAGTTCGGCTCAGGCCCGGGAGGCCTGGTAGGCGGCGCCCACGATGCCCGCGGTGTTGAGCAGCTGGGCGGGCACGATCGGCGTCTTGAGCTCCAGGAGGGGAAGGAACTTCTCGTGCTTGCGGGACACCCCGCCGCCCACGACGAACAGGTCCGGGGAGAAGAGCATCTCCACATGGGAGTAGTAGCGCTGGAGCCGCTTGGCCCACTTCTTCCACGACAGGTCCTGGAGGGTCTTCTGCCCCGCCGAGGCCTGCTTCTCGGCGTCGTGCCCATCGATCTCCAGGTGCCCCAGCTCGGTGTTGGGCACCAGGGTGCCGTCAACGATGACCGCCGAGCCGATCCCCGTGCCCTGGGTGGTGACGATGATCGTGCCCGGCACCCCCTTGGCCGCGCCATAGGCGACCTCAGCCAGGCCCGCGGCATCGGCGTCGTTGAGAGCCACCACGGGACGGCCCAGAGCCGCCTCCATCACCTCATTGACATTGGCACCCGTCCACGACTGGTCAAGGTTGGCCATGAAGGGCACCACCCCGTGGACGATCGGGGCGGGCAGGGCCACACCCACCGGGATCTCCGGCCCCACCTCGAGCTGCTCCAGCAGCTGGCGGCAGACCTCGGCCACCGCCTCCGGCGTCGCCGGCACCGGCGTCTCGATCCGCACGCGCTCGCCGGCGAGCTCGCCGGTCTCCAGGTTGACCAGGGCGCTCTTGATCCCAGAGCCGCCAATGTCGATGCCGCATGCCAACGTTGCCATGATTCCTCCCAGGTGCCGCCATCCGAAGCGATAAGACTCACGGCTAAGGCTATAGCACCGCCCACCCCGCGGGTGCGGGGATGCGACGTCGCCTCTGTACCGATCCGCCAACGGCCTCACCCCGCCGGCCGCCCACGCCCGGCGCAGCAGGCAGCCACGCACGGGAGGCGGCCAGGCGCCGCAGGCCCACCAGCCCGGGCGCCGACCACTGGCACCAGCCGGGAACCCACCGCGACAGCCCCAGGTCGATGAGCCCGTTGACGGCGGTGGCCGGCTTGATCAGGATTCGCTCCCCGAAGCGGTAGTCCTGGCCGCGCACCAGCCGCATCGCCAGGTCGGAGCGCTGCGAGGCGAGGTAGCGGCGGGCCTTGAGGGCGTGCACGCAGTCCGAGACGATCCGGATCGTCCCCGCCCCCTCAATGAGCGGCACCACGCCGACGATGTTCTCCCAGGTCGAGCGGCTGGTGGTCTCCAGGAGCACCGGGCCGCGGTAGCCGAGCTCACGGATGTGGCGGCGCATGAGCTCGGCCTCGGGGGTCGGCCCGGCAACGGCGCCACCCGCCAGGACGAGCACCGGAGGCGCCCACCGCCCGGCCGGCCCGTCATGGCAAGCCCGCCTCAGGCTGCGCAGCCCGGCCCGCACCCGCGCCCGGTTCTCCCTGCCCGCTCGAGGCCCGGCGTCGGCAAAGCCCAGGACGACGACGGCCGGCGGCCCGCCCGCCACCGCCCCGAAGGGCACTGCCGCTGCTCCTCCGACCCGCGCCCCCTCCGCCGATGGCCCATCGAGGGGTCCCAGCCCCGAGCGGCTCGCCCACCAGTGCACCAGCTCGCCGGCCCCGAGCACACCGGCGCACAGCAGCGACCCGCCCAGGATCAGCCGGCGCCTGCGCCCCGCCCGACCACACCCGGCCCGGCCGCGTCCCGCCCAGCGCCGCACCGCCGAGCCCGGCGCCATCCGACGCCGACGCACCCGGCCCTGTGCGCGCCCACCGGAGGCCCGGAGCCCCTGGAGCCATCCGGGCATGCCCCGTGCCCGCTTCCCCGCCATCGTCCCTGTCATCTTCCCTGTCATGGTGGAGCACCCCGCGTGGCGCTCCACCGCGCAGAGTATCGCCCCGGGGTCAGGCGCAGGCCGGCCGGTGCGCCAGGCAGGGACGGCCATCCGCCGCGCCCCGCGGCTCAGGCACCGGCCAGGGTTGCCGCGGTGGTGGCGGCGCACACGCCCAGGAGCAGCAGGCCGAGCAGGATGGTCAGGACGTGCCCGGGGACCCTCCGGGTGAAGGAGCCGCCCAGCATCCCACCGCACATGGAGGCCCCGGCGAAGAGCAGGACCACCGGCCAGTCGATGACCACCCCCGTGCCGACCCTAGCGAGCAGGCCCGTGACCGAGGCGATGACCATGACCAGCAGGGAGGTCCCCGCCGCCTCCTTGATGGGGAAGCCCAGGGCCAGCGCGAGCATGGGCACCACGATGAAGCCTCCCCCCACCCCGAAGAAGCCGGTGAGCAGGCCCGTGGCGGTCGCGGCCAGGGCGATACCCGGCAGCCCGCGCCTCCTGCGCTCCTGCCGCGCAGGCGCAGCCCCAGTGCCCGCCGTTCCGCCGCCGGCAAGGAGGGCCCGCCTCGCGCTGAGCCCCCGTCGGAGCATGATGAGGCCCACGACCAGTAGCAGGGTGCAGAACAGGCGCATGAGGAGCAGCTCATCGAGCCGGACCGAGGCCCGCGCGCCCAGGACGGAGCCCACGATGCTCAGCACCCCGAACAGCAGGCCGTCGCGCCAGCGCACGCGGCGGTCCCGGGCGGCCGAGCGCAGGGAGACCAGCGCGGTCAGTCCCACGATGAGCAGACTGCCCGCGGCGGCGTCATGCGGCGACTGGCCCAGCACGTAGGTGAGCACAGGCACGGAGAGGACGCCCCCGCCCGCACCCAGGGCGCCCACGACCACGCCGATGAGCAGACCCGCAACCACGGCGGCAAGGAATGTCATCGCCGCACCACCCCCGGCCGCTCCATCGCCCCGGGCTCGGGCCTCATGGCCCTGACCTCGGGGCCCATGATCTCTGCAGGGGCTCGGCCGGCCCTGATGAGGCGCGCCATCGCCATCAGGTCGGGCAGGGCGTGGGCGTAGAAGGCCTCATACCCTGGGCACAGGTAGTTGTGCCCGGGCTCGCCGTCCACGGAGGAGGTGAAGCGGTCCTTGGGGCAGCCTCCCCAGCACAGGCCCAGCACGGGGCAGCGGCGGCACTGGGCGGTCAGCTCCCGGTTCTTCTTCTCCGAGAAGCGCCGCATCGTCGGGGTCGCCACCAGGTCGGCGAAGCCGGCCTCGGCGATGCTGCCCAGGCGCCACAACGGCTCCACCCAGTGGTCGCAGGCGAAGACATCCCCGTTGAACTCCATGGCCAGGTTGTTGCCGCACTCGGGGGCGTGGACGCATGCCGCATGGATGCCGAACAGGGATGACAGGGCGGTGTCGATATCCTGGACGAAGACCGTCGCGACGTCGTGGGTGATCCACTCCTCGAAGACCTCGATGAGGAAGGCGCCGTAGTGCTCGGGCCCCACTGAGCGGGAGGTGGTGGCGTCGCCCTGCTGGCGGTAGAGCAGGCGGCGCCCCCCGCCGGTCCTCCACCCGCTCTCGGCGGTGGGCAGGTCCGCGGCCCGAACCCGCTCGACGACGGGGATGAACTGGAGGAAGCGGGCCCCCAGCTCGTCGCGGAAGTAGCGGTAGACCTCCGCCCCCCGGTGCTGGTTGGCCGCGTTGACGGTGCACAGGATGTTCGTCCTGACCCCGGCGCTCTGGAGGTGGTGCCATCCGCGCAGCACCATGGCGTGGGTTCCCCGCCCGCCCCGGTTGACCCGGTAGGCGTCGTGCAGCTCCTCCGGCCCGTCCATGGACACGCCCACGAGCACGTCGTGCTCGGCCAGGAAGGCCGCCCACTCCTCATCGATGAGGGTGGCATTGGTCTGGAGCGCATGGGCCACGCTCTGGGTGGGCCTGCGGTGGCGCTCGCACAGGTCCATGGCGGCGGTGAAGAAGTCGATGCCGCGCAGTGTGGGCTCCCCGCCCTGCCACAGCATCGTCACCTCGCCGTCGGGGCTGGCCGCCAGGTACTGGGCCACGTAGGTCTCCAGTGTCTCGTGACTCATCAGCTGGCGCGGGACGTCGTAGAGCAGCTCCTTGGACAGGAAGAAGCAGTACTGGCAGTCCAGGTTGCATCCCGCCCCTGTCGGCTTGGCGATGACGCTCAGGGGCAGGCGGCGCGGCGCCGCCGATGCCGGGGACCGGCTCATCGGGCGGCGGGGGTCGGCGGGTGGGGGCGGTCGAGCACGGGTGCCACCGGCCGGCCCGCCACGAGGGCGCCGTCGACGACGAAGCCCTCCTCGCGCCCCTCCAGCTCGGCCATGAGCGCCCGGCGGCCGCGATCCAGCGCCTCGGCGTAGCGCTCCTGGCCGGCGCAGTCGATGAGCTCATCGGGGTCCTCGCCCAGGTCGAAGAGCTGCTCGCGGCCGGTACCCGACCACCACACGTACTTCAGCTCGCGCCGATCGCCCGCGTCGCCGTCGCCGTCGCTGAAGCGGATCCACTGCAGGGACTGGCCCAGGACCAGGTGCTCGCCGTGGAGGTAGTCCCGCCACGGCTGGTGCGGCTCGCCCTCGTCCCGCCCCTCGCGCAGCCGGGAGGCCAGGGAGCGGCCCTCGACGCCCTCGGGGATGGGCAGGCCCACCAGCTCCAGGAGCGTGGGCATGAGGTCGCGCAGCTCGACGATCTCGTGGCGCTCGATGCCCTGGGCGATGCCCGGGCCGGAGATGACGAAGGGAACCCGCGAGGAGCCCTCGTAGGGGTAGCCCTTGCGCCACAGGTCGTGGTCGCCCATCATGTCGCCGTGATCGGAGACGAACACGATGTAGGTGTTCTCCAGGACGTGGAACTCCCCCAGTGCTTGGAGGATGCGTGAGACCTGGCCATCGATGTGGGTCATGTGCCCGTAGTAGCCGGCCCGGGCACGCTGGGTGTCCCGCTCCCGGTAGCGCGCCACGTGGCTGGTGGGGTCGTGGTCGCGCCGCAGCCCGCCCAGGGCCTCCTCCTCCCACTGGCCCAGCCGGGGCCCGGCCAGGCCGCCGTGGTCGTAGCGCTCGAAGGCCCACCGGGGCGGGTCGTAGGGCGCATGGGGCCGGTGGAAGGACAGGTAGAGGAGGAAGGGTGCGGTCGGGTCACGGCGGTAGAGCCAGCGGATCGCCTGGGTGGCCACCCACGTCGTGGGGTGCAGGCGCTCGGGCTTGTCCCACGGGCGGGCGACGACGGAGTTGCACTCCAGCCCGGAGTCGATGTAGTCCTCCGCCGCCGTGGCCCCGGCCTGCTCGCGCAGCCAGGTGAGGTAGTCGTCGTGCAGCGCCGGGTCGCGCTGCCGGTCGCGCGAGTAGTGCAGGTACCCGTCGTGGAGGATGACGTCGTCGAAGCCGATGCGCACCCGCTCGGGCCAGTAGTGCATCTTGCCGATGGCCTGGGTGTGGTAGCCCGCCTCCCGGAAGGCGCGGGGCAGGGTGCTGGCCACGTCGAAGTCGACGCCGTCGCTGTAGCCCACCCGCCGGTGGGAGCCCGGGCTCAGCCCGGTCATGAGACTCATGCGCGCGGGCACGCAGGTCGGTGCGGCCGAGTAGGCCTGGCCCATAACGGCGCCCTGGCCCGCGACCTGGTCCAGGTAGGGCGTCTCGACATCCGGGTGCCCCAGGATGGACAGGCAGTCCCCTCGCCACTGGTCCGCGCAGATGAGCACGACATTGGGGCGCGGGTCGGACGGCACCCGGGCCTCCCCGGGGCCGCGGGTCTCAGAGCTGCGCATGGCACCTGCCTTACTTGATCCCGGTCATCGCGATGCCCTGGACGATATGCCTCTGAGTGAGCACGAACAACAGGCACACCGGGATGAACAGCATGAGGGATCCCATGGCGGTGAGGTTCCACAGGGTGAAGCTCTCCCGGTTGAACAGGGACAGGCCGATGGGGATGGTGCGCATGGCATCGGACTTGGTCACGATGAGGGGCCAGAGGAACTCGTTCATCTGGAACACGAAGGTGAACAGTCCCAGGACCACCAGGGCGGGCTTGGTCTGCGGCAGGACGATCGAGCGGTAGATGCGCAGCTCGCTCGCGCCGTCGACCCTCCCGGCCTCGATGAGCTCATTGGGCACCCCGGTGATGAACTGGCGCATGAGGAAGATCGAGAAGGCGCTCATGAGGAAGGGGGTCACCAGACCCTGATAGGTGTCCAGCCATCCGATCTGGCTGAACCAGACGTACAGCGGGATCATGCGCACGAAGAAGGGGATCATCATCGTGGACAGGATGAGGATGAACATGAGGTTCTTCCCGGGGAAGTCGAACTTCGCGAAGGCGTAGGCCACCACCGGCGCGAGGAGCAGGTGGGAGCAGGTGATGAGCCCCGCCACCAGCACAGAGTTGAGGAAGAACCGCCCGAAGGGCGCCGCCTGGAACAGGCGGGCGATGTTGCCCCACTGGATCTCCTCGGGCCACAGCACGGCGCGCCCGCCCGCGACCTCGGCGTCGGACTGGAAGGCCAGGGAGACCATGTAGACCAGCGGGGCCACGGCGACCAGGGCTGCCAGGACGATGATGATGAGCGAGACGGCGCGCGCCCCGGGGAACAGGGCCTCCTGCTTGAGCCCGCGGTGGGCCGCGGCCTTTGTGGATGAGGACATCACAGTGCCTCCTTCTTCCTGCCGACCAGGAGTTGGATCATGGAGAAGATAAGGATGACGACGAGCAGGAGGAAGGACATCGCCGAGGCGTAGCCCAGGTTCCCGCTGGTGAAGGTCTCCTGATAGACCTGGTAGACGTACAGGGACGTGGCGTTCCCCGGCCCGCCGTTGGTCACGATGTAGGGCAGGCCGAACTGCTGCAGGGAGCTGGTCATGCCGATGAGCATGACGAACAGGGTGGTGGGTGCCAGCAGCGGCAGGGTGATGGACCAGAAGCGCCGCCACACCGAGGCGCCGTCGAGCCGCGCCGCCTCGTAGAGCTGCTGGTCGATGCCCTGGAGCCCGGCCAGGAAGAGCAGCATGACGTACCCCGACTCCTGCCACACCGTGATGCCCACGAGGGTGGCCAGGGGGTGGGTCGCCAGCCACTGCTGCTCGGGCAGGCCGACGGCCGACAGGACGGCGTTGAGCACCCCGGTGGTGGGGTCGAGCATGTTGCGCCACATGAGTCCGATGATGGCGATGGAGGTCATGTAGGGGGTGAGGATCATCGTGCGCACCACGGTGCGCCCCCGGAACTCCTGGTTGAGGATGAGCGCCAGGACCAGGCCGATGACCGTGGACAGCGCCAGGCAGGCGAAGGCGTAGACCAGGGTGATGACGAAGGCGTGGCGCACCACCGGGTCGTTGATGATCTGGGTGTAGTTGGCTGCCCCCACGGGGGTGAGCGTGGTGAAGCCCCGGGTGAAGGAGAGCTGGAACTCGCTGGCGATGGGCCAGAAGAAGAAGATCCCGAAGTACAGGACGGCGGGGAGAAGGAAGAGGTAGGCGGTCAGGCACTGTCGGCGCCGCATCCCCGTGCCCCGCCCGCTGAGGGCGGGCAGGGCACGGGAACCGGGCGCGCCGCGCCGGGCTGGGAGGCTCATCGCTCAGGCCTCCAGCAGGGGCTTGGCCGTGGCCTGGTAGGTGGACACCGCTGCCGCCGCGTCACTGCCGTTGAGGATGACCTCCTCGTACATGACCTTCTCGGCGTCGGAGATCTTCGCAGTGCTCGTCGAGCCCCAGAAGGCCCGGTCCGGGGCCACGGCCACCTCACGGGCCTTGGCGACCACCGACAGGTTGGCGTCGTTCTTCACCGTCGCGGACTCGGCCCAGGACTTGCGCGAGCAGGCCATGCCCACGGACTTGGTGATCTCCTCCTGGACCTCGGTCTTGGTCATGGCCTTGATGAGCTCCCAGGCCAGGGCCGCATTCTGGGACTTGGCGGGGATCATGAGGCCCGAGCCGGCGATGGTCGTGCTCTGCCCGGCCGCCCCGGTCAGGGGCATGCCGATGGCCAGGGGGAAGCTCGGATCCTCGGTCTGGATCGGGCTGATGTCCCAGGGGCCGGTGATGATGAGGCCCGCGCGGCCGGTGGTGAAGGCCTTGCGGGGGGCGGAGTACTCGTTGGAGGCCACCGGGACGGGGGCCAGGGAGTCGGTGTAGATGAGGTCCTTCTGGAAGTTCAGGGCCTGCTCCAGGGCGCTGGAGGGCGTCATGGGCTCCTCCCCCTCGGCGGTCCACTTCACCCCGTTCTGCAGGTACCACGGCCGACCGTAGGCCGAGTCGTTGTTGAGGGCGCAGCCGTACTCCACCCCGGAGTCCTTGATGGCCTTGGCCGCGGCCTTGAACTCCTCCCAGGTGGTGGGCATCTTCACGCCCGCGGCGTCGAGCATGCTCTGATTGGCGAAGACCAGCCCACCCATGGTCACGTGCAGGGGAATGCCGTAGGTCGTGCCCCCCTCCTGGCGCAGCGCCAGGCCCGACTCGACGAAGTCGTCGAGGAAGCCGTCCTCCTCCTTGGCGATGAAGTCGTCCAGGGACAGGATGTTGCCGTCGGCGCCCCAGCGGGTCGACCACCAGCTGCCGCTCTCCTCGACCAGGTCCGGGGTCTGGCCGGACAGGAAGTCGGCGGTGAGCTTCTGCTGGAGGTCGGCCCACTGGAAGGTCTGGACGGTGACCGTGATGCCGTGCTCCTTCTCGAAGTCGGAGATGACGTCGAGGTACGGCTGGTAGTCGTGGCCCGCCGAGAGGTAGAACTGGAGCTCCTTGCCGGTGCGCTCGCCCTCGACGCCGCCGCCGGAGGCCGTGGCCTGGCTGCCATTGGAGCCCACGCCCTGCGGGCCGGAGCAGGCCGCCAGGGAGGCGGCGGCCAGTGCGGCACTGCCGGTGAGGAAGGTGCGTCGGGGCATGGAGGGTAGGGAACGGGTACGCATCATTGCGCCTCCTGGTTGAGGGGTTGTTTTCTGATCGTGTTGTCGTCACCGCGTCGTGCGACGCGGGAACAGCCGCCATCGTTCGGTGATGACGGAAGCCGGTGGTGCCGGGTCTGCCAGCCGTGCGATGAGCGCGGCCAGCACGGCGTCGATAGACTCGTCGCTGAGTCCCACGCTGGTCAGGGGCTGCTCCAGCCTCAGGGCGTCGGAGGAGTTGCCGGTCCCGACGATGCTGAGCTCCTCGGGCACCCTGATGCCCAGCTGGCTGGCGGCCATGGCCAGGCCGATGGCCACGCGGTCGGCGCCGCAGTAGACCGTGTCGGGCAGCAGGTCTCGGGCGCGCAGGTCGGGCAGGCGGCGGACCGCCTGCTCGAAGGCGCTGGGGATGGAGGAGTCCACGTGCATGAGCAGAATGGGCTCGGCCCCGCGCCGGCGCTGGAAGTCCTCGTAGGCGCGCCACCGCACCGAGCGGCGGGCCCGGGCCGGATCCGCCTCCTGAGCGGCCATGGCGATGGTGCGCGAGCCGCGGTCGACCAGGGTGCCCAGGGTCTCCACGACGGCGTCGTACTCCTCGTAGTGGACCTGGTCGTACCCCTTGGGGTCGCCCTTGTCCGCACCCAGGATGACAGTGGGCAGCGGCGGGGTGGGGAGGGCCTCGAAGAGCCGGGCGAGCTGGTCGCGGGAGATGCTCACGATCCCGCCGTCGCAGATGCCTGAGCGCAGAGCATCGGTGATGATCCTGATGTCGCCGTCGATGACGGGCAGCGCGAGGATCTGGAGGCCGTGGCGCTGGAGCATCCGCGCCGCCCGCAGCAGGTAGCGCTCGACGAAGCGGTTCATGGGGGGCTCGTAGAACAGCACGACGGTGCTGGTCCTCCCCCGCCTCAGCGCCCTGGCGCTGCGGTTGCGCACATAGCCCAAGTCGTTGGCGACGGCGCTAACCCTCTCGACGGTCTCGTTGCTCAATCCACGCTCAGAGGCCTTGCCCGCCAGCACGTAGGACACGGTGGAGGTCGACACACCGCAGGCGGCGGCGATATCGGTCAGGCGCACTCGGGTCCGGGTCACAGCATCCATGATGCATCGTGCCCCACGACACAACAAACGTTAATCTCAATCGTTTCGCGTGATTTGCGACACTTTTCCTGGGGGTCCTGCACTCCCTCATTCGCCTCCCCGGGGCGCCGACCGCCCGGAGCAATGCCCCCTCACCTGGGGCGATTCATGGGCGACTCGCCCCGACGGCGCCCATCGCACCGCCGACTCGCAGTGGACCCGGCCGGACTCGAACCGACGACCAACGCGGTGTAAACGCGTTGCTCTACCAACTGAGCTACAGGTCCCTGGGGCCGCGCCGGCCCGAAGCCCGAGGGCCGCGGGGCCACCGGCCCGAAGCAGGCAGCAGGCTACAGCACCCGTGGGCACGCCCCGGGGGCCGGCCCACCTGCCGGCCGGCGCCCACCCGCGGGCGCCCGTCACCGGGGAGACCGGCCGGCCCAGTGCGGGTGCTGATCGCCGGCCCGCACCGCCCGGCGATCAGCGCCCGCGGGAGGAGACGCGAGTCCCACTCCAGTGCTCGCCCAGCGACGCCGTCGAGGTCGCATGCATCCCCGCCGTCGCGGCAGCCTCCTCCACCTCCGCAGAGGGCACGGCACCGGCGGTGCGAGCCCTGGGCGTGAGCACCCAGATGATGCCGGCGCCATCGAGGTTGGCCTGGGCATCCACCAGGAGATCGGTGAGGTCGTCCACGTCGCCGTCCTCGGCGCGCCACCACACGATGGCCGAGTCCGCGACGTCCTCATAGTCCTCATCGACCAGCTCGGTGCCGGTCTCAGCCTCAACAGCCCGCCGCAGGGAGGGCTCGACGTCGTCGTCGTACCCGAACTCCTGGATGATGAGGCCCGAGGAGAAGCCGAAGGCCCCACCTGCTGTGCTCGTCACTTGTTCACACCGTCCTTCCGGGCCCTGGCCCGTCTGCCCGTACTCAAGGCGCCCGCGGTCGGGCCCCGTGGCACTAGCCCACCGCACCAGCCGTCCGCGCGCAAGTGAGAACGCTCGCCCACCCGCCGGATCGCGCCGCTCCCCTGCTTCCGGGGGGCCCACCCCACGGGCGCATCAGTGACCCACCGCACACGTGACATGGGACCTTTTTCCTTCACAGGTGCATCCGCCAGAACTCTCAGAACGTAGATTAGGATCGTCAATCACTGCGGCCTGACTCGCCGGGCTCGCCGCCGACGACGAGTCGGGGCGGCCCTGGCGAGCCGGTCCCCACCGCACAGACGCGAGGAAGAAGGAACCCGTGAGCCCCACCAGTGACTCCACTCCGCTCATCGATGGCCTCCTGACCAAGGTCACGGACAACGATCCCGAGGAGACTAGTGAGTGGCGCGAGTCCCTCAACGCCCTCATCGAGGACAAGGGCGGCCCGCGGGCCCGCTTCATCCTGCTGTCGATGCTCGCCGAGGCCCGCCAGCGGAACGTCACGGTGCCGGCTCAGCTGACCAGCCCCTACATCAACACCATCGACGTCGCCGACGAGCCCTACTTCCCCGGCGATGAGGACGCCGAGCGCACCTACCGCCGCTGGCTGCGGTGGAACGCCGCCGTCATGGTCACCCGCGCCCAGCGCCCCGGCGTCGGCGTCGGCGGGCACATCTCCTCCTACGCCTCCACCGCCACACTGTACGAGGTGGGCTTCAACCACTTCTTCCGCGGCAAGGACCACCCCGGCGGCGGGGACCACCTGTTCTTCCAGGGCCACGCCTCCCCCGGCAACTACGCCCGGGCCTTCATCGAGGGCCGCCTGAGCGAGGCCGACCTCGACGGCTTCCGCCAGGAGGTCTCCCACCCCGCCCGCGGCGAGGGGCGCGGCCTGCCCTCCTACCCCCACCCGCGACGGATGGAGGACTTCTGGGAGTTCCCCACCGTGTCCATGGGCCTGGGACCCGCCGAGGCCATCTACCAGGCCTGGTTCGACAAGTACCTCACCGGTGCCGGGATCAAGGACACGTCCCAGCAGCACACCTGGGCCTTCCTGGGCGACGGCGAGATGGACGAGCCCGAGTCCCGCGGCATGCTCCAGCTCGCCGCGGGCCAGCAGCTGGACAACCTGACCTTCGTGGTCAACTGCAACCTCCAGCGCCTCGACGGCCCCGTGCGCGGCAACGGCAAGATCATCCAGGAGCTCGAGGCCTTCTTCAAGGGCGCCGGGTGGAACGTCATCAAGGTGATCTGGGGCCGCGGCTGGGACCAGCTCCTGGCGGCGGACAAGGACCACGCCCTGGAGCACCTCATGATGGAGACCCTCGACGGGGACTACCAGACCTTCAAGGCCAACGACGGCGCCTACGTGCGCGAGCACTTCTTCGGCCGCGACCCGCGCACCGCCGCCCTGGTCAAGGACTGGACCGACGACCAGATCTGGGCCCTGCAGCGCGGCGGCAACGACTACCGCAAGATGTACGCCGCCTACAAGGCCGCCATGGAGCACAAGGGCCAGCCCACCGTCATCCTGGCCCACACCGTCAAGGGCTACCTCCTGGGCGAGCACTTCGCCGGGCGCAACGCCACCCACCAGATGAAGAAGCTGGGCCTGGAGGACCTCAAGGCCCTGCGCGACCGCCTCCACATCCCCATCACCGATGAGGAGCTGGAGGCCAACCCCAAGATGCCGCCCTACTACCGCCCCGCCCAGGACGACCCGGCCCTGCTCTACATGCTGGAGCGGCGCCGCCAGCTCGGGGGCTTCCTGCCCGAGCGGCGCGACAGCGGCAGGCAGCTCGAGCTGCCCGGCGACAAGACCTACGACATCCTCAAGTCCGGCTCGGGCAAGCAGGAGGTCGCCTCCACGATGGCCTTCGTGCGCCTGCTCAAGGAGCTGCTCAAGGACAAGGGCATCGGCCGGCGCATCGTGCCCATCGTCCCCGACGAGTCGCGCACCTTCGGCCTGGAGTCCCTCTTCCCCACCAAGAAGATCTTCAACACCCAGGGGCAGAACTACACCCCGGTGGACGCCGACATGATGCTGTCCTACCGCGAGTCCGAGTCCGGACAGCTCATGCACACCGGCATCAACGAGGCCGGCTCGGCGGCCCTCTTCCAGGTGGCCGGCACCAGCTACGCCACTCACGGCGAGCCCATGATCCCGGTCTACATCTTCTACTCGATGTTCGGCTTCCAGCGCACCGGCGACCAGTTCTGGGCCGCCGGGGACCAGTTGGCGCGCGGCTTCATCATCGGGGCCACGGCCGGGCGCACCACCCTGACCGGTGAGGGCACCCAGCACATGGACGGCCACTCCCCGCTCATCTCGGCCACCAACGACGCCGTCGTCACCTACGACCCCGGCTACGCCTATGAGATGCGGCACATCGTGCGCGACGCCCTGGAGCGCTGGTACGGCCCCGACTCGGGCCGCAACCGCGACGTCATGTACTACCTGACGGTCTACAACGAGCCGATCCACCAGCCGGCCGAGCCCGAGGGCGTCGACGTCGAGGGCATCATCCGCGGCCTGTACCAGCTGCAGGGCGCGCCCGAGGGCGATGGCCCCGAGGTCCAGCTGCTGGCCTCGGGCGTGGGCCTGCCCTGGATCGAGGAGGCCCGCAACCTGCTCCAGCAGGACTGGGGCGTGCGCGCCTCGACCTGGTCGGTCACCAGCTGGAACGAGCTGCGGCGCGAGGCCCTGGAGGCCGAGCGGCACAACCTCCTCCACCCCCAGGACGAGCGGCGCGTGCCCTACCTGACCGCCAAGCTGTCCCAGGCCCACGGCCCCTTCGTCGCCACCAGCGACTACGACCACCTGGTGCCCGACCAGATCCGCGCCTGGGTGCCGGGCGACTACCACACCCTGGGCGCCGACGGCTTCGGGTTCTCCGACACCCGCGCCGCCGCCCGCCGCCACTACCTCATCGACGCCCAGAGCGTGGTGGTCAAGGCCCTCCAGGCCCTCGCCGAGCAGGGTGTCATGGACCGCTCGGTCGTCGCCGAGGCCGTGGCCCGCTACGACCTGTCCAATGTCAACGCGGGTACCTCCGGCGGCCAGGGCGGGGAGGCCTGAGCCGGATGATCCGCTCTGCTAGCGGCCCGGCGCTGCTGCGCCGGGCCGTGGTCAGCGGCGTGTGCCTCGTGAGCCTGTCCGCCTGCGGCCTCCTGCCGCAGGCGGACGGCTCGGCACCGGACGCCGCACCCGCCGCCCAGGCCCCTGAGGCTCAGGCCGACGACGCCGCGCAGGCGCCCGTCGATCCGCAGGACTCCGTCGGGCTCGACCCCCTGGAGTACGGCAACTGCACCTCCCAGGATGTCGCCGACGCCGAGGGCGAGACCCCCGACCCCCAGGACCTGGACATCAGCAACGATCGCGCCAGTGCCCAGGCCGAGGTGGATCACACCGTGGCCGGCGCCGAGACCGTCACCATCCCGGTGGAGGCCGAGGAGTACGCCAGCGTCATCTCGATCGGGCCCGGCACCCGCCATGCGGTCATCGAGGCCTCCCACCTGACCTACGTCATCGACAGCGGGTTGGAGACCCTGACCATCCGGGGCAGCGGCAACATCGTGTGGGTCGACTCGGTGCGCAGTGTCGTCTTCGAGGAGGGCACGATCGTCAAGCACGGCCTGGTCGAGCTCGACTCGGGCTACTACAACCATGTGTTCTGGCGTGACTCCGCTCCGGTCTCCGAGCAGGACGACACCGACACCAATGTGATCGCCAGGGACTCACTGGCCCATCTCGTCGCCTCCTGCTCCCCCGCCTCCTAAGGCGCCGGGACCTGCCCCCCTGAGCCCGCGCCGCGGCCGGAGGGCTCGGCGAGTACCGCCCGGCCACCAGGTGCGATAGCCCGGCGGGCCAGCGCGGTGGGCGCTCAGAATCCGTGGATGCCCGCGGCGTCGGGAGCAGTGGGAATCGTGGGCGGCGTGGAGGGGTCGGTGCCGGTGTAGGTGCTCATGTCGCGGTAGTGGGGCCGCAGCAGGTTCTCCGGGCTCAGCAGCTCATCGAGGACCCTCTCCTCCAGCAGGCCCATCTCCAGGACGACCTCACGCACATTGCGCCCCGACCGTGCGCACTCGCGCCCGACCCGGTCCCCATTGTGGTGACCGATGACCGGGTTGAGATAGGTGACAATGCCGATGGACTCCAGCACATTGCGGCGGCACACCTCCTCATTGGCCTCGATCCCGGTAATGCACAGCTCGCGCAGCGAGGACATCGCACGAGTGAGCAGATTGAGCGACTCGAAGCTGGCCTGGGCGATGACCGGCTCCATGACGTTGAGCTGGAGCTGGCCGGCCTCAGCGGCGAAGGTCAGCGTCACATCGTTGCCGATGACCTTATAGCACACCTGGTTGACCACCTCGGGGATCACCGGGTTGACCTTGGCCGGCATGATCGAGGACCCGGCCTGGCGCTCCGGCAGCCGGATCTCCCCCAGACCGGCACGGGGCCCGGAGGACAGCAGGCGCAGATCGTTGCAGATCTTCGAGAGCTTGACGGCCAGGCGCTTGATCGCGGCGTGCATGGACACGTAGGCGCCGGTATCACTGGTGGCCTCCAGGAGGTCCTTGGCGCCGCGGATGTTGAGGCCGGTGATGGCCCGCAGGTGGCGCACCACCGTGTCCTGATAGGCGGGCGGGGTGTTGAGGCCCGTGCCGATCGCGGTGGCACCCAGGTTGACCTCCAGCAGCAGCGCCGAGTTGTTGCGCAGGCGGGGCACCTCCTCCTCCAGGAGCACCGCGAAGGCCTCGAACTCCTGTCCCAGGCTCATGGGCACCGCATCCTGGAGCTGGGTGCGCCCCATCTTCAGCACAGTGTCGAATTGCCGCCCCTTGGCGCGCATCGCCCCGATGAGGCGGTCGAGCTCCTCGATGAGCTCCTCGACCAGCGCATACAGTCCCAGGCGAAACCCCGTCGGGTAGGCGTCATTAGTCGACTGCGACTTATTGACGTGATCATTAGGGTTGATGACGTCGTATCGGCCCTTGGGGTAGCCCAGGTGCTCCAGCGCCAGGTTGGCCACCACCTCATTGGTGTTCATGTTGACGCTTGTACCAGCACCGCCCTGGAACTGGTCGACCGGGAACTGGTCCAGGCACCGGTTCGATGCCAGGATCTGTCGGCATGCCCAGATGATCGCCTTGGCAATATCATCGTCGAGCGTGCCCAGCTCCACATTCGCCTGCGCCGCCGCCTGCTTGACCTGCACCATCCCGCGCACAAAGGCCGCCTCATCGCCGACGCAGGAGCCCGAGAGGCGGAAGTTCTCCATGGCCCGCAGGGTATGGATTCCCCAGTAGGCCTCACGCGGCACCTCCCGCGTCCCCAGGAGATCCTCTTCGGTTCTGGTGGCCTGTGACATCGCTGCTCCTCCAGTAGTCCACACACGCCTATAGTTGACAGGTACACAATAGGCCATGCCGTGCTCGATTGCCCATTCATCCGGTATGAACCCACAATAAGGTCACAACTTAGTCACATGTAGCGCCACGCCCACCGGCCCGATCCTGCGCCAGTTCCCCGGATTCAGCGGCAAACCCGTGTCGGATCACACGCCATGCCCGACGAGACGCTCCTGTGATTGAGGTTTTCCAGTATGTACCATCCCAGTCATGGACGAGTTGAGCACTCCGGGAGTGACTGCGCTGCGAGACGCGCAGGACACGATTATTGAGCACTCACTGGACCGCATCAGTTCGGCCCACGATTTCTACCGCACCCTGCCCGAGGGTGATCGGGAGCAAATTGCAGCGGTGGCACGCCTGGGCGTGACCATGTTCGTGGACTCCGCGGAGAACCCCGGTCAGACCCTGTCCCCCTCCCAGATCTTCTCCGTGGCCCCGGCCGCCCTGACCGGCGTCATCACCCTGGAGCAGACGCTGGCCCTGGTGCGCACGGTCCTGGACGTCGTCGTCGACGAGGCCCCCAAGGCCGTGCCGGATGAGGACCACGATGCCGTGCGCATCCTCGTGCTCACCTTCGGCCGGGACGTGGGCTTCGCCGCCGCCGAGGTCTACGCGCGCGCCGCCGAGGCCCGCGGCGCCTGGGACGCCCGCCTGGAGTCGGTGGCCGTGGATGCCATGCTCCACGACAGCCCCGAGGACGCCACCACCAGGGCCGGATCCGCAGGATGGCGGGGCATCGGGCCCGTCGTCGGCATCGCGGCCCGAACCTCCCTGGACGCCCTGGGCATCTCCCGCCTGCGCCACGAGTGCCGCACCCTGGCCACCGACTGCCTGGTCTCCGTGCGCGGCGACTCCGTGCTCATCGTCCTGGGCGGCTCCCCCGAGTCCGACCACAGCACCGCTGCCTCCAAGTCCGAGCCCGCCGAGCGCGCCGTGGACTCCGCGGCCATGCAGATCGCCGGCGGCCTGGGCGGCTCGGCCGTCGTCGGCCCTGTCGTCTCCGGGGTCTCCCAGGCAGGACGCTCCCTGCGCTCGGCCCTGGCAGGACTGCGGGCCATCCCCGGCTGGCAGGAGGCCCCCAACCCGGTCCACGCCGACGACCTCCTGCCCGAGCGCCTCCTGGCCGGCGACGAGCTCGCCGGCGAGCAGATCCTGTCCCTGGTGCACGCCCCTCTTCACGCCATGGGCGACCCCTTCGAGAGCACGGTGGCCACCTACCTCGCCCTGGGCGGAAGCCTGGAGGCCACCGCCCGCAGCCTCTTCGTCCACGCCAACACCGTGCGCTACCGCCTGGGGCGCGTCAGCGAGCAGGTCGGCTGGGACGCCACCAACGCCCGCGACGGCCTCATGCTCCACATGGCGATCATCGCCGGTCGCCTGGCCGCCGGGCGCGAGGAGTAGAAGGAGTAGCCTTCCGGCAGTGCGCGCGGCGCCCCACCGGCCCATCGCGACCGACCACAGCCACCGCCGTCGGCAGTGGCCAGTGGCGGCCCGCCGGGACGCCGCGCCGCGCCCACGGCCGACCGCGCCCGCCACAGCGATAAAGGAGATCGCCATGACCCAGAGCACCGAGGTCCTTGAGACCATCACCCGGATCGTCGCCGAGGAGGCCGGGGTGGAGGCGTCCTCCATCACCCGGGACAGCCGCTTCGCCCAGGACCTGGACATCGACTCCCTGGGGCTGCTGACCATCGCCACGCAGGTGGAGGAGCACTTCTCCGTCGCCCTGGACGACTCCCTCATCCCCACCCTGCCCACCGTGGGCTCCCTGGTGGACCTGGTCACCGCGCAGCAGGCCTGAGGATGACCGCCCCCGCACCGGGCCAGGGCCGCGCCGGGGCGGCCCCCGCCTCCCGCCAGGTCCTCGTCACCGGCATGGGGACCGTCAACCCCCTGGGCGGGGACGTTACCGCCACTTGGGAGGGCCTGCGCCACTCGCGCTGCGCGGTCACCGCGCTGGCCCCCCCGTGGGTGGCCGAGCACGACCTCCCCGTGTCCATCGCCGCCCCCCTGGCCATCGACCCCGGCGAACTGCTGCCCCCCAGGCTCCTGCGGCGCCTGGACCGGGCCTCCCAGTGCGCGCTGCTGGCCGCCCGGCAGGCCTGGACGCAGGCCGGCGAGCCCGAGGTCGACGGCGACGCGCTGGCCGTGTCCCTCTCCCCCGGCATGGGCCCGGTCCTGTCGGTGATGGAGTCCTGGGACACCCTGCGCAGCCGGGGCCCGAGGCGGGTCCTGCCCACCTCCATCCCGGCGCTCATGCCCAACGCCCCGGCGGCGAGCGTGGGCATCGAGCTGGGGGCGCGCGCCGGCATCCACGCCCCGGTCTCCGCCTGCGCCTCGGGGGCCGAGGCCATCGCCTACGGCGCGGACCTCATCGCCCTGGGCCGGGCCGAGGTCGTGGTGGCCGGAGGCACCGATGCGGCCCTCCACCCCATGACCGTTGCCGCCTTCGCGGCCATGCGCGCTCTGTCCACGCGCGATGAGGATCCCGGCACCGCCTCGCGCCCCTTCGCCCCGGACCGCGACGGCTTCGTCCTGGGAGAGGGGGCCGGCGTCGTCGTCCTGGAATCCGCCGAGCACGCCCGGGCCCGGGGCGCCCAGGCGCTGGCGGTCCTCGCCGGTGCCGCGGTGACGGCCGACGCCTACGACGTGGCCCGCCCCGAGCCCGGCGGCGCCCAGCAGGCCAGGGCCCTGCGCCTGGCCCTGGAGCGGGCCGGCGTGGAGGCCGGCCAGGTGGGGCATGTCAACGCCCACGCCACCTCCACCCCGGCGGGCGACGCCGTGGAGGCCGCGATGCTCGCCGCCACCGTCCCCCGGGCCGCCGTCAGCGCCACCAAGTCGGCCACCGCTCACCTCCTGGGAGGGGCCGGCGGACTGGAGGCGATCCTGGCCATCCAGGCGCTGCGCGAGCGCTGGGCCCCTCCGACCCTCCTGCCCGCCGGAGTGGACCCGGAGATCGCCGCCCTGGGTCTCGACGTCGTCGGCCCGACCGGGCGGGATCTGCACGGCCTGGAGGTGGCGGTCAGTACCTCCTTCGGCTTCGGCGGGCACAACGTCGCCCTCGTCCTGACCCGGCCCTGACTACAGCTCCCCCGGCGGGCTGGGCACGCGGTCGGCCGAGCCGGATCGGGGTGGCGCGGCGGGAGAGGAGGGCGATGCATGCCCTGCCACCGGGTCACCACTGCGGCCTCATGCGCCTGGCAGCACCCGGCACGGCGCGCCAGGCCACCGGGGAGTCCCCCGCCGTCCGGGGGCCCACCGCACCGGAGCCGGTAGCCTGCTGCCATGCCCCTCCTCCGACGCCGCGCCACTGCCCAGCCCCCTGATGACCTGCTCGCACTCGTCGATGAGCGCATCCTGGGAGCCGTTCCGCTGTCCCAGGACGACTCCTCCTGGGCGGTGGCCACCGCCCACCACCTGGTGATCCTCAGTCGCGGTGCCCACGCTGCGGCCGGTCCGCGCAAGGGCGATGCCCCCAACGCCGATGCCCCCGGACCTGAGCCCCACGCCGAGCGCTACGGCTGGGACGAGGTGGAGCACGGCTCCTGGGATGCCGAGGAGCGGGCCTTCACCCTGCGGTGGACCCGGATGGAGCACCCCGACCTGGTGCTGAGCGTGCCCGCGGGGGTGCGCCGCGAGGCCGGGTATGTGGAGTGCGACGTCGAGCCCTTCGCCAGGGCCCTGCGCCAGCGGGTGGAGGCCGCCATCGTCCACAGCGCCACCACCACCCTGCCCAGCGGCGCACCGGCCTCCGCCAGCATCCGACGCGACGCCCAGGGGCGCCTGTACCCCATCACCCGGCCCGCGCACTGCCCCGATCAGGCCGACGCCGCCGCGCTACGAGACCTGGAGCGGCGGGCCGCAGACGGTGTGGGTCTGCCCACAACCTGACCTTCGCGCGTCATCTCGCGGTTTTCTCCGGACGTGGCGATTCGACGATGACACGGAATCATTGCTACAGTTCAACCCGCACAACGCGCATTCCTGCGTAGCTCAATGGCAGAGCATCCGACTGTTAATCGGACGGTTGCTGGTTCGAGTCCAGCCGCAGGAGCTCCTCGGAAGCCCCGGCCCCCACGGCCGGGGCTCCGTCGTTCCCCGACGCTTCTCGCATGGTCACGCACCGGCCCGGTGGTCGGCTCCGGGCCGCAGCCGTGCGAGGATGAGCCCATGGCTTACCGCGACATCCGCATTATCGGCGACCCGGTGCTGCGCACCGAGTGCGACTGGATCACTGATATCGACCACTCCGTGAAGTCCCTCGTCGAGGACCTCCTGGAGACGGTGGACGAGGACGGCCGCGCCGGCCTGGCCGCCAACCAGATCGGGGTGAGCCTGCGAGCCTTCTCCTGGAACATCGACGGCGAGATCGGCTACATTCTCAACCCCAAGCTCGTGGAGACCTCCACCGAGGAGTACCAGGACGGCGACGAGGGCTGCCTGTCCGTGCCGGGCCTGTGGTTCCCCACCCAGCGCGCCTGGTACGCCCGGGCCGAGGGCATCGACCTGGACGGGCGCACGGTCGTCGTCGAGGGCGAGGAGCTCATGGCGCGCTGCATCCAGCACGAGCTCGACCACCTCGATGGCCACCTCTACCTCGACCGCCTGGACCGCAAGAACCGCGCCCGGGCCATGAAGGAGTTGCGCGCCCAGGGCCTGTAGGGACCGAGCCCGGGAGTGGCCCGCCGCCGCGGGGCCTGGACCCACCCGCCGCTCGCCACGCCCCTACCCGAGGCCGGCCCGTCCTCCCCCAGCGCACCGGGCCCCGGTCACCGACATCTGCGGTGACCGGGGCCCGGCCTCATGCTCATCGTAGGAGGCGCCGCTCTCCGGCGACCCAGACTCAGCCGACCCGGTGCAGCCAGCGCACCGGGGCGCCGGCGCCGGCGTAGCGGAAGGGCTCGAGCTCGTCGTCCCAGGCCTGGCCCACGGCCAGGTCCAGCTCACGGCGCATCCGGTCGGGATCGGCCGAGTGCATGAGCGCGGCACGGATGCGGTCCTCGGGGACCACGACGTTGCCGTGGACATCGGTCTGGGCATGGAAGATGCCCAGGTCGGGAGTGTGGGACCAGCGCCCGCCGTCGGTCCCGGCACTGGCCTCCTCCGTGACCTCGTAGCGCAGGTTGGCCCATCCGCGCAGCGCGGAGGTCAGGGTGGCTCCGGTACCGGCGGGGCCCACCCAACTGGTCTCGGCGCGCATCATGCCGGGGGCCGCGGGCTGGTCGATCCAGTCCAGGTGGACGCGCGAGCCCAGCACCTCGGCGGCCGCCCATTCGACGTGGGGGCACAGCGCCCGGGGTGCAGAGTGCACGAAGATGACACCGCGGGTGTAGGCACCGATCATGACTTTCGCCTCCTGATGTGATCGAGATTCGCCTTCCCCAACGGTCTCGATCCTCAGCGGATGCTTCTCATGACGCACGCGGCGTGCACGCACATTGTGCCCCACCGCCCACCGGTGGTCCAGCCCGCCGGCGAGGAGCCCCGTCTCGATCGCGTCTCGGCGCCGGCGATTCCACGGGGGTCGCGCTGCCCACAGGCCCATCGGCGCGCCCTGCGACCTCCCAGGGCCGGCACGGGGCCGGAGCCCGGCCAGCGCGGGCCCGCGCCCGGGCGCCTACAGGCCCTGCTTGATGCGCATCCGGCGCTGCTCCAGTGAGGTGATCTCGGCAAGCAGCCCGCGGTAGCCCTCCTCATCCTGACCCGAGGCGCGCCGGTGGCGCGAGCGCAGCTCGGCCAGGCGCCGGTTGATGCCCATGACCGCCAGGGAGCTGAGCACGCCGGTGGCGTAGCGCTCCAGCGCCCCGGGGTCGAGCTCCGCCCCCCGCCCGCGAATGGTGGGCAGTGGCAGGGGGGCGACGGCCAGCTCGGTGATGGCGGCGTCGATGACCCCCACCGCCCCGGCGCGCACCTCCTCGATCCACCGCTGGGTGGCGCGGCGCACCGCCTCAGGCTCGGCCAGCCCCGCCGCCAGGGCGCCCTGGATCATCTCCTGGGCCCGGGCCGCCCCGCCGGCGGCCTCGATGGCCTCGTAGACGGCCCGGTGGGTCGACTGGCTGAAGGAGCCCGCCCCGATCTCGTCGGCCCCGGCCGCCGCCGCGGCCGTGGGGATCTGGATGATCACCGCCAGGGCCTCGCGCTCCAGGCGCTCGACCGGGTCGCTCACCGGCGCCAGCCCGCGGGGCCGGGGCGGGCCCTGCGCGCCGTCGGGCCCCTCGATGGGCCACTGCTCCTCGGGCGCCGGGTGCGCACTGCGCCGCTCGGCGGCCCTGACGGCGCCGACCACCTCGCCGTCGGGCAGCCCCAGCCAGCCCGAGAGGCGGCGGGTGTACTCGCGCTTGAGGGCCCGGTCCCTGATGCCCGCCACCACGGGTGCGGCCGCGCGCAGGCCCTGGATGCGGCCCTCGGGGGTGTCGAGGTTGAGGCTGGCCAGGGAGGAGCGGATGACGAACTCGAACAGGGGCACGCGCCGCTCCAGCAGGCGGGGGATGCCCTGGTCGCCCTCCCGCATGCGCAGGTCGCAGGGGTCCATGCCCCCGGGGTCGACCGCCACGAAGGTCTGGGTGGCGAAGCGCTGATCCTCGCCGTAGGCCCGCAGCGCCGCCTTCTGCCCGGCCGCATCGCCGTCGAAGGTGAAGATGACCTCCCCACCGCGGGCCTCGCGGCCCTGCCCGGTGATGACGCCCGCGGCCGGGTCGGCCACGTCGCCCAGGAGGCGCCGCACCACGCGCACGTGATCGGCGCCGAAGGCGGTGCCGCAGGTGGCCACCGCCGTGGTCACCCCCGACAGGTGCGCGGCCATGACGTCGGTGTAGCCCTCGACGACAACCACGCGGTGTCCCCGGGCGATGTCCTTCCTGGCCAGGTCGAGTCCATAGAGCACCTGGCTCTTGTGGAACACGGCGGTCTCGGGGGTGTTGAGGTACTTGGGGCCCTTGTCGTCCTCCGACAGGCGCCGGGCCCCAAAGCCCACGGTGGCGCCGGTGATGTCGCGGATGGGCCAGATGAGGCGGTCGCGGAAGCGGTCGTAGACGCGGCTGCCGTCCTGGCCGCCGCGGCTGCACAGCCCGGAGTCGACCAGCTCGGCCTCGGTGTAGCCGGCGCCGCGCAGGTGGCGGGCCAGGTTGTCCCACCCCGCCGGGGCGTAGCCGACGCCGAAGTGGACGGCGGCGCGGCGGTCGAAGCCGCGGGAGGTCAGGAAGTCCCGGGCGGCCTGGGCGCCGGGGGTGGCCAGCTGCTCGGCGAACCAGGCCTCGGCCAGGCGGTTGGCGTCCATGAGGCGCTGGCGCGTGCCGGGCTCCACCCCGCGGCGCACCTGCCCGCCCTCCTCGTAACGCAGCTGGACGCCGGTGCGGTCGGCCAGGTACTCCACCGCCTCGGTGAAGCCCAGGTGGCTGATCCGCTGGATGAAGGTGATGACATCCCCGCCCTCGCCGCATCCGAAGCAGTGCCAGTAGCCCAGCTGGGGCCGCACGTGGAAGGAGGGGGTGCGCTCGTCGTGGAAGGGGCACAGCCCCTTCATGGATCCCACGCCCGCGCTCTTGAGGGTCACGTGCTCGCTGACGACATCCTCGATGCGGGCGCGCTCGCGCACGGCCTCGATGTCCTCGCGCTTGATCAGTCCCGGCACGGGCCCATGGTAGGCGAGGCCGGCGCCACGACGCCCACCCCTCCCCTTCTTTTCGACAATTTGCATGAGATCGGCCTTTTCCAGGCCTGGAGAAGTACGATCTCATGCAAATTGTCGAAGGTTAGACCTGGGAGAAGAGGCCGCACAGGCTGGCGTGCCAGGCGCGGGCGGAGGTATCAGTCAGCGAGGCGATCTGATCCACCACCACGCGCAGGCGCTCGTCCTGGCCCTCCGCGCACTGCCAGTCCTGGGCGAAGGCCGGGTCCAGGTGGGCCCCCCGGCCCTCCATGAGGGCGTCGGCCAGGTCGAAGATGACCGTGCGCTGTCTCAGGTAGACCGGCTCGTGCTCGCGTGGGGCCATGACGTAGCGCACCGCCGCGCCCTTGAGCACCAGGATCTCGGCCGCCGTGGCCTCGGGGATGACCAGGTCCGCCCCGTAGCGGGTCAGCCGCCCCTGCCCGTAGACCTCGCGGGTGGCCTGGGCCACGGAGGACACGAAGCGGCCGATGAGCTCGCTGGTGAGGTTCTTCAGGTCCGCGGCGTCGGCCCGCGAGCCGGTGTAGGACCGGATCCAGAAGGGCACGGCCACCAGGCGCTCCCAGGCGGCCCCCAGGACATCGGCGCTCATGGCTCCCCCGTACCACTGCCGGGTCTCCTCGACCAGCCGGTCTACCTCGGCCTGGTCGCCCAGGCGAGCGGGGTCCATGCGCCCCAGGGCGATGGCGTCCTCGACGTCGTGGACGGAGTAGCCCACGTCGTCGGCCAGGTCCATGATCTGGGCCTCCAGGCACCGCCGGCCCTCGGGGGCGCCCTGGCGCATCCAGGTGAAGATCTCGGCGTCCTCGGGGTAGGCGCAGTACTTGCGCAGGCTCTTGGCCCGCGCCTCCCCCGAGCCGCCGCCCTTGGCCCAGGGGTACTTGGCCACCGCGTCCAGGCCGGCCCGGGTGAGGTTGAGGCCCACGGACCTGCCCGCGGCGTCCACAGTCTTGGGCTCCAGGCGGGTCAGCAGCCGGAAGGTCTGGGCGTTGCCCTCAAAACCGCCGATCCGATCGGCGACGACGTCCAGCGCCTTCTCGCCGTTGTGCCCGTAGGGCGGGTGGCCCAGGTCGTGGCTCAGGCAGGCGGCGTCGACGACGTCGGGGTCGCATCCCAGCGCCTGGCCCAGGGCCCGCCCCACCTGGGCGACCTCCAGGGAGTGGGTCAGGCGGGTGCGAACGAAGTCGTCGGCCGAGGGCCCCAGCACCTGGGTCTTGGCCCCCAGGCGGCGCAGCGCCGAGGAGTGCAGCACCCGCGCCCGGTCGCGCTCGAAGGGAGTGCGCCGGGGATCCTTGCCCGACTCGGCCAGGAATCGCTCGACGTCGTGATCGCTGTACCCGCCGACCGCGGCGGGGATCGATGAGCCGGGCAGGGCTCCGGAGGCAGCGCCAGGACCGGTGAGCGGGCCGGAGGCCGCCCCGCAGGAGCGGCCTCCCCCGGGGCCGCTGGGGGACTCGGCAGCGGAGTCGGCAGGGGGCTGGGGCGGGGCCGAGGCAGAAGGCACGTGAGGGTGCGCGGACATGACCACAAGGTAACGCAGGGTGGGGTTACGATGTCTGAACTGTCGGGCGCCCGCCTGACATGACGGGAGACTGCTTCTGTGAGCACCACCACCACGCTCGTCCACCGGCCGTATGACGGACCGGAGGAGTGGTGGCGCCACGCGCTGGTCTACGAGTTCTTCTCCCCCGATCTGGGGGCCGCCGAGCTCCGGTGCAGCGACTCGGTCCTGGACCATATCGCCTCCCTGGGCTTCGATACGGTCCTGCTGCGCCCGAGCCTGGTGGACCCGGCGACGCAGATGAGCGCGGTGTCGGGCACCATCGCGCGCGCCCATGAGCGGGGGCTGCGCGCCATCGTCCGGGTCTCGGGCGCCCTGGGCCCGATCACGGGCCCTCATGCCGGGCGGCACACCGCCTACCTCACCGGGGTGGAGCGGCCCGGGGAGGACATCCTGCGCCGGGCCGAGGGATACCTGCGCGCCGGCGCCGACGGTATCGACCTGGGCACCATCGTCCCGCCCTCGGTCACCCGGCAGACGGACCTGGGCACTTTGAGCCGGTATGTGGCGATCCTGCATGGCATGGTGGCCGAGTACACCGAGGACGGCGTCGTGGGGGCCGATGTCACCGCCGATCACCCCGACTCCCTGCGCCACCACCTCCAGGACGACTGGGTCCACCACCTGCGCGATGACCGCCTGACCCTGGCCCGCTGGGATCCCGGCTCGATGACCGCCCACCTCACCCAGTCCTTCGATGAGCGCTCCCGCTTCGGGACGCCGCCCAGCTGGCGCTTCATGCCGCCCCATGCACTCCTGGAGGAGCTGGACCCCGGCGACGGCATGCGCTGGTACGCCACCGACCCCGCGGAGCGACTGCGCCGCGCGACGGCTCTGCAGTCGATGATGCTGGCCCTGCCGGGCTCGGTCTACCTGCGCCAGGGCGATGAGATCGCCATGGCCGACGCCGATAAGCCCAGCGACCCGCTGGCGCTGGCCGATCTGGTGGCCCGCCTCGCCCAGGAGCAGCACACCGCCGTCGGCTCACCGGTGGCCACGGTCCGCCACGCCACCCATGTGCGCCGGGAGCACGGCCTGGCCTCGGCACCGATGGCCTTCGTCACGGGCCTGGAGTGGAGCGGCCCCGAAGCCCTGACCTTCCTGTCACGCGATGTGCTGGTGCTGGTCAACATGTCTGAAACCTCACTCATCCTGCCCGCGGAGGCGCGGGTGCTGCTGTCCTCCCAGTCCTTGGGGCAGGACGAGGGCCGGATCCTCGTTCCGCCGACGACGGCGGTGTGGCTGGAGGCGGCCACGGTCGCCTGAGACGACCGCTGAAAACCGGCCTGCAAACTTCGTACAGTCCTTGCAAAGTTTGCACGGCGCGGCTACATTCAGTGCATCCCCAGGGGCGACCCGCCCCGACCTGATTCGAAGGAGAATCCTCGTGGCACTCAACCGCCGGTCGTTCCTGACCATGACTGCTATCGCCACCACCCTGAGCGCCGTGGCTGCCTGCGGCTCTCAGGACTCGGGCCAGTCCACCGGCTCCACCAGCGCCGACGGCGCGCAGGGAGCCAGCAGCGGCGCCACCGACGGCGCGCCCGCCCGCGACGCCAACGCCGACCTGGTCATCTGGGCCGACGAGAAGAAGGCCGGCTCCCTCAAGGAGATCGCCGAGAAGTGGGGCAAGGAGCAGGGCATCACCGTGGCCGTCCAGGTGGTGGCCAACGAGACCCAGGACAGCTTCGTCACTGCGAACCAGGCCGGCAACGGGCCCGACATCGTGCTCGGCGCCCACGACTGGATCGGCAACCTGGTCCAGAACTCCTCCATCGCCCCGGTGACGCTGTCCAAGGAGGCCCAGGCCAACTTCGACGAGGTCGCCCTCAAGGCCGTCACCTACGACGGCCAGACCTACGGCGTCCCCTACGCCGTGGAGACCCTCGCCCTCTACGTCAACAAGGGCCTGACGCAGGTGGCCGAGCCCGCCTCCATCGAGGAGCTCGTCGAGGCCGGCAAGGCCGCCGGCACCGACGTCGTGCTGTCCCTGCCCGTGGGCGAGGAGGGCGACGCCTACCACCTCCAGCCCATCTTCACCGCCGGTGGCGGCTACCTCTTCGGCAAGGACGACCAGGGCAACTACAAGGCCGACGACCTGGGCGTGGGCTCGGAGGGCTCCATCAAGGCCGCCGAGATGATCCAGCAGTTGGGCAGCGAGAAGGTCCTGCGCAAGTCGATCACCAATGACAACGCCATCGCCACCTTCACCGAGGGCAAGTCCCCCTACCTCATCTCCGGCCCCTGGGCCCTGGCCGATGTCAAGAAGGCCGGAATCGACTACGCCGTGGCCAAGATCCCCGGCTTCAAGGACATCGAGGGCAGCCAGGCCCGCCCCTTCGTCGGCGTCAACTGCTTCTACGTGGCCTCCAAGGGCAAGAACAAGGCCTTCGCCGAGAGCTTCGTGGCCGACGCCGCCAAGGACTCCACCTTCGCCGAGTCCATGTTCCCCTCCAACGAGCTCCCGCCGGCCCAGAAGGACCTGGCGGAGAAGCTCGCCTCCTCCAGCCCCGAGATGGTCACCTTCGCCAAGCTCGCCGCCGAGACCGACCCGATGCCCGCCATCCCCGCCATGGGCGCGGTGTGGAAGCCCCTGGGCCAGGCCCAGGCCAACGTCATCGACGGCGCCGACCCGAGCTCGACGATGACCAGCGCCGCGGAGGAGATCAAGAAGAGCATCTCCAGCTGACCCCTCCGCGCCCGGCTGGGGGCCGGGTCATCGCCCGGCCCCCAGCCGTTACGGCGCCCGACGGCGCAGCGCGCCCCCTCCCATCCCCAGGGCCGAACCCACCCCCGCCCACCGACAACCTCTCTCTCCCCCCCAGCCCACCCGCTTGCCTGAAGCCCGTACAGGAAAGGCCCCCTTGACAATGTCGTCCGCCCCCACCGCACCCGTGCGGGAGAAGTCGACCACGCTGCCCGGCATCCTAGGACGGGTCGCTGTGCTCTCCGTGACTCTGGCCACAGCGATCTACCTGCTGCCCCTGCTCATCTCCTTCCAGATGTGGATGTGGCTGGCGATCGTGGTCCTGGCCACCATCGCCATGTTCGCGCTCTACTCCACAAAGAGGTTCGTGCCCGGCAAGTACCTCTTCCCGGGCTCCTTCTTCCTCGCGGTCTTCCTCATCGTCCCGATCATCCTGACCGTCCAGACCTCCTTCACCAACTTCGGGGACGCCTACCGCGGCACCAAGGAGGAGGCCATCACCTCCATCACTAACAACTCGGTGGTGCAGACGGAGGACTCGCCCCTGTACAACCTGTCGGTGGGCACCACCGGGGATGCCGCCGAGGGCCCCTTCTCACTGTTCCTGGTCAACCCCGAGACCCAGGAGGTGCTCTTCGGGGCCGACGGTGAGCGCGTCCAGAAGGCCAAGGGCTCCGAGGTCACCGTCAGCGACGGCTTCGTCACCGCCGCTGAGGGCTACACGATCCTGACCCCCAAGGAGATCAACACCGCCTACGAGAAGATCTCCTCCCTGACCCTCTCGGTCTCGGACACCAGCGCGATCAAGGTCCAGGGCGTGCGCGAGGCCTTCGAGGGCACCAAGCAGATGGTCTACGACGAGGCGGCCGACACCATCACCAACACCGCCACCGGCGAGGTCTACACGGTGCAGAAGGTCGGGGTCTCCGACCGCTTCGTCAACGCCGATGGCCAGAGCCTGCCCCAGTCCTGGAAGCAGAACGTGGGCCTGACCAACTACGAGCGGCTCTTCTCCAACAAGTCCATCAGCGGCGAGTTCTTCAAGTCCTTCGTGTGGACGGTCACCTTCGCCTTCTTCTCGGTGTTCCTGACCTTCATCGTCGGCTTCTTCCTGGCCCTGGTCCTCAACGACGACCGCATCAAGGGCCGGCGCCTCTACCGCTCCTTCCTGCTGCTGCCCTACGCGGTGCCCGGCTTCATCTCCCTGCTCATCTGGTCCAACTTCTACAACCAGGACTTCGGGCTCATCAACGAGACCCTGCACCTCAATATCCCGTGGCTCTCCGACCCCACCTGGGCCAAGATCGCCATCCTGCTGACCAACACCTGGATGGGCTTCCCCTACATGTTCATCGTGTGCACCGGGGCCCTGCAGTCCATCCCCTCCGATGTCAAGGAGGCCGCCAAGATGGACGGCGCCACCGGCATCCAGACAACCCTGCGTATCACCGCCCCGCTGCTGCTGGTGGCCGTGGCGCCGCTGCTGGTGAGCTCCTTCGCCTTCAACTTCAACAACTTCAACGCCATCGAACTGCTGACCGGGGGCGGCCCCTTCGCTGCCACGGAGTACACCCGCGGCGGCACCGACATCCTCATCTCCATGGTCTACCGCATCGCCTTCGGCGGGTCGGGGGCGGACTACGGCTTCGCCTCGGCGGTCTCCGTGGTGCTGTTCGCCATCACCGGAGTGCTGGCCGCCGTCCAGTTCCGCGCCACCAAGGCCCTCGAAGACATCAACTGAACCGGGAGGACACGAGCCATGACAACCACAACCACCACAAGCACCTCGCCCTCCCCGAAGGCCGCCTCCCCCGTCATCGAGAACCGGATGTCCTTCGGGCGCTGGTTCCGCGAGATCGGGTGGCGCCACGTCGTCGGCGTCATCGCCCTGGTCTTCGCCGCCTTCCCGGTGCTCTACGTCGTCTCCGCCTCGCTCAACCCCCTGGGCACGGTGGCCTCCACCCAGCTCATCCCCACCCGCTTCAGCCTGGTCCACTACCAGGCCCTGCTCTCGGGTGCGCACGGCCCCTTCCTGCAGTGGTACCTCAACACGATCATCATCTGCTCGGTGGTGGCCGCCACCCAGATCTTCTTCTCCCTGCTGGGCGCCTACGCCTTCTCCCGCTTCCGCTTCAAGGGCCGGCGCGGGGGCCTGCTGGCACTGCTGCTCATCATGATGTTCCCCGCGATCCTCTCGGCGATCGCCATCTACAACATGATCTCCCAGATCGGTGAGGTCATCCCCGCCCTGGGCCTCAACACCCTGACCGGCTACAGCCTGGCCCTCATGGGCGGCTGCCTGGGGCAGGTCTGGCTCATCAAGGGCACCTTCGACACCATCCCCCGCGAGCTGGACGAGGCCGCCATCATCGACGGCTGCACCCACTGGCAGGTCTTCCGCATCATCCTGCTGCCCACGCTCAAGCCCATCATCGCCACCACCTTCCTGCTGGCCTTCGTGGGCATCATCAGCGAGTTCCTGCTGGGCTCGATCTTCCTGACCGACGACTCCACCAAGACCCTGGCGGTGGGCCTGTACGGGATGCTCTCCGGTGACCGCTCCAACAACCTGGGCCTGTTCGCCGCCGGCGCGGTGATGACCATGGTGCCGGTCATCGCCCTGTTCCAGTTCCTCCAGCGCTACATCGTCGGCGGCTCCACCGCCGGCGCCGTCAAGGGCTGAGTCCACGCCGCGGACGGGTGACCCATGGGCGCGGGTTGGGCACGGGGAGGACCCCGTGCCCAACCCGCGCCCGCCCCGGGCCTGTTCCGGCACAGCGCACCCCGCACAGTTGAGGAGGGCAGCAGGACGATGTCCCGCCAGCACACCGGCCACCAGGTCGGCCAGCAGATCGGCCAGCACAGCAGCGGCCACGGGCCAGGGCCCGATACTTCCCACCTCGACTCCGGCCCGGTCGCCGGGAGTATCGCCGCCGGCGTCGAGCCGCACCACGACACCGGCCCGGCCTACCTGCTCGGGCAGCGGGCCGAGGGCGCCACGCTCACCGCCCGCCTGTGGGTGCCCACCACCGCCGAGCACCGGGCGATCGTGCGCCAGGTGGTCGACGGCGAGCCGGTCAACACCGAGATGGAGCGGGTCGTCCAGGCCCCGGGCGGCACCTGGTGGCAGGGGCCGGTGCGGCTGGTCAACCCGGTCAACCGCTACCGCTTCCTCATCCTGGAGCCAGGCTCGGCCACCCCCTACCGGTGGCTGCACGCCGCCGGCCTCAGCAACCATGACATCCCCGACGCCACCGACTTCCAGGTGCTCTCCCGCGATGAGGGCCCGCAATGGGTGGCCGACGCCGTCGCCTACCAGATCTTCCCCGACCGCTTCGCCCCCTCGGCCCACGGCGGCCGGCGCCGGGCGCCGGACTGGGCCCGGCCCCACGGGTGGCTCGATGAGCCGCCGGTAGAGGGCGACGCCGCGGCGCAGGCCTGGTACGGCGGGGACCTGGATGGCATCACCGAGCACTTGGACTGGCTGGAGGCCCTGGGGGTGGACACCGTCTACCTCACCCCGGTCTTCCCTGCGGGCTCGGTCCACCGCTACGACTCGACCACCTTCGACGAGGTCGACCCGCTCCTGGGCGGCACCCCCGCCCTGGAGCGCCTGAGCCGGGCCCTCCACGCCCGCGGCATGCGCCTGGTGCTGGACCTGACCACGAATCACACCGGCGAGCGCCACGAGTGGTTCCGCTCCGCCCAGGCCGACGCCGCCAGCACCGAGGCGGGCTTCTACTCCTTCACCCACCACCCCGACCAGTACGCCTCCTGGCTGGACGTGCCCTCCCTGCCCAAGCTCGACCACCGCAGCCCCGAGCTGCGCCGGCGCCTGCTGCTGGGGCGCGACTCGGCGGTGGGGCGGTGGCTGGCCCCGCCGGTGAGCGCCGACGGCTGGAGGGTGGACGTGGCCAATATGACCGGCCGACTGGGCATGGTGGACCTGGCCCACCAGGTGGCCGGGGACATGCGCGCCACCATGCGCCAGGCCGAGGCCGATGACGGCCGCCAGCGCTGGCTGGTGGCCGAGCACGGGCATGACGCCTCGGCCGATCTTCAGGGGCCCGGCTGGCACGGGACGATGAACTACCTGGGCTTCACCAAGCCCCTGTGGGCCTGGCTGTCCGATCCGGACCCGGCCGATGGCCTGACCTGGCTGGGGCTGCCCATGCCCCTGCCCCGCCTCGACAGCCCGGCAGTGGTGGCGGGCATGCGCCAGTGCCTGGCGCAGATGCCCACCGTCTCGGTGGAGCGCTCCATGAACATGCTGTGCTCCCACGACACCCCCCGGGTGCGCACGGTGGTCGGCTCGCGCCAGGCCCACCTGGTGGCGGCCACCGCCCTGTTCACCATGGCGGGGGTTCCCACGATCTTCTCCGGCGACGAGCTCGGCGCCCGCGGCCGCACCGGGGAGCACTCGCGCACCACCATGCCCTGGGCCCGCAACGCCCACGGGGCCCTGCGGGCCGATGAGGTGGAGGCGGCCGGCTCCTGGGGGCCGGTGGACCGCGAGGTGCTCGAGCGCTACCGGCACCTCAGCCGTCTGCGCCGCGAGCTGGTGGCGCTGCGCCGCGGCGGCACACGCTTCCTCCACAGTGGGCCCGACATGCTTGTATGGTTGCGCACACACCCTCAGGGTGACGTCCTGGTGGTGCTGGCCCGATCGGCATGCGATGAGCTGGTTGTGCCCCTGGAGCAGCTGCCCGCCCGCGGCCTGGACCGCGCCTGGGCCTTCGACGCCGTCGAGGTCCAGCAGACCGGTGGTGGGCCAGGCGCCCGGCTGCGCATCCGCGCCCCCGGGCCCGGCTCCGCCGTCGCGGCTCTTGGGCCATGGCAGTAGGCCGGAGTGCGCAGCAGCCGCCGAACCGCCGTCGAACGCACCCACTGAAAGGACCACCCGTGAACCAGCGCATCACCCTGGCTGACATCGCCGAGCAGGCAGGTGTGTCCACCGCCACGGTCTCGCGGGTCCTCAACGCCAAGTCCAATGTGGCGGCCTCCACCCGCCACCAGGTGCTCGCGGCCCTGGACGTCCTGGGCTATGAGCGCCCCGAGTCGGTCCACCAGCCCTCACGCGGGCTCATCGGCCTCATCGTGCCCGAGCTGAGCAACCCCATCTTCCCCCTCTTCGCCCAGGAGATCGAGCAGCTGCTGGCCCCCACCAGCCACACCCCCCTGCTGTGCACCCAGGCCCCGGGGGGCATCAGCGAGGACGAGTACATCGAGATGCTGGTGGACCGGGGCGTGGAGGGCATCATCTTCGTCTCGGGGCGGCATGCGGACACCACCGGCGATGTCACCCGCTACCACCGGCTGCGCGAGCAGGGCGTCCACGTGGTGACGATCAACGGCAACGCCCCCACCATCACCGTGCCCGGCTTCGCCACTGATGACAGTGCCGCCTCCCGCATCGCGGTCAACCACCTGGTGTCCCTGGGCCACCACCGCATCGGCCTGGCCATCGGCCCCACCCGGATGGTCCCCGCGCAGCGCAAGCGCTCGGGCTATGGGCTGGCCATGCAGGAGGCCCTGCCCGAGGAGCCCCTGCGCATCATCGAGAACCTCTACACCTATGAGGGAGGCATCACCGCGGGCGCCCGGCTGCTGGAGCAGGGCTGCACCGGGATCGTATGCGGCTCCGATGTCATGGCCCTGGGCGTCATCCAGGCCGCGCGCAATGCCGGGCTGGAGGTGCCCCGGGATGTGTCGGTCATCGGCTACGACGACTCCCCCCTCATCCCCATGACCAGCCCTCCCCTGACCACGGTGCACCAGCCCGTGACCGCCATCTGCCGGGCGGCGGTGAGCACGATCCTGGGCGCCATCGCCGGGGAGGTGCCCGTGGAGGCCGAGATGCTCTTCGCTCCCGAGCTCATCGTGCGCAGCTCCACCGCAGTGGCCCCGCCCGAGGCCGCGTAGCCCCGGGCAGCGCATCCGGAGCCGGGATCAGGGCGGGCTCAGCGCGACCAGGTGCGCGCCAGCCTGGCGCCGATGGCCTCCACCCGCGCCTCGATCTCCTGAGCGGTGCCGGCGTCCCAACTGGCATCCCGGTGGGCGCCCGGCTGCCCGCCGGCCGGCCCGGCCATCTGCTCGACGTCGTAGGCCGCGCTGATCCCGGCGGCGGCCAGCTCGCCCCGCGGCACGGCGCTGCGCCCGGCCACCAGGATCGCGGGCAGGGCCCGGCTGGCGGCGGCGCCCCCCACCACGGCCACCAGGGAGTCGGCGACCACGTCGTAGGCCTCGCCGCAGGCGGTCACCACCGCATCGCGGTCCGCCATGGCGCCCTCAAGGCCGATGAGCCCGGACATCACCACCGCGCCCGGCCTGGCCCAGGCCCCCAGGGCGCGCAGCGCCAGGGCCGCCCCGCCGCCGGCCCCTGTGCCCCAGCTGGTCACGGACAGGCGCGCCTGGGCGCCTCCCACCACCGGCAGCAGCGGGCGCTCCGAGCCCTGCGCCTCCCGGG